>JBNKSV010000033.1:0-26393 GCA_050297535.1 Sedimenticolaceae bacterium
TACAATATCCACCTCGCCCACGCAGGCCCAGACGATCGCGATAGTGAACATGGCAATGATGGTATAGGAGAGGAGTTTGCCGATGGGTGATGGCGGTCTTTCCAGTATCTCCAGGGCGGATGGCAGGAACTCCAACGGCTGTTGGTTGCGTTTATCCTCGCCCAGTTGCGCACGGTTGGCCCAGGCCTCTTTCAGCGCCTCCCAGTAGCCTTGCATTTTGCTGTCTGTTAAGAAGCGCCGGATATTCATGATGGCCGTCCCTCCATCATCGGTTCTTTTTTAACCTGTTCCTCTGGATGGGGCTTGGTTACCACCGGTCGAATGTTGGGCACGTTGTCCTGATAACTGTGAAGTTTGGCGTAGTAGCCGTTTTGCTCCAGGAGTTGTGCGTGGTTGCCGGTCTCGATGATCTGTCCCTTGTCCATGACGATGATGCGGTCGCACTGGCGCACGGTGGAGAGACGATGGGCGATGATGAATACCGTGCGGCCTTTACAGATGCCGGCCATGTTCTCCTGGATGATGCGTTCCGATTCATAGTCCAGGGCGCTGGTGGCCTCGTCGAAGATCAAGATGCGCGGGTTGGTGATGAGGGCGCGGGCGATGGCGATGCGCTGACGCTGGCCGCCGGAGAGATTGCAGCCATGCTCGCCTACCAAGTTGTCGTAGCCATCCGGTAGTTCCATGATGAACTCGTGGGCGCCAGCCAGCTTGGCGGCCTGTACCACCATCTCCATAGGCAGGCCCGGATTGGTCAGGGCGATGTTTTCCCGGATGGTGCGGTTGAACAGAAAATTCTCCTGCAGAACCACGCCTATGTTGCGCCGCAGCCAGGCGGTATCCACCACGCCCAGATCAACACTGTCCACCAGCACCCGGCCCATCTCCGGCAGGTAGAAGCGTTGGATCAGTTTGGTCAAAGTGCTTTTGCCAGAACCGGAACGACCTACGATACCGATCACTTCGCCAGGTTGTACTTGCAGGTTTATGCCATCCAGTACCACCGGTCCATCCGGACGATAACGGAACCGCACCTGATCGAAACGCACCTCGCCCTTTAGTTGCGGCATGGTGCTGCGGTTGGGATTGAAGCCTGGTTCGCGCGGGGTGTTCAGAATATCCCCCAGGCGTTTGATGGAGATCCCGGCCTGCTGGAAATCCTGCCACAGCTGCACCAGTTTCAGGATGGGGCCGCTGATGCGTCCCGCCAGCATGTTGAAGGCCACCAGCATGCCGACCGTCATGTCTCCGGCCATTACCGCGTAGGCGCCGAAGAAGATGATCCCCAACGTAGTGAGCTTGCTGATGAAACCGGCAATCTGGTTGGCGATGTTACCCAGGTATTGGGTACTGAAGGATGCGTTGACGTATCTGGCCAACTGCTCTTCCCAACGGCGCTGCATCTGCGGTTCCAGGGCGCAGGCCTTGACCGTCTCCACCCCGGTCACCGATTCGGTAAGAAAGGACTGGTTCTCCGCACCGTATTGGAATTTCTTGTCCAGCCGCGCCCGGAGTATGGGGGTGATAACCAGGGACAGGATGACGTACAACGGGATGGTGGCCAGCACGATCAAGGTCAGGGTGACACTGTAATAAAACATCACCGCGAAGAAGACTATGGTGAATAGCAGATCTATACATAGGGTAAGGGCAGAGCCGGTAATGAAGTTGCGGATGGTGTCCAGTTCCCGCACCCGAGCCACGCTTTGGCCGACCTGGCGCGCCTCAAAGTACGGCAGAGGCAGGCCCATCAGGTGATTGTAGAGACGCGCTCCCAGTTCCACGTCCACCCGGTTGGTGGTGTGGCTGAAGACATAGTTGCGCACTCCGCCCAGGATTGCGTCAAATACAATCACCACAAAGAAGCCCAGGGCCAGGATCTCCAGGGTACTGAGGCCTTTGTGCACCAACACCTTATCCATCACCACCTGGAAGAACAGTGGTGTGATCAGGGCGAACAGTTGAATGAAGAACGATGCCAGCAACACCTCGCCAAACAGCTTGCGGTATTTCACCAGGGCGGGGATAAACCAGCGAATATCGAACTCGCGGATGGACTCCCCGATGCCGCCGCGCTTAGTGAGGAGGATAAGTTCGCCGTTCCAGCGCGCTTCCAGTTCGGTTAGGGATATCTGCAGAGGTGTGGTTTGATCCGCATTCAGGATCAGTACCTGTTGCTCGACTGGAGATGCATCAGATTGATCCGAGGCTGGTTCACTGATACGAGCAATAATGAAGTAATCACCATCCGGTGATTTAGCGATAGCGGGAAGTATATTCCCACTCAGTTCGGATAAGGTTGAGTTGATCTTGCGCGTCTTAAAACCCAGCAGCTTGCCGGCACGCAGCAGATCGTTATCAGATAGTGGCTCGTCTCCAGTGCCGAAGTGGTGTCGCAGTTGCGAGTATTCAGCAGGTATTTGTTGTAAGCGAGCCAGCGTTACCAAACATTGACACCCGGTATCCATTACCGTTTCCCTATCTATTATGTTATTCCAAGTCCATTCTGATAAAGGTCGTCTACGTCTCTATCAGAATCGCACGCGCACAAACTCTCTATAGAATCAGAGTCTCCTCAGCTACCCTTAACAAGGCGGAATTTAGTTCTAGTTATGTTCTCGCGTTATTTCATGCGAACATATCACAAGTTATATCCGTTTGAAAACCACCATCTTCATATTTAACAAAGATCAGATCTCCCTCAGCCCTTCCGACGGCTCGATACGCGCAGAACGGAACCCGGCCAGCGCCGCAGCTAGTACCGATGATCCCATGGTCAGACCCAGCGCGATGAGATAGTGCTCCAGCTCCAGGGTACACACATGCTGTCCCACCTCCATCTGGCTGGCCAACATATCATTGATCGCCAAGGCCGCCATCTGAAAAATGGCCGCGGCCAGGCCCCATCCTAACAAGGCGGTGTATAACGCCTGTATCATGGGAAACCACATGATGTCGCCTGTTCTGAAACCCACCAGTCTCAGCACCGATAGCTGTTTGCTCTTCCGGTCCACGTTGGCCCAGAGGCTGGCGCCGAGGGATAGAGAAAAGCCCACCAGTCCGATGATGGCAATGGCCCAGTAGACCATACTGAGATTACGGTCCATACGCTGCACCAGTTGGATATCCGAGACCCTGGTGCGCACATCAATACCCAGATTCACGAGACCATCGTGCAGATCGATTACGTCATAGATGGATGTTGCGTACAGGCGAAAACCCGGATAGGTGCGCGCTGTTGCGCCTACGTCTCCCAGCCATCCCAACATTGGAACCGCACGCCCATCCCGATAATCCTCCAATGCCTCGGCAAGCTCTACCGAGGTAAACACCGCCTCTCGGGAAAACGCACTGGCAGGGGCAATAGCCAACACCTTAAGATTGACGTGGGCCCGCTCTTTCTGATCATTAAATCTGCGTACGATACTGCCATCCAGTTTATCGCCAGGCTCAACCTTGAGTTTGGATGCTGCAGCCTGGGAGAGCACCACGCCATCCAGTCCGGATGGAGCGGGCGCGCTTGCATCCAACAGTGGATCGCCAGAGGCGGATGGGATCACCTCCATGGGAAAGATACCCGGGGTATTCGCGCTGGTAATCTCCATGGTCGCGGCTATGCCCCTGGTGCGCGGCACGATAAACTCCACATCCGCTCGATTGCGTAACGCCTCTATCCATTCGGACGTGAACTTGCCGCTACCGATCGGCATGATCTCCCTGTTACGCGGATCTTCAATCAGCTGATTTATCATGCCACCGACAATCCCGAACTTCAGACCGAACAACACCAGCATCGGTCCCAGCACCGAGGCCAAAGCCAAGATAAAGCAGCCTGACATCTGCCACTCGTGCAGATAGTCGCGGGTAGCCAGTCGAAAAGTCTTAAGTGGACGCATATGCTATTTCCGGTCGTGTATCTTAGGTCTTGTACAACAAATAATGGATATGGACTATCCCTTCACCACCGTCTCGGTCACCGTTCCATCTCCGGAACGTTGGGTATGATGTGAGAGACGCCGCAACTGCAAACGCTTAATGTGCTGCCAGGCGTGACTGGCAACGATTACGGTGATGTGCATCTCTTCCACCAATTCCAGGAAGAGCGACATGATCTTCTCTGCCGCAAACGGATCAACGGACGCGGTCGGTTCGTCCGCGATAACGATAGAGGGATAATGGGCCAGGGCCCTGCCGATGGCCACGCGCTGACGTTCACCCGTCGACAGATCTTCCGGCAACTTGTTCAAATGGTGATGAATGCCCAGCTCTTTCGCCAGACGCTCAGCGGTACCGTCATCCTTCATACCCAGCACGTTGCGCGACAGATTGATGTTGTCCTTCACTGACAGGTAAGGCAATAGACCGCCGGTCTGCATGACATAGCCGATGTGATGGCGCCGCAGATCGCCCAAGGTATTCTGCTTACCGCGATCCCAGTAGCGTTTTATATCTATGGGTTCTAAATTATTTGCCTGCTTCTTTTCCGCTTCCCCGCTGTTTTGCGGACGAAAGCGAAAAGAGCCGACCGAGCTTGGCTGCAGGATGAATGAGAGCATATCCAGAAGGGTCGACTTGCCACAGCCGCTTTCTCCGATCAAAGCGATCTTCTCACCCTGGGCAATCTGCAGGCTCGGCACATTCAGACGGAAGGCCACACCCTCCGATTCTCTAGTCTTTATAACATCCCGCAAGTGATAGATTAGCGCCCCACTCTGCGGTGGGCTTGCGTCATTATTGTCTGTCATGCTGAAAACCTACGGCAACATATCTAATGAGATGGGAAATACCGAATCCCCATCCACTGGGCCTCCATCCAGACTTACCCAAAGATCGGTATGATCATGCAGGGCTTTATAGTAATTGATTTTGGATTCCAGCTCGTTGATAAATTTTATCTGATCGCGAGCCGACCAACTCTGCCAATCTTGTAGTGACAGCTTCATGGCATCCGCGGTATACGGAAGATCTTCAATATACTCACGCATAAAGCCAAGATCCGCCAGACTGTTGCCTTCACCGGCCGTCACTGCCGTAGTGGTTCCAAGTTTTTCCGGATCTCTGGAGATGGTGGCAGCAAGACTCTTGAGTTCATTCAGGAAGTTCTTGGGAGATAGCAGTCCCTCTTCCGCCGTATTCAATATCTGCTTCAGGATATCATGCAGATCCGAAAGCTGATCTCTGGTCAACAACACCCTTACATCCAGGACCTTCTTCTCCGGGTTGTTGAAATCACGATCCAGGATCCAGGCGTTAAATACGTTCGGTACCTTGCCACCGTCGTCCTTTTTCAGATACTGCATGCGTAGCGCATAACCAAGCTTGGCCACCTTCTTCTGCAACTCCTGCAGTTGCGGGGTAGCAGCCGGCTGACTGCTAGCCACTTGGGTCTCAACAATCTCACCGTTATCTGGCGTATTTTTGGCGGCTATTTTGACCTGATCTGTTATCTGGGCCGCCAGGGCGTCCAGTACATAACCGAACTCCACCACATCACCGGTTGGCACCCCATAATACAGGCTGCCGATCCCAGGCACATCTGACAACTCCCGATACTGCTCCTCGGCGCTGACATGATTGGCCTTAGTGGCAGGAGTAAGCAGGTGCAGGACAAAAATGGATACGCCATTGTCCTGCGCCAGTTGGCGCAGACCTTCAGCCGTCATACCGGTACTGGAGAGCGGATCGCTCTCACCACGCGCACCGGCATCGGTGATCAACACCACATAGCGCGCATTGTGATTTTTCCAGTTCATGTCGGTTATGGCGCGCTTAACCCCAGCGTAGGCATCTTCCACAAAATCCTGACTGGATACCTTAGCGGCGGAAAGCTCTTCCACCCTGGATAGAAAACCTTGGGCGCTCTGCCCTTCATCGAGTTTTACATAGGTACGGGTAAGGTATTCGATACCTGGGGCAGCATTGGTGTTATCCCGGAATGAGACCAGACCAAAATTGACATGCCCAAGCAAGTCAGCTTTTTTCAGGCTATTGAATATCTTCTTAACAGCGCCTTTGGTTCGCTCAATATACTCGTCCATCGACAGGGTTGAGTCGATGGCAAATACTATCCCGGCGCTATAACTGCGCTGCTCATTACTCTTTTTAGTCGGGGCATCAACGGCAGGACCTTCATACTCAAGCGGTACGCTGGATACCTGCAGCATCCTGGCCCGTTCCGCACCGATGAATACGTCCTCAAACTTATGTATCGGAACAAGATAGAAGTCATTCTGTATATCTATGTGTACATCCGGCTGGATCGCCACCACCGGGGAATCGTCGCTCATAGTCCCGGACTGGGCCTCTCGCTGCAGGGCGTTATAAGCGGCCTTGTCTTTTGCATCTACCAAACTCTTTAACGCATCCCGGTCACGAAACAGCAGACTGCGATCACCACCCAGGGGATCACGGAACACCACCGTCAGCCCCTGATTCCACTCCATGGTATCTCCAGACTGAATCCATCCTGCTACGGCCCCAAATCTATCGGTACCTACGCGCACCCATTCACGCTTACCTACCGTCTTCCTGTCGTAGACATAAAAGACGGTAAATGGGACAACGTCCTTGCCGCCCTGCTCTTTCGTAGACGCATACATCTTGGCCTGAGGTACGGCCAGGACACGTTGATACAGGGTTTGTTTTCCGGGGATCAGCAACGGACTCAAACGTCCTTTGTCATCCGCGACCACACTTCCAACCATCAACAATAAAATGATGGCAATAAATCTCTTGTTCATTCCAATTGTTCCCATTATCGCAACTGCAGCATCAGACGTTGCGCCTCGCTGCTACCATCTTCAGCTTGTTGTTTTATGCGCCTAGCCAAATCGGCAAGTTTCTGTTTCGCACCATTATCGCCAGCGGCTATAGCAATCTTGTACCACTTAATGGCCTGAGCCGGATCGGGGGCATCCAGGGCGCTGGTAACGCTGGTGTAATATATTGGGTCAGCCATAGTTCCCAAAACCATTGCTGCTAAGGCGTGGCCGCGCTTGGCTGCGAAAAAATAGAGCAAGTAGGCGTTCTCATTATCGCCCATCTTGCGCCGCATCTCGGCCTCCTCAAATGCCTTTTGGCCAGAGTCATCGCCATCTTCGCGTAACTGGGTTATCAATGACCTCACATCCGCGCCGTCATCAGTAGCATCCGGTCTGGATATAGCGCCATCAGGTTGTGAGTCTGCATCCTGACCAGCAGTATCTGACGCATCTTCACTAACAGTATTACCTTCATCATCCAATGGACGTATTACCGGAAGGCTGGTATCCAATGGTTGGATGACTGAATCGAGCTTGGGCAACGGCTTCTTGGCATCATCAGTATCATCGCCCGGAACCAGCCATACCGCCAATCCGGTCAATATGATAACCACCAGTATTGGCACGATAAGGTTTTTCTCTGAACCGGTTTTTTGCTCAAAAACCGGATCGTTCTCATTCTCTTCCATGGTATCTAATTTGTCTGTAATTAATTCTTTCATAATCTGGCAGATGGAAGATCGCATGGCTGATAACAGATTTTTGATCACACACCAGAAATTCACGCACTGGATAAGCCACCGAACAAGCCATACTTTACTATGCCAACTCCTAATTCTATGCAGAAACCAAACATCCTGACGCAACTTAGCAGGCTAAGCCGCACACCCAAACCTGTCAAGCATTAACTGGGAAAAGATGCCCTGGTTTAACGAACCCTGACATCTTTCTTGGTCATTTCTGGCCAGTACCGCCACATATTCGGGCCCAGCCATTCAAATAACTCGGCATTCTGAATAACTCCGTATATAATTCACATAATAACATGCTGTTTTTATTATCAAAAATATTAACTACCCAGTCATAGCAGCCTGTTAGAGTTAAGGCCGGTTTATACATTTGTGATGTATCGCTGGCCACAATAAGATGATTTGCGTTTATGGATAACTACGATGTCTGCAAGATGGCTATTTATCAGCTTAATTCTATTCCTTATACCGGCCCACGTTAACGCCCACACCGACTTTGTCGACATACGGATTGACCTTTCCAAACAGAAGATGGATGTGATCGTGGTCGGCTACCACGAATACACATGGGATATCTCATCCGCACGCAGGGGCTACACCACCCCCGTTGGGGATTTCCGGGTAAACTGGATAAGCGCAATGCATTACTCCGAGCAATATGATGCAGCACCAATGCCACACGCCATATTCTTCCACGAAGGTGTCGCCATCCACGGTACTGATGAGGTCAAACGTCTTGGACAGCCAGCTTCTCATGGCTGCGTAAGACTAAGCCCGGAGAATGCCAGAAAACTATATGAATTGGTGGAGATTTATGGAATAGGTAATACCAGGATATCGGTTAAGAAAAAGCAAGCGCCGGTTACCGAACCTGTCAAAGGTAAATTCCCCGTCTTGTTTGAAGGCCCCAGGTTCTAGTCAAGACCAACAACCCGCACAAACCTCCCCCCAGTGCGCAGACAAAAAAAATCCCGCATATAGCGGGGATAGTTGCATTGCGTTAATTTTTGTTATCAATTCTTTTTCTTCGCTTCCTCGCTAAGGGTCTCGCATGACCGCGTTATTCTTATTCCGTGGCGCTAAGTTAGACTAATGTAATAAAAAATTACATGACCAGGGTCAACAAAAAAGCAGAATAGAAAAAAAAGCTACACCTAACCCCGTGTATTTATGATAAATATCACCAAACGCTAGGCATATGGATTCGCTATAACTGTACATCCCTCCATAAAACCCGATTACGATAGATTTTCTGCAACACCCACAAACACCATCTAATCACCAATCTTGAAATCCACGGTAATGTTGGCGGCATATTTCACTTCATCGAAGGATGGCTCGTTGGATTGATCTCTATATTTTGCTGCCGACGAATAGGCTTTACTATCACGCTGGTCCGGCGCCATGGAGGCCGGCGCCATAACGGCCTGCTCCAGAACCATGGCGCCACGGGTTGCCATTAGATGGATATCTGAGTCTCTTATGCCTATGGGGGTTAATTTGACTCCGAGCGTTTTCTCATAGAACTCTTTTTGCTTCAGGATGTTTTCCAGGGCCTTGGCCTTGACCTTCTCATTAAATTCATCCTTCTTGGTATGTTCAAAGGCCGTATCTGACAGCTCAACCTCACCAAATTTGTCGGCCACCACCGCGATCTCCTGCAGATGCGCTTCATCGGTGATGGATATTGCCATTCTGTTTATAACCTTAAAGCTAGACGGCTTACTCCCAAACCAACCATATTGCGGGGACGATGAAAACTTGGAACTCTTTATAGAATCGTTTGCGATCCCTGACGAGATTAGAGAGGTGGTAATCTTCTGACGCACTTCCCCGTTTTTGGCAATCGCTTGTGACAGGAGTTTATCTTCGGTGGTAATGACTAAACTGATGACGGCCTTATCCGAATATGCCTTTTCTTCCGCCTGCCCCCTGATGGTTACCACCTTATCCATAGGATGTAGAAAACCGCGCAGTTCTTCCGGGCCTCCCTTTAACTCCGGCTCTGAAAAGACAGCCCCAGAAAACAATACACAAAGGGTTAGTACGATAATCCTTGCCATTTTTGCCTCTCTTGATGTTTGCGGTTAGATGACGCTTTTCGTAAATAGACCGATGCACAATATAGCACCCCGGTTATGATCTTTGCAGCCTATCTTGATGGATTCTTACGAGGAGCGAGAACACAGGAACTGAATTCAGCGATCAAGCCGTGGGATGACGAGGGTATTTTATTTGCGTCCATTTGCGTTTATTTGCGGCTAAGGCTTTTCCTAATCCTTAATCCCCACTCCGCGCACCAACAGATAATGACTGGCAACGCCCAATACAAGAATAAATAACAGGATAATCACCAAGGCTGTCTCAATTGGAATATCTGACGAACCCAGCAGTCCATAACGAAACGCGTTCACCATATACAAGATCGGATTGGCCAGAGACACCTGCTGCCAGAACTGCGGCAGCATCTTGATGGAGTAGAACACACCTCCCAGATAGGTAAGTGGCGTAAGCACAAAGGTGGGAACTATGGATATATCATCAAAGGTTTTGGCGAAGACGGCATTGATAAGTCCGGCCAGGGAGAACAGGATAGAGGTGAGTATCACCACCACGAAGGTAATACCGAAACTATGTACTACCAGATCGGTAAAAAACAGCGCCACCAATGTGACGGCAATCCCCACTATTATCCCGCGCGCCACTCCTCCGCCGACATAACCGACGATGATGATCCAGTTCGGCACCGGCGCTATAAGCAATTCTTCAATATGGCGCTGCATCTTGCTGCTAAAGAATGACGAGACCACATTGGAATAGGAGTTAGTGATAACTGACATCAGGATCAGGCCGGGTACGATAAAGTCGATGTAGTCATGCCCATCCATCTCGCCGATGCGCGCGCCTATAAGGGTACCGAATATTATGAAATAGAGCGCGGTAGTGATTGCAGCCGGCAGGATGGTCTGAATCCAGATGCGCATAAAGCGCAGGATTTCCTTTTCGATTATGGTATAGAAGGCGGTCCAGTAGCGGCTGTACTTATTCATTGGCCAGCTCCGTTACGATCTTCATCCAACATATCTATAAACAACTGCTCCAGACGATTCTGTTTGTTGCGCAGACTGAGCACCTCTAAATTGCGTTGTGACAGGGCAGCGAACAACGCATTGATACCGCGCTCACGCTCCACCGCCACCTCCAGGGTACAACTATCCCTTAAGGTTATACCGAATCCAGGGATCTCCGGCGCCCGATCCAAACTACTCTTCAGATTCAACACAAATGTCTCGGTGTGCAGTTTATACAGCAGGCTATCCATGCTGCTGTGTTCCACAATAGCGCCGTGATTGATAATGGCGATATTGCGGCACAGGTTCTCGGCCTCTTCCAGATAGTGGGTGGTGAGGATAATGGTGGTACCGTTGCTATTTAGCTCTTGCAGAAACGCCCACATGGAACGTCTGATCTCTATATCCACCCCGGCTGTGGGTTCATCCAGGATCAGCAGTTTCGGACGATTCACCAAGGCACGTGCTATCATCAAGCGGCGTTTCATGCCACCGGAAAGCTCCCGCGCCATGACCCTACGTTTGGGCCAGAGATCGAGCTGCCTCAGACTCTCTTCCGCGTTCTGACGCGCCAGCTCCTTGGGGATACCATAATAACCAGCCTGGTTGATCACCACCTCTTCCGTAGGTAAAAACATATTGAAGTTAAACTCTTGCGGCACGAGCCCGATGCAGGATTTGACCGCCTCTGGCTCCTGATCCAGATCGTGACCGAACACCTCTACCTGACCGGAACTCTTATTGACCAGTGAGCTGATGATACCGATAGCGGTGGACTTGCCCGCGCCGTTCGGCCCCAGCAGGGCGAAGAAGTCTCCCTCCTCCACCTCCAGATTGATCCCACGCAGGGCATCTATGCCTCTCGCGTAAGTCTTGCGCAAATCTTGGATTTTGAGTGCTTGTGCCGTCATGCCGCGCATTTTTACATAAGCGGGCTTTGGGTGCATGTATTAGATAAATTTCCTCTCCCAATGAGGGATAGGGGTTAAGGTAAGTGGGAGACGAGAGATAGCTATTCCCTAGTTTACTCAAGCAGCCTCTATATCCTCCGCCATATGCACCCTATCCATACCGGCCAGGATGGTGTTGGAGAGAAATTGATCAACTGCGCGATCCCAAGAAAACTGTTCAGCAGATCTACGGCATCTTTCCGGCCTTACCCGCAGGGCATTCTTCACCGCTACCTTTAGGTCATTATCCAGCCAGCCGTTTCTGCCATTTACCACCAGATCCATCGGTCCCGGGACCGGATATGCCGCCACCGGCACTCCGCAGGCCATGGCCTCTATCAGCACCAAACCGAAGGTATCGGTGCGGCTGGGGAACACCATCACATCCGCCGCTGCGATTCTATCTACCAAATCCTGCCCGGAGTGAAACCCGTGGAAAACCGCATCCGGATAGCGAGATTTAAGTTGTTCCAGTTCAGGCCCGTCTCCCACTACATGTTTTTCACCTTTAACATCCAGACTGAGAAAGTCCTCGATATTCTTCTCGATGGCGACCCGCCCCACGTAAATTAGTATTGGCCTATCCTTAATCCTTACCTTATTTTCATCCGGTTTAAACAGTTCCAGATTGACGCCGCGCGACCAATTGGCTAAACGCGCAAATCCCCTGCGATGTAAGAGTTCACGCATGGATTCGGTCGCCACCATAGTGTGATGCGCCTTGGAGTGAAACCATCTCAGGTATGCATATGGCCAGGCTAGCGGAACGGGCATGCGTAGACGCAGATATTCCGGGAACTGGGTGTGATAGGCGGTAGTAAATCTCCAGCCGTTGGAGGCACAACAGAGACGCGCCCAGAATCCGAGCGGGCCTTCGGTGGCGATATGTATAATATCCGGCGCAATATCTGTTATGTGATGTTTAACCTTGGACTTGGTGGTAACGGCCAGCCTTATCTCGCGATAGCCGGGCATGGGGATAGATCGAAAGGCCGAGGGCTCCAGTATCTCTACCTCATACCCTCTGGATCTTAATATCTGTATAGTTGTAGTTAAGGTACGAACTACGCCGTTAACCTGCGGATACCAGGCGTCCGTCACAATCAGAATTCGCATCAAGCTCTACCACCTCTTCTTCCCGGTCTAGTAATGTGAGTGAATCTTCAACCCAGCGGATCAGATTGAACTCTCCAGCCTCCGTCTCTACGATGGCAGTACAGCTCTCGACCCAGTCGCCGCAATTTATGTAGACCAGGTCGTCATACTTGCTGACGGTCGCGTGGTGAATGTGTCCGCATATGACCCCATCGACCTTTTTCTCTCTGGCCATTCGGATCACCGCATCCTGATAGCTGCCGATGTAGCTGACCGCGTCCTTTACCCGCTGTTTGAGATAGCGCGCCAATGACCAATAGCGCAGACCGAGTCGTCCACGTATGGCATTCAGGGATCGGTTCATCCACAACAGGAAGTCATAGGCCTCGCTGCCCAGATGGGCCAGCCAGCGGTTATTCATAACCACACAATCAAACTCGTCGCCATGCAGCACCAGCATCTTGCGTCCGTCTTCCGTGACATGAATTGCCTCTAGTCTGATCTCTATGCCGCCGAAGCTGGTCTGGTGATAGTCCTTGACCAACTCATCGTGATTGCCCGGCACATAGATAACATTGGTTCCACTCTCCGCCTTTTCGATGATCATCTTGAGGACGTTGGCCTGCATGGAGGTCCAGCGTCCTCCCTTGCGCAGCTTCCAAAAATCTATGATGTCACCCACCAGATAGAGGTAATCTGATTTGGTGTGTTGCAGAAAGTCGATCAGGTAGTCTGCTCTGGAGTCACGAAGGCCGAGGTGAATATCTGACAAGAAGATACTTCTATAGGTTAAGGGCGCTGTCATCATCTGCTCCTATATGAATTGGCGCCATTTCAACTGATTATTATTTCATTAATATGTCTGCCCCTTTACAGTTCCATAACAAATGTGATCGTCTACTATAGTTAGGGTAGAATTAACGCATCCCTTAACAGACGCACTACAAACAGATGAACGACACCAATAAACAGACTACTGAAAAAAATACCAACACCATCGTCGGAAAGGTATTTGCCCTCATTCAATACCTGCTGCCTCACCACCTGCTGTCCCGGATGATGTACCTGATCGCCCGCAGTGAGTGGCGGCCCCTTAAAGATTTCATCATCCGCAATATCATCGACATATATGGTGTAGATATGGAGCAAGCTGCCGACCCGGAACCGGGCAACTATCGCAGCTTCAACGACTTCTTCACCCGCGCATTGAAACCGGATGCCAGGCCTATAGCCTCCGCAAAAGACGCCTTAATATCCCCAGTGGATGGAGCAATAAGTCAGTATGGCAAGATTCAACAAGGACGAATATTCCAGGCCAAGGGTCACGACTTCAGTCTGAATGAACTGGTGGGTGGCGATCCTAAGGCAACAGAGATGTTTGAAGACGGCAGCTTCATCACCATCTATCTGTCACCGCGGGATTATCATCGCATCCACATGCCGATCACCGGCACCCTAAAAAAGATGATCCATGTACCCGGAAGACTGTTCAGCGTCAATCCCGTCACCACCCGCAACATCCCACGCCTGTTTAGCCGTAACGAGAGGGTTGTGAACCTGTTCGAGACCGAGGCCGGGCCTGTGGCCCTGATCATGGTGGGAGCCATCTTTGTATCCAGCATGGATACGGTCTGGGCCGGAACCATAACCCCTGAGTCACGCCGCACCACCACCTGGGAGTATGGCAAAAAGAGCACTGCGGCCATCAAACTGCAACGCGGACAGGAGATGGGACGTTTCAACATGGGCTCAACCGTTATCCTACTGTTTGGAAAGGATGCGGTCAGACTGGCTGAGGAACTGCAACCGGAGACCAAGCTCCAGATGGGCCAGCAGATAGGAACATTAGCGGCAAGCACAGCCGACTGACTCAGTCATAATCATGCTAGACAATATTGTATGGACACTTCCGCTACTGTTACCGCTAATCTGGGCGGTCTACAGCTACAACCGTCTGGTACGCTATAAAAATCGGGTGCTGGCCGCCTGGAGTGATATTGATGTCCAGTTGAAACGCCGCTTCGACCTGATCCCGAAACTGGTGGCGGCGGTGCAGGCCTACTCAGGTTATGAACGCTCGGTGCTAGATGAAGTAACCAGGCTGCGCACCGACTCTGATGCAAAACAAGACCCTACGGAAAAATCAGGACTGGAGACAGAACTCACCGGCCGCATCAAAGGCCTGATCGCCCTGGCCGAGGCCTATCCCGACCTCAAGGCGGACTCTCAATATCTGCACCTACTGCAACAACTGACCGAGGTGGAGAACAACATCCAGTTTGCCCGCCGCTACTATAACGGTTCCGTGCAACAGCTAAATGTTCGCGTGGATTCATTCCCTGATCTGCTGATCGCCCGCCTGTTCGGATTCAGGCGTGCAGAGTTCTTCGAGCTGGAGAGCGCCACGGAAGCACTGCCGCCGGAACTGGCTGTATGACCAAACAGCTGCCGCAACTATTTGCAGCCCTGTGCCTGATAGCCCTAAGTATTAATTCTCAGGCCGAGGAACGTATACTCAGCTACCACAGCGACATTACCATTGAAACCGACGGCTCCATGCTGGTGGAAGAGCACATCCGGGTACAGGCTGAGGGCGACAAGATCAGACATGGCATCTACCGCGACTTCCCCACCGAATATAGAGACCGGCATAACAACAACTACCGGGTGAAGTTTGAACTGCTGGAGGTAGGTAGAGATGGCTACGCCGAACCATACCACACCGAGAGGCAGAGCAACGGTATACGCATCTACCTTGGCAGCAAGGAGAGTTTCGTAGAACAGGGGGAACATACCTACACCATAGTCTACCGCACTGACCGGCAACTCGGCTTTTTCCAGGAATTCGATGAGCTCTATTGGAACGTCACCGGCAATGGCTGGGATTTCCCCATCGACAAGGCCACCGCCATAGTAATCCTGCCAGATGTCTTCTTCCCAAATCAGCTGCATCTCGAGGGATATACCGGACCGCAAGGCGCAAAGGGTAAAGACTATACAGCAAACGTCGAATACGACGGCTCCGTCTGGTTTGAGACCACCAGGGAACTGGGCAGACGCGAAGGTCTGACCATAGTGGTGAACTGGCCCAAGGGTTACGTAACAGAACCCACGAATGAGCAACGCCTAAACTGGTTCATCCAGGACAACCGTTCCACCCTCTACGGGATAAGCGGACTGGCGCTGTTGCTGCTCTATTATCTGGTGGTATGGCGTATGGTGGGGCGTGACCCAGAGGCAGGTGTGATCATCCCGCTGTATAAACCTGAATCTGGATATTCTCCGGCTTCCGTGCGTTTTATCTCCAGGATGGGATACGACGATAAGGCCTTCTCCGCCGCCATCGTCAATATGGCGGTCAAGGGTTATCTCAAGATAGAGGAATCCGGCGGCGGCACCTTCACCCTGCGCAAGACCGGAAACACCGGGGTGAAACTAGCCATAGGTGAAGGGGCTATTGCCAATCGGCTATTTGGCGCCCAACGCACAGAGATCGCCCTGAAAAACACAAATCACAACACAATCAGCATGGCCATTAGCGCGCATGAAAGCTCTCTCAAGGCGGATTACGAAAAGAACTATTTTGTCACCAATAGCAGCTATCTGATCCCGGGAATCATACTAAGCATCCTGGCCCTGGCCGCGGTCGTCTTTCAGCTACCGGCCGATCAGATCGGCCTCGCCCTTTTTATGTCGGTATGGCTCTCCATCTGGAGCATCGGGGTATTTGCCTTGATACACAAGGTAATCACCACCTGGAAAAGCAAAGGAAAGGCCGGGGCAATATTCATCACCCTGTTCTCCATCCCCTTTGTCGGTGGCGAGATCGTCGGATTGACGGTACTAATTACCCAGGTATCCATCATCTATGCCCTAACCATGCTCAGCGTTGTCGCTATAAACATCCTGTTCTATCAATGGCTCAAGGCCCCAACCCTGGCGGGCCGCAGACTGTTGGACCGCATAGAAGGCTTCAAACTGTATCTGTCAGTAGCGGAACAGGAGGAACTCAACCTCAAACATCCTCCAGAAAAGACCCCGGAGCTATTTGAACAGTATCTCCCCTACGCCATCGCCCTGGATGTGGAGCAACAGTGGGGCGCACGTTTTACCGACATCCTGGCCAAGGCTGCAACCGACGATAACTATCAACCGGGCTGGTATCATGGCCATAGTTGGAACTACCACAGCATCGGTTCCTTCACTGACAGCATAGGCAGTGCCATGAGTTCCGCCATCTCCTCCTCATCCACCGCCCCGGGATCATCCTCCGGGGGTGGCGGCGGCGGTTCCTCCGGCGGAGGTGGCGGAGGCGGAGGCGGTGGCGGCTGGTAACATTACCCCCCAGAGTGACTATTCGTAACATATACAGTAAGCCCGTACCTGTTAAGACTGCCTTAAGCTAAGGATGGTCAAATCGAGAAATGTTTTCAGTATTTCTTGATATCGGTAAAGCTATATGTCTCAGATAAGTTCAGTTTTACGCACATACTTCACCATCATATTCCTTATCATCCTCTTTATATTGTCGTTATTCTGGCAATACTCTGAATCCGACACCATTGTTATAAAGCTATACATGATGGCCGCCTCTGCAGGCTACGCCGCCCTCTATCTATTGCCAGCCATCCTGCTTACCAAATTGGCCAGCGTAAGGCTAAAACCGCAAGCCAACCAGGGTAAGGCGCACCCATTGGCAGTTTACGCAATAGCATGGATCACCAGTTCGCTGGTAATCCTTGCTGTATTCAGCGACTACAAACTCTTTGGACTATACGAGTATCACTTTAATAGTTTTGTCTGGAATCTGATCACCACCCCTGGCGGCATTGCCGCGCTGGGGGCGACCAACAAGACCATCATCACCATAACATTACAGATTTTGGCACTCGTGTTTACCACGGCCATGCTGCTTTGGTTGATACATCGCGCGCTACACACCAGAATTCAGATCCCCAGGCGCGTATTCATCCCCTCTATCAGCGCCATGTTGGCGGTATTGCTTTTTACTGAAGCTGTCCACGCATACAGCGAGCACACCGGAAAAGAAGAGTATTTACAGGCATATGATGTAATCCCTTTCAGCATTAAAACCAGGGCAAAGACCTTCTTCAGACATCTGGGGATCAAACGCACAGACACAAACCAGCTGAAACTTGCCCATGGCCAGGTCAAATATCCGCTATCACCTATTGAATCCGTTCCTTTGGACAAGTACCCCAACATCATTATGTTGGTTGCAGAATCATTTCGCTGGGATCTACTGGATAAAGAGATCACACCAAATCTGTGGGCCTTGGCGCATGAATCCATCACATTCAAGCAACACTATAGCGGCGGCAACAGAACCCGCATGGGCCTGTTCTCCATGTTTTATGGACTGCCTGCGCCATATTGGTACGGTTTTGAAGAACAAAAGGTGGCGCCGGTGCTGATGAATGTCATCCGTGATAAAGGCTATCAGCTTGCCTTGCATACCAGTCAAAGTTTTAGTTACCCGGAATTAAGGAACACCACCTTTGCCGGTATCCCGGAAGAATACTTACGCGAGATAAAAACCGGAGAACCATGGAAACGGGATATCCAGAATATTGACGAGATCATCGACAAACTAAAGCACGCAGATAAGAACAAGCCTTCTTATACCTTTATGTTCTTTGAGTCTACTCATGCCCCCTACGACTTCCCGGAAGAGGCAGTCATTCGTCCTGAGTACACACAAGAGATGGACTACACCAACCTCGATCTTGAAAACAACATCGACGGCATACACAACCGCTATATCAATGCCGCGCATCATATTGATACCGAGGTGGGGCGACTTCTAAGTTATCTTAAACAGAACAATATGATGGACAACACCATCCTGCTGTTTACCGGCGACCACGGTGAAGAATTTATGGAAAAAGGCCATTGGGGCCATGGTCATAATCAGACATTCCCTGAGGAACAGGTGCATGTACCCATGATCCTGTGGATGCCAGGCGAGAAACCACGAGAGATCGACACCAGGACCTCACATGCCCAAATCCCCCAGACTCTGTTGGAGCATCTGGGCGTGACCACCCCGCCAGAGATGCACAGTGCGGCTGGCGATCTGTTTTCGCCATTACCCTATCTGACCATGGGTAACTACAACTATTTCTCTATCTTTGACGGGAAATACAAGATTGCTTTTCCCTTTAACTCCTCAGACTATTTCCACTACTCACTCTATAATGAGAACGACGTAAAGGTTCCCCGTAAGGATAAAACCCTGCTAATTTCTCGTCTCCAGCCAGAATTGCAAGACGCTGCCGCCATGTGCCGAAGATTCATCAAATAGATCAGGATGAAAAACAGCAGAACCTACCAGGGCAAAACGGAGATTAAAAAGAGCGGATATTAGGTTAAGATACCCATCCTGATGAATTTCCGGATTACCAGATGTCTCTCCTGCTAGAAACGAAGAACCTGAAAAAGAACTACGGTGCGGTCAAGGCAGTGGCCGGCGTTGACCTCTCCATCTCGCAGGGTACCTGTTTCGGTCTGCTGGGTCCGAACGGAGCCGGCAAGACCACCACCGTGGAAATGATGGAGGGAATCATCACCCCCACATCCGGCGAGATCCTCTATCAGGGCGCGCCTCTGGGCAGCAAATTCAAGGAAGAGGCTGGAATCATGTTCCAGAACACCGCCTTGCAGGACTACATAACGGTACAGGAGGTACTGGACCTGTTTCAGCACCTATATGCCTCGACCCGCCCCCAGTCCGAAGTGATCACACAGTGCGCCCTGGAGGATTTTCTGGAGCGTAGTCCTCAGAAACTATCCGGGGGACAACGCCAACGTCTGCTGCTGGCCATCGCCCTGATCAACGATCCACAAGTACTGTTCCTGGATGAACCGACCACCGGCCTGGACCCGCAATCCCGGCGCAACTTCTGGGATCTGGTGCATAACATCAAGGCGCAGAAGAAGACGGTGATCCTCACCACCCACTACATGGAAGAGGCCTACGAGCTGTGTGACGAGATCGCCATTATGGATGGCGGCAAGGTAATAGCGCACGGGACACCCTACGGACTGCTGAATGAGCACTTTAACCAATCTGTGCTCTCCCTGCCCACCGGCGCGATCCCGGATGAATTCCACGCCAACAACGGTATTGAACTGCATCGTCTCAAGGACCGGGTGGAGATCTTCAGCGCGGATGTAAACGCCACGCTCCAGTTGTTGATGCAGCACGACATAGAACTGAAATATCTACAGATTCGCTCCCACACCCTGGAGGATCTGTTCCTGAAACTTACCGGCCGCCAGTTAAGAGCCTAATAGATATGAGCCTGAAACGTTTCCTCGCTGCCTTCTCCGCCCGCAACAGTGAATTCCTGCGCGACCGCACTGCCCTATCCTGGAACATAGTGTTCCCGGTGCTGATCGTCATAGGCTTCGCCTTTGCCTTTACCACGGACAAGAATGACATGTTCAAGGTGGGCCTGTATGGACATACCGATCAAGCTCAACCGCAACAAGCAGAGTTCCTGGCTACTGAACACATCCAGTTCATCGAAATCACCGATATGCCCGGCGCTATACACAAGGTGGAACGGCATCAACTGGATATGCTGCTGGACCTGAGCACACAGCGTTACTGGATCAACCAGACATCCCCCAATGGCTACATGTTGGAAAGGCTGCTGGGCGAGAACCATGGCGGTTTGGAGAAACAGAGCGTAAGCGGCGACCCCATCCGCTATGTGGACTGGCTGGTGGCGGGCGTATTCGGCATGAACCTCATGTTCGCATCCCTGTTCGGGGTTGGTTACGCCATCGTACGCTACCGTAAGAACGGCGTACTAAAACGCCTGCGCGCCACCCCCCTCACCGCCCTGGAATTCCTCACCGCCCAGGTGGCATCCCGTCTCTGGCTGATACTGCTGGTCACCACCCTGGTCTACGCCTGCACCAACTTCATCGTCGGCTTTCGCATGTACGGCTCTTATCTGGATCTGTTTGTGGTGCTGGTGGCCGGAACCCTATGCCTGATCAGCCTGGGGCTCATCATCGCCGCCCGCATGTCCAGCGAAGAGGCGGCCAACGGCCTGCTGAATCTCATCACCATCCCCATGATGATCCTGTCCGGAGTGTGGTTCTCCCTGGAAGGCTCCTCCCCCATAATACAGAAATTCTCCCTACTGCTACCGCTGACCCATTTCAACAACGCCGCACGCGCCATCATGCTGGACGGCGCCAGTCTGCTGGATGTATCGGGAAATCTCCTGACCCTGGTAGGGATGACGGTGGTCTGTATGGTTATTGCGGCTTATAGTTTTCGGTGGGAGTAACCGGTCCCCACGAGATATGTGGGAGGCATAAACCTTATTTGTTCGTACCGAACTTACAATATAATTTCCAAAAAATAATTCCGCCGATCCCCCACAATACGACATTGCTAAAAATACCAGGCAAGTAATGAACATGGCCAATGGTCCAGTCTGTATACCTTGTGAGTTCGCCTGAAGAATTTATTTGTTGCGCCTGCTCCACAGCGTAGAAAAACAAAATGACTACCCCAATGATGCCCACACTACCAACGAAGAAAGCGGCAACGCTGGAGATCACGGACGACCCAAGTGAAACTCGTTTATTTTTATGAAGATATATAATAGCCGGAAGCCAGAAAAACAGATTTATACCAATTACTACCAAAATTTCGGACAGAAAGCTGGGGGCAATATATATTTCATTAGTACCCACTGAGCTCGACGGATAACTAATGTAGTTAATCAAAATGGTTAGAACACTGATAACCAGTGTTGTAATAAACCAGGAAACTATCACCCTATATTCCACCAGCATTCTATTATTTGTGTCCATTCGCGTTTTTTGCGGACCGCTTTTAGAAATGTCACCTACCAGGACGCACCAATCCGCCCATACCCATATCGTCCAGGGTAGTAGCCATCAGCTTGCGCACCGGCTCCGCCTCTTCCATACGCAGGGCAGCCTGTAACAGTTGCCGGGCGCGATTGCGGCTAAAGCTGCGCACCACCCACTTCACTTTGAGCAGGCTGCTGGCGCTCATACTGAGGTTGTCTATACCCATGCCGATTAGCAGCGGTGTCGCCAGCGGGTTACCGGCCAGCTCGCCGCAAATACCGACCGGACGGTTATACACCGACGCGCCTTCGACGATCAGCATGATGGCGCGCAGTATGGTGGGATGCATGTCGTCATACACGGCCGCCACCCGTGGATTATTGCGGTCCACCGCCAGCAGGTATTGGGTCAGGTCGTTGCTACCGACCGAGAGGAAATCCACCCGCCGCGCCAGTTCTTCGGCCTGATAGACCGCTGCAGGCACCTCCACCATCACTCCGATCGGCGGCATGGTGACGGCATAGCCGTCTTCCGTCAGCTCATCATGGGCCCGCTGGATCAGCAGTTTCAGTTCGTCCACCTCTGTCACCCGGCTGATCATGGGCAACATTATGCGCATGTTATCCAAGCCGATGGCGGCCCGCAGCATGGCCTTGACCTGGGTGAGAAAGATCTCGGGATGATCCAGGGAGATACGCACCCCACGCCAACCCAGGAAGGGATTGGATTCTTCCACCGGGAAATAGGGCAGCGGTTTATCTCCGCCTATATCAAGGGTACGCAGGGTGACCGTACGCGGCGCAAAGGCAGACAGAATACCCCTGTAGTTCTCGTACTGAGAGTTTTCACCAGGAAAACGGTCACGACTCATAAACGGCAACTCGGTACGATACAGCCCTACCCCTTCTGACTCTGTAGGGCCGAATGAATTAGTCTCGGATACCAGACCGGTGTTCAGATAGATAGGAATCCTGACACCGTCCGTGGTCTCGGCCGGTAGACCGCGCAACGAATCAAGTTCATCGGCAAGTTCACGGTCCTCCTGTTCCAGGCGTCGATACTCTTCAACCAACTCCGAACCAGGAGAGACAAATACCCGCCCAGTATAACCATCTGCGATGATATCCTTGCCGTCCACACGATGCGCTGGCAGACCCACCACACCCATAACCGCAGGTATACCCATACCCCGCGCCAGAATGGCCACGTGGGAGGCGCCGGACCCGGAGGCGGAGACGACACCGGCCAATTTTTCCGGCGGCACCTCCGCCAGTTGCACGGCGCTCACCTCTTCACCCACCAAGATGGTGCGGCCAGGATAATCAATGACCTTGGGAGTATCCTGTTGCAGATGCATCAGAATGCGCCGCCCCAGGTCACGCACATCTGAGGAACGTTCCCGCAGGTATTTGTCCTCCATACTGTCGAACACGCGGGCATGTTCTTCAATCACGGTATGCAGGGCACCCGGGGCCCAGTTGCCTTCCCTGATACGCTCCAGGATGGGCTTCACCAGGGCATTTCCCTCCAGCATCAACATCCAGGCCTGGAACAGGGCCTTCTCCTCGTCCGGGAGAACCCCTTCCAATCTTCTCTCCAGATTTTCCAGATCACGACGCACATTGGCTACCGCCGCCAACAACGCCTGCTCTTCGGCCTCAGGGTCATCCGTAGGGCGATCGGGTATGGCATCCAGATCCGCAAACGGATAGACCACCACTGCCACGCCCCTGGCTACTCCACTGGTGCCTGGGCTACCCTGGAAATACGCCTTTTCAGGCTGCTTATCTTTATTCTCCCTCTCCCAAAGATCACCGCTGGCGCTGGCATGGGTGATGGCGCCCGCAAGTTGCGCCGCCAGGGTAAACAGGAAGGTGACCTCGCTGTCGTCAAACTGACGCACCTCCTTCTGGCGCACTACCAGCACGCCCAGAACCTTACGGTTCTGGATGATTGGCACCCCAAGAAAACCGTGGAATACGGTTTCACCCGTCTCCCCGATATACATGTATCTTGGATGTTGCGGACCGTCGTCGATGTTTATGGGTTCGGCCCGTTCACACACCAGACCGACCAGACCGCGGTTCAGTGGTATCTCCACCTTACCGACCGCCTCCTGATGCAGACCGTCGGTAGCACGCAGCACATGACTGCGCCGTTTAAAGTCATTCAGATAAACCGAACACACATCGGCGTTAATCGCCTGCTTGACCCGGCGCACGATGGTCTGCAACGCCGTCTCCAGATCCGGCGCTGAATTAACCTCCTGTACGATACTGTGTAGAGTCTCAAGCATAAGCGTTATTTCTCTAAATTAACGGCGATTCTGCCGTAGATAGTTGGTACTGTGTTTTCCAGGCGCTCCCTCAGGGAAGAGATAAGGCGCCAACTCTTCCAGCGCCTTGGAATATACCTGACGCTTGAAATAGACCACCTCCCGCAGTGGTTGCCAGTACTTTACCCAACGCCAGTGATCAAACTCCGGCTTTGGTGAACTGTCCAGGCAGAAACTGCTCTCTTCACACAGGACACGGAGCAAAAACCAGCGCTGCTTTTGGCCAATACACAAAGGCTGGGAGTGATGGCGCATGTAGCGCTTAGGCAGACGATAACGCAACCAGTCCGCAGTAACCCCAAGGACCTCCACCTGATGCGGCTTGAGCCCAACCTCTTCTTCCAACTCCCGGAACATGGCCTGCTCCGGAGTCTCATTTTCCATGATGCCACCCTGGGGAAATTGCCAGGCGTTCTGTCCCACCCGTCTACCCCAAAACAGCCGGCGCTGGCCATTACATAGAATCATGCCCACATTGGGCCTAAAACCATCTGCGTCAATCAACTTAGAATCCTTCTTCTCGCCTGCCTAGATCTATCACAATCAGGCGGCTACGGGCATTACCCGTTAATCTGTTGCATGCGGATGCATGTTAATTATCTACACAATAGCACGAAAACAATATAATCATAAATATCAGTTGCTTGTGGCGTTATGTTTACCTACAGATTTGGTGTTTATTTCTACCAACATCCCAGTCCCACTTTGATTTCCTATCCTATTTAGCCCCAACCCCTGATATAGTTACCGCCATTCAAATCCTGGAGTGGTAGACATTGGCGCTGGCGATATTTGATCTGGATAACACCCTGCTGGCAGGGGATTCCGACTATCTGTGGGGTACATTTCTGGTGGAAAACGGCCTGGTGGATGCAGACTACTACGCCCGGGAAAATGAACGTTTCTACCGTGAATACGATGAGGGGACCCTGGATATCTTCGAATTCCTGCAATTCTCCCTAAGGCCGCTATGTGAATTCGCACCGGAACTGCTGGAAGAGTTGCGTGCACGCTTCGTACAGGAAAAGATCGAGCCGATCATCCTGCCAGCGGGTCGTGACCTGATCGCAAAGCATAAAGAATCAGGCGATACCGCCATGATCATCACCGCCACCAACTCCTTCGTGACCAGCCCCATTGCCGTAAAACTTGGGATAGAACACCTGATCGCTACCGAGCCGGAGATGATAGACGGTCGCTATACCGGCAAGGTCGCGGGCGAACCCAGTTATCAGCAAGGCAAGGTCAAACGTCTGCAAGCCTGGTTGGCCGAGCATGGTGAGACTTTGGCTGGAAGCAGCTTCTATAGCGACTCCCACAACGACATCCCACTGCTGGAACAGGTGGCAAGGCCGGTAGCGGTTGACCCGGACGCCACCCTGGCCCAATATGCCGCATCCAAAGAATGGCCGATTATTAGCTTGAGATAGAGAGAATTATACGATGAGTGAATTACCCAACTGCCCAAAATGCGGATCTGAATACACCTACCAGGATGGCGATATGTATATATGCCCGGAATGCGCCCATGAATGGTCGACTGAGGGAAATGCCGCTCAGGGTGAAGACGGACTGATTGTCAAAGATTCCAACGGCACCCTGCTGCAGGACGGAGATTCCGTAACCGTGATCAAGGACCTGAAGGTGAAGGGCTCCTCCTCTGTGGTAAAGGTCGGCACCAAGGTAAAGAACATCCGTCTGGTGGAAGGGGATCACGATATCGACTGCAAGATAGATGGCATCGGGGCCATGAAGCTGAAATCGGAGTTTGTTAAGAAGGCGTAGAGAAAAGCTCCCTTCTCACCTTGGGGATCTCGGTACCCCCTTGAGGGGTGGAAGGGCTGGGGATGAGGGGGTTGAACTCAGATATTCCCCTCACCCTAACCCTCTCCCCTAAGGGGAGAGGGGAACAATGTACACCGACACACAATAACCAACTATTTATAGCGTGCATGGTTCAATTCCGATAAAAACAACACCACACATCATTGAACAACCTATTCCAACAAGCCAGACACTGCCTGCTACTCGCCAACCCCGACGAAAAGATGTCCTACACCATGGAGCTGTTCGCTGCCTGGGAGAACGGTACCCTGGAGTGGCAGGTTGGTGAAACTCCGGATTTAGATATCAACCCCGGTCGCCAGGATCGCCCCATCCTGGTCCCGCCCAAGGCGGTACCAAAACGCGGCTTTGGTTCCGAGACCCAGCGCGCCGCGCTGATCCACGCCCTCACCCACATCGAACTGACCGCCGTCGATCTAGCCTGGGATACCATCTACCGTTACCGTGGCCTGCCCAGGGAATACTATGACGATTGGATCAGAACCGCTGCCGACGAGACCCGCCACTTCCTTGACCTGCGCGCCCGACTGCGCGCCATGGGTTTTGATTACGGCGACTTCGCTGCTCACAACAGACTGTGGCAACGCGCCGTGGAAACCGCTAACGACCTGATGGACCGCATGGCCATCGTGCATCGGGTAATGGAGGCGCGGGCGCTGGATGTGGTCCCAGGCATAATGGAACAATTCCGCACCATCGGTGATCCTGAGACAGCCGCCGTGTTA
>JBNKSV010000034.1:0-24996 GCA_050297535.1 Sedimenticolaceae bacterium
GGACACTTTGGTAGTTGCAGCCGCTTCCTGATATATCAGGTCTCATCTAAAGAAAACCGTCTGATTGCGATTCGCGATGCCCATGCTAGCGAACCCGTGGAAGATAAAAACGCCCACCGCGCCTCCCTGATCGGTGACTGCCAGCTTCTAATGGTGGCATCCATCGGTGGACCGGCAGCTGCCAAGGTGGTTCGCGCCGGGGTGCATCCGATCAAGCGCATGGTGATCGGTTCCGCCAGGGATGCAATGAGCGAATTACAACAGACCATCGGTGACCACGCGCCACCCTGGCTGGCCAAGGTGATGGGTGTGTCAGCCGAGGACCGTATTCGTTTTGAACGCGATGGCGATGATGTTTGGGATGCTGAAGATGATTAAACAGACACAGACATGATCACTACAGAACAGTTGAAACAGATAGGAGAATTGATCAAGACCCAGCCGGTCTCTGAACAGACAGTAGATCGTTTGCGTGGCAGTTTTCCCGATATTCATTTCACCTACTGCATGGATGACGATGTGGTGGGAGCCAACCCCGTATTCGAAGATTCTGCATTCAATCTCTATCTGGTGGATAGCAGTAGTCACTGCCTTAGCCTTACCCAGGATATGGAGTCAGCCAGCGGGTTGGTGATAGCTGAGATTGAAGGCGAATAATCGCAAAAAGATCCGACCGTAGGAGCCCACTCCTGTGGGCGATTATAGATTATTACCTGTCAATTAATATCGCCCACAGGAGTGGGCTCCTACAAGCGACATCTAACCGTTTCGTAGCATATCCCCCATAACATCCGTTTTGTAGTGTTTGCTACACGTTCAGTATCCAGAAAATTCGCGTATTAACAATAAGTTACAGTTTGGCACGCAGGTTGCAATATGGTAGTTATAGTCGATATAGGGTGCTGATGTAACATGAAACAAAAAGATATTGCTGCACTGCTGGATGAACCGGCATGCGCCCATAACAACAAATCCAAATCCGGTTGTGCTAAACCGAAACCTGGCGCCACCGCTGGCGGTTGTGTCCTGGACGGGGCGCAGATCGCACTGTTTCCCATCGCCGATGTAGCGCATATAGTCCACGGTTCCATTGCCTGCGCCGGTTGTTCCTGGGATAACCGAGGTACCCGCTCCAGTGCGCCACGTCTCTCCCGCATCGGCATGACTACCGACCTGACGGAACAGGATGTGATTATGGGGCGGGGCGAGAAGCGTCTATTCCATTCTATTAAACAAGCCATCGACGACTATGCCCCGGCCGCGGTGTTTGTCTATAACACCTGCGTCCCGGCGCTGATCGGCGATGACGTCGAAGCGGTGTGCAAGGCGGCGCAGGAGCGCTGGGGTACACCAGTGGTGCCGGTGGATGTGGCCGGTTTTTATGGCACCAAGAATCTGGGGAACCGTATCGCTGGCGAGGCCATGGTGAAACATGTATGTGGCACCCGCGAACCTGATCCGGTGCCCAAGGGCGCCTTGCGCGAAGGCATTGAGGTGCACGACATCGCCCTGATCGGCGAGTACAACATCGCCGGTGAACTGTGGCATGTGTCACCGCTGTTTGACGAATTGGGTCTGCGGATCATCGGCAGCATATCCGGAGATTCCCGTTTCCGGGAGGTGCAGACCATGCACCGTTCCGAGGTCAATATGATGGTCTGCTCCAAGGCCTTGATCAACGTCGCCCGCAAGTTGCAGGAAGCTTATGCTACCCCTTGGTTTGAAGGCAGCTTCTACGGGGTGCGCGATGTCTCCCAGGCCCTGCGGGATTTCGCGCGCATCATCGACGATGCCGATCTAAGCAAACGCACCGAGGATCTGATAGCACGGGAAGAGGCGCGTATAGATAAACTGCTGGAACCCTGGCGCGCCCGCCTCAAGGGTAAAAAGGCGCTGCTATATACCGGTGGTGTTAAGTCCTGGTCGATCGTCGCGGCCCTGCAGGATCTAGGTATGGAGGTGGCGGCAACCGGCACCCGTAAGTCCACAGAAGAGGATAAGGCGCGTATTCGCGCTTTGATGGGCGAGGACGCGGTGATGTTGGAGGAGGGTAATCCGCGCACCATGATCGACATGGTATACGAAAACGATATCGACATTATGATCGCTGGCGGCCGTAACATGTACACCGCCCTCAAGGCTCGCATCCCATTTCTACATATCAATCAGGAACGCGAGTTCGCCTACGCCGGATACGACGGCATGGTGGAGTTGGCGCGGCAAATGGCAATAACCATTGAGAGTCCGATCTGGTCGGCGGTACGTAATAGTGCGCCCTGGCAGCAAACAAGATCAATGGGGTCAGACTCGATTGATCACATTGATCAGGAGGTGGCCTGATGCCTGAGATCATCAAACGCAGTAAGGCTCTGTCTGTAAGCCCATTGAAGTTGAGCCAGACCGTGGGAGCGACATTGGCGCTTCTCGGTTTCAATAGATCAATGCCTATGCTACACGGTGCACAGGGGTGCACCGCCTTCGCCAAGGTCCTCTATGTCCTGCATTTCCGGGAGCCTATCCCGATGCAGACTACGGCCATGGATCAGGTGTCAACGGTCATGGGTTCCGAAGATAGTGTGGTGGAAGGTCTCAAGACCATCGCCGAGAAGAACGACCCGCTTCTTATCGGCATACCTACCACCGGTCTTACCGAGACCCAGGGTAGCGATGTGAATATGGCGGTCAAACAGTTTCGTCAGCAATACCCGCAGTACGATCACATAACTGTGGTTCCGGTTTCCACCCCCGACTACAGCGGTTGCCTGGAGACCGGGTTCGCCAAGGCGGTGCAGGAGGTGATCAAGGCGGCCGTTCCCAGCGCTGAAGACGCTGGTTCCAGACCCGGCCGCAACTGTCGTCAGATCAATGTGCTGGTGGGGTCATCCCTCACCCTTGGTGATCTGGAGGAACTGAAGGAGATTATCGAGGCGTTTGGATTGCGGCCGGTGCTGATTCCAGATCTCTCTGACTCCCTGGGTTACTTGGGAGAGAAGGATTTTTCATCTATAACCATCGGTGGTACCGATGTCTCGGAACTGGCCACGCTGGGGGATGCGATGGCTACCCTGGTTATAGGCCGTTCCATGTACGCGGCGGCTGATGAGTTGGCTAGTCGCACCGGTGTTCCGGATCACCGCTTCGATCATATGATGGGCATTGATGCGGTAGATACATTGGTGGATACCTTGCACAAGATTACCGGCGAACCGGTTCCGGCAAAACTGGAGCGCCAGCGCGCCCAGTTGCAGGATGTCATGTTGGATAGTCACTTTATGCTGGGTATGGCGCGAATCGCTATCGCGGCCGATCCCGATCTGTTGTTGGCCTTGAATCAGATGCTGGCTGGTATGGGGGCGGAAACGGTGGCGGCCGTGTCTCCCATTAACGCACCGGTACTTCAGGATATGGTGGCGCAGAGCGTGAAGATCGGTGATCTGGAGGATCTGGAAAAGATCGCGTCTGCCACGGGAGCCGAGGTGTTGATTACCAACACTCACGGTGAACAGAGCGCAGAGCGTCTCGGTATTCCGCTGTTGCGGGCCGGTATCCCGCAATATGACCGACTGGGTGGAATCCATAAGGTATGGATCGGTTATCGAGGGACACGCCAAACCCTGTTTGATCTGGGTAATATCATGTTGACCCTGGAGAAGGGGGAGATACACCCCTACCGTTCCATCTATGCCCAGAGGGGGGCAGAGTCAAATTCGCATACAGAGGTGGTGCATTGATATGACACTGCAACGACGCCTGCACCTAGTGGATTGCGATCTGGAGGATAGTTGGGTAGCGGAGGCGCTCAAGGTGGGTTTCGCTACTGGTGACATGAAGCATGTGGACCAGCATTTCGGTGCCGCCCAGTCGCTGGCCATCTATGCGGTAGATCAGGACCGGACCTGTTTTTTGGAGGCGGCGGGATTTAGTGAATATGCCGCGAACGGCTATTCGGGTGTGGAGCCTGAGCGTATCGCCTCCGGACAGAATGAGGACAAGCTGGCCGCGAAGATAGAGGTGCTGGAAGGGTGTATCGCCGTCTACAGTCAGGCGATAGGTGCATCCGCCATAACTCAGTTGCAGGCCAAGGGTATTCAGGCCATCAAGGTTCCGGGCGGTACCTTGATCAGTGATCTGCTGATCTCGCTGCAGGACGAACTGCGGCGGGGGCCGAGCAGTTGGCTGGCCAAGGCCATTGCAAGCAGATTGCCTGCCGATCCATCCCGATTTGATCGGATGGAGGAGGAAGGCTGGCAGGAATAGGGCAACACAGAATTGATTGTATTTTGTCATCCCGGAGCTGGTTGAGATGAGGGGTGATTTTGATAACCCCTCACACCGGCCCTATCCCCTCAGGGGAGAGGGGGAGATGTGGGACAGAAATTGATACTGAACATATTTTTTATCAGGAGAGAACATTATGAGCGAAACCACACTAGATATTGCAGCTGACGATCCGGTTCTGGAAACCGAGTTTGCCCAGGAGATGATCAGGCAGATGCGTGCCGTAGATACCTATGGCACCTACGACAAAATGGCTGCGAACGAGATTCTGGATCCGTTCGTGCTGACCAAAGAGAAGAAGGCCGAGATCCCGGTGGTGGGCGATCCGGACGAGATCGTTATGTCGCGTCTTACCGCCTTCTATAACGCCATCTCCGCCATGATCGAGAAGGAGTGCGGTCTGAGGGCGGTGCCGATGATGAATATAACCTACGAAGGATTTGGACGTGTCTTGATTACCGTCGGCAAATTGGTGGTGCTGGATAAGACCCTGCGTGATGTCCATCGCTTCGGTTTTGCCAGTCTGTCCAAGATGAAAGATGAAGCGGATACCCTGCTTTCCGTAGCCTTGGAGATCATTGGTCTGCATCCCAAGGTTGCAGGTATGTAAGGACTGGGAGGCATGACTGAGGAAGAGTTAAAGGCAATGCTGAAGGCCAGTAAACGGGCCAAAAGGATTGCCACCGAAAGGGCGGGGGAGTTGCATGATCTGGTAGAAGATCGTCTGCCTTATGCCTATGAAGAGATCCCGGCCATGGCCCAGGCTGCTTACGATGCCTGTCAGGCCTGGGCCGAGGCCGAGGCCGCCTATAAGGCGGCAGAATTACAAATGAGGTGAGGATAATTCAATGAGTATGATTACTGGTGTAACTCGGGGTGGGGAAGAGTATACCCCGGAGTTTGTAGTGGCTATTGATCAAATGAAATGTATAGGCTGCGGCCGTTGCTTTAAGGTGTGTCCACGCGATGTGTTGGATCTGGTGGATCGGGATGAACTGGAATTGGATGACGATGATTACGGCGACGATGATTTTGATGATGATGTTGTCATGGTGATGACCCTGAAAAATCCTATGGACTGTATCGGTTGCAGTTCCTGTGCCCGTGTTTGCACCAAAAAGTGTTTTACCAATGAACCACAGCCTGTGGCTGCGTGAGATTATGTAGGAACTCACTCCTGTGAGCGATGAAGGCTGCCCCATAATTGCGTCCAGGGAAATGGGTTCCTACATCGTAGTAATATAACTTACTGTAATTTCTGGGTCAGGTATATGGGCTTATATCGGCTGAATCTGGTTTTTGTCTACGGTACCCTGCGCCGGGGAGAAGTAAATCATTATTTACTCTCCGGTGCCGAGTATTGTGGGGTGCATGTGACGCGGCCGAGATACCGGATGTTGCACCTTGGGACCTATCCTGGGGTGGTGGCAGGCGGTTCATCCGCTATCGAAGGTGAGGTGTACCGAATCGACCGTAAGCAGATGGTTAACCTAGACCGGCTTGAGGCCTATCCGCGACTCTACACTAGAAAATTGATTCCCACCCCTTGGGGTCATGCCTGGATCTATCTCTATCGTGGCAACCGTGACAGTCGCTCCGTAATCCCTGGCGGCAACTGGGATGGAGAGACCATGTCACGGGGACCGTTTGCGCTCTAGGTTCTGCACCTTTGTAGCGTTTGCTACAAATGGAGTTCAAGCTACATGCCTAGCAATAGAGCAAACTTTATAACTTACTGAATAGTAAATAAAAATAATTGTGGCACGCTGCTTGCTCTTATTCCGTAGTAAGGAGTAAGCAATGAACAGACAGACATCAAAAATCACCATTAACGACACCACCCTGCGCGATGGCGAACAATCTGCGGGGGTATCCTTTTCCCTGGAAGAGAAACTGGCCATTGCCAAGCACTTGGACACCATCGGTGTGCCGGAGCTTGAGGTTGGTATTCCGGCCATGGGTCCAGAGGAACGCCAGTCGATCAAGGCAGTTTCCGAAGTGGTAAAGGATGCGCGCCTGATGGTTTGGTGTCGTATGCAGAGCCAGGATATTGCTGAGTGCAAGGGGCTGGGGGTGCAGAGTGTGGACCTTTCGATCCCGGTGTCATATCAGCAGATAGAGAAAAAGCTGGGCCGTACCCGCAAGTGGGTGTTGGACCAGATCGGTCGTAGTGTGTCTGAGGCCAGGCATTTGGGGTTGGATGTATGTGTGGGCTGCGAGGACGCATCCCGCGCCGACCTGGATTTTCTTAAATTGGTGGTGGAACAGGCAGAACTGGCGGGTGCGCGCAGGTTCCGTTTTGCGGACACCGTCGGTATCCTGGAGCCGTTCAGGGTCTACGAGATCATGCGTGATCTGCGGGCTAACACCAATCTTGAGATCGAGATGCATGCCCATGACGATCTAGGGCTGGCCACGGCCAACACCCTGGCGGCCATTCGTGGCGGGGCTACTCATGTTAATACTACGGTGCATGGCCTGGGCGAACGGGCCGGTAACGCTCCGCTGGAAGAGATCGTGATGGGGCTGCGGCAATTCTTCGATCAGGGCCGTGAAATAGATATGAGTCACTATCCGGCGCTATCTGAGTTGGTCGAGCAGGCGTCTGGACACAATGTCGGATGGCATAAGAGTATCGTGGGCGAAGGCGCCTTTACCCACGAGGCTGGAATCCATGTGGATGGCCTGATGAAAGATCGCAGTAATTATCAGGGTGTAGATCCGCTGGAAGTGGGCAGGGATCACCGTCTGGTTCTAGGTAAGCACTCGGGCAGTGGCGCTGTGGCCCGGGCGTATTCTGAACTGGGTATCCGGTTGCTGCCGGGAGAGCCGGAGAGGATACTGCAAAAGATCAGGCACTTCAGTGGCTTGAGAAAACAGGCGCCTGATGAGCATGTTTTGCGCCAGTATTATTTGGAAGTACACGCGAATAATCAGGAAACCCTTTGGCAATGACACAGGAGCAGAGGTGATGAGTGAAGAGTTAGAATTGGATATGGAAGAGCTGTGCAGCGCCGAGGAGTTTCTGGACTACTTTCAGATTCCATTTGAAGCCAGTGTGGTGCAGGTGAACCGTTTGCATATCCTGCAGCGTTTCCACGACTATCTGGAGAGGGCAAAAAATGAAATGCCCCAGGAAGAGTCGGAGCTGCGTGCGTTCTATGCAGATCGGCTGGAGATGGCCTATCAGGATTTTGTAAATTCCGATGCGCGCAGCGAGAAGGTGTTCAGGGTATTTCGCAGGGCAGGGCCGCAGCAAGCGGTGGTGCCTTTGAGTGATTTAACTATGGGGTTAAACAGTGTTGCCAAGATATGAATATGGTTCTGAGGTGCGGGTTATCCGTACCATTCGCAACGACGGCACCTTTCCCGGAAAGGCCAGGGGTGAACTGTTGGTGCGTCAGGGCAGTGTCGGCTATGTGAAGGATGTGGGTACCTTTCTGCAGGATCAGGTCATCTATTCGGTGGATTTTCTTGAGAGTGGCTGTCTGGTAGGTTGTCGTGAACAGGAGATCCAACCGGCGGGCGATCCATGGGTGCCGACCAGGTTCGAGTTTCGGGACAAGGTGACGCCGAAGATTCAGCTGGCCATCGGCGGCGAGGTGATCGCAACACCGGGAGATGAGGGAGAGATCGAAAAGGTATTGCGCGAACACGAGAGCGGCCCTGTCTACCATGCGCGTTTTGACGGGCGTACCCTGCAGGTACCTGAGGGGGCGCTAGATTTTTTCTATCCAGAGCCAGGAGAGGAGAATGATCTTGGCTGAAAAGATGCCAGAGCCATCGCCGGCATTAAGTTATCACCTGTTGCGTAACGCGCTGAACGATTTCGGCAAGAACCTGCCGCAACTGGATGCGTATGAGTATGAACAGGTCTATGCCAAGGCAGCCAAGAGCTACGAACTGGAGTCGCTGGTCATCGCCGCGCCTGAGAGTAAAGATTTGGTGATACCGGAAGAATGGTTGAGAAACTCTATTGCGAGTATTGAAGAGCGTTACGCCAGCCACGACGAATTTATCCAGGACCTGCAGTCCAACGGTTTGGATGAAGAAGGTCTGCGTCATGCCCTCTACCGCGAACTGCTGTTCGATGCCGTGATGCAAAGGGTAGTGGCCGAGAGTAGTCAGGTGACCGAGACGGATGTGCGTCTGTTCTATGAGATGCATCGGGAGCGTTTCGAACAGCCGGAGCTGCGGGTGGCGCGGCATATCCTGATTACTATAAATCCTGAATTCCCGGAGAATACCAGAGATGCAGCCTTAGCTAGAATGGAGCAGGTAGCGGAGAAATTGGACGGTCGTGCCAACCGTTTTTCTCAGTTCGCCCAACGTTATTCCGAGTGTCCAACCGCGATGGAGGGTGGCAAGCTGGGTGAGGTTAAGTCAGGACAACTCTATCCGGAGCTGGATAAGGCGTTGTTCTCCATGGCAGAGGGTGAGATCAGTTCTATCATAGAATCGGAAATTGGTTTCCATATCCTGTTGTGTGAGAAGATCAAGCCCGGCAAACCCACCCCGTTCTCCAAGGTCGAGCAGAAGATCCGCGCCATTTTAGAAGAGCGTCACCGCCACAGTTGCCAAAAGGCGTGGCTTGAAACTCTGCGGGGAGATAATTAACCACTTTGCTGGGACGCATTTAAATGCGTACCCTTTCTTTTAGTTCCCTCTCCCCATCGGGGAGAGGGTTAGGGTGAGGGGGTGATTTATATATTTCACCCTCACCCCAGCCCTCTCCATCCATGGAGAGGGGGTGGATAGACCAACTTTGTCACCTGGGGGTTATCATGATTTTCCAAGACATCACCCAGTTGCAACAGGCTGGAATACCAGAAATAGAGGCGCAATTCCCAGACGCGATCTCTCCCCGAACCCCGTATGCGGGATTCCGCCGTAGCGCCCTGATGGTGTCGGCGCATCGGGTAAAGCACCTGAATAAACTGGATGAGCTGGCTGCGGATATTGCCATCATAAATCTGGAAGATGGGGTGGCCCCGGAAGAGAAACCACGGGCCCGCGCCCTGGCGGCCCTGTTCGTGGCCGAGTCCAGAGAAGCCAGAGCTGAGCTGGTGGTGCGGGTGAATCCCATGGGCGAGGGCGGTGAGGAGGATATCGCCTACATCAACCGCGCGCTGCCTGACGCCATCCGCGTTCCCAAGATTAGGACCAGACAGGAGGTAGAACTGGTGTGCGGCCTGGTTGACCCAGACATCCGAATCCACCTCTCCATAGAGACCGGTGCGGCCCTAAAGGCCCTTCCGGAATTGAGGGTAGAGGAGCGGGTGGACACGGCGTATCTGGGGATATTGGATCTTTGTGCTGACCTTAGATTGCCACACTCTGTCATTACGCCGGATAGTCCAACGGCCCACCACCTGCTTTCCCGTTTTCTGGTGGATGCCCGCATCGCCGGGCTACATCCAGTTTCCTTTGTTTATCAGGAGTACAAGGATCTGGATACCTTTGAACGTTGGTGCTTGTTGGAGAAAAGCATGGGTTTTTCGTCCAAGGGCTGTATCTCGCCGGGGCAGGTGGAGCTGGCTAATCATATCTTTATGCCTGACCAGGAGGAGATCGACCGGGCTGCAACTATCGTGCGCTGCTTCGAGGCGGAGGCGGCAAAGGGAAACACCGGTTTTGTACACGCACAGTATGGATTTATTGATGAGCCAATATATCGTGGCGCCCTGGCCGTCCTCGGCAGCTAGTCGTTGTTTCCGGCCTTTTTTGAAATGGAATAGGAGTGGGTTGGCCAAGAACATTGGAAAAGACAAATAATATAGAGTATTATTCACGGCACTTGTGGAGGCGCAGCTGTATATAGGCTGGTTATTGGGAGTCTAGCCGACCTTGCTGTCAGCCTAGCGTTTTGAAAAACCCCGAATTCGGGGTTTTTTTTGGTGACCGGATTTTGGTATGGCCAGGTAAGGCGATATAATACCGCGTCGGTTTAGTGGTTATTATGAGGAAGCGGGCCTTTGGCCCCTTTTTTCTTTGTGGTGGGTGTTACAAAAAACATGCGAAGTGCACCGGATAGACTAAATCAGCTCGTCGCTAGTGTTGTGGAGCCAATGGGCTATGAACTATTCGGGATCGAATACCTTAGCGGCAATGATTCCGGGTTGTTGCGTGTCTATATAGATAAGGATAGCGGCATCATACTGGATGATTGTGTGGCGGTGAGCCGTCAGCTCAGCGCGATGCTGGATGTGGAAGATCCGCTACAAAATGCCTATCAGCTGGAGGTGTCTTCTCCAGGCATAGATAGGCCGCTGTTTGTGAAGGAGCATTTTGAGCGTTTTGCCGGCAATAAGGTGCGTATCAAGCTGCGTACCAAGTTGCAGGGAAGGAAAAACTTTGAAGGTATTTTAAAAGGTGTCCAGGATGCAGGAGTTATGCTGGAGATAGATGGTGAAATGGAATGCCTGCCGTTGGATCAGATAGACAAGGCACGGCTGGTACCGGAATTCTGATTTGGGAATTTACTGATGAATAAAGAGATTTTGCTTGTCGTTGATGTGGTTTCCAACGAGAAGGACGTAGAAAAGACTGTTATCTTCGATGCAATCGAAGCAGCCCTGGCATCCGCTACCCGCAAGAAGAATGGTGGCGATATCGACGTGCGGGTTGCAATTGACCGTACTACCGGCGATTACGCCAGTTTCCGCCGTTGGCTGGTGATTGCAGAGCCGGATGAGGATGGGTTTGATGAAAAGACCCAGATCATGTTGGCAGATGCGCAAAAGGATCACCCCGAGATACAGGTGGGCGAGTATGTGGAAGAGCCGATGGAGTCCATCGCCTTCGGACGTATTGCCGCTCAGACCGCCAAACAGGTGATCGTGCAGAAGGTGCGCGAGGCCGAGCGCGCCAAGGTGGTGGATGCCTATCAAGATCGCATCGGTGAGCTGGTTACCGGCGTGGTCAAGAAGGTGGAGCGTGGTAATGTCACCCTGGATCTGGGCGCCAACGCCGAGGCCATCATCCCCAGAGAAGAGATGATCCCCAAGGAGTCCGTGCGGAGCGGGGATAGGATACGTGGCTACCTATTCGAGATACGCCCTGATAATCGCGGTCCCCAGCTATTTGTGAGTCGTACCCGTCCGGAGCTGTTGATCGAGTTGTTCAAGCTGGAAGTGCCTGAGGTCAGCGATGGCCTTATCGAGATCATCGGCGCAGCCCGTGATCCAGGCCTGCGCGCCAAGATCGCGGTCAAGGCCCACGATCAGCGTATCGACCCGGTCGGAGCATGTGTGGGTATGCGTGGCTCACGGGTGCAGGCGGTATCCAATGAACTGAATGGCGAGCGGGTGGATATCATCCTGTGGAACGAGACTCCGGCCCAGTTCGTAATCAATGCCATGTCTCCCGCCGATGTCTCCTCCATCGTGGTTGATGAAGAGAGGGGTAGCATGACCGTGGCGGTGGAAGAAGAGAATCTATCCCAGGCCATCGGCAGAGGTGGACAGAACGTGCGTCTGGCTAGTGAGTTGACCGGTTGGGAACTCAACGTAATGAATGAGGATGAGGCCACGGAAAAGAGCGAGGCCGAAGCCCGCGAGCTGGTCGAAAAATTCATGGGTTGGCTGGATGTGGATGAAGAGGTTGCGGTAATCCTGGTACAGGAGGGATTCTCCACCCTGGAAGAGGTTGCCTATATCGACATAGAAGAGATGCTGGCGATCGAAGAGTTCGATCAGGATATCGTCGATGAGCTGAGAGAAAGGGCCAAGGACGTGTTGTTGACCCTGGCCATCGCCAAGGAAGAGAAGTTGTCAGATGCGGAGCCGAAGGAAGATCTGTTGAACATGGATGGTATGGACCGCAAGCTGGCCTATGAATTGGCGCAGATCGGTGTGGTCAGCATGGAAGATTTGGCTGAGCAATCAGTAGATGAATTGATGGTTATAGATGAGATGGACGAAGAGCGTGCCGCGCAGTTGATTATGACCGCGCGTGCCCCATGGTTTGCGGATGAAAATGACTAAGGTTGTCTAGGAGACCCTAGCATGAGCGATGTTAAAGTAAAACAACTTGCCGGAGATGTTGGTATACCGGTCGAAACTCTGCTGTCACAGCTGGAGAAGGCCGGGGTGAAGAAGAGCGATGGCGAGGATGTGGTAACGGAGGCGGAAAAGTCTCAGCTGTTGGCTCATCTACGGGAAAGTCATGGCAAGAATGCGGGTGATGGTGCAGGTTCCGGTCGCAAGATAACCCTGAAGCGCAAAAGCGTAAGCGAACTGCGTCAACCAGCTGCTGCTGGGCGTACCACTGTGCGTGGTGCGGCGCGTGGCAGTGGCAAAACGGTTAGTGTAGAGGTGCGCCGTAAACGGGTTATATCGAAGGTAGAGACCGACTCGGAGAAGGCCAAGCGGCTGCAGGAGGCGGAAGCGGCTAGAAAGGCGCTGGCGGAGCAGGAAGAGATCAAGAAACAGATCGCCGCCGAGGCAGAGGCCAGACGCAATGCAGAGCAGGCAAAACGTGACTCTGCGCTAAAAGAGAAACAGGAGGCCGAGGAGCAGAGGCTCAGAGAGGAAGAACAGGCCAAAAAGGAACAGGAAGAACAGGAGCGTAAGGCCGGAGAAGATGCCGAGGTCGAGTCGGAGTCTAAAAAGGAACAGGCAGCAGAACCAGAAAATGTCGGCGAAGAAGATGTAGCTTCGGAGGCCAAAAAGAAGGCGGTTGAGGCAGAGGCTAAACGTGTAGCCGAAGAGAAGAGCAGCAAGAAGAGCGCGCATCGTAAAGACGAACAGCGCGGCCGCAATAAGGAATACAAGGAAACCCGCCATGGACGCGAAGAGCTGCATGTAGCAAAAGATAAGAGTGGTCGTCGTAAGGGTGGCAAGACCCAGAAACGGCGTCCGGTCCAGGTGCAGCAAGAGACCCAGCACGGCTTTGTAAAACCCACGGCACCAGTAGTGCATGATGTGGAGATACCAGAGTCCATCACGGTTGCCGATCTGGCGCAGCGCATGTCGGTAAAGGCCGCCGAGGTGATCAAGGAACTGATGAAGATGGGCATGATGGTTACTATCAATCAGCCGCTGGACCGGGATACCTCCACCCTGGTGGTGGAAGAGATGGGCCATAATCCGGTGATGCAGAAGGACGAGGATATTGAGGCCGATATGATCAGTGCGCTGGATGAAGAGGTGAAGGGTGAAAAGCTTCCTCGCGCGCCTGTTGTAACAATCATGGGGCATGTCGATCACGGCAAGACCTCGCTGCTGGATCATATTCGTGCTACCAGGGTGGCGGCAGGCGAGGCCGGCGGCATTACCCAGCACATCGGCGCTTATCATGTGGAGACAGACAAAGGAATGATCTCCTTCCTGGATACCCCAGGCCATGCCGCGTTTTCAGCCATGCGCGCCCGTGGCGCCAAGGTTACAGACATAGTGGTCTTGGTGGTTGCGGCCGATGACGGCGTGAAGCCTCAGACCGTGGAGGCGATACAGCACGCCAAGGCGGCTGAAGTACCAATTATTATAGCCATCAACAAGATGGATAAGCCGGAGGCCAATCCTGATAAGGTGACTCAAGAGCTTACCCAGCATGAGATCGTCCCGGAAGACTGGGGTGGTGATACCATGTTTGTGCAGGTATCGGCCAAGAGCGGACAGGGTATTGATGATCTGTTGGATGCGATCCTGCTGCAGGCAGAGGTGCTGGAATTGACGGCCGTGGTGGATGCTCCGGCACGTGGCATCATTGTCGAATCCAGTCTGGATAAAGGACGTGGTCCCGTGGCCACGGTGCTGGTGCAGTCCGGTACCCTGCTCGCAGGCGATATCCTGGTCAGTGGCCAGGAGTTTGGCAGGGTGCGCGCCCTGTTAGACGAGAATCGTCACAACATAAAATCAGCCGGACCTTCCATGCCGGTAGAGGTGTTGGGTCTGTCCGGTGTGCCTAATGCCGGTGACGATGTTCTGGTGGTAAAGACCGAACGTCAGGCGCGTGAATTATCGGATATGCGTAGAGAGAAGAACCGTGACAACCGCATGGCGGATCAGAAGGCCGCCAAGATGGACGAATTCTTCTCGCAGATGACCGAGGGCGAGACCAATTACGTCAACCTGATCGTCAAGGCAGACGTCCAGGGTAGTGTTGAGGCCCTGAAGGAGTCGCTGCTCAAGATCGAGGCGGATAACGTTAAGGTCAAGATTGTTGCCTCTGGAGTGGGCGGAATCAATGAATCTGACGTCAACCTGGCCATCACCTCTGGCGCCTTCATTATCGGCTTTAACGTGCGCGCCGATGCCACAGCGCGTCGTGCGGCGGAAGACAAGGGTGTGGATATCCGTTATTACGGCATCATCTACGAGATCATAGACGACGTTAAGAAGGCTATCTCCGGTCTGCTCAGTCCCGAGATTCGGGAAGAGATCATCGGTCTGGCCGAGGTCAGGGATGTGTTCCGTTCCTCCAAGTTTGGGGCCATTGCTGGCTGTATGGTGATCGAAGGCACGGTCAAGCGCCACAACCCGATTCGCGTGCTGCGCGACAACGTGGTTATTTATGAGGGCGAGCTGGAATCACTGCGCCGCCACAAGGATGATATCAACGAGGTCAAGGCCGGAACCGAATGCGGTATCGGTGTTAAGAACTACAATGATGTCAAAGAGGGTGATCAGATAGAGGTGTTCGAGCGTACCGAAGTGGCGCGTGAGATCTAACGGGATACCCCTGTTTAATGGCCAGAGAATTTAGCAGAACCGACCGGGTTGGTTCCCAGATGCAGCGTGAGCTTGCGCAACTGGTGCGGGATGAGCTGCACGACCCGCGTCTGGGCATGATTACCATCCAGGCTGTAAAGGTGGTGCGTGATTTCTCCCACGCCAAGGTATATTTCACCTTTATCGGGGGTGAAATGGGTGTGGCGGAGACCACCAAAGTTCTGAAAGATACAGCTCCATTCTTTAGGCATGAGCTTGGTCATCGCCTGAATATCCGAACCCTGCCGCAACTCCACTTTGTCTATGATGAGTCCATCGAGAAGGGGGCCAATCTATCTGCGTTGATCGACCTGGCGGTGGCGAGCGACAAGAAAAGATCCAATGAAAATGAGTAGACAGTAAGTATGGGAAGGCGTAGAAAAAGCGGCCGTAATGTGCGCGGTATCCTGTTGTTGGACAAGCCGTTGGGTCTTACCTCCAATAAGGCCTTGCAGGATGTAAAACACATATTCAAGGCGCAGAAGGCCGGCCATACTGGTAGCCTGGACCCCCTGGCCGACGGACTGCTGCCAATCTGTTTTGGGGCTGCCACCAAGGTGTCTGCCTTCCTGTTAGATGCGGATAAGCACTATTTGGTACGGATTAAGCTGGGTGTAACCACCACTACCGCCGATGCGGAAGGTGAGGTGCTAGAGACTAAACCGGTGGACGGTATCAGCGAATCAGATATACAAAAGATTCTGACAGGATTCGAAGGTGAAATAGAACAGATTCCACCTATGTATTCTGCCCTGAAACACAAGGGTGAGCGTTTATACAAATTGGCCCGGGACGGTATCGAAGTAGAGCGAGAGCCGCGCAGGGTGACTATTCATAACATAATTTTGCATGGCTATTCGGAGCCTGAATTCGAGCTGGACGTGCGTTGTTCCAAGGGAACATATATCCGCACCCTGGCGGAGGATATAGGCAAGAAGCTTGGTTGTGGCGCCCATGTGACGGCTTTGAGGCGTACTGGGGTAGGCCCATACGGTGCGGATAATCTGATAAGCATGGAACAGATCAGGGAGTTGGCCGAAGAGGGATTTTCCGCCCTGGATGGAGTGCTGCTACCAGTAGATAGCGCTCTGGCCGCTTGGCCTGAGGTGAAGTTGTCCCCGGACGCCACGTTTTACCTGAAGCAGGGACAGCCGGTGCTGGTGCCGAATGCGCCCACCGAAGGCATGGTGAAGATATATGATGCCAATGGCGTATTCATGGGGGCAGGTGAGGTATTGGATGATGGTAGGGTTGCGCCGCGCCGCATGATGTAGGCGAACGGCAATCCCCTTTTCCATGATTGGGAGAGGATTAGGGTGATGTTTTAGGTCTTTAGGATTGCACCCTCACCCCAAGGGAATAGGGAGTAAGATGCCGTTGGCTAAGCTGGGGATATTTAAAATCTATCCACACTATTTGAGGTTTTAATTTGCTTGGGTTGTCTAAACCTAGCATAATGCACGGCCTATTTTGCTGCTGATTAATGGCAGACGGATACTGAACGGCTTTGCCGGCTGATCAGATATCTATGTGGCGGCCTCCTAACGGAGGCCAAACGTCCGTAGCCTGAACCCATTGTCGGGGTGCGGATCTTCAGTGGGATGGTCCCACTTAATCTAATGTCAATGAGGAGAAATCAACATGGCAATGAACGCGGAAGAGAAACAGGCGATTGTTGAGCAGTATGCTCGTTCCAAGGGTGACACCGGGTCTCCCGAAGTACAGGTGGCGCTGTTGACCGCCAACATCAAGAAGCTCACTGAGCATTTCGCAGAACACAAGCATGATCACCATTCCCGTCAGGGTCTGGTACGGATGGTTAATTCGCGCCGCAAGCTTCTGGACTATCTGAAGGGTAAAGATGTGGAGCGTTATCGCGCCCTCATTGCCAGTCTTGGTCTGCGCCGTTAAGCCGCTCAACTCAAAGAATACGAGGATATTATAGTGAGTTTGATAACCAAAGAATTTCAATATGGTGACCACAAAGTAGTCCTAGAAACCGGCGAGATCGCCCGTCAGGCCGACGGCGCCATAATGATCAATATGTCCGATACCGTGGTGCAGTGCACCGTGGTTGGGGTAAAGGATAGCGGCGAAGGGCGTGATTTCTTTCCCCTGACCGTGGACTATCAAGAGAAGACCTACGCCGCCGGAATCATACCCGGCGGTTTTTTTCGCCGTGAGGGACGTCCGAGTGAGAAAGAGACCCTCACCTGCCGTCTGATCGACCGACCCATTCGTCCGCTGTTTCCAAAGGGATATACCAGAGAGGTGCAGATCATCTGTACCGTAATGTCCCTCAATCCTGCTGTGGATCCAGAGATCCCGGCCCTGATCGGTACCTCTGCAGCCCTGGCCATATCCGGTCTGCCATTCCAGGGTCCGATCGGTGCGGCGCGCGTGGGATACAAGGACGGCCAGTATCTGCTGAATCAAGCCAAGACCGGACTGAATGACAGCAGCGATCTGGACCTGGTGGTTGCAGGTACGGAAGAGGCTGTGCTGATGGTTGAATCCGAGGCCAACGAGCTGTCGGAAGAGGTGATGCTGGGTGCGGTCATGTTTGGCCATGAGCAGATGCAGACTGTGATCAAGGCGATCAGAGAGTTGGCTGCGGAAGTTGGCAAGGATCAGGTCGAATTTGTTGCGCCGACCGTTGACACCGAACTGGTGGATGCCGTAGCCGCTGCCGCGACCGCTGGTCTGACCGAGGCCTATTCCATCGCCGACAAGATGGATCGCTACAGCCGCGTCGATGCAGTGACTGCCGAGACCGTGGAAAGGCTCTGCGCTGGCGATGAAGCCAAGTGGAGCGAAGGTGAGGTCAAGGGAGCTATCGACAGCCTAAAGAAGAAGATTGTGCGTGGACGCATTCTGGAAGGCGAGCCGCGTATTGACGGCCGTGATACCAGGACCGTGCGTCCCATCACCGTGCGTACCGGCGTGCTGCCGCGCACCCACGGTTCCGCCCTGTTTACCCGTGGCGAGACCCAGGCCCTGGTGGTTACTACCCTGGGTACCGAGCGTGATTCCCAGATCATCGATGCACTGGGCGGTTCCTACCGCGAACCATTCATGCTGCACTACAACTTTCCGCCATTCTGCGTGGGCGAGACCGGGCGTGTAGGTTCCCCCAAGCGCCGCGAGATCGGACATGGTCGTCTGGCCAAGCGTGGTGTGCTGGCCTCTATGCCCAGCATGGAGGAGTTCCCATACTCCATTCGTGTGGTTTCCGAGATCACCGAGTCCAACGGCTCCAGTTCCATGGCCTCGGTATGCGGTACCAGCCTGGCCCTGATGGACGCCGGTGTTCCGCTGAAGTCCCCGGTTGCCGGTGTGGCTATGGGCTTGATCAAGGACGAGGACAAGTTCGCGGTCCTGACCGATATCCTGGGTGATGAGGATCATCTGGGTGATATGGACTTCAAGGTTGCCGGTACCGCCAACGGCGTCAATGCCCTGCAGATGGATATCAAGATCAACGGTATCACCAAGCAGATCATGGAGATCGCCCTGGCCCAGGCCAAAGAGGGGCGTCTGCATATCCTGGGCGAAATGAACAAGGTCATCAACGCATCCCGTACCGAGATGTCCGAGCATGCCCCGCGCATCATCTCCATCAAGATCGACCCGGAGAAGATCCGTGATGTGATCGGTAAGGGCGGCGTGACCATCCGTTCCATCACCGAGGAGACCGGAGCCACCGTGGATGTGACCGACGATGGCGTGGTCAAGATTTTCTCAGTCGACAAGGCTGCCGGTGAAGAGGCCAAGAAGCGCATCGAGCTGATCACCGCCGAGGTCGAGGTTGGCCGCATCTATGAGGGTAAGGTGGCGCGTCTCATGGACTTCGGCGCCTTCGTAACCATACTGCCTGGCAAAGACGGTCTGGTGCATATCTCCCAGATCTGCGAGGAGCGGGTCGAGAAGGTCAGTGACAAGCTGTCTGAAGGCGATGTGGTCAAGGTCAAGGTCCTGGAGGTGGATAAGCAGGGCCGGGTACGCCTCAGCATGAAGGCGGTGCAGGAAGAAGCTTAATCCTATCCTGACTTACCGGATAAATGGGGAGCCTGCGGGCTCCCTTTTTTTTCGATTGAGAATATTCGAGATATTTGCAGGTTCAGGTCCTGTTCAGCTACATGCCTCTATCTTTCAACATGAAACATTCAGTTGAACATTTAAGGTATTTAAGACATAGAGGTAGCATAAAATGAACCGGTTAATCACTTTTGTATGTGTGTTGTTCTTGGTTGGTACGTCTCCGGTTTATGCTGGCCATTACCGTGACTACTACCCTAGATATGATCGCAGTTATAGCTACAGCCATAGACACCACCATCATCATCACCATCGCAGAGGTTCTGCAGCCGCCTTAGGTTTTCTTGGTGGGTTCATTATTGGGAATATGGTTAGCAGGCCAGTACCTCCACCACGCAGGGTGGTTTACGCAAATCCATACCATTATAGCTCTCCGGCTGAACAGGCGTTTAATAGTCAAAGCAGTTATGTTCGCTACCAAGTTCAGTCGAGACTACAGCAGATGGGATTTTATTACTCCTCCATAGATGGGATCTGGGGGCCGGCAACCCAAAGCGCCTTTGAAAATTTCGCCGCAAGTTCTGGGAATCTCCATCTCTTGACCAGCTATGCCGGGTCAAATGAGATGATACATATGCTGTTAAGTGGTAGGGTTTGAACGTTTCCTCAAATATCCCAGCAAAAATAGGGAGTTTTGTCTCCCTATTTTCCATCTCTGGGGTTATATTTAGGGATATACGTGCCATGATTGTAAATTATAAATATCGGCAGGTTTAGTAGATAGATTGTATTTTTCCAGATGGGAAAAATCCCTAGATCAAGCCACTTCAGCCACAGAGGTAATAAAAATGAACAGGTGGATAACTTTTTTATGTGTTGTAGCTCTTGTCTTTTCAACCCCGGTATATTCCGGTAGCGCTACCAGAGCGGCGGTATTGGGGCTTATCGGTGGGTACGCGATAGGGAAGTATACGAGTAAACCCGCATATAGTTCTCCAAGATACAGGACCCCCAGATATGTCTCACCGATGGAGCAGGTGTTTAGGACGCAAAGTCAATTTGTACGTCGTCAGCTACAGGTGAGGCTACAGGAGAAGGGTTTTTACTACTCATACATTGATGGTGCTTGGGGTCCTGGCACCCAGGGGGCATTTGAGAACTATGCTGCAAGCTCTGGCAAAACCCATCTGCTGACAAATTATGTCGGGGCAAACGAGTTGATGCGCATGTTGTTGAGCCCGGAAGAGGCGCAGCAGTTTAAGGTTGCCGAAGAGCCGGTAAATAATGCTCCACCAGCCGACGAGGCTGGAGATGTGCCGCAAGGGATAGCGGCCGAAACTGCTATTGATCCCGAGGTGGCGAAAGAGAAGATTAAGGTCGCTGATGATCAACTAGCACTCATGAATGATGTCCTGAGTGCGGAGATAATGGCAAAAGGAAATGGGGATTTCCACCAGGACAAGGTCAATGCTGTTAAGGCGCGTATTGCTGTTATTGAGGCATTTAGGGGCCAATCTATAGCTGATTCAGGTGCCTCCGTGGGGGCTACATCCATGCCAGTCTCCCTTTCAGACCCAGGTGTCGCCAAGATCTATCCATTGATCCCGTTCTATATGCCGGGTTCAGGTCAGGCTGGAGAGTTGCAGATTGTGCCGCGGGCTACAGGTAAAGGGGTTGTTTACGACTTCAATTTTATTCAGCACGGTGGTGATGCCGGTGGCGCAGGAAACATTATCACCATCAATAGTAGCGATATAGCTGAAATAAACCACGGCATAGAGAAGAGCCATGAGTGGAGTAGTGAGGCGAAGAAGAAGGGATTGCGTCAGTTATATCAGAAGGTCGCCAGCTGTTTTCCAGAAGATATGTGCGATGACGGCAAGGCTGGTGCTGCAACTAAGGTGCTGTTTATGTTGTATGAAGATGGTTCAACTGCAGCTAAGATTCAGCAAAAGAGCGGCGATAATATAGTTGGCTATAATCTCTCGATTGAATCCGCGCTCCTCCTTGCGTCATATCTGGACTATATGAAGGCCAAGGGCGAAGCATCCTATGGGGCTGGGATTATGACCGATGCCGATCTAAACTCGGTGTTTAAGTGATCATTAAAGATGCTAAAAGCACGTGGGGAGCCTGCGGGCTCCCTTTTTTATGAGGCAGGCTATTGAGGAGCTGTTTTTCGGTTGCCGCAAATGCCAGTTCTTCTCCAAACTGTAAAGTGTATATGATCATTGTGCGGCTTGATCAATGAACTCAGGAATACGGTAAAAAATGCAGGAACTTAGAAGAAAAGATAGGGAAATATCCAGGGAGGATTCCTGGTCGATTTTGCATAATGCGGAATATGGCGTTCTTTCCACGGTGTCACAGGAAGGTTTGCCATACGGGGTTCCTTTAAGTTTTTGTATTATTGATGGCCATGTCTACTTCCACTGCGCGATAGAAGGCAAAAAAATCGAGAATATGGAGATGAATAATGCTGTTTCATTTTGCGTGGTTGGTGATGTTGAGGTCTTGTCTGAAAAATTCGGTTTGATTTATCAAAGCGCCATAATCTTTGGTAAATCCGAAGAGGTCTTTGAGGTCGAGAAGCAAACGGCTCTGGAAGGACTAATCAAGAAGTACTCGCCTGATTTCATTGAGAGTGGTGCTAAATATATTGAAGCGCTAGCGGATAAGACACGGGTGTTTAAGATAGTTGTCGACCAAATATCAGGCAAATCCCGCAAGAACTAGTCCAGGTATCCTGGGTATTGCGATTTATCATATGCTTGAATCGCTTGGCGGTGTAGCTTTCAGCAGACATATATCAATTTGCTAGGAATATTTTGCCATGAAGATCATTTCTCAATTAATAGCTATCGTGTTGATACCTTTAGGTATGTTTGCCATGTTTTCGAGCAGTATGGTCGGCGCTGGCGTTAGTGGTTATGTCGGTGTTCCCCTATTTGCTGCGGGACTCTTTTTTGCTGTCTTGCCTTTGTTAAGACGACACAACGGCAACGCAAGCAACTAGATTTCTTTTGTGATGCCAGGTATGAGATGGCATTGGCAGATCTCTCTTCGTGTGATAACGGTTCCTCAACATATCTCCCAGGTTTTATAAAAAACATTTTTGCTGGACTAATATCTACAACTTGCTATGTCAACCTGAAAATGAGTTCTGCGTAATATCATTATTAGAGTGGCTATGGTGATTATTTCAAGGAAGAATCGTACTTATACTAAAGAAATATTTGGTCACTGCCGATATGCACATGCGTAGTATATATGCAGCAGGGTATTGGATGATCCATCTTGTTATGTAGGACAGATTAACATACGACCTTAATTATGTCGGAGTGATGCTCAGTCTTTAGCTGCATGTTGTTTGAATATTTGTTCGTGAATCACGGGAGTATTTAATATGAATAAACATCTTGCCCTGATCGGGTTACTTTTATGTTCGCTGTTTTCTATGTCTGCTTTTGCAGTTGATTTGCCGACGCGCAAGGATAAAGGCTACTCTTCGCCAGAAAGTGTTGAAGGTGCCACCACTGTTGATGCTGCCAAGGCGCATGAGCTTTGGGAACAGCGTGCGGTGTTTATTGACGTGCGTAAAGCTGGTCAGTTTGAGGCTGGTCGTGTTCCTGGCGCAATCAACCTTTCATATGGGCCTGAGATAACTGGAGAGCAACCATTCAATGCCGCAGCTCTGGAGTCGAATGTGGGTAAGAATGATCCGGTGGTAATTTATTGTAATGACGAGGGGTGTGATCGTTCGAGCTGGGGTTCAGCGTTGGCGCTCGAATGGGGATGGACCAAGGTATACTACTTTCGCGAGGGTTTTCCGGCCTGGTCGAAAGCGGGATATCCGGTTGAATAAGTTTAACCAGAAGATAGGCGCGCTTGCGCCTTCTTCAGGTCAGATGAGAATAAATAGAAGAGCCGCGTATTTCGAAACTATATGATCTAGTTGTTGTAAAGGATTGTCGCTTATGTTCAGTAGTCTATCAATTAAGCTCCGTTTAAGCCTTGCTATGGCGCTTGGGACATTGGTTCTAACTATTGCTTTGCTCGCTATTGGCCGCTATCTCTATTTGCAGAAGGAGGATGAGTGTCGTAGCACTTATCTCAATGGTCTCAGTAATCTTTGGTCTGCTATTGTGGAGAGTGAGCAATCGGCCATGGCTTCTAATTTTACTTCGTTGACGCGCAATCGTGCTCTTAGCATGGCCCTGTATAATGGGGATGTGGAGGCTATTAGGGATGCATCTTCGTCTACGGCAACCCGTCTCAAGGCGATGGATCTGGTCGATAATCTGGTTGTTACCAGTAAGCAGGGTGACATCAAATACACTACTGTAGATAGTGAAAATAGCTCTCCATTCCTGGCTAAGCGGGCCCTTTCTCAAGGTAAACCGCAACATGGTGTTGAATTATCCGGAGACGGACGGTTAGTTAATATTGTTGCCTTTCCCCTCTACGACCGGGCAGATTTAGTGGGGGCTGGCGTTTTCGAAAAAGAGTTGCAGTCCATAGCGGATAAGATTAAGTCAGCCAACGGTAGTGAGATATTGATATATGCACGTGATGGCAAGCTGGCGGCATCTACCGTCAAGGATGCGCCATCTCTGGGCAAGGATGTTGTCGGGGAGCAGCCAGCCTATATCGAGATGGCAACTGGGGGACGTATGCTTGGTGTAACCAGTATACCCCTGATGGATCCAGAAAATAGACACATTGGTAATTTGGTATCACTAGAGGATGTCACCGAAGCGATTGCCGTGCAGACACGTTTGCAGACAATCAGCTACCTAGTAGCTGTCGTTATGTTGGTGGTGATGACTGCGGGTGGGGCGCTCTATCTGAAAACGGCGCTGCGTCCTTTGGATAAGGCGATAGAACATATGGAGAGAATATCATCCGGTGATCTATCTGCCGAGATTAGGTGTGTGCGGCGTGATGAGTTTCGGCGTCTGCTTGATGCCATGCAGAAGATGAATGGAAATCTACAGAAACTGGTTGGTACGGTGATTGATACTTCAAACCAGCTAACATCTTCTGTAGATGAGGTACGTTCCGCAACAGATGTAACAAATACCGCCATTGATGAGCAGAAGCATGAGCTTGAGCATGTTGCTACCGCCCTCAATGAGATGAGTTGTACTGCGGCTGAGGTTGCGGATAGCATCAAAAGGCTGTCTATAGCTACTAATACGTCCAGGCAGGCGATGCAGGAGGGTAATCAGGCCGTGAGCGAATCGGTCAGGGATATAGAAGATCTTGCCCGCGAGATGCACAAAGGCAGCGAGGTGATGCAGACCCTGGAGGCAAAGAGCCAGCGCATTGAAGTTGTGATCGACGTAATCAAGAGCATTGCGGAACAGACCAATCTGTTGGCGCTCAATGCCGCGATTGAAGCCGCACGTGCAGGCGAGCAGGGTAGGGGTTTTGCCGTGGTTGCGGATGAAGTCAGGACCCTGGCCGGGCGCACCCAGGATTCTACCACTGAGATTGAGGAGATCATCGGTTCTCTGCTGTCCGGTGTAGGAACGGCGGTTGCGACTATGGCAAGCAATGTTACCCGCGCCGAAGCGACATCTGCCAAGGCTGTGACCATCGGAGACACCTTGGAACAGCTTATGCAAAACATGTCTGAAATTGATCAGCTGAGTTCACAGGTTGCGACCGCTGCGGAGCAACAGCGGGCGACTACAGAAGTTATGAATGAGAATGTGCATAATATATCCGGGCACGCCGATAGGACTATGGAACGCTGCAGGAGTACGTCTGAAATGATTGGCAGCATGACCGAGTTGTCAGAACAGCTAAAGCATGAGATGCAACATTTTAAGATTAGCTAACCCTTGGTGTTGAGCGTCTACAGAGCTGTTGTTTGGGTAATGTGGCGTTTTTGTGCTAAAAAATCACTGTCACTGCATAGGCGGTATTTTGTTTTGTAATCTATAAAATTAAAGGATCGTAA
>JBNKSV010000035.1:0-22596 GCA_050297535.1 Sedimenticolaceae bacterium
GTCCGGACGCAGAACCATACCTTGATATATGATCTCGGTCCCAGATTTTCCGATGATTTTAACGCTGGCGCGGCCGTGGTCTTGCCCTATCTGCGTAGTTTAAGCATAGACCGAGTTGATCTGTTAGTGATCAGCAATGGGGATATGGATCATAGCGGCGGTCTGTCAGGGGTTATCGGTCAGTTGGAGATAGATTCTATCCTTAGCGGAGAGCCGGAACGTATGCCTGTGGCCGCCGATCTGTGTAGAGCTGGCACATCTTGGGAGTGGGATGGGGTAGTTTTCAGGCTGTTGCACCCGACGGCGGCAAATACATGGAAGGGCAATAACGCCTCCTGTGTGTTGAAGGTGGAGGTGGCGGGACGCGGCATACTCGTACCTGGCGATATAGAGGGAGAGATCGAGATGCGTTTGCTTGCCAGTGATAGGGATAATCTTAAATCTGATCTGATAATCGTTCCGCACCACGGCAGTAAATCTTCTTCAACCACGGGATTTATCCAGGCGGTTGCGCCCAGCTATGCCATTGTCTCCAGCGGATACCGCAACAGCTACGGGTTTCCGGATGCCGGGGTGGTTGGCCGTTGGAATTCGGCGGGGGCGGAAGTACTCAATACTGCGGAGCTGGGGGCGATTGAGCTAACAATTACCGCTGATGGCACTGTTTCCGCGCCTGTATGTCAGCGCCAGGAACGTCTGCGCTACTGGCAGCAACCATAACCGACCGCGTTTGATCAGATGTGATGTAAATCCTGTCCATCCACTTTGGAATGCCGGTTGAATGCAGTATGATACGACGGAAATTAATGCCTTGAAGTATAGAATTTAAAGGATATCTAGGATGTATGAACTGATAATTGCGGGCGGTTGGTTGATGCTGCCGATCATTCTCTGTTCGGTAGTGGCCATGGCTATCATCATCGAACGTCTGTGGTCTCTGAGGCAGTCGCGGGTGGTCCCGGACAATCTGGTGGCCCAGGTCTGGAAACTGCACTGTGATAAGAAAATGACTTCAGAGCATGTGGCCGCAATCAGGAAGGGTTCTCCGCTGGGATGTATCCTGTCGGCCGGTATCATCAATCGCGAGCATAGTCGCGAGATTATGAAAGAGGCCATCGAGGAGGTCGGGCATCAGGTGGTGCATGATCTTGAGCGTTATCTGAATACCCTGGGCACCATAGCATCTATCTCCCCCCTGCTGGGACTGTTGGGAACGGTTATCGGTATGATCAAGGTGTTCTCTGCGATTACCCTGGTGGGTGTTGGTAATCCAACGGTGCTGGCCGGAGGTATCTCCGAGGCTCTGATCACCACCGCAGCCGGTCTGTCTGTTGCTATTCCATCTCTGATGTTTCATCGCTATTTCACCGGCAAGGTGGAGCGTCTGGTGGTCCTGATGGAAGAAGAGGCGTTGAAGATGGTTGAAGTCATGCAGGGCCAGCGGGAATCGGAGTAAGGCAGATGAATTTTCGTTCTGACCGGAAACAGCTACCTGATCTGAATCTGACCCCGCTGATCGACGTGGTGTTTCTGTTGTTGATATTTTTTATGGTTTCAACCACCTTTGATAAAGAGTCGCGCATCAAGGTGGAACTTCCCCAGGCATCAACCCAGGATGAGCGGGATAAGCAGGATATGACCCTTGATATCACTATTGATGCCAGTGGTCGCTTCTACGTTAATCAGAATGAGGTGATTAACACCGAGATCGAAACCCTGAAGCGAGCCATGGAAAAGGCGGTGCAAGACAAGCGCGATGTGCCGGTTATCATCTCTGCGGATGCCAATACTCCGCACCATGCGGTAATAGAGGTTATGGATGCGGCAAGCCAGCTTGGGTTGGTGAATATGACCTTTGCGGCAAGGCAGCCTGAAGGTAAAAAGTGAAACGCATTGATTCATTCTGGTGGGATCGAAATGGGGTGGCCTTCGCCCTGTTACCCATCTCCTGGTTGTTTTGTTTGCTGGTATGGCTAAGGCGGAGCGCCTATCGTCTGAGAATTCTTAAATCCACGCACCTCTCTGTTCCAGTGATTGTGGTAGGAAATATCACCGTGGGTGGTACCGGCAAGACACCCTTGGTTATCTGGTTGGCGCAGTATCTCAAACAGCTAGGCTATAAGCCTGGTATCGTATCCCGTGGTTATGGCGGTAATGCCAAGTACTGGCCACAACAGGTGTTACCAGGCAGTGATCCGGTGGCGGTGGGAGATGAGCCGGTACTTATTGCACAAAGAACCAACTGCCCGGTTAGTGTGGGTCCGGATCGTGTGGCTGCAGCCATGGCCCTGCAGCAATATGTAGATTGCAACGTAATCATCTCGGATGATGGACTACAGCATTACGCCCTGCGGCGTGATGCCGAAATAGTAGTGATTGATGGCGAAAGGGCGTTCGGCAACGGTTTTTGCTTGCCCGCCGGGCCGTTGCGTGAGAGGGTAGGCCGCTTGGATGATGCCAATCTAGTGGTATCCAACGGCACTACTGGTCCTGGTAGGCATATCATGCAGATTAGGAGCGTGGAGGTTGTGAATCTGCTTGATCCCAGCAAGACCAAAAAGCTGGAGGATTTTAAGGACGAAGGACTGATCCATGCCGTAGCTGGGATCGGCAATGCGGAACGCTTTTTCAAACAACTGGAAAATGCCGGGATCAAGATAGCGCGGGCCGGTTTTCCGGATCATCACAATTTCACTGAGTCTGATTTGGAGATGGCTGGTGACGCCACGGTATTGATGACCGAAAAAGATGCCGTAAAATGCCGCCGGTTCGCCAAGCCACAGCACTGGTTCGTACGGGCCGAGGCCGTGTTTCATGAGTCGTTTTATGTTCGGGTAACTAAACTGATTAAAGGTCTGATTGATGGATAAGAAACTCCTGGATATCCTTGTGTGCCCCGTATGCAAGGGTAAATTGATATATCTAAAAGACGCAAAAGAGTTGATCTGCAAAGCGGATCGACTGGCCTATCCCATACGGGATGATATTCCGGTGATGCTGGTGGACGAGGCGCGGGCCCTTGCGGCCGATGAAGAAGTTCCGAATGCCTGATTACCGGCATCTCTTTCGGATGTGAAATGGATTTTAAGATAGTAATACCTGCTCGCTACGCCTCCAGCAGGCTGCCTGGTAAGCCGCTGCTGGATATTTGTGGCAAGACCATGATACAGCGGGTGTATGAGAACGCCTGCGAATCACAGGCCTCAGCCGTGATAATTGCCACGGATGACCGGCGCATTCAGGAGGCGGCAACTGGTTTCGGAGCTGAAGTATGCATGACTGCAGCGACCCATCGCAGCGGAACGGACCGAATAGCCGAGGTGGTTCGGATCATGGGTTGGTCGGATGATGCCATTGTGGTCAATGTTCAGGGCGATGAGCCCACCATGCCATCATCCCTGGCCTACCAGGTGGCGTTAGACATGGAAACGCACCAACGGGCCGACATCACTACAATCGCAACACCGATAAGGGGTCGTGAGCAACTGTTTGATCCGAATGTGGTCAAGGTGGTAACTGACGCCGCCGGTTATGCCCTTTATTTTAGTCGTGCTCCCATACCCTGGCACAGGGATGAGTTTGCACAACAGAACAGTTCACTACCGCATGATACCGCCTTCGCCAGGCACATTGGTTTGTATGCCTATCGAGCCGGTTATCTGGATACTTACGTAAAACTGCCACCGTCCCCATTGGAACAGGCTGAGTCGCTGGAGCAGTTGCGGGTGTTATCGCATGGTGGTTGTATTCATGTGAGCCAGGCTGAACAGGAGCCAGGGCCGGGGATTGATACGGCGGATGATCTGGAGTCTGTGAGAAGGTTGTTTGCCTGAACCACAATCATCCTGCAGCTAAAATCTAACGTATAGCCGCAGGATGAATGTATAAGGTGGATTGTTGTATTCTGCGGTTTAGTTGGGAAAGAATTTCCCAAGCATCTTGGATATCCAACTCTTGTTCAGCTTGTTGCGTATATCTTCCGCGTAGAATTGATCTTCTTTCTGGATATGGGAGATAAGCCATATCTTCAAGTCATTCAGTAACTTGCGTGATATATCCTTTCCCTGATTCCAGTCACTCTTGTAACGCTTGATACTATTAGTAAACGAGTTGTGTACCCGACGATGTCCTTCTATGTGTTTGTACCCGTGTTCCTGCATCAGGCTTTCTTCAAATGAGAAGTGTGAAACGCAATAATCAAAAAGGCTTGCAAACACCTTGTCTATTTCGGCCTTGTTTTTGGTGGCAATGGCATCATGCAACTGATTGATATAGTCAACGATCTTCCGGTGTTGTTGGTCTATGACCTCAATGCCGGTGTCATATGCGCTATCCCATACAAAAAACATTTCTTTTAACTCCTGGTTGTGGATTTGAGACAAGTAAGGACAGGTCACATTCTTGGAGATGTTATATATTTCGACCCTGGTCTGTACCCAAATATTTATTAAATTATGGTATCTCTCTCCCTTGGATTGTTATAGATCAATCAGTTTTAGAGCGCAAGCCATGCGGGTTGGTTGGCGACTAAAGTGGTAGGTATTCCCGACCAGTAGTACAAAACAATATATTCTGTACTAGTATTTGTATACGCATGACGGATTACTATTCGTACAGGCGCTCAGTGGTTCATGTAACAATCGTTGGCGGCTGATAATGATCTACCCCAAGGTACTTGCCTTCGTACTGGCAGGCGGGGAAGGCACCCGTCTCTATCCACTTACCGACCTGCGCTGCAAGCCGGCTATACCATTTGGTGGGCGTTACCGGCTGGTGGATTTTGTTCTCAGTAATCTGATCAATTCCCAAATCTTTTCCATCTATCTGTTGGTGCAATATAAATCTCAGGCCCTTATTGAGCACCTGCATAAGGCCTGGGAGATGTCTCCTATGCTGGTAGAGCAATTTATTACCGAGGTGCCACCCCAACGCTGCAATGGTGGTGATGAGTGGTTTCAAGGCACGGCGGATGCGGTATATCAAAACCGTACTCTAATCGACCAACACCAAGCGGATCTAGTACTGGTGTTTGGTTCCGATCATATATACCGCATGGACATACGCCAGATGCTGGATTTTCATATCAGGCAGCAGGCGGACGTAACGGTCGCGGTCAAGCCGGTGTCTGTGAGTGAGGCGCAAAGATATGGGAATATCGAGATGGACGAATCGGCCCGTGTGGTTGGCTTCCGCGAGAAGCCGGAGGTGCCTGTTTCTATCCCCGGCACCCCGGGCAAGGTATTGGCGTCCATGGGTAATTATGTGTTTCGTGCTGACATCTTGCGTGAGGCCCTGGGTGCAGTGCATCGCGAGGGCGGAACAGATTTCGGCCGGGATGTATTACCTTGGCTGGTGGAAAACCAACGTGTCCTGGCCTATGACATAACTAATAATTACGTGCCGGGGATCAAGCCCTATGAAGAAAAAGGTTACTGGTGCGATGTGGGGACCATAGGATCATACAAGCGCGCCCATGATGACATCCTGGGGTTGGAACCGCGTTTCGATATGTTCAATCCGAAATGGCCGATACGCACCTATCGCTATGATGGACCTGCCACCAAGGTTGGGCGTTTGAACATGGATAATTGCCTGATTGGTGCCGGTTGTCTTATTGAGTCTGCCAAGATCCAGAATAGCGTGATTGGTCTGGAGGTGATGATTGAAAAGAATGTCGAGATCAGGAATTGCATCATCCTTGACTATGTGAAGATCGAGCAGGGATGCAAATTGCGAAATGCCATTATTGATCGATATAACGTCATCCCAGGAGGAACCGAGATAGGGTTTGATTCCGAAAAGGATCGAGAGCTTTATTGTCTGGATGAATCAGGCATCGTCGTTGTGCCTTGTGGTGATCGGATGGTGTCGAGGGTTTACTAGGGGCTGTTGTCGTGAAAAGATGCTGAAAAATATCAACAGCGGCGACGTTATGTTAAAGATTTCCAGCAATGTATCTATTCCTATCGAGGAGATAGAGATAACCGCCATTCGCGCTCAGGGCGCTGGGGGACAGAACGTCAACAAGGTCTCCTCCGCATTGCATCTGCGTTTTGATGTGCAGGCATCATCTCTTCCGGATTTTTATAAACAACGGCTTCTGGCGCTGAATGATCAAAGATTGAGTAAGGATGGAGTTATCGTAATCAAGGCCCAACGCTATCGGACGCAGGAGAAGAATAGGGAGGAGGGATTAAATAGGTTAAAGGAACTGATCAAAAGCGTAGGTCTGGTACAGAAAAAGCGTAAACCGACCAAGCCTACCAAGGCATCACAACAGCGGCGCATGGACGGCAAGAGCAAACGAGGCCAGACCAAGTCGTTGCGTGGCAAGGTGCGAGACCTTTAGAAGCAGATACCGCTATCAGATCAGAGATGCCAACAGTGATGTCTGTTCCAGGCGGTCCGCCAGGATCGTAAGCAATACCTTGTGGAAGGATGTCTGCAGTTCATTGGATGCGGTATGGATGGCGTCAGATTTTATCTTGATGATGATAGTGTCAGAGTTGCTGATCACGCTGGCGCTTCTGGGTTTTTTCTTTCCGTGGATGTAAGCCATCTCACCAAAGCATTGGCCGGTCTCAACCAGTCCCAGGAAGGAGCCATTTTTCATAATCCTGGCTTCGCCTCCCGCCAGGATAAACAGCGAATCGCCGATCTTGCCTTCCCGTATGAGATATTTTTCTGACTTGAATTTGCGCCAGTTGCTGATGCGTACCACCTCCCATAGTTCCACATCACTGAAGTTCTTGAAGAACTCCAGACCCTTCAGGATATTAAACTGCTCTGTGTCGGATACATTCTCCGATGGCAGTTCCAGTTTGTCATGGGCTGCGGTTATATCCTGCGCTATCTCGCTCCAGGTCGAGTATCTTTTGGCGGGTTTCTTTTCCAGACAGCGCGCCACGATCTTTTCCAGACATTCCGGTATCTCAGGACGCAGTGCTCGGAGCGGTGTCGGGGCCTCTTCTTTTATCTTACGGATAAGCTCAGGCTGGTTTTTGCCGGAGAAGGGGAGGCGGCCGGAGAAGAGTTGATACATAACTACGCCGAGGGAATAGATATCGGTCTGGTGATTCACCTCGTCGCCGTTTATCTGTTCCGGAGACATGTATGCCGGCGAACCGACGGCCTCAAGTATCTGGGTATGATCGGCATTTTCCATCAGGGCGGTGCCGAAGTCGCTGAGTTTTACATCATTGTCTTCGTCGATCAGCAGGTTGGCCGGTTTGATGTCGCGGTGGATTACACCATGTCGATATGCGTAATCCAGGGCGCTGCAACATTTGAATATGATGCCGACAACATCATCAAAAGGCAGGAGGTTCTTTGGTGAGCAGTGCTGCTTAAGGGTGTGGCCTGGTACATACTCCATGACTATGTAGTGCAGATCATCTTCCTTGCCAGCGTCATAGACCGAAACGATGTGCGGGTGCCTCAGTTTTCCTGCCAGGCTGGCCTCGTTCATAAACATCTTTTGAAACTTGGAGCCGTGCACGGGGTCGCTGAATACCGCCTGATGCGCGATCTTAATAGCGACCTTGCTGCCACTGAACGGGTCGATGCCAAGATAAACGGAACTGGTAGCGCCTTTACCAATCAGTCGTTGGATATCGAATTTACCTATGGTCTTGCGCATCTTGCCATCCTGTATGGTTAATGGTTGCCTATTACCGTGTTTGTTAGCTGGCCAATCTTTTCAATCTCTATAGTCACTACATCGTCATCGGACAGAAATACTGGAGGTTTGCGTGCGACCCCGACACCTGGTGGTGTTCCGGTAAGTATAACCGTTCCCGCTGACAGGGTGCGGTCACGGCTGAGTTCGCTGATCAACTGGGCGACGGAAAAAATCATGTCGCTGCTGTTACCATCCTGCATCACCTCGCCATTGAGTATGCAGCGTATCTGTAGCTGTTGCGGGTCCGGTATCTCATCCGTGGTCACCAGTACCGGCCCCAGGGGACAAAAGGTGTCAAACCCCTTGCTGCGTACCCATTGTCCACCACCGCCATGTTTCTGCCAGCGTCTGGCGGATACGTCATTGGCGCAGGTGTAGCCGAGTACATAATCCAGGGCGGATTCAATAGGTACATCCAGGGCGGCCTTGCCGATAACCACTGCCAGTTCGGCTTCGTAATCAACCTCAGGTCCCCATATAGAGCACTTGGGCAGACGTATATTCGCTCCCGGGCCGATCACGGATGCTGGTGGTTTCATAAACAGGATAGGATTTTCAGACACATCCTTTCCGGTCTCTTTGGCGTGTTCATGATAATTCAGGCCGATTCCCAGTATGCTGCTTGGCTCTAGAGGGGCCAGAGTCTTGGTGATAGAGGCTGATTCGCCGGTCGCTTGCAGTCCTTGATACAGGTCTCCAGTGAGGATCTTGGCGGTATTATCATCCTGAGGAATGCCATATCTGATTGTCCCGTCTTGATCAACGAATCTGGTTATTCTCATTTATTACTCCGGCGGGTTGTTGGGATGCGTAACCCAAATTTGCCCATGTAACTTACCCGTATAACTTTAGCAGAATGGTCTATCGAAAAAGGTGATGCGCTATGGGAAACAATGCATATATTATAGGAATAGATGAAAAAAGTTTAAGAGATAACGATCATGCACCTGAACGACAGTGAGTTATTACGTGAAGCCTGTTACATAAATGGAGATTGGGTAGCGGCTGATGACGGTAACAACAGGGAGATTATAAACCCGGCAAACGGTAAGGTTCTGGCGCACGTCCCCAGCATGGGGCGGGTCGAAACCAGGATGGCTATTGAATCTGCCCAGTCCGCGTTTATCTCCTGGCAAAAGAAGACTGCCGCGGAGCGGGCCGGACTGCTGCGGCGTTGGTATGAACTGATGCTGGAACATCGGCAAGACCTGGCCACCATAATGACCCAGGAGCAGGGCAAACCTTTGGCTGAGTCTTTGGGCGAAGTGGTCTATGGTGCATCTTTCATTGAGTGGTTTGCGGAAGAGGCCAAGCGGGTATATGGAGATACCATACCAGCCCATCAGGCCGATAAACGCATACTGGTTATAAAACAGCCTGTCGGGGTCTGCGCAGCCATCACCCCTTGGAATTTCCCCAATGCCATGATCACCAGAAAGGCCGGGGCCGCCCTGGCCGCTGGTTGTACCATGGTGATCAAACCGGCGGGAGATACCCCATTATCGGCTCTGGCCCTGTGTGAATTGGCACAGCGGGCAGGTATACCACCGGGAGTACTGAATGTGGTTACTGGACCCGCCGGTGTGATCGGGGATGAGCTCACATCCAATCCAATCGTCCGCAAGCTCTCTTTCACAGGTTCTACTGAGGTGGGCAAGACCCTCATGGCCAAGTGTTCCGATACCGTTAAAAAGGTATCTATGGAGCTGGGTGGCAATGCACCATTTATCGTGTTTGATGATGCCGATCTGGATGCGGCTGTGGAGGGTGCAATCCAATCCAAATACCGCAACGCCGGTCAGACTTGTGTCTGCGCCAACCGCCTTCTGGTGCAGGATGGGGTCTATGACGAGTTCGCCAAAAAACTTGCTGCTGCAGTCAGTGGTATGAAGGTTGGTAATGGCATGGATGAGGGGATTACCCAGGGTCCTCTGATCAACGAGGCAGCGGTGCAAAAGGTTGAGGAGCATATCTCGGATGCCGTTGCCCAGGGCGCTCGCGTATTGGTGGGAGGCGCCAGACATGAGCTGGGCGGAACCTTCTTTCAGCCTACCCTGATTGTGGATGTGTCCGCTCAGATGAAGTTTGCCCGTGAGGAGACCTTCGGACCGGTTGCACCACTGTTTCGTTTCGATAGTGAGGAACAGGCTATTGCCATGGCCAATGACACCGAGTTTGGTCTGGCCGCCTATTTCTTTAGCCGGGATCTGGGCCGGGTCTGGCGGGTGTCTGAGCAGCTGGAGTATGGCATGGTGGGTATAAATTCTGGGATCATCTCCACAGCCATCGCTCCCTTTGGTGGGGTGAAACAGTCCGGTGTCGGCCGGGAGGGGTCAAAGTACGGGATTGAAGAGTATCTGGAGATCAAATATCTCTGTATGGGGATTTGATCGTACTGATATCTTTGCCGTTATCCAATCTAAACTTGGAATAGATTGGTATCTTATCTTGCAAATATCTGTAATAAGAACCATGCTTGAATTGTGGTATATGCGATCGCTTTTATATCGGGAAAATATGGCTAGGTTGTCTGTGAGTTAGATACCTCAGCCTTACAAGTTACAGCAACATAGGTGGCTTAGTTATTGTGGCTATTTTGTCTGACATGACGAAACGCAATAAGCATATAACAGAAATAGATAATAGCCAGAACAGCATGCTCTATTCAGATAGCAGCTATAGTCAGTTGCATCTGCATTTACTTCAGAGCCTGGATCGCGTCAACCGGGTGTTCCAGGGAGACGGCGATATTGAAGAAATAATGAATAGGGTGCTGGACGAAGTGCTAGATATATTTGCTTGCGACCGTGCTCACCTAGTCTATCCTTGCGATCCAGATGCACCATCATGGTCTGTGCAGATGGAGCGTACTAGACCGGGACATCCTGGTGTCCATGGGCCGGATATTGAATGGTTGCCCATGACCGAGAATATCGCCAGGACGATGCGTTCTATGCTCGACTCTGATCATCCATTGAAAATGGGAGCAGAGACAGAGCATCCTCTTTATTGTGATTTAGATGAGAGATTCAATGTTCACTCACTTATGGCCATGGCTTTGCGCCCCAGAGTGGATAAGCCCTGGCAGTTCGGTATACATCAGTGTTCGTATGATCGGAACTGGACAGATAATGAGGTGCGTTTATTTGAGGAGATCGGTCGTCGTCTCGCGGACTGCCTCAATAACCTCATAGTTACACGCAATCTGCGTACGAGTGAAGAGCAGTTTCGTCTGGTATTCGAGAATTCTCCCGTACCTATTCAGGTCGAGGACTATTCCGCCGTAAAGTTACGGCTGGATGAAATAAAAAAGAGTTATGGTGGAAACCTAGATGCCTACTTCCTGAAACACCCTGAGGTTGTGCGTGAGTGCCTGGAATTGGTCAGTATCGAGGACGTCAATGCCGCTGCTCTGGATTTGCATGAAGCCAGCAGTAAAGAGGTGTTGTTACAGGGGTTGGCCCAGCTATTTGTCTCTGAGTCTTACGATACTTTCAGCGCCTTACTGGCTAACTTGGCAAACGGCCAGACAGAAATCCTCTTCGACGCCGCCTTGCAGACCCTGACAGGGCGGTACATAAACGTAAGCGTATATCTGTCGGTCTGTCCTGGCTATGAGCATAAGATGGATAAGGTGTTGGTATCATTGATTGATATCACGGATCGTATGCGCACCGAAAACAGCTTACGCGTCGCGGCCAGTGTGTTCGCTATGAGCCAAGAGGGCATTCTGATAAGTGACGCCAACAACAGGATCATTGATGTCAATCCGGCATTTACCCGGCTAACCGGCTATAGCCGTGAGGAGGCGCTGGGTTGCAACCCAAACTTCCTAAATGCGGGCCGACAAGATCAAAGATTCTACGCCGACATGTGGCGCGCGATTAACACCAAGGGTAAGTGGCAAGGCGAGATATGGAACCGGCGCAAATCAGGCGAGGAGTATGTTGAGTTGCTGTCTGTCGTCGCCGTCCGGGATGAGCGTGATAGACTCCAACACTATGTGGGTTCCTTTTCTGATATCACCATGCTGAAGGAACATGAAGCCGATCTGCACCGTATCGCACACTACGATATTTTAACCTCGGTACCTAACCGGAGGTTGCTCGGGGACAGGATGGATCAGGCTATAGCACGCGCCAGACGTCTCGGTAAGAGGCTTGCGGTATGCTATCTAGATCTGGATGGCTTTAAGTCGATTAATGACCAACATGGACATGAAGTTGGTGATCAGCTGCTGGTTGCGATCTCGCAGCGTCTACAAACCATATCGCGTCGCGATGATACCGTGGCCAGGTTAGGTGGCGATGAATTTGTTTTGTTATGGAATGATATAGAACATGAGTCAGAATGCCATATGGCCGTTGAACGCATACTTTCTGAGGTGTCTGCCCCGGTGATTATAGATGGTGAGCAGATGGCTGTATCAGCAAGTATCGGTGTTACGCTTTACCCAGACGATGATGTCGATGCTGACAGTCTGTTACGCCATGCAGACCATGCTATGTATTCCGCTAAACAGCTTGGAAAAAACTGTTTTCTTATGTTCGATGCGCGACTGGAGCGACAAATACAGCTGCGGGTTGAGTTTCTGGATAGGGTGGAATCCGCTATGGATAGCGGGCAGTTTGAACTCTATTACCAGCCTAAGATTGATTGTTTGGCTGGCAGTATTGTGGGTGTCGAGGCATTGTTGCGCTGGAATGAACCCACTCTTGGTGTGCTTGGACCAAAGGAATTCCTGCCACTGATAGAGAATGATAACTTGGCATTTCGCATGGGTCGCTGGGTAATGGAGCAGGCGGTGCGTCAAGCAAAGCTATGGAATGACATGGGTATTATGTTATCTATTAGCATCAACATTTTTCCGCGCCATCTTAAGTATCATTCCTTTGTTGACGATCTCCATGACGTTATTGCTAAACATTGGCCGCAGATGCCAGAAAATAGACTTTTATTGGAGATAATTGAGACCTCTGATCTGGAAGATTTGGATAGAATTGAGCAGATAATAAAGAGATGTGTAGAGATGGGAGTGGCATTTTCATTAGATGATTTTGGTACCGGATATTCATCGTTGGTCTACCTGCGGCGTCTGAGTGTGGAGGAGTTGAAGATAGATCAGTCCTTTATTCGCGATATGCTTCGCGATCCTGATGATAAGGCGATCGTTTCTGGTGTGATAGGTTTAGGCCAGTCATTTGGGTTGCGGGTAGTGGCCGAGGGGGTTGAATCTGAGGAGCAGGCCAAATATCTGATGGAGCATGGTTGCTTTCTTGTACAAGGTTTTGGCTTTGGTCGTCCTATGTCGGTGGGGGAGTTTCAGAAGTGGTATAAAGATTTTCAATCACAGGGAATTAGGTTATGTCGCTGACCATGCCATTTCAGCCTATTGAGTGGGAAGAGTCTATGGCTACCGGCGTAATCGCTATAGATAATCAGCATCATTTTCTAGTTGATACCCTGCGACAGGCAAATGCTCATCTGCTTAACGATCACGGTGGTGTGCTTCTGGTTCAGGTCACTAAGGACTTGCTCAACTACGCGATTATGCACTTCAAGACGGAAGAGGCGCTGATGCAGCGTTATGGTTACAAAGAACTATGTCCGGAAGAGGCAAACAATCATATTTCCCAACATCGTGAGTTCTCACAACAGATGGTTGCAGTTTTTGATCAACTGCGTGAAGGCAAAGAGGTTTCACGGGTAGAGTTTCTTGCATTCCTCAATAATTGGCTGCGTGATCACGTGCTTGGTGTCGATCAACTTTTTGGCCGGTTCCTTGTGCAGGTAATGTCGGAATCCGGTAATAATAAATCTAACCCTTGATTGTGGTTGTGAACTGTTTCATTAGTTTTTCTACGTATGTTTGCTAATATGTACATACCACGTCACTATGTATATGAAATGAAGGGTTTTTATTACATGGACTTCCTGCATTTTTTTGCGAAACTATAGCCACAAGAGGACTGATGTGAAGTTATTTTCAAGGCCTAAGTGGTATATCTGGATTTTCCATTTACTGTTTCTGTCACCTTTTATAATGGAAACACAGGCCGCAGAGCAGGCAGAAAGTACAGTACGCATAGGTATATTGGCAAAGCGCGGAGATGTGGCAACTATTCAACGCTGGCAGCCGACCGCTGATTATCTCAGTAGGGAAATCCCTGACCACCATTTCACTGTGGTTCCAATTGATTTTGTAGATATTGATGGTGCGGTAGCGAAAGGAGAGGTGGATTTCGTGCTTGCCAACTCTGCGATATACGTAGGGCTGGAGAAACACTACGGGGTCGGTAGGATAGCCACAATGCGCAACCGCAACGGTCATCGTGGCTATACGGTTTTTGGCGGGGTAATCTTTACCCGCGCAGACCGTAAAGATATCAACACACTTAAGGATCTCGTGGGCAAGCGATTTGCGGCTGTGAAAGAGAACTCATTCGGTGGTTATCACATGGCCTGGCGTGAGATGGTGCATGCTGGGATCACTCCTAGCGAAGACACACTGCTGGAGTTTGGCGGTACTCATGATGCGGTGGTATACGCCGTTCTGCAGGGTAAGGTCGATGCGGGTACAGTGCGTTCTGATACCCTGGAGCGTATGAGTGAGGAGGGTAAGCTCAATCTTGATCAGATCAAGATTATCAATAAGCAAATACACAATGGTTTCGGATATTTGCATAGTACCGATCTCTATCCGGAATGGCCCTTTGCCAGGGTTGCACATACCAGCGATGAACTTAGCCATGATGTGGTAATAGCACTGTTACGTATGGCGCCGGATAGTGATGCCGCCGTGCTGGGCAATATGGCGGGCTGGACGGTGCCGGGTAATTATCAATCCGTGCATGAATTGTTGCGCGAGCTACGCATTGACCCCTATGCGGAACTTGGACAAATTACATTTATTGATTTGTTGCGGCATTACAGAAATTGGCTGATTGTCGCTTTAGTAGTGATGATATTACTGGGCGCTGCAAATGCCTATGTCACCCGAATAAATATGCGTCTGCGTCGCACTGAAATCGAATTGCGTGGTGCCAGGGATAACCTTATTGAGAAGGTTAAGGAACGTACCGCTGAACTGGAGGAGAGTCATCAGCGTTTAGAGCGGATAAGTCGTGATTGGAACGATGCCTTCGATTCCATCAATGATCCGATCTTTATTCATGATACTGAGATGCGCATAGTGCAGGCCAATCCTGCCTACTGTAAATGTGCCGGTTGTGAATTAGAAGATCTGTTGGGTAAGCCCTACTATCATTTCTTTCCACGTCTCGAAGGGCCGTTGCCGGGGTGTGTTGATTTTCCTGTGCATCAACGAGCTGATGTATGTGAGCTACAGATCGAGGGCGGTGAGGTCTATGTTTCGCATTCTTATGGCATCAGGCGCGCGGACAACAGTATCCAGCATGCTATCCATATCATGGAGGACGTGACCGCAGAAAGAAGAGCGGAAAGTGAGATGATAAGACTGAATCGTTCTCTGCGCACCCTGAGTCTCTGTAATACCACTCTGGTGCATGCGGAGGATGAAAATGAGTTAATGGACGATATCAGTCATATCCTTATCGAGACTGGTGGTTATCGTTATGCATGGGTTGGCTATGCAGATAAACGAGGCTCTATTCATCCGGTGGCCTATGCGGGAAATGGTGGCAAATTTCAGTTAGCGTTAAATAAGACGGTTGAAGAAGGTGGTAGCGATGCCCTGGCTTTGCGTTCTTTGCAGCATACCAAGGCGGTAATATTACGAGATCTTTCTGAGGACGAAGAAGATCTGCGTGAGTGGCGCGAAATAGCGCTGGATTCAGGCTTTTATGCGGTAATTGCACTTCCGCTGGTCTCGCAAGGTGATGTATTTGGTGTGATCTGTATCTTCGCGGGAGAGTCGGACGCCTTTGATGCTGCTGAGATCGAGTTGTTGCAGGAGATGGCTGGCGATCTGTCTTTTGGTATTCACACCCTGCGAAGTCGTACCAAGCGTGTACAGGCGGAGACCGCCTTGCAAAAGACGGAGGAGCTATATCAGGAGCTATATGAAAATGCCCCCAGCGCTTATCTCTCTGTTTCTGGCGCAGGCGGTAAACTTATACAGTTCAACCGTGCGCTGTGCGATATTCTAGGCTATACGCGCGAAGAGTTGTCTGGGGTCACTATCTCGGAACTCTATGCCGATACCGAATACGGATTGCCCAAGGCTACGAAGATATTCTCTGAACTGGCAAGCGGGAAGGGTGTGCGTGACGATGAGTTGCAGATGCGACATGCCGACGGCCATTCAGTATGGGTCAGCATCAGCATTGATCCGTTGTTTGATGATGCAGGAAATATTGTGGAAAGTCGGTCCACGTTGATTGACATATCTGACCGTAAGCATGCCGAGGAAGAACGCGGTCATTTTGCCGAACAGCTGCAGCGCTCGTTATTGCAGACTATTCGCGCCATAGCGCTTACCATTGAAAAGCGCGATCCCTATACGTCAGGCCATCAGGAGAGGGTGTCTGATCTGGCGGTTAAGATAGGACAGGAACTAGGTTTGGATGACGATAGGCTGGAAGGGATAAAGCTGGGGGCGCTGATCCATGATATTGGCAAGATATCCATTCCGGCGGAGATACTTAGCCGCCCTGGGGTGCTTGGGCCAGAGATGTATAGCATTATCAAGACTCATCCGGCTAGCGGTTATGAGATCATCAGAGGCATTGAGTTCCCTTGGCCGTTAGCAGATATGGTGCTACAGCATCATGAGAGGATGAATGGTAGCGGTTATCCAAACGGTCTCAAGGGAGATGAGATCCTGTTTGAGGCCCGTATACTGGCGGTTGCCGATGTTGTCGAGGCCATGGCCTCTCACCGTCCTTATCGTGCCGGCCTTGGCATGGATAGCGCTATGAAAGAGATTGAGATTGGTAGAGGATCTTTGTATGACGCGCAAGTTGTGGATGCTTGCCTTAAGATCTTTGGCGATGAGCAGGAAGTTGCCGCGTGGTTAAGTAGAATAGAAAGCCGCTAGTCCCCAATGATGCGATCATCCCGCGGAACCAACAGCAGTTTCTCTGCATTCGGCCGGTTGGCCGCGTGAATCATTCTGCATACAACCTCTGATTCGATGTTTTCGGACTTGCGCAGTTCGTTGATCTTTACCTTCGCATCACGGTATTTTTCATAGCTCTCAATATACTCAAGCTTGTTTTCTGGCTTTATCCGGTAAACGAAATACGGCATCTGCTTTGATTCCTTATGTTGTGCTTTGGTTGGTTTATTGTAGCCTGATTCTATTATTATTCTTGCAGGGCGTATAACTGCTCGATCTCCTGGGCCCATATGTCACTGTCTATGGTCTCCAGGATCATGGGTATTTCGTCGAATCGTTGGTCATTCATTATGTATTTGAATACGTTCCAACCAAGTTTCCCTTTGCCAAGACTTTCGTGTCGGTCAACCTTGGAGCCAAGGTCTGGTTTGGAGTCGTTGAGATGCATTGCCCGCAGGTATTCAAACCCAACTATGGAATCGAATTCTGTGAAGGTCGTGTCGCAGGCGGCGGAGGTGCGCAGATCATAACCGGCGGTAAAGGTGTGGCAGGTATCCAGGCAGACACCTATGCGTGATTTATCTTCTACTGCTTCAATTATTCTAGCAAGATGTTCAAAACGATAGCCGAGATTTGAGCCCTGGCCTGCGGTGTTTTCTATAACTGCGGTAATGCGGCTAGTGCGTTCCAGTGCCCAGTTTAGAGATTCGGCTACCAGGGCAAGACTCTTTTCCTCTGATATCTGTCTCAGGTGGCTGCCGGGATGAAAGTTGAGCATGTTGAGACCAAGCTGCTCGCAACGTTGTAATTCATCCAAAAAGGCTAGGCGTGATTGTTCCCGCTTGTCTGTTTCCGGGTGTCCAAGATTTATCAGGTAACCGTCATGTGGCAGTACGTTTTCCGGAGGAATTCCAACCTTCTTTAAATTGGCCTTGAATTCTTGAATGTTCTTCTCGGTATAAGGTTTTGCCTGCCATTGGCGCTGATTCTTGGTGAACATGGCGAAGGCCTTGGCATTGATCGCTTGGGCATTGAGCGGCGCATTTTCAACGCCACCGCTTATGCTGACGTGTGCACCAATCATCTTCATAAGAGATTAGATTGTTTCATTGGATTTGGTTTAGGGTATAGCTGTGGAAGGATGGATCAGGCTGGTTAGCCCCAGGTGCGGAAACGTCCGGTGTCTACGTGCAGGAAATTAGCCTGGGGATAGTAGCCAACACCACCGGCGCGCACAGAGAGAGCCGCTTTGCGCAAATGTGCGAGGTCTGTTCCGGGAAGTCTGATGTCTATGGCACGACCGTAAGTATGCATGCTGTTTTTCGCGACGCCATTACTTCTACTCCTAAGCATGGCGTTGGTTTTTGGGGAACGGTATCCAGAAATAATGTGGAACTCTTTGCGACTGCCTATCTTTTGTTGCAGGGCATATAGTATGTCCATCAGACCGGCATCAATCTTGTGTTTATCGCCAGTGCGATGGTCACGCAGCAGAACCGCTACATCCCGCATGGTTTCAGATATGTATCTGCCGTTTTCCCAATAAGTGGCTTTGATTTTCTCGCCAGTGTGCAGATTTCTCATCTGCAACTTTCTTTCGCCTCTTGCTGCTAGCAGACGTCTCTTGTTTTGGGATTTCTGATTTTTGGCGACTAGCTTTTTATTGATAGATTGTTTGGTTTTCTTGGCGGTGGGCTGTGATTTTTCTATATTGCTTGCGATTGCGCGAGGAGATTTAGCTGGCACAGCTTCGGTCAAAATCTCTGGCTCGAATACCGGTTCATATAGTGGCTCATATTCAGGTTCGAACGGGGCATCATAGTCGACTGCATCGGCGACGATCATCTCGTTGTCGATAGTCGGCATGACCTCAATAAAGTCCAAGCCAACAAGTTCATCTTTTAGCGTGTTTTCACGAAACATTAACGCCTTCGGTAGGAAGGCTGCGGCTATACCGGTCGAACAGGCAACGAAACGACGCCGGGATGAGTCCACAGCTTCGTCGCAGAACATGAAATGTTTTTGTTTAATAAACACAGATAGTTCAGTAAAAATCGTCTACCAAGGCCACGTTAGCAGCATAATTTACCTTGGATCAGTATTTTATGCAAAAAACTTACAAGGTCAAGTAGTATTTGTGCCTAACACCATTGTTTTATTAGTATTATTTCGGATTATCAGCTAGCGGCATCTGATCTGGAAAGGCTATTGCTGATCATTTTGTCACGATCATAGATGTCATTTCTAAACTGCAAAACGCCATCTTGGTCTACCCATGTGGTCATGTAGACGATATATACCGGTATGGTTTCTACCAGATCTTGCTGTACGGTCGCCTTGGCATCTATCAGATTAACAACCTTTTTGGCCGATTCTGGGGTGGGGTTTAGGTCTTTGCCCAGTAGCGTTGCTGCCAGTTGTTCCGGTTTTTCCAGGCGAATGCAGCCATGACTTAGCGCCCTGGTGTCCCTGCTGAATAGGTGGCGATACGGGGTGTCGTGCAGATAAATGCCAAATTTATTAGGGATTTGGAACTTGATGCGCCCCAGGCTGTTGTTTGGCCCAGGCCTCTGGACCAGCAGATACGGAAAGTGTTTTTCACTGAATTGGGACCAGTCGATCTCTCGAGGGTTGTACGTGGCATTAGAGCTATCCTTGTTGCCCTTTTCGTTCTTCATGAACACATCCATGTCCTCTTTGCGCAGGTAATCAGGGTCTTTGATCAGCTCCGGGATCAACTCTTTAACAGCAATGCTGGTCGGCACGGTCCAGGTAGGGTTGAAGATTACCTGGGTGATTTTGCTTTGAAATGAAGGGCTTTTGTTGTCTTTGCCGCCGGTTATGGTGCGCATATGCAGGGCATTGCGGCCATTTTTCACGACATTCAGCTCAAATCCAGGGATATTTACTATGACATATTGCTCACCCAATGAGCTAGGCATCCAGCGCCAGCGTTCCATGTTGGTTTCAATCTGTCTTATATGCCATTCAGCGCTCATGTTCATGGCCTGCTTGGTGCCGGGACCTATAATGCCATCCATCTCAAGTCCGTGACGTTTCTGAAAATTTTCCACTGCGATCAGAAGGTTATTGTCGTAGAGTTGTTCATTAGTCCCCATGGAACGAATTCCACCCTGGAGTTCAGTGGCCAGTCTCCTCCTTATTATCGGAACATATGGATGAGTCATGCCAGGTTTTAGTGTTGCGCCACCTGGTATGAATGGCCATGAGCGATTCCTTTGGATGGCCCTGAATTCCGCCAACTTTGCGCGTAATAACTGGTACTGGCGATGTTGTGGCGGCAGGCTGGCTAGGGTCTCCTGTAGCCTGTCATCCTTGAGTGCCACATCAAGGGTAGCTATAGGATCAAAATCATCCCCAGTGATGTGCCAATCTGTATCTACCTGTTTCGGGTCCAAACGTCCGGAATGAACGTCTCTGCTGTATTTAAAGAAGGCATTAGTTAGGGCGATATCGAATTCAGCACGTTTTTCATCGCTGAGCTGGGCGCAACTATCCACCTCAGGGATCACCCGGTAGTCGTTGGGGTTTAATCCTTCCTTATAAGACTCCTTCAGAAACTGTAATAGCTGTTTGATACGGTAATTCCGGGAGTCATTATTACACCATACCGGATCATAGCCACGTGACTTGTAGTAGGTGTCCAGCAGGGCCCAGTCGATCCTGTTAGCTGATCGGTTGACGTATTCCTTGCTGTCAAAAAGCCTTTTTATACTTAGGCCTGAGGAGGTATAGGATACGAATCCATCTGGATTGCGGTCAAAATACAGGGCCTTACTGTTGGTGGATGTCGCTAATAGTATTACGCACAAAGGGGCAAGCCATTTTCTGGAATGGGTTGTGAAATAGCTTGATGATTCATAACGCAAAAACATATAACGGTATCCTAATAGTTTAGAGTCTATATTTTGACAGATAACAGATAGTTAGCATCTGTTGCCATAAATTTATTGCTACATTTACAGGTTTCTGATTCTCTCCGCCTGTTCTTCGAGTTTGGTTAAGGCCAGTTTGGTATCGGTCAGTTTTTCCTGCTCTTTCAACACCACCGCAGCCGGGGCCTTGTCCACAAAACTCGGATTGGATAGTTTCTTTTCAAACCGATCTGCCTCGGCTTTAAGTTTGACAATCTCTTTATCCAAACGTGCCAGCTCAGTTTCTTTGTCAATCAGTCCAGCCATGGGGATGAGTACCTTCATGGCTCCGACCAGGGCGGTGGCGGACTCAGGGCCTTCATCACCATCCGGCAGGATCTGGATAGACTCGGTGCGGGCCAGGAAATCCAGATATGCTCGGTGCTTCTCCGCCCACAGCTTGTCGGTATCTGAGGCGTGGGAAAGCAGCACTGGCACCGGCTTGCCGGGGGCGATATTCATCTCGCCCTTGATCTGGCGGATGCCGAGTATGAATTGCATCACCCATTCCATCTCGGACTCGGCATCATGGTCGAGCATGCCTTCGTTGGACACAGGGAATGGTTCTAGCATGATGGTTTCGCCATCTTTGCCAGCCAGCGGCTTGAGGGTTTGCCATATCTCCTCGGTGATGAAGGGCATTATGGGGTGCGCCAGACGCAGCAGGGTCTCCAGTACCAGCACCAGGGTGCGGCGGGTGCCACGCAGCTGTTCCGGACTGGAATCCGGGTTGTTCAGGACCGGTTTGGACAGCTCCAGGTACCAGTCGCAGTACTCGTTCCAGGTAAACTCATAGATGGCCTGGGCGGCGTGGTCGAAGCGGTAGCCCTCCAGGGCATCGGCGACCCGGGCCTCGGCCTGCTGCAGGCGGGAGATGATCCAGCGGTCGGCCACAGACAATTCAATCTCTGATGTAGGAGCCCGCTCCTGCGGGCGATTTAGTCGCCCAGGGGACTGGGCTCCTACATCTACACCACAATCCTTCCCTTCGGCATTCATTAATACATATCTGGCCGCGTTCCACAGCTTGTTGCAGAAGTTGCGGTAGCCCTCGATGCGGCCCATGTCGAACTTGATATCGCGCCCGGTGGCGGCCAGGGCGGCGAAGGTGAAGCGCAGGGAGTCGGTGCCGAAGCTGGGGATGCCCTCCGGGAACTCCTTGCGGGTCTGTTTCTCGATCTTTTGTGCCAGTTGGGGCTGCATCATGCCGCTGGTGCGCTTGGCCACCAGGGATTCCAGGTCGATGCCGTCAATCAGATCAATGGGGTCGAGCACGTTGCCCTTGGACTTGGACATCTTGTCGCCGTGGCTGTCGCGCACCAGGCCATGCACATAGACCTCGTGGAACGGCACCTGGCCGTCCATGAATTTCAGCCCCATCATGATCATGCGGGCGACCCAGAAGAAGATGATGTCGAAGCCGGTCACCAGCACATTGGTGGGGTAGAACGCCTTCAGGCGCTCGGTATCCTCCGGCCAGCCCAGGGTGGAGAAGGGCCAGAGGGCGGAGCTGAACCAGGTGTCCAGCACGTCTTCGTCCTGGCGCAGGGGATAGTCGGCTTCTAGGCCGTGCTTGGTGCGCACCTCCTGCTCATTGCGGCCCACGTAGATATTGCCTGCATCGTCGTACCAGGCGGGGATGCGGTGGCCCCACCAGATCTGGCGGCTGATGCACCAATCCTGGATGTTGCGCATCCAGTCGTAATATGTGTTCTTCCAGTTGTCGGGGACGAATTTGATCTTGCCCGACTCCACCGCCTCTATGGCTGGCTTGGCCAGGGGCGCGATCTTGACGTACCACTGGTCGGTGAGGAAGGGTTCGATCACCGCGCCCGAGCGGTCGCCGCGCGGCACCACCAGCTTGTGGTCCACGATCTTCTCCAGCAGGCCCAGCTCCTCCAGGTCGGCGACGATCTGTTTGCGCGCCGCGTAGCGGTCCA
>JBNKSV010000036.1:0-22263 GCA_050297535.1 Sedimenticolaceae bacterium
TTATTGCGGTTGCCGCTGTTACTTATCTACTGCTGGCATATATGAACCATCCTGAGAGATCGAGTCCCAATATGACCCTAAGTTCTGACTAAACAATAGATCACACAGTTAAAGCTATTGATGAGATGTGTGGTGACAATGAAGAAAGCAATATTTTCTGTCGCAACTTAGTATCGTATGTACGGTCTACGACTGCTGCAGTATTCGTTTCGCATGCATGCCTTATGTTTGGATATAAGAATCCTATGAGGTGTTGGGTTTCTTTGATAAAATTCGCGGATTTGATGTCGAACAGTGTTAATTCGTGTCCCCATGAGAAAGCTAAGGCCATGATGGTAAATGCGCGAGGGGACTGTTTTCTGCGTACACGGTTATCTCCTTAAAGTAACCATCTCCAATGGAGAGTCTGGATTTCGATGATTCGTATTAATGTCATTATTGCTATTGCGGTTGCTGCAGTTACCTATTTTCTGCTGGCATATATGAATCGTCCCGAGATTGAGCCGCCCTGGCCTGACAAGGTGCTGGGTTTTTCCTTTTCTCCTATGCGTGCCGAGCATGATCCTATCGCCGGAAATGTTGCTACGGTTGAGCAAATAGACCAGGACCTGGCCCTGTTGGCAGGTAAGACATACGCAATCCGTACCTATACCATTGATGGGCCTATGGCCAAAGTACCAGAGCTGGCGAGAAAATATGGTCTAAATGTGGCTCTGGGAGCTTGGCTGGATAAACATCTGGATAAGAATCAAGTTGCTGTAGAAAGCATAATCAAGATTGCGGACAAGAATCGCAAGAATGTTGTACGCGTGATTCTGGGCAACGAGACTATCCTGCGTGAGGATTTGTCCATTGCGGAGTTGGGAAAATATTTAGATTATGCCCGCAAAGAACTCGGTATGCCGGTTAGTACCGCTGAGCCCTGGCATGTATGGGTGAACCACCCAGAACTGGCGCAACATGTCGATTATATAGCTGTGCACATGCTGCCATTCTGGGAAGGGGTCAACCTTGAGACCTCGGTCGATTATATCGTTGATAAGGTTGACCGACTAAAACAGATGTTTCCGGGCAAGCCTGTCATTATCACTGAGGTGGGTTGGCCAAGTAACGGTCGTACTATTAAATCTGCTGTTGCCAGCGAGGCCGGACAGGCCAAGTTTTTACGCCGCTTTCTTTACCGTGCCGGGCAGGAAGGGTACATATACTATGTTATGGAGGCATTCGATCAGCCCTGGAAGCGCACCCTTGAGGGGGCGGTCGGAGCCTACTGGGGCGTATACGATGTTGAGCGTAACGCCAAGTTCGAGTTTGTAAAGCCTATCGTTGGTCTGCCGCAATGGCAGAAGCTGGCGGTTATTTCGGTGCTATTGGCCGCAATGGTCTTTGCCATATTGCTGACCGATTCGGTTACCCTGAACCGCCGGGGCAGGGTCTTTTTGGCCATGATCGCCTACCTATTGACGACCGTTATTGTTTGGATCGCCTACGACTATTCTCGGCAGTACATGACCATTGCCGCAGTCATAGTTGGCATCATCCTGATGTTGGGTATGCTGGGCGTGATTATGGTGCTGTTGATCGAGGCGCATGAATGGGCGGAAACCTTGTGGGTGAAGGGTAGGCGGCGCAAACTAATACCAATTAGTGTTGCTGAAGATCAGTTACCTATGGTCTCGATTCATGTACCGGCCTACAACGAACCTCCGGATATGTTGATCGAGACGCTAAACTTCCTGGCGGCCCTGGATTATCCGCGCTACGAAGTTTTGGTCATAGATAACAATACCAAGGATGAGGCGGTGTGGAGGCCGGTAGAGCAGCACTGTCTTACCCTGGGTGAGAAGTTTCGTTTTTTCCATAAGGCTCCCCTGGCCGGATTTAAGGCCGGTGCCTTAAATTTTGCTCTGTCTCAGACCGCAGCCGAGGCAACGGTGATAGCGGTTATTGACAGCGATTACTGTGTAGAGCCTAGCTGGTTACGTGATCTTGTTCCCCAGTTCTCTCAGGAGCGTGTCGCCATAGTGCAGGCGCCGCAGGATTATAGGGATTTGAACGAGAACGCCTTCAAGGCCATGTGCTTTGCCGAATACCGCGGCTTCTTCCATATCGGCATGGTAACCCGCAATGAACGCAACGCGATTATTCAGCATGGAACTATGACCATGGTAAGACGTAGCTGTTTGGAGGAAGTCGGCGGCTGGGGTGAGCACACCATAACCGAAGATGCCCAACTGGGTTTTATGATCTTCTCTGCCGGTCATCAGGCGGTGTACACCAGCGAGAGCTATGGTAAGGGTCTGATGCCAGATAGTTTTCTCGATTATAAAAATCAACGTTTCCGTTGGACCTACGGCGCCATGCAAATCTTGCGCTACCATTCTCAGGAATTGCTGGGATTGGCTAAGAGTAAGTTGACGACTGGGCAACGCTATCACTTTGTGGCCGGGTGGTTGCCATGGATAGCGGATGGTATAAACCTTATATTCAACTTTGCCGCTGTAGCCTGGTCGTTGGCGCTGATATATCTGCCGAATAGAATTGATCCGCCATTAGTGATCTTTTCTATTCTACCGCTTACGCTGTTTACCTTTAAGATCGCCAAGGTCATTTATCTCTATCACGGGGCGCAAATTGTCGGCTCTATAAGAGAAACTGTGGCGGCCGCGCTGGCTGGGTTGTCATTATCTCATACCATCGCCAAGGCAATGTGGGCAGGCCTGTTTACCAATGGTAGGCCGTTTGTGCGTACGCCGAAAAGGGAGAAATCAGCGGCGCTGTTTCGGGCTATAGCGGCGGCGTCAGAGGAGACGCTGATGTTGATTGCGCTATGGCTGTCCGCAGCTGCAATATATATCCTGCTGCCTGTAGATACATGGGATATGATATTGTGGCTCTCGGTGCTGTTGGTGCAGTCATTACCGTACTTCTCGGCGTTGTGTTTGTCGATAATCAGCGCCTTCCCCGGATTGGCGCTATATCGAGGTCGTCGAGATATCGGAACATCCGGTGGAGGTATGGATTTGGAACAATCTGATGTATTGCCTCCGAATGCATAGACGTTATCTGTCTTCCGTGTCAGACTGAAAGTTATTAAGGTTTATTGTGTGAAAGGTGTCGACATGCTGAGAGCGATATTCTTAATCCTTATCGTATGTTCTGCTGCTGTCCAGGCGGAGAGCTTAACGCCAAAGATTTGGGGTTATGGCACCAAGAGTTGTACCGCGTACGCTAAAGCCTATAAGGACAAGGAGACGGGAGACCAGACCAAGGTTTGGGAGTATTTTCGTTACCGTGATTGGCTTACCGGGTTTGTTAGTGGCCTGACTATGGCTACTGGTGTGGATGTAATGCAGAGTGTTGATCCCCAGAATGCCATGCGCCGGATCAATCTGATATGCGAAGATGATCTGGGCAAGGACTTTTTTACTGCCACGATGGAGTTTATTCGGATCATCGGTACCAACCGGATGCCGGAAAATATCGAAGAAAACGATGGTTCTATGGGGTTAGAATAATTGAACCGGTTGTAGTCCCGCTCTCCAGGGTCTGCTGTGCCAGCCCTGCCTCAGCTAACGTAAACTCATGTCTGATCTGGATGTTTATATCTCCTGACATGACCAGGTCAAATAACCCTTCCGCCAAAAATTGTTGCTCTTCCGGCTCTGCAACATAATCGAACAGGGAGGGGCGGGTCAGGTAGAGTGATCCCATCTTGGTCAACAATAACGGGGAAAAATCCGGTACTGCTCCAGAGGCATTGCCAAAGCTTACCAACATACCCCGGCGTTTGAGGCTCTGCAAAGATATATTGAAGGTGTCTTTGCCCACCCCATCGTAGACTACGTCAACTCCTCTATCCGATGTTATCTCTCTTATGATGGCAGGCACATCGACCTCTCGATATAACAGCACCTCATCACAGCCGTTCTGTTTTGCGATCTCTGCCTTTTTTGCGTTACCCGCGGTACCGATGACCATGGCGCCAATAGCTTTGGCCCATTGGGTCAGGATGGAGCCAACGCCTCCTGCGGCAGCGTGCACCAGGATTGTATCTGTGGCGGAAACCGGATAGGTCTTTAACAGTAGATAGGCCGCAGTCATGCCTTTAAGCATCATGCCGGCAGCGGTCTTGGTGGCTATGGCATCCGGTAGTTTTATCAAACAATTTTCCGGAACTATATGTGCCTCTGCATAGGCCCCGATGGGTGCCGCCACGTAACATACACGGTCACCTATGGATACGCGGTCAACCTTATCGCCCACGGCGGTTACTACACCTGCCGCCTCTTTGCCTAGTCCGGACGGTAATTCCAGAGGATACAGCCCAGAGCGGTGATAGGTGTCAATAAAGTTCACTCCGATTGCTTCATGCTGGACTATGACTTGGTTGCCAGACGGCTTTGGCAACTGAATATCCTTCAGTTGTAGTACGGAGTGATCACCATATTTATCTATTTGTATCGACTGGGTCAATCTGTTCACCCTTGGTAAGTCAGTGATGGAGTATCAGGAACTATGCATCAGCCTTGAAGGTAAATCCAGATGGTTATTAATGGATTACTGTTTGTGAAAGGGGCTATGGATGAATAATAGTTACAGTAATTACCTCGTTAACGAGTCATGGCTTATCTGGGGCTAAACGTTTTTGCGCAAGATTGATTGTGATATTTATCAAAAACAGTTGACATGAGGCAGATCAAAAGACAGAATAGCGACAAATGTGACGATATATAAACATTAGACGCCCTTTTAAACTTTTATTTGTGGAGAATAGTCATGCCAGTAATCAATCGTTATGTAGATATTGACCAGGTGGAGAAAGAGGCCAAGAAGGACTATATAGACCGCCATTCCCCATTTATTCACTGTGCAGACAGTGCCGCGAAAGATCAGTTGTTTGCTGTCACAGTCAAGATGGGTAACGAATACTCCCATCCGGATGATCATGACCACTATATAAGGAGTGTTCAGCTCTATAATGGCCAAACCTTACTGGCTGAGGCAAGTTTCCCCCCAGGATCGCTCGGCGGTAATGGCGCTAAGGGTCATGCACAGGTAACATTCAATGTGGTGCCTGCAACTTCTAAACTGAATCTGACCGCTATGTCCTACTGCACTAAGCATGGGCTGTGGGAGAGTGACCCGGTGGTTGTTGAGGTCCATTGATTGATAATACAATCCAGGAATGAGTTTTATTTAATCTGTAACCGGGATACGTAAGCTAGGAGAATAAAATGTCCGTACTTGTTGCAAAAGAGGCGCCAGATTTCAAGGCGCAGGCAGTGATGCCAGATAACAGCTTTCAGGAGATATCTCTGTCAGACTACAGAGGTAAATATGTGGTTCTGTTCTTCTATCCCCTGGATTTCACCTTTGTTTGTCCGTCTGAGATTATCGCATTTGATAAGCGCCTTGCTGAGTTTAAGAGTAGAAATGTCGAGGTGATCGGTGTCTCTATAGACTCACATTTCAGCCATCTGGCCTGGAAGAAGACCGAGGTCAACAACGGCGGTATAGGTAATGTCCAGTATCCGTTGATAGCCGACATCGATAAGTCGGTAACTGACGCATACGACCTGAGAACAGGCCCTGGCATAGCCTTGCGTGGTTCTTTCCTTATAGATAGGGATGGCGTGGTTCAGCATCAGGTGGTTAACAATCTTCCGCTTGGTAGAAATATCGACGAGATGCTGCGTACGATTGATGCCCTGCAATTCACGGAAGAGCATGGCGAGGTCTGCCCGGCCGGTTGGCAGAAGGGTAAGGCAGGCATGAAGGGCTCAACTGAGGGTGTCGCAGAATACCTTGCTAATCATCAGGAAGAGCTATAAGACATTCCTAATTATCAGCAGGTAAGCGAGACAGTCCTCGTCTCGCTTACCTGTTGAGTTCGTCTTCAATGATATATTCGGAGTTGCTGCCAGGCCGTCTGCTCAGGCGGTATAAGCGTTTTCTCGCTGATGTGGAGCTGGACAATGGTAAGATTGTCACGGCCCACTGCCCCAATACCGGCTCTATGCTTAACTGTTGTGATCCAGGTGGCCGTGTGTGGCTATTGGATTCAGATAATACCAAACGAAAACTGCGCTACACCTGGGAGTTGGTAGAGGTGGAAGGGCGTTATTTGGCATGTATAAATACCAACCGCGCTAATCGCCTGGTTAAAGAGGCAATCCTGGATTGCAAGATAGAGGAACTGACCGGTTACGATGAGTTGCTTGCCGAACGACCCTATGGGCGGGAAAATAGTAGGATTGATTTCTTGCTCAAAAAGGATGGTATGGCAGACTGTTACGTGGAGGTGAAGAATGTAACTCTGCTTGCGGAGGACGGTATGGGGAGGTTTCCTGATGCCGTCACTGAACGTGGGCAAAGGCATCTGCGGGAGCTTATGGCAGTGGTAGATGGAGGTGGCAGGGCAGTACTTTTCTTTAATGTGGCCCACACCGGCATTCAACATGTGGAGCCTGCCTGGAACATAGATAAAGATTATTCTACGACCCTTCTTGAGGCTCTGGATCACGGAGTAGAAATTTTGGCGTATGGATCCTCCATATCCACAGATTCAATTGCTATAGACAAGCGCCTTGATTTCTCATATTAAGGCATACGAAAGTGTTGCCCACGGGGCGTAGCCAGTAATAATTGTATGTTATTAATGCGGCGGTTCGGGATGAGTGTCATATGACGCAAAAGTTCCTCTAATCATGCGTTAAAATACTAAAATATTGATCCAGGTCAATTACAGCTTGTTGGTTATACATTACTCTCACACGAGTCAAGATAAGCGATTTTTAAAAAATGACAGGTTACTTGGTGTTGTGGGCAAGAAACTTATTTTATTTTCCTAACTTGCTGACTTAGCCACTGTTTTATTTAACTACTTCGATTGTTCGACAGTACCATGAGTACGGTAATAGTTGATAAAAATCAAATGGTTAGAAAGAGCAAACACATGGCGGCACCGAGTATATTGTTGTAACAACTCAAATAGGGGGGACCAAGATTTCAGTGGATTCTGTGTCTACAAAGACCAAATCTATCGTTATTGTCTCGTGGTTGATACCGAATATTATTTTTTTGTGAATTTTGTAAGCGATTATCGTTAATCAAATAGGAGGAAATCCGTGGAAGCGACATTAGAGCAAAAGTACAACTATGCGGTTGTACGCTGGTTCGCGGTCTTGGCGGTGATTTATGTGGTGGTAGGCGCCTTGGTTGGCGTACTTATCGCCTCACAATTAGCCTGGCCGGTAATGAACTTTGATATAGCATACTTGACCTTTGGGCGTCTCCGTCCATTACACACCAATGCTGTGATCTTTGCATTCGGGGGATGTACCCTGATGGCAACAGGTTTTTACAGTGTGCAACGTTCTTGTCAGACACGGTTGTGGAGTGACAAGCTGGCATGGTTCACGTTCATCGGTTGGAACCTGATCATCGTGTCCGCTGTGCTTTCTTATCCGTTGGGCATCACCTCCGGTAAAGAGTACGCTGAACTGGAATGGCCGATCGATATCGCGATTGCTGTCGTTTGGCTCTCATTCATGTTCAACTTCATCATGACTATCGCAAACAGGACCATGTCGCATATCTATGTATCAAACTGGTTCTTCCTCGGTATGATGGTATGTATCACCTACCTGCATGTGGTAAACAGTCTGGCCCTGCCGGTCGAGATGTTTGTTTCATACTCCATATTCTCCGGTGTACAAGACGCAATGGTTCAGTGGTGGTGGGGACATAACGCTGTAGGTTTCTACCTGACTGCTGGCTTCCTCGGCATCATGTACTACTTCGTACCTAAGCAGGCTGGCCGTCCTGTCTACTCATATCGTCTGTCAGTGATCCACTTCTGGGCTCTGATGTTCGGTTATGTTTGGTTGGGGCCTCACCATCTGCAGTACACTGCTCTGCCAGATTGGACTGGTTCTCTCGGTGCCAGTATCTCTATGGCTATGATCATCCCGTCCTGGGGTGGTGCTGTGAACGGCATGATGACCCTGTCTGGTGCTTGGGATAAGCTGCGTACCGACTACGTTCTACGCTTCTTGATCATCTCACTGGCCTTCTATGCCATGTCGACCTTCGAAGGTCCTGTGATGTCACTCAAGACCGTTAATGCCCTCTCTCACTACACTGACTGGACCGTTGGTCACGTACACTCCGGTGCTTTGGGTTGGGTAGCCATGGTTGGTATGGGTGCTATCTACCATCTTATGACCCGTGTGTTCCATGTTGAGATGTGGTCCAACAAACTGATCAATGCACATTTCTGGACCGCTACCATAGGAACGGTGATCTACATCGTTGCCATGTGGGTGTCCGGCATTATGCAAGGTCTGATGTGGCGTGCCTATGATGAGTATGGCACTCTGGCGTACACCTTTGCGGAATCTGTCGAAGCCATGCATCCATACTATGTGATGCGTCTGGTAGGTGGCGGTATCTTCTTCATAGGTTGTGTTCTGATGGCGGTTAATGTGGTAATGACTGCTGTTAAATCCATTTCTCAGGGCAGCATAGAGCAGGCACGTGCTGCTGCTGCAACGGCCTAGGGGAATATAAACATGGCAATACAAGATAAGTTAGAAAGAAACATAGCGGGATTTGCCATCATCCTGGCAATCATCCTTACGGTAGGCGGTATCGTGGAAATTGTGCCGCTGTTCTTCATCGGTAACACCATGGAATCTAATAAGTTTCCAGAGATCGTCTGGCAGCGTGCAGAGGGACAGACCCTGGCTGACCACAAGGCTGGTGATGGTGTACGTCCGTACACGGCGCTCGAATTGTATGGGCGTTTCGTTTACCGGCGTGAGGGATGCTACCTTTGTCATTCACAGATGGTGCGTCCGTTCCGTGATGAGAAAGAGCGCTATGGACATTACTCTTTGGCATCGGAGTCTATGTATGACCATCCGTTCCAGTGGGGATCCAAGCGTACCGGTCCTGACCTGGCTCGTTTAGGTGGTAAGTACTCAGACTCTTGGCATCGTAAGCACTTGCGTGCTCCGCGCTCGGTTGTTCCTGAGTCAGTTATGCCAAATTACCCGTGGCTGGAGGAAAGTGCCCTTGATGAGAATAGGATGGTAGCTCACATGAAGGGTATGCGGTTGTTGGGTGTTCCTTACACCGATGCGGATATTGAAAACTCTCCTGCTGAATTAGCCGGCAAGACTGAGGAGGATGCCGTAGTTGCTTACCTCCAGGTTCTTGGCACCATGGCTAAGTTGGATGAGAGTAAGGTATATCGTGAGTAGTTTGATCGATTACTTTCGCACAGACTGGGAAGCGATGACTACCAATGATTGGATTGGTACCATCATAACGGTAGTCATCTTCTTCCTGATGATCGGCTTGTACGTATACGCACTCAGACCAAAGAATAAAGAAAGGCTAGAGTCGTATAAAAACATGCCGATAGACGATGAATAACTGAATACTGGAGAATAAAATGGCGGAACATAATCCATTTCCGGGTGAAAATAACACAGGACACGTTTGGGACGATGACCTGAGAGAGTTATCCAACCCGCCACCTGCCTGGTGGATGATGTGCTTCTATGCATCAATCGCCTTGGTAATCTGCTACGGTATCATCTACCCTCAGTGGCCAACCTTCCAAGGTAAAGGTTACAACCAGGGTGTGACTGGCTGGACGCAGATGGAGGAGTACAACAAGGGCGTAGCCGAAGTAGAAGCGGTGCGTGCCCCTTATGAAGATAGGATCGCTGGCATGAGCGCCAAAGAGATCCTGGCTGATGCTGAGTTGTCCGAGTACATCAGTCACGGTGACGGTGCCGGTGCCGGTAAGGTGCTGTTCGGTGATAACTGTGCTGCTTGTCATGGTTCTGCAGGTCAGGGCACCACCAGCACTGCGGGCAAGGGAGCTGAGTCTGGTTACCCATCGTTGCAGGACAATGATTGGCTGTGGGGCGGTGATATTGACACCATCGTTCAGACTATCGCCAATGGTCGTGGTCCTAACGCTGTCATACCTTCAGCAGGTATGCCGGCACACGGCAGTATCTTGTCTGAGGCTGAGATAGATACCTTGGCGGCCTATGCTGTTAGTTTGAGTGAAGGTAGTGACGATCCGGCCGGTAAAGCCCTTTTTACTGAGAAAGGGTGTGTTGCATGTCATGGCATGGACGCAAAGGGTATGAATGTACTTGGTTCAGCCAACCTGACCGATGCTATTTGGCGTTTTGATGAGGCCGATAAGCTGGCCAGTGCTAAATACACTATCACTCATGGCGTGAATGCCGCGAATGATCCATTAACCCGTCAGGCTGAGATGCCAACCTTTGGTAACAGGCTCTCTGAGGATGATATCAAGAAGCTGGCCGTTTACGTCTATAGGTTTGGTGGCGGTAAGTAAGGTTTGATTCTTCCGATATTGCCCGGTAAGACTCTTCTTACCGGGCACTAGCTAATAAGAGGTGAAGCCATGACAAATTTTGACGCGGTATTTTGGGGAGCATTGATTTCGGCTGTGTTCAGTGGCGTTATCGTTGTGTATCTTGGGTTCAAGGCGAAAAAGCTGATGGATAGAGATGCGGCCAGTCATAAAAAGTAAATATTTAGTAACCACTATGTAATATAAAGAAGGGGCGCAAATTGCTCCCCTTTTCTTGTGGTGTTTCACTCGGTAACTATTGAAAAACGCATTGTTTACGGGATAAACTGCACTGTTGCTGTGGGTCGTGTGTTTTTTCGGCCCATTTGTGGGATTTTATGTTTTATTTCTTCAATCTCATTCCATTCCCGTCAGGGCGTTAGGCAAAGACATATTTCATATTGGTCATGTAGTTATATAAGCTGCTGGTTGAGAATACGCATTGGGGTGAATTGGGAAATTGGATAGACTGAGCGCATCGGTCTAGTCCCTGAATGTTCAGCGACTGAGTTAAAATTGGCTTATTGGGAGATCCTACGTGAGCACTGATCAGAAAGAAGAAAATGGTTCAGCTTTTGATGAGCTATATGATGAGGCTGGGCATTGGGAATTAAACACTGGTGGTCAGACTATCCATGCCAAACGCATCCCTGGGAAATGGAGAACTATTAAGTGGCTAACATCGTCTGTGTGGGTGTTGTTTTTCTTGGGCCCTTATCTGCGTTTGGGGGATAGGCAGGCTGTATTGTTTGATATTCCTGACCGTAAATTCCATATATTTAATATCACGGTTCTTCCTCAGGACTTCTGGATGTTGTCCCTGGTGTTGTTGTTCTTTGCTATCCTTCTGGCAGTATTAACGGCCACTGTGGGACGTGTATATTGCGGCTACTTCTGTTTTCAAACGGTCTGGACAGATGTCTTTACCTGGATTGAAGATAAACTGGAGGGTTCGGCACAGGCACGTCGCAAGCTGGACGAGGCGCCTTGGGGCCTCAAAAAAATCGGCATAAAGTTTTTTAAACATGTCCTGTGGACAATAGTAGCTGTGCTGACTGGTATAAGCTTTGTGGCCTGGTTTACCGATGCTTATGCCTTGTGGGGCGATATACTTAGTTTCCAATTAAGCGGTGTAGCCCTAACCACCATAATGTTGTTTACGGTAGGCACGGTGGTACTAGCTGGACATATGCGGGAACAGGTTTGTTTCTGGCTATGCCCCTATGCACGTATTCAAGGCGTGATGGTGGATAAGACTACCGTCGTGCCAACGTATGATTTTAACCGTGGCGAACCGCGTGGCAGAAGGAAAAAAGGCCAGGATGCCAGTTCTCAGGGCGACTGCGTTGATTGTAATCAGTGTATAGCGGTTTGTCCGACCGGGGTGGATATACGCCATGGGCAACAAGAGGGCTGCATCATGTGTGGTCTGTGTATTGATGCCTGTGACGCGGTTATGGACAAAGTCGGGATTGAGAGGGGCCTAGTCAGGTATGCCTCATATGATGAGCTGGAAGGTAAGATAAACCCGCCGATATATAAACGCCCAAGGGTTATAGTGTATACCACAATCCTTACTATTGCCTTGCTTGGTATTACCTTTGGTCTCAGTACGCTCGACGCGGTGGAGCTGAAGGTGCTGCACTCAAGACTACCTCTGTACGTGATTAATAGCGACGGTTCTATCCGTAACAAGTACACCTTGAAGGTGTTGAACAAGACAACCTCTGATATGCAGGTAAAGATCACAGCGTCAGGCCAGGATGGTTTGGTATTGACTGGGGCAGAACAAAAACTGCATGTTTCACCGGGCAGTATTATGCCTAAGACGGTATTTGTCAGTGTTCCGAAAGAGAGCATAAAGCAAGAATCCACCCCTGTTGTTTTTAGTGTTGAAGGTGTTAGTGAGGATAATGCTGTTTTTTCTTCCTCCCGTGAGAGTGTATTTTTCGGGCCAGTAAATTAGTTGGAGTTACGCATGACTAAGTCGAATTCACCATGGCGCAATCCCTGGTTCATTGGTTGGATGGGGCTGCTGATAGCCTTTATCATGGCTAATGCATTTATGATCTATCTTACGTCGGGTGGTGGCCCGGGATTAGTGGTAGACAATTACTATGAGCGTGGTGAAGATTACGAAAAGAACATGCTGAAGCGTATGGCTCAGGACCCTGGCTGGAAGATGGAACTGAGGGCTCCTGAGTCTATCGAAATGTCAAAGCAGCACATTATTAACGTTGCTTTGATGGACGCTGAAGGTAAGCCGTTAAATCAAGATTCGGTCATGTTTTATGTGTATCGTCCTTCCGATGCGTCAAAGGATTTTTCCCTACCTTTGCAGCGTATTGATGATGGTCTGTATGAAGTGGCTGTGAATTTTTCCATGCCAGGAGTATGGGATGTACTGGTAACAGTCCCTTTCAAGGACCATGAGATTAATTTTCCACAACGGATTGAGGTGGTGAAGAGATAGTTTCTATAGAAGGAACAAGCATGCAGATGGTAAACTCTGTTCATGAGTGAATCTGTTCGACACGAAGAAGATATCTCCCACTGTTTCCATTGTGATCTTCCTAACCCTCCAGGGGTAGAGGTTAGCGCGGTAATAGATGGGGCCCCCCGTTACTTCTGTTGCCATGGTTGCAAATCTGTGTGCGAAGCTATTTATGCCGCAGGTCTGGAAGGATTCTACAAACGCACTCCCGAGGATGGGAGCATGGCGCCACCACCAAAGATTCCGGAACAGCTGGCTCTTTACGATATAGATGAGGTACAGGAAGAGTACGTCGATTCTCTGGAGGATTGTCGTGAAATCAATCTGTTGGTGGAAGGGATACACTGTGCTGCCTGCGTATGGCTAATCGAGAATAGTTTGCGTCCAATGCCTGGCGTGGAAAAGGCGGAGGTAAACCTCACTTCCAGGCGCCTAAAGCTGAAATGGAATAATCAGCAGATCAATCTTTCTAAGATAATGCGAAGACTTGGTGATGTGGGTTACGCATCCGTGCCTTATGATCCACTGAAGGGTGAAGATTCTGTTAAATATCAGAACCGGCATCTGCTTTATCGCATGGCGTTTGCAGGTTTTGCCATGATGAACCTGATGTGGATTTCGATCGCTCTGTATGGCGGGGCCGATGAGGGTGAGTTCCGACAGTTATTTCACTGGGCCGGCATGGCATTGGCAACGCCGACGCTACTCTATTCAGGTTACCCCTTTTACAAGTCTGCCTGGACTAGCCTTAAACACCTGCATCTGGGTATGGATCTGCCCATAGCTATAGGCGCAAGCACAACCTATCTCTATTCGGTATATGTAACCGCTACCGGGAGTGTGGTGGGCGATGTCTATTTTGATACGGTAGTGAATTTTCTGTTTGTGATCCTGGTTGGTAGGTATCTTGAGGCAATCTCCAAGCGACAGGCGCTGGCATCCACGCAACGCCTGTTGGATTTGCAACCAAAGGTTGCCACTGTACAGCGGGATGGGAAAGAAGAGATCGTACCTATCCGTTCAGTAAAGATTGGGGAACAGGTGCTGGTCAGGCCAGGTGAAAGCATACCGGTAGACGGCACAGTTGCGGACGGTAACAGTAGTGTGGATGAATCCATGCTTACCGGTGAGTCCGAGGCCGTCAGTAAGGTGCCTGGGGACAGCGTTTCAGCCGGTACCATAAACAAGAACGGTGTGCTTTTTATTCAGGTTGAGGGATTGCTTAAGGATACGGCGCTGGGTCGCATCATCCATCTGGTCGAAGAGGCCCAGGCCAGCAAGGCACCCATTCAGCACATAGCAGACAGGATTGTTCCATGGTTTGTTGCTATAACACTGGGGCTGGCTACATTGACCTTTATTTGGTGGATAGGTACAGATTTTGAGTTGGCGCTGATGGCGTCAACTGCCGTTCTGATTATTACCTGCCCTTGCGCCTTCGGTCTTGCCACGCCGCTGTCTATTGCCGTTGCATCCGGCCTTGGGGCCAGGCGCGGCATTCTGGTGAAGACCGGCGAGGTGTTGGAAACGCTCTCATCTATCAGCCATTTTGTGTTTGATAAGACTGGCACCCTTACTGAAGGACATATGGCGGTTAGTTCCATCCATCTGTCCGAATTGGTTTGGAAGCCAGGTGAAGAGATGCATGCAGATGTTGGCAGAGTGCTTTCCTATATGGCAGCGGCAGAGCGCTATTCCGAACACCCCATTGCTGCGGCCATTCTGGAATGCGCTGAAAATGCTGAGATTACATCTGAGCTATCAGTGGAAAACTTTCAGGGTAAACCTGGGTTTGGAATATCTGCCGTGGTTGACGGACACAATATTGTGGCCGGAACATCAAAATGGATGGATCTATGCAATGTTGAACGTGCCAGCGGGCTAGAATCTGCGCAGCAGGGATATGATCAGCTTGGCATTGGTTCCTTGCATTGCGCCATAGATGGTAAAGAGCTGGCCTTGTTTGCGGTAGAGGACCGGATGCGCCCGGATGCTCCGGAATTGATAGCTGACCTGAAACAGAGTGGCATGCAGCTTACTATGATCAGCGGTGATCGTCAGCGTACGGCTGAGTCCCTGGCGCAGCGTTTGGGCGGTATGGAGGTGCTGGCCGAGGTCTTGCCTGAAGACAAAGATAAAAAAATCAAAGAGTTACAATCTGGCGGGCATAAGGTTGCCATGGTAGGGGATGGAATAAACGATGCTCCGGCCATGGTGCGCGCAGATGTGGGAATTGCCCTGGGTTCGGGTACAGATGTATCTATTGCCAGCGCAGATATAGTGCTGGTAGGTAGCGAATTAAAGGATGTAAGGCTGGCTTCAGAACTATCTCGTCGCACCTTACGAACAATTCGCCAGAATATCGGCATTGCATTCATGTATAATATCATCATGGTGCCGTTGGCTATGGCAGGTGTTGTCACCCCATTGGTGGCGGCCATCTCCATGCCGATTAACTCATTGCTGGTGATTGGCAATGCAGCGCGGATTCGTACAATGTTCAGAGACAAATAAAGATGGAAGTGATCTACGGTTTAATGCCACTAATGATAGGTCTTGGCCTGGTGGCTGTGCTGGTGTTGTTCTGGGCGGTACGTAGCGGGCAGTACGATGATATGGATGGTAATGCCAGCCGCATCCTTATGGATGAGGATGTTATGCCTGAGAAGAAAGAGCAGAAGGATGAGAAAGAGGATGCTGCTAGCAATTAGCAACTAGCATTATTGTTCGGTCTTCGGCTCTAACTCTAGTAGTGGTTTTGTAACCTCATCAAAACTCGTCGGTTGCACATACTGAAATACCTCTTTTCCATTGGGGTTAAGCGCGATATCAAGTCCAATGTTTGGATAGAGCCAGTGTTCAATACCGCTCTCTTCTTTGATGATTGAGGTGGGTGTACCAAAGCGTTTTTCCAGCATATCGCTATCAAGATTTGCTGCTGGTATATAGGTGATGCGCTCTATGATAGCGGCCGACGAAGTTGGCATATCCTCTGAAGACAGACTTACCTTCATTACTCCGCTGTCTAGTTTATTGATGCGAGCGCCTCTGTTGTACATGGTCTCCAATGCCTTGACGTCCTGAGATAGACTCATTATCAGGTCCGCCTTTAACCCACTGATAAAGATAGCGTTAAAATATCCTTCCAGAATGAGATTTTTTTCCTGGGAAACAAAAAGGTTTACCTCGCCGTCATCATTAAATGTCTGACGTGCATCTTGCATAGTGCTCTGTCCAAGAGTTATCCCTAATACCTTGGTTGTCCCATTTGGCAGTATTTCAACGCTCCATGGGAGTAGTGGGTTCTTGTTTGGTGTCTTACCGGTTGGTGTTACGAATAAGATTACTATGGCAAGCAAGGCAAATCCAAGAACTGAAAGGGCTATTTTCTTATCCAATGTAACCTCGGCGATGTGATATGCAAGAAAATCAATGATACATTATTATCTGATCAATTGCCGTCTCTGGCAAAACAAAGATAAGGGTGCCATGTGATGTTGCTACTACCTAGAATAATCATCTCTCTGATGTTGCTTCTGATATCCACTACTGTGGTATCCGGACAGCTTGAGGATGGTTTTATAGTATACCAACGTGGCGACAAGGAGCTTGCTAAACAGAAGTGGTTACCACTGGCAATAAAGGGCGATGTAAGGGCCCAGTTTTTTCTTAGTGTGCTTTTTGATGGTGGTACATCCGCTGCAGACAAAGATAATGCCAAGCGTTGGTTGACCGCATCGGCAAATAATGGCTTTATCCCGGCACGCTTTAATCTGGGCAACAACTACCATCAAGGCAAATATGACGCGGTTAATAACAAGATGGCAGAATACTGGTGGAACCAAGCCGCAGTCCAGGGGTTTCCTGAGGCGCAATATCAACTAGCAGCCCTGTATTACTGGGGCAGGAGTGGTGTAAGGACAGACCAGGAAGAGGCGTTCTATTGGTTCAAACAGGCGGCTAATCAGGGTTATCAACCGGCGGCGGAGGCGTTGTTGCTTATGCGGGCAAAAGAACAGCTTCTTCCCCCGGATAGGAATATGCCCGTCAATATCGCCTATGATGACCACCGGATCATATCCAAACTGAAGTTGGATGCTAAACAGATATCTGCTGCGACAACGCAGGTCGATCTATCCTCTACTTCTACTCCAGGATCAGAACCTAAACAGAAGGGGTTGGCGGCTCAGCATAAAGAGACCGTATCTGTAGATAAGAAATCAGAGTATCTGGAGAATGATTGGATATCGCAGCAGCCGGGAGATAATTACACCATACAGCTATACGCATCTACCGAACTTAAAGAATGTAAAGCCCGTGTTAAGCGCTTGTACCATGACCATCTGCTGGAGGCGCATGCCCAGCCCTTTATCAAAAACGGCCATGAGTATTGTGCTGTGATCTATGGAAGCTATGTCAGATATTCGCTTGCCAAGACTCAACTCAGCCAGTTGCCGCGCAAGTTAAGGCAGGACAAACCCTGGATAAGAAATCTGGACAGATGATGGGGCGTCGGCAAGTGGCGTGAGAGAGTATGACTGGAATAAATAAAAAAGGGCAGGAATCTACCTGCCCTTTGTTTTTGCTCGATATGACTGGTTATCTCTTCCCGGTTTCCTCACATGGCCCCAGTCTCTTGCCGCTCATCTTGGAGGACATCATCATGCCTTGTGCATTCACCTTGACCTCGCCGTGAGCGCTGTCTCCGTCGTAAAACATCTGGCCGGTACTTGCCACCGGTCCCTGAGGGCTGGTGCAGGTCAATGCCCATGATACGCTATCTTTCGATGTCTTTAGTTCCTTTATGTCGCATTCCTGTCCTGGTTTTTTGGTGGCTGGCACTAAGTCTTCTTTGGTAAGGCACTTCCTGTTGACGGTGGCTGGCATCTTCTGCGGCATATTGGGAATATTCATCTCTGTTGTCCATTCCCAAAGTCCCGGGTTCATGTTCACCTCGGGGGCATCTTCCGCCATGCTGGGGGGGCAGCAGCAGATGGCAGTAACCAGAATGGCGATGATCTTGCGTTGCATGGACACCTCCGTTTGTTTGAAATGTGGATATTGCTGAGCGGATTTTATATTTTTTTTGTATTTATATGAAGTGTTGTAAGAGTTTGTGGTTGTACGACGCAAAATGATTTAGGGCTAGATAAAATGGCACATGCACTAGATTTCTAACCTACAATTATGATTGATGGTTTATTCCAGAAAATAACAGAATTGCAGTAGAGATGCGTTGGTTTTGTCCCCTGCGAGAGGCTTGGCAATATGGATGTGACAGATTTATTTCCGCAACTTCGAATATTGTTGGTCGATGACGAACCTTTTATACGGAAAGTTACTTCAAAGGTGCTGGGTTCACTGAATATCCATAAAGTGTTAGAGGCTGAGAATGGACGTGACGCACTACAAGTTCTGGCGCAACACGAAATTGATCTGCTGATAACCGATATACAGATGCCGGATATGAACGGCATCGAACTTATTAAACAAATTCGTATGGGTGATGCTCCCTGTGATCGCGGTTTACGCACTGTTGTCGCCACTTCGTTTTCCAATACCGAGGTACTGGGTTCTTGTCTTGCCCTGGATATAAACGGATTTTTGGTTAAACCGGTTACGCCTGCCGGCGCTGCGCAAAAGATTGAACAGGCACTAGAGGAACAAACACACCTGCACGCCGCGGACGGTTACACCAGAATTAAAACTGATCTTGCCACGCTTGCGGAGGCAAATAAGAGAGAGGAGAAGAAGGTACATGCCTCTGTTCCTCGTGAAGAAACAGAGGGCGGCAAGTCAGGTGACACGTCAGTTTCTCTGAGGTTTCTAAAACCAGGCATGATCTTGCAGGAGGATCTGTATGCCAGACACGGGGTGAAATTGTTATCTGCCGGGCAGATGCTCAACGAAGGTCTGGTGAACCGTATTCATGAGTTGAGTGTGATTATTGATGCCCTGCAAGTGCGGGTCAGGCTATAGCCCAAACAACTCTTTGTTTATTCTTGGCCACTGTTTGATCCATTCCGGTATGTCTTCTCCGGGCATGGGTCTTGCGGCAAAATAGCCCTGTACCTGATCGCATCCCAGCTGCGCTATACGTTGCCAATCTTCAAGAGTTTCCACCCCTTCAGCTACGATCAGCATATCCAGTTTTTTGGCCATCTCTATGCTAGATTCAAGGATTGTCCTGGTGCGATCTTGATCACTATTGGATACATAGCTGCGGTCTAGTTTAAGCTCGTCGAATGGCAGGTCACGCAGTTGCGATAGGTTGGAGTGACCTGTGCCAAAGTCGTCTATAGAGAGTCTGACCTTTTTCATACGCAGGCGTAACAGGATCTCCAGGGTGTTGACCAGATCTTCCATAAGACGGCTCTCGGTTATCTCCAACTGTAGGCGGGCAATATCTCCACCTGATCTTGTGATTGTCTCTTCCAGGCGATCGACAAACCCTTCATTGTGGAGGCTATCCATAGAGAGATTGATTGCGATCTTTAGATCAATATCTTGTTGTCGCCACCGTGCATCCATTTTGATGGTTTGTTCGACGATGGAGAAGGTGAGTTCGTCTATTAATCCATGCTCTTCAGCCACTGGGATAAAGCTATCTGGAAAGATCGGTCCCATAGAGCTGTTAGGCCAGCGCGCCAGCACCTCCACACCTACAGGCATGTGGTCGGCAATGCGTATCTTGGGTTGAAACCAGGGTATGATTTCTCCGTCCCGGATCGCCTTTTGTAATATCTCTGGGGCGACCATGATGCTCTCCGATGACTTAATCGGCGACATGTCCTGATTTTTACAATTTGACAGTAGTTCAAGCAGTCTCTCAACCTGAACCGGCTTTTCAATAGCGCCCAGCACTGATAGATTGCGTGCGCGGGCTAGGGACTCGGCCATGGTAAGCGTCTGACTATCTTCGCCACTGAACAGCATTATGTCACCGCGATAACCCATTTCGTCAAACCGACGCAACAGATCCAGGCCATCGGCATCAGGCATGTTGAGATCGGTCAGCACCAAGCCTACAGGAGGAGGCTCGTCAGAGGCGACGATATTCAGGGCGTCAGCCACCGTATCTGCCGTTTTGACATGGGTAAAACCTAAATGCTGCAGTACCCTTGCTGTGGTCTTAAGTACAAAGGGTTCATCGTCAACCACAAGAACCGAATTTGGATATTTTTTTACATCCATAGTATGCAACCTGCCAAATCATTTTGTTTTGCTGTGTTGATTTATCCAATCATGAACCTGATCAAACAGACGGAAAAACTGTTGCATATGTTGGTTCACGGTATGGGTGTCACCATGCTTTCCAGCGGTTTCCAGCGCCAGACAGCAATCAGCCAGACTGTTGGCCCCAACAGTACGGGCCGATGATTTCAGCTTGTGCCCCAGGCTACTAACTGCAAGCAGATCACCAGTGTGGAAGGCGGATCGCATCTGTTCCACGGTCGGTATGCTGGTTTCCAGAAAGTCATCATAGTATTCGTCCAACATCTCTCTATCTTGAGTTCCCAGCAGACGCCCTAATGCCTGAGGGTCGACAATCTCATCAGAGATATCTTCCGCAACATCATGGTCATGTTGTTTCTTTTCTTTGATCTTTGTGGATGCTGTATCAGGCAGCCAGCGTGCCATCGCCTCCTGTAGTTGATGCAGTTCTATGGGTTTGGTTAAGTAATCATCCATGCCTGCAGCGAAGCATTTCTGGGCCGCTCCTTTAAGGGCATCGGCAGTGATGGCCAAGATCGGTATATGCTCTTTTGGGTTCTCTTCTTCGCGGATAGTTTTGGATAATTGGTAGCCGTCCATCTCCGGCATATGGCAATCGGTCATAAGCATGGCGTAGTTGCCGACACGCCACATCTCCAACGCCTCTTTGCCATTCACAGCCGTTTCAGCCAGATAACCCGCCAGCTGTAATTGCTGGCTAATTATTTTTCTGTTCGTTTCATTATCATCGGCCAGCAGGATTAGTTTGCCTTTTTCTCTTGCTTCTTCCAGCGATAGTGAAGTACTCGTAATAACCTCTTTTGGTATATTCAGTTCCTGAATCGGAGACTCAAGTCCCACCACTGCAGCCACCGCATTTACCAGCGTCGTCCGGTGCATGGCATTCAAGTCCAGGGTCATGCCATCGCCTTCATCGTTTCGAGCATAGCGTCGGCGACCCCGTTCCACCAGGACGAAGCGCAGTTCCACATCTTTTATCTGGTTACGTAAATTTTTACGTAATATCTTGGCTTCGTCTGGATCCCCTTCGGTATCGATTACTACCACCGGTTCTTTGATGTGGTGACATGCCTGTTGGCAGATACTGATGGCTTCATTCGGATTTACGGATATTACATCCGCACCGGCATGTTGCAGATAGCTGGTCAACATCCAGGATACATCATTGTCTTCTTTTATCAGTAGGACCTTAACTCCACCCAGATCAGAGAAGCAGTTACGGGGCGGCTGCTCTTCCTCTATCTGCAGTGAGAGGTGAACTGAGAAACTGGTGCCTTCTCCCTCATAACTCAATATCTCAATATGGCCACCCATCATATCGACCAGACGCTCGGTGATGACCAGGCCCAGTCCGGTACCGCCAAAACGGCGCGTGGTCTCTTCCTCGCCCTGCACAAAGGGCTGGAACAGGCGTTTTTGCACCTCTGTACTCATGCCGACGCCATTGTCCTTAATCCGCAGGCAAACGTCGGCCTGGCCATTTTTTTGCCCTTCCAGCGTGGCGCTGACGACAACATGCCCATCCCTGTCGGGGAGGTCGCTGCTGAACTTGATGGCGTTCCCGGTCAGGTTGTAGAGGATCTGGCGCAGACGCACCGGATCGCCTCTGACCTCTGGTATCTTTGGATCGCAGTAGATCAGCAGCTCTACGCCACGTTTTGTGGCCAGGTGCTGTAGGTTATCCCCCAACTTTTCCACCAGCGGCTCCAGGTTGATAGGCAGCTGCTCAAGATCCAGGCGGCCAGCTTCGATTTTGGAAAAATCCAGTATGTCATCGATGATGCTCTGTAACAGTACCGCCGAATCCTTGGCTGTATCGATCAGATCCTGCTGTGATTTGTCCAGCTTGGTGTAGGACAACATGTCGACGGTTCCCACCACTCCATACAACGGCGTGCGTATCTCATGGCTCATGGTGGCCAGGAAGGTGGACTTGGCGCGGGTTGCCGCTTCAGCCGTCTCTCTGGCCTTTATAATCTCTCGTTCCGCCTTCTTGCGTTCGCTGATGTCGATGGAGAAGGCAATAGTCATCGGTTCTCCTGATGGCGGATCCGGCAGATAGACGGCGATAACCTCTACAGGTATTTCACCCCCGGTCTTAGTACGGTGTACGGTTTCGAAACGT
>JBNKSV010000037.1:0-21954 GCA_050297535.1 Sedimenticolaceae bacterium
CTGGTCCGCCCAGTACTGTTGCAGGGCGAAGATCAGGCCCTGGAAGGTGGATACATCCGGGCCGCTGCTATTTGTTGGCGTGTTCAAGGAAAAGACCTTTTGTCTGCTTGTCCAGAAACGCGCAAGTATAGCGTCAGAAGGGCGGACTTGGCCAACAACTAGGCCGTTTTAATGGGGTTTTTATGGGTTTCCGCGCTTCAGTCTTGAAATCCGTACTCTTCGATCATCTTGCGTATCGGTTCCAGGGCGTCATCTACCGGATCGAGTAATTTGAAGCCGGTGTCATAAAAGGAAGAATTTACATCACTGGCGCTCCACCGGCTCTCCGCATGGAACTGTATCTTGACCTCTTCCTCCTCCGGGGTGATCCAGCGGATCTCCAGCTTAAAGGTTTGTTGCAGCGGGATCTCCATTTCGCTGATCAACATAAAGCCACCGGAGTTGATATCTATGATATGCCCCAGGAGTTTGTTGGTTTTCAGATCCCATACCCGCAGGTAGTAGATCAGGTGGCGGCGGAGGATGGACCTCCTATCGTCATTTTTTGTTTTTGCAGGATTGTGGCGCTCACCGAAATACATTTTTGTCTCCTTTGGGTCGAACAACACAGGTTATCCAAGCATGGTATCTGGACGTAATATTGGCAAGACATCACCCGAAATTTCTGTTCAGCCAGGGTTCATTGAGTCCGCCCTAGAATAAAACCCTAAGGCTGTTTTAGGCGGTCACCCGGCTATCTAGCCGGGCAGTTCCGGTCTATGAGGATGTTACGATGAAAAAGATTTTGATTGTTGCGTTCATAGCGACTGCCAGTTTGGGCGTCACCGCTTGCCAACATATGGATACGCGCTACTCAGGCAGCGTCAATTATAGCTGGGGTGACGGATATTATGATTATTACAATTATCCAGGATATTGGGGTTATTCCGGCTATCGGTACTATCCGAGATATCCAAGGCGCTATTATCATCACCATCACCATCGCTGGTATTAACTGGGCTCTAGTATCTGAATGCGCTTCATGTCGTTGGATGCAGTATAATCTCACTCCTGTTTTAGATTTGAAGAGATATCATGACTGAAAAGCGCAAGGCCGTGGCCCTCGTCTCCGGTGGGCTGGATTCCCTTTTGGCCGCCAAGGTGGTGCAGGCACAGGGAATACATGTCGAGGGGATAAATTTTTACACCGGGTTCTGTGTGGAGGGGCACACCCACGCCATCCGGAGAAAGGACCGAGACAAGCCCAAACGCAACAACGCCCTGTGGGTAGCAGAGCAGTTGGGGATGAAGCTGCACATCATAGATATCATCGAAGAGTATAAAGAGGTGCTGCTTAATCCCGAACATGGCTACGGGGCTAACATGAATCCCTGCCTGGATTGTAAGATTTTCATGGTCAAGAAGGCCCATGAGTGGATCGAGGAGAATGGCTTTGATTTTATTATTACCGGCGAGGTGATTGGGCAGCGGCCCATGTCCCAGCGCAAGGATACTATGCCGGTGATTGCGCGGGACTCCGGTGCGAACGATCTGCTGCTGCGGCCCCTGTGCGCAAGAAACCTGCCCGCGACCCTGCCGGAGCGGGAAGGCTGGGTGGATCGGGAAAAGTTGTATGGGTTTAGCGGACGCACCAGGAAACCGCAAATGGCCCTGGCCAAGGAGTTTGGGTTTGAGGACTATGCCCAGCCGGCCGGTGGCTGCTGTTTCCTGACCGACGCTCAGTACTCGGCCAAGCTGGCCGACCTGTGGCAAGCGCGCGGCGATAAGAGTTACGAGCTGGACGATATCATGTTGCTCAAGGTGGGGCGGCATCTGCGCCCTGCTCCGGATTTTAAGATCATCATCTCTCGGGAAGAGGGGGAGGGTAATTTTCTGCAGGGCTATCGCAACCAATATGTCAGCCTGAAGACCACCAGTCATCCAGGACCACTGGCGCTGATCGACGGTAATGCCTCAGAACATAATCTGGAATTGGCCGCCCGCATCCTGGCCCGTTACAGCAAGGGCAAGCAAGACCCCTCCGTGGAGGTGGAGATACGGGACCTGGAGGCGAATACCCGTACGGTCTCGGTGTCCCCGATGGGGCCGCTGGAGATCAAGTCGGAGTGGATCCTGTGAAGCGGGTACAGCTAGATTGTAGGCGTATGATGTGCCCCATGCCGGTTATCAAGGTACAGAACCAGGCGCTGGAGTTGGAGGCGGGCGATGAGATCGAGGCGGTGTGTACCGACCCCGGGGCGCTGCAAGATATTCCCGCATGGAGCAGAATCAACGGCCATACGGTGCTGGAGACCAAGACCGAGCGGGATGAATACACAATAGTTATAACAATAGGCACGGAATAAGGCGGATGTCTGCAATCCATACCCACAACATTGAGCGTTCCGAAATCAGTAAGCGCGTAACCATCGTAGGGGCGCTGATCAATGTGGTTTTGTCCGTACTCAAGGTGGTATTTGGTTTTGTGGCTCAGTCCCATGCCCTAATCGTTGATGGCATACATTCGCTTTCGGACCTGATGTCTGATGCCATGGTTTGGTTTGCCTCCCATCATGCCCAGCATGGCCCGGACGAAAAACATCCCTATGGCCACGGCCGGTTTGAGACCGGGGCCACCCTGGGTTTGGGTGTTCTTCTGATTATTATTGCTGCCGGAATAGTATGGGACAGCGTGGTACGCCTGTTTAGTCCGGAACAACTCCTACACCCGGGACAATTAGCGCTGGTGGTGGCCATCCTCTCGGTGGCGATAAAGGAGGGGCTGTATCACTACACCATGATAGTGGGCCGCCGTATCGGTTCCAAGATGATACAGGCCAATGCCTGGCACCATCGTTCGGACGCGATCTCTTCCATAGTCGTGGTCATCGGTATCGGTGGCACCATGGCGGGTCTGCCCTATCTGGATACCATGGCAGCGGTCATTGTGGGGGTTATGATCGCCCAGGTCGGCTGGGAGCTGGGATGGTCGGCATTTGAAGAGTTGATGGATGCTGGTCTGGGACAGGAGGAGTTAGATCAGGTTAAGGAGATCATCCATTCCGTGGATGGGGTGGAGTCGATTCATATGCTAAGAACCAGGAGTATCGGTGGCGAGGTTACTATGGACGTACATGTGCTGGTGGCGCCCTGGTTGAGCGTTACCGAAGGGCATATGATCAGCCAGACTGTGATGAACCGATTATTGGATGAAGTGGCGGAGATCAGTGATGTAACGGTACACATCGACCCGGAGGATGACGAGGCCGGATCACCTACCCAAGATCTTCCGCTGCGGCAACAGGCAGTGAAAAAGTTGAACCATTGTTGGGAATCCATCCCGGAGGCAAAAGAGATTCAACAAATAATTCTGCACTACCGGGACGGAAAGATAGATATTGATCTATATCTTCCCCTAAGCAGCTATGGGGGAGAGGGTGAATTGTCAGCCCTGTACTCGAGGTTGCTGGATCCGTTAAATGAAGAAAAGGATTTTCGAGAACTGAAGGTATTTTTTGGATAGGCACTCTTTTGGTGCCTGCGCGCAATTTGCGCACCTTATTGGCGCAGACGTGTGCTGCGTTAATGGTGGCCATGCGTAAAACTGTAGTTTAGTGATATAAGAAAAAAGATTTCAATTTGTGCTTTGCAAGCGGCTGCATTAGGTATAATCAGTTGTCGGGAAGGCCGTTTTCTGAGATATAGGTGATAACTTTTGTTTGCGGCATGCAACCATGTATTATGCGGGTGCATGCGCTGCATCAAGTGGCATGTATTCTGCTTAGAACGTGAGAAATTTCCCTTTGGTGGGATTGCTTCTCTACCGAATTAGGTTAGAGAAAGAAGTTTTTTACCCTTGCCGCTTCCTGTTGGTGCAGGGGAAATTATCAGGCTGTCTCCGAGTGCAGGTGGGGACATTCTTTTTTAACGCCTGCTTAGGCAGGATGGTTTTTATAAACACTAAAGACTAATTTGATAGCTGGAGAAATTAAAGATGGCCTCGAACGTCCTTAAAATGATGAAAGACAATGATGTGAAGTTTGTTGATTTTCGCTTCACAGATACACGCGGCAAGGAGCAACATGTTTCGGTACCGGCCCACACGGTCGACGAAGAAGTGTTTACCGATGGCAAGATGTTCGATGGTTCCTCCATTGCCGGTTGGAAAGGCATTAACGAGTCTGACATGATCCTGATGCCGGAGCCAAGCACTGCCGTATTGGATCCGTTTACTGATGAGACTACCCTGATCGTTCGTTGTGACATCCTTGAGCCATCCACCATGGAAGGCTATGAGCGTGATCCCCGTTCCGTGGCCAAGCGTGCCGAGGCCTATCTGAAATCTACCGGTATTGCTGACTCTGCATTCTTCGGTCCTGAGCCAGAGTTTTTCATCCTGGACGACGTGCGCTGGAGCGTAAACATGTCCGGCTGCATGGTGAAGATTGATTCCGAAGAGGCCGAATGGAACTCCGAGCGTGTCTATGAAGACGGCAACATCGGCCACCGTCCAGGCGTGAAGGGCGGTTATTTCCCTGTACCACCGGTTGACTCTCTGAACGACATCCGCGCCGCCATGTGTCTGGCCCTGGAAGAGATGGGCGTACCGACCGAGGTGCATCACCACGAGGTAGCTACCGCCGGTCAGTGCGAAATCGGCACCAAGTTTGATACCCTGGTTAAGCGCGCTGATATGAACCAGGTCATGAAGTATGTGATCCAGAACGTGGGCCATGCCTACGGCAAGACTGTGACCTTCATGCCCAAGCCTATCGTAGGTGACAACGGTTCCGGCATGCACGTGCACCAGTCCCTGGGCAAGGGTGGCGAGAACATCTTCGCCGGCGACCTGTATGGCGGCCTGTCCGAAACCGCTCTGTTCTACATCGGCGGTATCATTAAACATGCCCGCGCCCTGAACGCCTTCACCAACGCCTCTACCAACTCTTACAAGCGCCTGGTTCCTGGTTTCGAAGCTCCTGTGATGCTGGCCTATTCCGCCCGTAACCGCTCTGCTTCCATTCGTATTCCTTGGGTTTCCAGCCCGAAGGCCCGTCGTATCGAGGTGCGTTTCCCTGATCCGACCGCCAACCCATACCTGGCCTTCTCTGCCATGATGTTGGCCGGTCTGGACGGCATTCAGAACAAGATTCATCCGGGCGATGCCATGGATAAGGACCTGTACGATCTGCCGGCAGAAGAGGCAAAGAGCATCCCGACAGTATGCCACAGCCTGGATCAGGCCCTGGATTGTTTGGATGCGGATCGCAGCTTCCTGACCCAGGGTGGCGTGTTTACCGACGATCTGATCGACGGCTACATCGCCCTGAAGATGGAAGAGGTGACTCAATTGCGGATGACTACCCATCCTATAGAGTTCGATCTGTACTACAGCCTATAAGCTGCGGAATACATATCAGCTGCAATCATGACGCCCCCGCAAGGGGGCGTTTTGCGTTTCAGGTCACGCTTGTCGGAAAAACAGTGTTGCCTATGCCAACGCTTGGTTGTGGACGGTTTAACGCTGGGCTATGCTTTATCCATGCGCAGATATCTACCAGTATTGTTACTGTTTTTCTGTTTCTCGGCCACCGCCGAAGTGTATAAGTGGGTGGATGCAGACGGGAATATCGTTTATTCAGACAAAGAAGTGGAGGGGGCGACGCGGGTAGAGTTGTCCAAGACTATCACCTTCACCCCGACGGCAACGGCCAGTCCGACTTCAGCCCAGCAAAAAAAACCGAAAAATACGCTTGGCTATACCGAAATGGCTATAACCCAGCCGGCCATGAACGAGACCATTCGCAATGATAGTGGTGATGTGGCGGTGACTATCTCCCTTATCTCCGCGCTGATGCCAGGCCACAGCATTACGCTATATCTGGACGGTAAAGAAAAAATGAAGGGGATGACCCAAACAGCAACTACCTTCACTAATCTTGAGCGCGGAACCCACACACTCAAGGCGAGTGTGATTGATCAAAACGGCGCTGTTTTGATCAGTTCCATAACGGTGATCTTTCATCTAAAACGGGAAGTGGCGGATAAAACTGAAGAACCCGCCAAGGATAACAGCAATGCGTTTAAACCCGGTTACAGCCAGGGCGGAGACGAGAAGGCGGATTACGATAAAGACTATAGTAAGGACTATAGAAGCAACCCATCGAAGGATTACAGCAGCGACGGTACCTATGAGGACGGGGCGGATAAATTTGGTACCGGCACATCGTCCGATAAAAACTACAAATCCGGACCTTCAACCTATACTCCAAACTACAACCAAAAATAGCAGAACCCTATCGTGGCCCCATTTTAGTGCATACAATATATATGCATAGTGATGGTGCCTATCTAAACATAATCTTTTTGATCAGATTTTGGCTGGATATTGCCCAAAAACTCCATAGTTTGAGGTCGGTTACAGGCGATTTATTTTATTTAAAAAACTGGTTCATTTATTGCTAATAGAATCGCATGACCAATAGCGCATTGTCTCAGGATAGATTTGGAACTCAGGTTGTGGAGAACCTGAGCCTTTCTGTTTTGTTGTTCGATCAGAACCTCTTTCTTCAATACATGAATCCTGCCGCAGAGATCCTGTTTGCGGTGAGCTCCAGGCATATGCTGCTTAATAAAGCCGGAGATCTTTTGCAGAGCGATGCGGCGCTGAATGAAGAGAGCCTGGAACAGGCGCTGAATACCGGCCGCCTTTTCACCGAGAGGGAGGTTAGTCTCAGGTTGCAGAATGGCGAGACGGTTACCGTCGATTGTAGCGTAATCCCCATTACCGACGAACATGGCGATAGTTATATTTTGATGGAGATGCAGCATATCGACCGTCAGCTTCAGATCAGCAGGGAAGAGAATCTGCTTAATCAGCATGATGCGGCGCGGGACCTTATTCGCGGTCTGGCCCATGAGATAAAAAATCCGCTGGGGGGGTTACGCGGCGCGGCGCAGCTGTTAGAGGCGGAGCTGGACGATAAGGAGTTGTGCGAATACACCCAGATCATCATCAATGAGGCCGACCGTCTGCAGGCGCTGGTTAATCAGATGTTGGGTTCTCACCGACTGCCGGAAATGTCAAAAGTAAATGTCCACATGATCCTGGAGCGGGTGCGCGCATTGGTGGTTGCGGAATTTGGTAACAGCCTGCAAATACAGAGGGATTTTGACCCCAGCATTCCTGAATTATTTGTTGATAGCGACAGGATTATCCAGGCGCTTTTGAACGTGGTGCGTAATGCCGCGCAAGCGCTACGCGGTAAAGGTGATGCCGAGATAATCATGCGTACCAGGATCAGGCGTCAGTTCACCATCGGCAACCTCCGACATCGACTAGTGGTGCTGATTGAGATTGAAGATAACGGCCCGGGTATACCGGAAGAGATCAGGGAGAGGATCTTTTATCCCATGGTCACCTCCGGTACATCCGGAATGGGGCTGGGGCTTTCCATCACACAATCCCTGATCCATCAACATGGTGGGCTGGTGGAATTCAGTAGCAAGCCCGGGCAAACAGTTTTTCGTGTAATGCTGCCATTGGAGAAAAAAGGTGGGTAAGGCACAACAAGTTTGGGTTATAGATGATGATCGCTCCATCCGCTGGGTGCTGGAAAAGGCTCTGCAAAAGGCGCAGATGGAGGTGCGCAGTTTTTCTTCTGCTGAGGGGGTGCTGGACGAGCTTTCTTTCGGTTTGCCGGATGTGGTGGTGACGGATGTGCGTATGCCTGGCATGGATGGCCTGTCGCTTCTGGGGCAGATACATGATGCCCATCCCGATCTGCCGGTGATTATTATGACGGCGCATTCGGACCTGGATAGCGCGGTGGCGGCCTTTCATGGCGGGGCGTTTGAATATCTCCCCAAGCCGTTTGATGTGGACGAGGCGGTGGAGCAGGTGCGCCGTGCCTGTAGGTGTTCGCAGGGGGCGGCTACGGCCAGGACAGAAGTGGCCCCGGACAGTCCGGAGATCATCGGCGAGGCACCGGCAATGCAGGAGGTGTTTCGGGCAATCGGGCGTTTGGCCAGGTCCAGCATAACCGTTTTGATCAATGGTGAATCTGGCACCGGTAAGGAACTGGTGGCCCAGGCGTTGCACCGGCACAGCCCCAGGGCCTCCGGTCCATTCATCGCCCTGAATATGGCGGCGATCCCGAAAGACCTGTTGGAGTCAGAACTGTTCGGCCATGAACGAGGGGCATTTACCGGGGCCCAGGTGCGACGTGAAGGGCGCTTCGAACAGGCCGATGGTGGCACCCTGTTTCTGGATGAGATCGGCGATATGCCGTCTGAACTTCAGACCAGACTGTTACGAGTGTTGGCGGACGGGGTGTTTTATCGCATCGGCGGACACGAGGCGATAAAGGTTAGCGTGCGTATCATCGCAGCCACCCACCAGAATCTGGAAAAACTAGTTGAATCGGGCCGTTTTCGCGAAGACCTGTTTCATCGTCTAAATGTGATTCGTATCCATATCCCTTCTCTACGTGAGAGGAAGGAAGATATTCCTATCTTGATGAAACACTTTCTGGCCCGCGCCGCCAAAGAGCTGGAAGTGGAGACCAAAACCCTGCTGCCGGAGACCGACAAAGAGCTGCAGAATATGGAATGGCCAGGCAATGTGCGGCAGTTGGAAAACACCGCGCGCTGGCTTACGGTCATGGCATCCAGCCAGGAGATTCACATCGAAGATCTGCCGCCGGAATTGCATACTGAGGTGAGCAGCGCAAAGAACGATGAAGATTGGTGCGGCGGACTAAGGAATTGGGCACGACAACGATTGAGCATGGGACAAGAGGCCATCCTGGACGAAGCGGTTCCGCAGTTTGAGACGATTATGATAGAGGCCGCGCTGGAGCATACTGGCGGCAGACGCTTAGATGCTGCACGGCTTTTGGGCTGGGGTCGAAACACCCTGACCAGGAAGATCAAAGAGTTGGATCTGGACAAATAGGTTCGTGGTAGTTAAGTAATTCCGGCCATGTTTGTATAATGCCCCGCCTAACATTACTGGAGCGGCATGATGGAGATAAGTAGTATTGAGCTTCCCGGATCTGAGGTCGAGAGCATCAGCTTTGAAGGTGACAATCTCGTCCTGAGGTTTTCCCGGGCCTATATCATAAAGATCCTCAGCGGGACCGTGGAGCGGACCAAGTGGTGGCAGGCCGGTGATCTGGTTTTTGAACAGGCCGAGGTGGATGGAGATCTGCCGGAGTGTCCGACCGTCTGTTCCGGAGGTGATGTGGGAGAGAACATCTACACCTACCGGGACATGATCCAGATCCCGCTGCAGGAGCAGGGTCAGGCCCATTGTGATCTTGGATTTGAAGGGACGGATGTCAGGCTCAAGGTCAGGGCCATGCGGGTACGGCTGCGCATGCAGGATCGCCCGCGCTATATAGAACACATCAAACCAAATTAGAAGCGATCCGTTGTCGCGATATGCTGTCGCAGCTGTTGTTGCAATACGATCGCTACAGATGGAGCCAGGCCCCAGGTATGGGCTTGATGGATCTTCACTGAGCCTGTTTCAGCGCGATGATCTGCTCCAATATTTCGGGGCTGTCCCACTCTCTTCCTCCTAAAGCCACGAGGGCGATTCTGCCCTGTGGGTCAATGACCAGCGTGACGGGAAGTGAAGGGATGGACCAGGTCTCCATGACCTTTAGGTTAGAATCCAGGAGCAGAGGGAACCCCACCGGTGTTGATTCCAGAAAACGCGTTACGCTTTCTCTGGTCTCTCCAGCACCTATCCCCAATATAGGTATATCATGCTCAGCCAGCTTATCAGCAGCCCGTTGCATGGAAGGCATCTCCTCCACACAAGGCGGGCACCAGGAGGCCCAGAAGTTGAGCACCACCACCCTGCCTCGATAGTCTGACAGTGCATACTGTTTGCCCGTCATATCCTGTAAAACGAACTCTGGCGCCGCCGGTTTTGACTTGGGAATTGCCAGAGGACTACTGAAAGAATCGGTAATGACGATGGCAGAAACAAGCAGTGTGATTATGGGTAAGACTATAAGGCGTTTTATGTAGAACATCTGAATACTGATTCCGTTTTTCATCTGTAAATTAACAACAAGTTGATTTCTGTTTTAGAGTTGTATCAGCGGAGTTTAGTTGCAGGCTGCCGGTTAACTCGTTGATAGAATTCAATTTATGTTGTGCCAGATAGTCACTGATGCCTTGGTTGATCTTGTTGCAGATCAATGGGTCGTAGAACAGCGCAGTACCTACTCCTACTGCGGTGGCGCCTGCGATGAGAAACTCCAAGGCATCTTCCGCACAGCTGATTCCGCCCTGGCCTATGATGGGAATGTTGTGCGGTTTGCAGACCTGGTACACCTGATGCACCTTGAGCAGGGCCACGGGTTTGATGGCTGGTCCGGAGAGTCCACCCTGATTGTTACCGATGATGGGCCTGCGGGTCTGGGCGTCTATCGCCATACCCATGAGGGTGTTGATGGCGGAGAAGGCGTCGCTTCCGGCCTCAATACAGCGCCGGGCGTTCTCCGCGATATCGGTCTGATTGGGCGAGAGCTTGGTGATGAGGGGTTTGTCTGTGGCCTTGCGACAGGCCGCCACTACCTGGGCCGACATCTCCGGATCATTACCAAAGGCCGCACCACCCTGTTTGACATTGGGGCAGGAGATGTTGATCTCGATGGCGGCCACCGGTGAATCATTAAAGCGTTCCGTCACCTTCACATATTCTTCGATAGTGGAACCGGAGACATTGGCGATAAAATTTGTTTCAGTGAAGTCTAGCTGCGGCAGGATCTTATCCACCACATAATCGACGCCAGGGTTTTGCAGCCCGATGGCGTTCAGCATGCCGGTCTCGGTCTCGTAGACGCGATGGGGTGGATTGCCCATCCTCGCCTCACCGGTAGTGCCTTTCAGACATATGGCGCCCACATCACGATTGGAAAAACCCTTTACCCGCGTGTACTCTTCACCGAAGCCGACACAGCCGGACAGCAGCACCAATGGCGAGGTAAATGTCAGACCGCAGAAGTTGACGGCTAAAGGCGAGTTATTATTCATCAAGGTCATTCCATCAATGTTCAAGATTGTATTGTATCAACCGGAGATTCCCCCTAACACCGGTAATATCATACGCCTCTGTGCCAATAGCGGCAGTTCTCTGCATCTGATCCATCCGCTGGGATTTCAGCTGGATGAAAAGAGCCTGCGTCGGGCCGGTCTGGATTATGCGGAGCTGACCGATGTCCGTGAGTATAAAAGCATGCATGAGTTTCTGGAACAACAGGCGGTGGACAAACAGAGGTTGTTTGCCTGCACCACCAAAGGCAAAAGGAGTTATGCAGAGGTTGCATATCAGTCTGGGGATACCTTGCTGTTTGGTCCCGAGACGCGAGGGCTGCCGCATGATATGTTGGATTCCATGTCGGATGAGCAGTTGCTGCGTATTCCGATGTGTCCGGGGAATCGCAGTATCAATCTTTCTAACGCTGTGTCGATTATTCTGTACGAGGCCTGGCGACAACAGGGGTTTGCCGGGTCTGGATAAAGACGGGCTACTCGGTTTCCGGACGCTGACTTCTCTCCAGCAGCCGTTGTACCGCGATCTTCGGGTCCAGACCCTGATATAGAACATTGTAGGTCTGTTCGGTGATGGGCATCTCTATGCCTAACGCCTTGGCCTTGTTATAGATCACCTTGGCGGCGTCCACACCCTCAACTTCCTGGCCGATCTCTTGCCGGGCCTGTTCGATGCTCTTGCCCGCTGCCAGGGCCAGACCCATGCGGCGGTTACGGGACTGGTTGTCGGTACAGGTCAGGGCCAGATCACCCAGGCCGGCCAATCCCATGAAGGTCTCCAGTTTTCCGCCCAGGGCTAGACCCAGGCGCATGATCTCCGCCAGACCCCGGGTGATCAGGGCGGCACGGGTGTTGGCGCCAAAATTCAGTCCGTCGGCGATACCGGCGGCAATGGCCATCACATTCTTGGCGGCACCGCCTATCTGCAGGCCGATGATGTCGTCGCTGGAGTAGGCGCGGAAGCGATCTGAATGCAGATATCCGGCCAGCCTCTCGGCGTGTTCAGTTGAGGTGGAGGCGACGGTAACCGCAGTAGGTAGCCCTCTGGCGACCTCGCCCGCGAAGGTGGGTCCGGAGATCACGCCTATCGGCCTGTCTCCCAGGATTGTTTGGGCCACGGTGCTGAGCAGTTCGCCGGTCGGTTTTTCCAGGCCCTTGGTGGCCCAGCTTAGGGTCGCGGCCGGTTGCAACAAAGGTTCAATATCCTTCAGGACCGCAGGGAACACATGACTCGGAACCACCACCAGCACCTCATCGGCGGTTGATACGGCAGCACCGAGATCTATCATTGGCGTCAGGTTTTCCGGGAAAGGCACTCCGGGGAGAAACCGTCTGTTTTCCCCGTCAGTGATCAACGCTTCTACCTCGTTGGGCAGCCCCCATAGCCTGACGTTGGCCCCATTGCGGCTGAGCAGGATGGCCAGTGCGGTTCCCCAGGATCCGGCACCGAGTACGGCTATTTGTGGGGCCATAGCATTCATTGCGCGACGCCTAGTGAGCCGTCTCTTGGGATGCTTCCTGTTTCGCTTGCTGTTGCTGCATATGCTGGGCGTACAGGTGCTCGAAGTTTACCGGCGCTAGCAAAAGCTGTGGGAACCCGCCCTTATTTACCAAGTCGGAGACTACCTCTCTGGCGTAAGGGAACAGGATGTTGGGACAGAAAGCCCCCAACATTGGCCCCATCTCTTCCTTGGGAAAGCCCTGCAGGGTGAAGATCCCGGCCTGTTTTACCTCTACCAGATATGCCACCTTATCTTCCACCTTGGTCGTTACGGTAACGGTGATGGTTACCTCAAAGTGATTGCCATCAAGGTTATTGACGCTACTGTTAAGGGTTAGATTGGATTCCGGTTTCCACTCCATGGTGAATATTTCCGGTGAATTTGGAGTCTCGAAGGAGAGGTCTTTGGTGTAGATGCGCTGAAAGTCGAATTTGCGCTCGTTTTGTGTCTGTTGCTCTTGCTCGGACATTTTATGGTCCTATGGTTTTGATAATGGAAAGAGGGCGGTTATTTGCGGCTAACCGGTAGACCGGCGCTTTGCCAGGCCAGAATACCACCTTTTAGGTTGTAAACCTCCTCAAACCCATGCTTGGACAGGATTGAGCAAACCGCAGCTGATTGGCCGCCTGATCTGCAGGCCACTATGATCGGCGTCCCTTTATCCTTATGCTTTTCCAACTGGGTAAGTTGGTTCTTTATGCTGTTAGCGGGGATATTGGTGGAGTTGATTATGTGGGCCTTGGAGTAGTCCGCTATGGGCCTGACATCCACAACAACGGCGTCTTTGCGGTTTATAAGTTCCGTTGCCTGCTGGGGAGAGACCGAATTCTTGCCGCTATCGGACATTAGGTTTTGTGCGAGTAAAACCAGAACTACCGCCAACGCGGCGACGAGCTCCCAGTGGTTTCCAGCAAATTCAATAAGTTGTGCCATGGTGATTTTGTTAAGCTAGGTTGTTTGCAAAGCGCCCATTCTACCTGGGAATGAGAAAAACGGAATGGAAAAATACCGTTCTATCTGTTTGGAATGGAAGAAACGTCAATTTGCGCCGGAGAGAAAGAGCGAAAATTACTGCTGACAAAAGACCTCGCGCATCATGCCGATAAGCTTCAGGGTCCTGGCGTCACTAACCCGGTAGAACACTCGATTGGCGTCTTTGCGAGAGGCCAGGATCCCCTTATCGCGCAGTATGGCCAAGTGCTGGGAGATGTTGCTTTGCGAGGTGCCTACATACTCCACGATGTCCTGTACACTTACTTCCTGATCACCCAGGGTGCATAGGATCTTCAAACGCAGGGGATGGGACATAGCCTTAAGAGAGCGAGAGGCGCGTTCTACGTCCTCATCTCGATCCAGGAGAGAAAAAGCGTTTTCCGTAGACATGTCCCCCATGCTTCTAAAGGGCTGATTGGGGCTGCCGAATTCTTGGTTCATGCCGCAGATCCTATTTTAAAGAAACATTATACAATAATACTCTGTTTTAGTGTTGAAGGAAAAATATAATTTATGCCTTTGTTTTTCACGTATTTGATACATAAATGGAGCGTCAAGGTCCTTGTAGCCGCCACGATTTATGAACAGCATAACCCTGGGGTTGTCCAACGGTATCGTGGCTGGAACGAGTCTTGGCCCGGCTCACAGAAAGGTGGTTTAATGTAGTCTGGTTGGCCTGTTTGTATGGAGTTTAAGAATCATGAAGTCCGGTTTAAAGCCAGTAGTACTGCTGATTTTGGATGGTTGGGGCTATAGCGAAAGTAAGGAATTCAACGCCATATACAGCGCAAACACCCCAAATTGGGATCAGATTTGGGCGGATAATACCCATACACTGATTGCGACCTCTGGTTCCCGTGTGGGCCTGCCGGACGGCCAGATGGGAAATTCCGAGGTCGGACACCTTAATCTCGGTGCAGGACGGATTGTCTATCAGGACCTAACCAGGATCAGCAAGGCCATCGAGGATGGCACATTCTTTTCCAACCCTGCCTTGGTTGGGGCGGTTGACGCCGCCCGTGCTCAGGCGGGCGCGTTACATATCTTTGGCCTGCTCTCTCCCGGCGGGGTCCACAGCCACGAAGAACATATCCACGCCATGGTCGAGATGGCGGTACAGCGTGGTTGCGATCAGGTCTATGTACACGCCTTTCTGGATGGGCGCGATACCCCGCCCCGGAGCGCCGGGCCATCCCTGGAACGGCTAGAGCAGGCTATGGAAAAGATCGGAGGCGGGAGGTTAGCTACCATAGTGGGACGCTATTATGCTATGGACCGGGATAACCGCTGGGAGCGGGTGAGCAAGGGTTATGATCTGGTTACCGGGGCCGAGGCACCCTTTACAGCCCCGGACGCCCAGGCCGCATTGCAGATGGCCTACGATCGTGGTGAGAACGATGAGTTTGTGCAGGGCACCAGGGTCGGCGAGGCCATACAGATAAAAGACGGCGATGCCGTTGTCTTTATGAACTTTCGCGCGGACCGGGCCCGGGAACTGACCAGGGCCTTTATCGAGCCCGGCTTCAAAGAGTTTGAGCGTAAGCTCAAGCCGCAACTTGCGGCCTATGTCACCCTCACCCAGTACCACGAAGAGTTTGATGTGCCGGTTGCCTACGGCAAAGAAGAACTGAAAAACATCCTCGGAGAATATATCTCCAATATGGATATGCGCCAATTACGTCTGGCGGAGACCGAGAAATATGCCCATGTGACCTTCTTTTTCAATGGTGGTAGAGAAGATCCTTTCCCGGACGAGGATCGCGTGCTCGTCGCCTCTCCCAAGGTGGCTACATACGACCTTCAACCGACGATGAGCTCGGTAGAGGTAACTGACATCCTGGTGAAGGCGATTGAGGGCGGACAACATGAGCTGATCATCTGTAACTACGCCAATTCAGACATGGTCGGTCATACTGGAGACTTTACGGCGGCGGTTTTGGCTATAGAGGCTATTGACCGGGCACTTGGCAGGATCATCCAGGCACTGAAGTCGATGGGAGGAGAGATGCTGCTTACCGCAGATCATGGCAATGCGGAACAGATGCGCGATCCGGAAAGCGGACAACCCCACACGGCCCATACCAGCAACCTGGTGCCACTGGTTTACTTTGGGCGACAAGGCGAACTCATAGAAGGCGGCGCCTTGTGTGATATTGCGCCTACACTGCTTTACATCATGGGTCTGGAACAGCCCAAGGAGATGACAGGCCGGTCTCTGCTCAAGCTGGTCTGATAAGGCATGCCATCCCTCTGGTTCAACAAACCTCTCTGCTGGGCAGTTGCACTGTGCCTGCTTATTTCTTCTTCGGTAACCCTAGGAGAAGAGGGCGATAAAGAGCAACTGGAAAAGGTGCGTGACCAAATGCAGCACATCCAGTCAAACCTGGACAAAAAACAACAGCGCCGGACGACAGCGCAAGAGGAACTAGAGAACACCGAAAAAAAGATAGGCGCACAGAACAAGGAACTCAAAAAACTGGATCATGAGATAGCCATGCAACAGAAGCGCATCCGGGCGACGAAGGTCCAGCAGGGGTTGAACCGAAACTCTATGGAGTCCCAGCGTAAAGAGATGGGGAAGCAGATACGCACGTCCTATATTATCGGGCGTCAGGACCGCATGAAACTGCTGTTGAATCAACAAAGCCCGGAGATGGTGGGGCGCATGATGGTCTATCACGATTACTTTAATCGTAGCCGGGTGGAGCAGCTGGACCTGATTCAGGCCACCTTGGAAAGGTTGCAACAGTCCGAGCAGACCATGCTGGCGGAAGAGCGCAAGTTACAACAGTTGCAAGAAAAGAAGCAGCAGGAGAAGCGCGCACTGGAGGCGAGCAGAAAGAACAGAAAGGAATTGATTGTTAGTTTGAGTCAGGACATAACCTCGGATGAAGAGCGTCTTAGAGAGCTGAAGAAAGACGAACAACGGTTACAGAAATTGTTGGTGCAGATTCAACAACGGGCCAAGGCGAATAAAAACAGCCAATATTTTCCCAAGGGTGGCCGGTTTCACAGTCAAAAAGGCAAGATGCATTGGCCGACCAAGGGTAGATTCAAGGCGCACTTCGGCTCGGAGAGACGCGGCGGACTTAAATGGGACGGGGTCTTAATTAGTGCACCGGAAGGCAATGAGGTCAAGGCGGTCCATGCCGGAAAAGTGGTCTTTGCCGACTGGCTGCGGGGGTTCGGGCTGATGCTTATCCTGGACCACGGAGATGGCTATATGACCCTATACGGACACAATCAGAGCCTAGCCAAAAATGAGGGGGATCTGGTTCAGGCGGATGAGATGGTGGCTTCATTGGGCAATAGCGGCGGCCTGGCGGAGCCCGGCGTATATTTCGCCCTGCGTTATAACGGAAACCCGATCAACCCTGAACCTTGGTTTAAATAAGCAAAAATTTCTTTTATTAGCTAGAGTTAGGGATTATATTGAAAGTCAATTATTGATATTTAGGGTACGAATTCTATGCGGCGACATTATCTTACAGTCATATGCGTCACCCTTTGTCTGACGCTATACCCCCTGGCCAGTCTGGCGGAGGCGCCAGAGGAAAAGACCGCGCCTGAGACGAAGCCGGAAGTTAAGCCGGAAAAGATGCCGCTGGATGAGTTGCGCACCTTTGCCGAGATCTTTGGCCGCATCAAACAGGACTATGTCGAGGAGGTGGATGACCGCGAACTGCTGGAGTACGCCATCCGTGGCATGTTGGCAGGTCTGGACCCGCATTCATCCTATCTGGACGCCGAGGACTTCAAGGAGCTGCAGGCCGGGACCAGCGGGCAGTTCGGTGGTCTGGGGATAGAGGTAGGGATGGAGCATGGTTTTGTAAAGGTCATCTCCCCCATAGATGACACGCCAGCCCAGCGGGCCGGGGTTAAGGCCGGAGACCTGATCATCCGTCTGGATGATAAGTCGGTAAAGGGGATGGATCTGTCTGAGGCGGTGAAGATGATGCGGGGTGAGCCGGGGACCAGTATTACCCTGACCCTGATTCGTGACAAGGCCGAAAAACCGCTCACGTTGACCATCAAACGGGATATCATAAATATTGTTAGTGTAAAGAGCCGCACCCTCGAACCGGGATTCGGCTATGTACGTATATCTAATTTTCAGTCGCACACTGCGGCAGATATGCTCAAGGCGGTGGAAAAGCTTAAGAGCGAGGCCAAAGGCGACCTCAAGGGCTTAATACTGGACCTGCGCAACAATCCGGGAGGCATACTGAACGGTGCTGTGGATGTCAGTGACGCCTACCTGACCAGCGGTAAGATCGTCTATACCGAGGGCAAGACCCCAGGTTCTAAATACTCCTTTATCGCCAAGCCGGACGATATTCTGCAAGGCGCCCCGATGGTGGTGCTGGTGAACGAGGGCTCCGCCTCGGCATCCGAGATTGTGGCGGGCGCATTGCAGGATCACAAACGGGCCTTAATCATGGGTAATCGCACCTTTGGTAAGGGTTCGGTGCAGTCGATTGTCCCGGTCACCGCCGATGAGGCGATCAAGCTGACCACGGCCCGCTATTTCACCCCCTCGGGTCGCTCCATACAGGCGGAGGGGATCAAGCCGGACATAGAGTTACAGAGAGTGGAGGTCAAGGCGACAGAACCGTCACCCCTGGATGGCCTGAAAGAGGCGGATCTTTCCGGGCATCTGGAGAATGGTAACGGGGCCAAGCAGAAACAGCCGGACCAAAAAACCGATGATAAGAAAAACTCTCTCGCCGTGGATGATTATCAGTTATATGAGGCGCTCAATCTGTTGAAAGGACTCTCTTTGCTTAAGAGCGCCGAACCCAAGGGATAATGGTGCCTAAAACAGCAGTTGGTCTATTGTATGGTCTAGTAATCGCAGTGGCAGTACTACTATCTGCCACGGATGCCTCTCCCACAACCAAGTCTAAGCCAGTTATCGCCATCATCATTGATGACATGGGCGATAAATTGGACCGGGGCAAACAAGCGGTAGCCTTGCCTGGTAGGGTCACGCTCTCGTTCCTTCCCCATACGCCTCATATCAATCTGCTTGCAAACAAGGCCCATGCTGCAGGAAAAGAGATAATGCTGCACCTGCCAATGCAATCCAAGGCCGGCGTCCGTCTAGGTCCGGGTGGCCTTACCCTGGAGATGACCGAAAAAGAGTTTAAGCAAACCACCAGAGATGCCCTGAAAGATATCCCCTATGTGAAGGGATTGAACAACCACACCGGCAGCCTACTGACCAGACATCCGGGGTCAATGGAGTGGTTGATGCAAGTGATAAAGGAGCGTGACGGGCTTTATTTTGTAGACAGCCGGACGGCTGTGCAATCCGTAGCCATGCAGGTTGCGTTAGAAAATGGCGTACCAACAACAAAACGGGATGTGTTTTTGGATCACGTAAAAAACCGCGCAGAGATCAGACGGGAATTTCGGGAACTGCTGAAGCTGGCCAAGAGGCGTGGTTATGCGGTCGGCATCGGCCACCCTTATCCCGAGACCCTAAAGGTGCTGAAACAGGAGTTGCCTAAATTGGATGCCATGGGCATCAGTCTGGTGCCGGTATCCCAGATTGTGGCGATGCAACAGCAAGAAGGTTGAAGATTCCTGCGTCAGACTGTGCATAGTCCGCGCTGATAACTATAATCAGTCCGAATTTTTGTCGGCCGTAACGAAACCATGAACCCAGCAGAACTAAAGATCATCACCACCCTAAAAGAAGACGCCTTCGGCAAGATAGAATTGCGGGAAACAGATGCAGGCGAGCAGGTTATCTGTAGAGACTACTCCGGCACCGGCTTTTTCGCCGGCCTGCTGGCCCATTATCTGGCGTTGCGGGAGATGCGGGTACTCAAGGCCCTGGGGTCGGTGGTGGATGCACGGTTGCCGCGGTTGATCTATTTTGGCGACGGTGTCTGCATCCGCAGTTATATCGAGGGTATACCCCTGAAACAGGGCAAGGCGGCGAGCCCGGAGTTCTATGTCAACGCCCGGGAACTGCTGGACAAGATGCATGCGGCAGGCGTAGTACACAATGATTTGGAAAAGCCGGAGAACTGGCTGATGGTCAATGAACAGGTGGCGGGCATCATAGATTTCCAGTTGGCCTACCATTCAGAGAAACGAGGAAAGATTTATCGCTGGAGCGTGGGAGAGGATATCCGGCATCTGATCAAGCAGAAGAACCGCTATTCACGGGAGAACATGACTGCGGAAGAGCTAAAGATCCTGAATAATAAGTCTGGCTTTGGACGTTTCTGGAGCAACTACGTCAAACCGGTCTACAACTTTGTTACCCGCAAGATTCTGAAATATTCCGACCGGGAGCATTCGAAGTACAGCCGCTGATTCGTGGTTGTCTGCAAAAGCTACCGTATCCTCGGCAACTAGTCCTGTATTATTCTACCTTCTCCCATCCACGGGCTTGTACCTACTGCGCCCATGCGGTCGCCCTATTGCTCCCTACCTACAAAGTACGTTCCCGCGCCGTCTTACCAATTTGGTTTATTTTGGTAGTAAATTGGTAGTTAGATGCTATTATTTAGGTTCAAATACCAATTTGGTCTATTTTGGTAGTAAATTGGTAGTTAGATCAATGGGAATAAAAACATGAAACTTCCTCAATCTCCCCCTGATATTCGTGAGCTATTCGTGCAAATCTCAAACTCCAATACGGAGAGGCTTACGGAGATAATTACCAGTGGAATCAGAGCTGATGCAGATGGCAGATACCATCATTGGGACAAGCTGAGACATTTGTCACCACCTGAGGGCTTTACGTCTGAGGAATGGTGGTGCGCCATAAAAATTGCACGGAGGACCTTGTATAGAACACTTCCTCACGTGGATAAAAATGGCAATCCATTTGTATTTGCCGAGCCTGATATAGTTCGGCAATTGCTACATGAGATTGATATTCATGGTGGTGGGGAAATAAAAAGTGCAGAGCAGGTGGCAAATCCCCAAACGCGGGATACTTATCTCATAAATTCATTGATTGAAGAAGCCATCACATCAAGCCAACTGGAAGGGGCTGCAACAACAAGAAATGTGGCAAGGGAAATGATTCGGATGAATAGGCGTCCAACCAATAAGTCAGAAAGGATGATTATAAACAACTATCGTGCAATGTTGTTTATCAGTGATATAGCTAGCGAAGATTTGACTCCAGAATTGATCTTGGAATTACATAAAGTCCTTTCTGAAAACACATTAGAAAACCAAAATGCGTCTGGCAAACTACGAACAGATGATGAAATATATGTCGGCGATAATAGGGATGCAACCATAATACATATCCCTCCTAAAGCCAGTGAATTAAGGGAACGGCTCAAAAGCATTTGTAGCTTTGCAAACAACTCAAGCAAGAGTCATATATTCTTGCACCCTGTTATTCGAGCAATAGTTTTACATTTTCTGTTGGCCTATGATCATCCGTTCGAGGATGGAAATGGTAGAACAGCTCGGGCACTATTTTATTGGTCAATGCTGAAGCAGGGCTATTGGACAATGGAGTATATTTCAATATCCCGCATCCTTAAGGAAGCACCGGCTAAATATACTCGAGCATATCTATATACGGAAACTGATGATAATGATGTTACCTATTTTATAATTCATCAGTTAGAGACCATAATCAGGGCGATTAAGGAACTGTTTATTTACCTGGAGAAAAAAACGGGGGAAATAAAGGCTGTTGAAAGGGTGCTTACCAAATCACCTGGGCTAAAAAGAATCCTGAATCACAGGCAGTTTGCTCTATTGAATAGAGCACTCAAGAAGCCTAGTTCAGATTATTATGTGGAGGGTCATCGGCGGTCGCATGATGTAACCTATGACACTGCCAGAACAGATTTGCTTAAATTGGCTGACCTTGGATTGCTTGATAAATTCAAAGAGGGGAAGGCTTTTGTTTTTAGGCCTGCAGCCAATTTACGAGAAATTCTCCAAAACTTAGTTGAATAGTTACTTGCGGATCGCTTTTGGTATTCTCGTGTGACCGCTAGCCCTTCAGCCATGACTGCACCAGGATCAACCCGCCCAAGGCCAAAAAGGCCCCGCCCGCAGCGATAGTAAATGTGGCGGGTAACAGGATACTGGGGCCCAGGGTCAACAGCATGGAACCGGAGATGAGCATGGCGCCACCGCTTATGGTGGTTACCGTGTTGCGGTGATGTTCTTTTGCCTCATGGCGCAATCTGGTCAGTTCGTCCGATTTGATCTTCAGCACCAACTTCCCTTCGGAGGCATCGTTCAGGACCTTGTGCAGCAGTATGGGCATGTCTGCGGCATACTCGGTCATCTTCGGCAGGTTCTTTTTCAGCTTTCTGTTCTTCTTGCGCTTGGCCTCGCTTTTGGCCCTGCCGCGCTTGCGGCGCTGCTTCTCTGCTTCTTCTTTGTTAACGGAGTGCTCGTCTGCAGATGACTC
>JBNKSV010000038.1:0-21656 GCA_050297535.1 Sedimenticolaceae bacterium
TTCGCTATATTCATTGCCGGCAACAATTCTTATAAACAACACGCCTAAAATTGCAGAGAGCATGGAGGCAATAATGACGGATGTTTTTGCAATATGCAGATTATCGGGTTGCGCATCAAAGCCCAGTGTGGCGATAAAGGTGGACATGGTGAAACCCATCCCGGCTATGAAAGAAGCTCCGATTACGTGCTGGATATTAACTCCTTCCGGTAAGCACCCTACCCTGTATCTAAGCCCGAACCAGCATGCCCCTGATATACCGATAAATTTTCCCAACACCAAACCGACGATTATGCCGAGGCCAGTTGGATGCAGAAAACTATCCGCAAGTAATTCCCAACTAAAGGGGATACCTGCGTTCGTCAGCGCAAATAGGGGCAAGATAAACATTGCGACCGGTAGATCCAGTGCATCTTCCCATCGGCGCAGCGGCGTGGTGGCTTTTTCTGCATAGTCACGCACCTCTAATACCTGATTATGGTCTTTGCGACTACCAAGCACATCTACCGTATCTGCATCCTGTTGCATGGAACTAATTGTTTCTTTTGCCTTGTTAAGAAGCTTGCGCGACGATAGCTTTGGTCTTGCCGGAACCGTCAAAGCGATCATGACGCCCGCGACCGTTGAGTGAACGCCGGAATTAAGCATCATCCACCATGCCGCAACCCCGAAAATCGTATAATAGAGGGGATGACGTATCCCTGCATAATTCGACATCGCCAGAATAGCAATAAGTGATAAAGCAACGGCCAAGTGCTGTATTGATATGTCATTGGTATAGAACATTGCGATGACCAGAATTGCTCCCACATCATCCACAATTGCAAGCCCTACAATGAATGCCAAAAGTCCAGCAGGTATGCGCTTTCTTACTGTGACTAAAACACCCAACGCAAATGCTGTATCTGTAGCCATAGGCACACCCCATCCAATCTGGGAATCGAGCGACCAGTTGAATAACAGATAAATAACAGCGGGACAGACCATGCCACCAAAGGCACAAAGAATTAACATGCGGCGGCTCTCTGGCTTAGCTAGGTCTCCAGCAACTACTTCCCGTTTTATTTCAAGCCCAAGAAGAAAGAAAAATATAACCATCAAGCCGTCATTCATAATGTGCTTGATGGAGGATTGCAGTTCAACTTCGCCTATAAAAAATCCTACAGACGTATGCACCAGATTACTGTAGGTTCCGGAATATTCTGAGTTGGCCCACCACAGCGCCATTATGGTAGACAAAAGTAGGACGAGGCTGGATGTCGTCTGCGCCTGAATGAAACTCAAAAACGGCTTGTGGATACTTTCCAGGCCGCGCTGCAATATATTTTCTGAGTCGTTATCCATGTAGGCTATCTTTACAGCTAGCGTATGCGCCACAAGCAAGCAGTGGCAGAACTGATCATTTGTGAGCTATTGGTTTATTTGTAAATAGGTAGTCTTTTAGCTCCTTATCAAACAATTGGTCATTGCGACGAATCCATTCAAGGACCATGGAAGCATGCTCCTTCTCCTCATCTCTGTTATGTATAAGAATTTCTCTTAGTTCGTTATCTTTGCAAGCGTCAACTCTTTGGTTATACCAATCAACAGCTTCCAGTTCCTCCATTAGAGAGATGATTGCCCTATGCATATCTCTGGTTTCGTCAGAAAGTTCTTCGATTGGTTCATGATAACCTTCGTTAGCCATTTAGCTCTCCTTTTAACCTTGAATGATAAAATTATTTAACAATAGGAATATCTAACTATGTTCCAAGCAAACACATATTTGCACTGTCATGCTCTTCGTAATATCTAGCCTCAATCAGATTTTGCTCTGGATCTCTGAAGTATATTGAAGTACCCGTTCCGCGCGCGCCCCAACGCTTAACCGGCCCTTCCTGTATATCGATATTATTTTCCTGTAGTCTAGTTATTAACCCACCCCACTCCTCTTTATCCAGAGAAAAACAGATGTGGTTGAGACGGTAATGACAAGGCTCTAAAGAAGTATTCACCTGCCACATATCTTTAGGGAACAGATCTATTATGGTATGTCGATTTAGACGCACGGATGGGAATGGAACTTTCTTTTCTGAATACTCCTGCAATCTTTCGGTCTCTAGCTGCAGAACCTGTGAATAGAAGTTGATCATCATTTTGTCATCTTCTACGTTTAGGACTATATGATCAATCAAGCACTCCATAGTCGTATTCTCCAGAATCGTATATAACTTTATATATGTGTTGGCTTGTTTGCTCCAATAATGCAGGCATTACGGCAACCAGGGATCTACTCGGGGAATGTTCCTGAAAAACTGATCTCGGCAACGCTAAGACGGCCTGAAGGCGCTTCCTTATTTCGCAGATCCTCAGGCAACTCCGACTGATCACCAGGCCTTCCAACTGCGATCATCATCTCAACCGAAAAATCATCAGGAACCTTCAATACAGATCTTGCCCTGTCATAATCAAAGCCCGCCATGCCATGTGCGACCAACCCCATTACACTCGCCTGCAGGGCTAGGCTTTGCCAGGCAGATCCGGTATCCAGTGAGTGAGAATTATTTGGTTTGCCGTTGTGGGCAAATGCGCGCTTGGAAATAACAACAATCAACATTCCAGAGTTTTTCGCCCAGACCTGATTTGCCTCCACCAATAAATCGAAGAACAGAGGCCACTGATCCGAGTCACTCTGGGCATAGAGAAAACGCCACGGCTGTTCGTTAAAGCAAGATGGTGCCCAGCGAGCCGCTTCAAATAGGCTGCCGATCTCGTTTGGTGACAGCATCTCACCTGACATAGCCCGCGGTGACCAGCGTTTTATAAATAGATCTTCTATCGGATATTCTGCTTCTCTATAAGAATGCATGTCATTTCCTACGGTTTCTTTATTAAATTAAGTCACTACACAAAGACTCGCCTAATTTAACTCCATTTTCAAGGCGCTCCGTATCGTAACGCCGAGACACACAGTATGCTCGTGCTAACTTGGTAGACTTAGTTTAGCTATTAACGGGTAGTGATCTGATGCTATTTTCGCCTTGCCGGCGATGTGTCGCTCGCAGGTATCAATAGCCACCGGTTGCTGCACCATGATGCGATCTGGTGATATCAGGGGGCGCGGCCAAGTGGGAAAGGTTCGCTCGGAGCAGTTTGAGAAACCAATATCTGTCAGCGGCTTGAGTTCGCTGCCCCCATGCCATACATTGAGATCACCCATCAATATTATGGGCGGACCACCTTCAACGCATAGTTCTGCCAAATGAATAATCTGCTGTCTACGCTCTCTTCGGCTGAGGCCAAGGTGGGTAGCAAATACCCTAAGCGGCATACCATCCCAATGGATTTGCGCCAGAATGACGCCACGCAATTCTCGGTCAGGATGCGGTAGCTCATGGATGCGAAAACTATCGATTTTATTGCGGCAAAGCAAAACATTACCATAACGTCCGATCCCGCGCGTAAACATGGTTCCATCTGCCACATGCATGTTCGTATGGACGCATATCAGTTGCAGGATTTCACCTGCATGGTCCAGAGTGATCTCCTGCAGGGCGATGATGTCCGCATCCAGATCCTTTACAATTCCGATGATACGCAGTGGATCGTAGATGTTATCCCGTCCAATACAATCATGTACGTTGTATGTCGCAATCCGCATTGGATCAACTGGTTCTCAACCAATGCTTGATCACCATTGCCAACAGAATCATAACTCCACCAATTGATAGCGCAATGATGATGTTAGTCAATGTCGGCGCAGTTATTGCCTGCCACAGGCTGCTAGAAAACAGGGTGATCGCCCCCATACCCGGAGCTAATCCAATCAAGCTTCCGAGTAAAAACTGACGCACACCGACCTTGGAACTCCCAGCCAATAGATTGAATACGGCGAATGGCGCTATGGGTACCAGACGCAATATAGCGATAGCAACGGCACCCCTCTTTGCTATCCTTTTACCAACTTGCCCCAATCTAGCGCCGCCAAGCCTATCGATGGTACGCCGCCCCAGAACCCGGCCACTAAGAAAACCGATCGACGCAGCTATCATGGCACCTGTCATTACAGAGGCGAACGCAAGCCATCCTTTTAATACTATACCTGCGATAACCGCAAGCAAGGTCACCGGCACCATCAATAAGCTTGCAATAACAAACCCGCCAATAGCGACAACAATTTTTTCCCCTTCAGATTGAAACCCAGCCAGATAGTGGCCAATTTGGCCTGGCGTGATAAGGTCATATAGAGGCGTCCAACGCCATACAGCTGCCAGGGCAAGAAGCCCTGCAATAACGGCCAGAAACAGAACCAGCCTGAGTTGCCCCTTGTCCCTGCCACTGTCCGGGATATACTGAGCCACAAAATAATCAGAGCTAAAGGGTTCGGGCGGGTCGATCAATCCTGCATCCGGGACTATATCGTCTACCTCTTGTGGTACTGCGCAGTCCAGCTCATACAAGCTACGTCCCTCTTTGCGCAAGGACTCTATCGCCGAGATCAGCCCCTTCTGTTGTGATAACGCATGATCTATCTGCTCCGAGTTACAATCCAGATGTTCGGCCAGTAGGCGCGAACGGCTGCCGCGAATAAAATCTGCAATATGGTCACCTGCTGTCTTCGATTCCAAAGCAAGATCACACTCTGTATCCAGCCCCATAGAGCGATTACTGGCATTGGCCGATCCAACACGCAGCAGACGATCATCCACTATCATCAACTTGGCGTGTACAGATATGCATTCTTCACCCAAGTTTAGTTGATGTGGGTAGTAGATGCGCAGTCGATTATGCGTATCCTCATTTCGCAGAACCTGAATTGCCCGAGATCGCAGCACATCCATCGTGGCCTGTTCCAGCCAGCCCCCGGTCTTTTGCGGTAGTACCAAAACGACCTCAGGCCCATGCTTTTGTTGGAGACTATCCCGCAACGCCTGCGTCAGGCGCTCTGAGGTAAAGTACTGGTTCTCTATATATATGCTATGGGTTGCTGAGGCTATAGCATCCAGATAGAGCTGTAACACCTCGTCAACCTGCAGGTTTTTCTTAAACTTAGGTTCCGTTCTGGCTATGCCAACCTGGGCATTTGTTACCCCACTATTCAACCATTCTGGCCAGGGCGTAGAATCGGCGTTATATCTTGGAGCCCTTATATTCCAACCACATGCCCGTTTCCAACGCTCCCGCGCCAGTTCACCAAGACGAACCGCGGCTTTACCCTGCACCAGCAGCATCATGTCATGAAAAGGTGGGTAATCCTTGCCATTGGGATCACGGCGACGGCAATCATTTGGCAGATGTTCGCATGTATCCCAGCGCCATCGACTTAGATCTATGCCGCCCACAAAAGCGATCCGATCATCTATAACCACCAGCTTCTGATGATGGGATGCGCCTTTGGGATGTACACCATCAAGTCGGAAATGAAATCTGGGTGGCGCCTGTAAACGCAACTTGAGCGCCGGCAGGAATTCACGTTCTGCGGCGTAGATCATATTAAAATCCCAAGAGAGCAAATAGACACTAAGATCTTCATTGCACTTGGTTAATGCCACAAGAAAATCGCCTAGTTTCTGGGGTCCATCCCCATGCGGCTGATCGTGCGGCCCATCCTCTCTGAATAATTTTTCGTTACGATCAAAATCCCATCCCAGTATCAGGATCTGTTTTTTGGCCGCATGGCATGCATCGGCGAAGGCGGCAAAATAATCAGCACCATCAATCAGCAACTCTGCCCGCTCTACAGGTTCAAGCGCCCAGCAATTCCTTCCAGGCTTGAGAATTGTCACCTCTTCGGTGCGGCTTTTCTGTTGCTGGTTTTTATCTGGACACACGGGGTTACCTAGTGTTTAAGAAATAAACAGCTTTAACATAACAGCTTGAGGCTATTCTGCATAAGCACAGGTGGATTGCTGCCCCAACAAAATCTGTACCGCCATCCATCTAATCCACTATGACAGGTAGCTATTTCGGTAACAGAGGATAAATCCACCCTAAGAATAATATGCTGGTCGACTAAAAGCTAACGCACCCACTTTGGATTGGGTAGAGTTGCAAACAGAGCGCGCAGCCCTTCGCCCCAGGTCTTGCCGATACTGTTGAAATATGGATCGTCATACCCTATTAAATGACTCTCAGTTGCCAATAGGTTGTCCCGTGGCACTATGGTCAGATCAATAGGTAGACCTACAGACAAATTAGAGTTAATCGTTGAATCAAATGATACAAGCCCACATTTTACAGCTTCTGGAATAGGGGTGTGTGGCGTTAAGACGCGCTCAATAATAGGCTTGCCGTACTTTGTTTCTCCGATCTGAAAATATGGCGTCTCTTCTGTTGCCTCCACAAAATTGCCTGCTGAATAAACGTTAAACAGACGCATGCGCCGTCCGTCAATCTGCCCGCCAACAATAAAGGAAGCGGTAAAATCTACATTATGGGCCCTTAATGCTTCACCTTCCTCTTTAAATACTTCGCGCACCGCCCAGCCAACAATACGTCCAACCTCAAACATGCTGCTGGCCTCGTAAATGTTATGGTCCGGATCTTCATACTCTACACACTCTTCCAGACGGCTGAGTACATTCTGCGTAATGGCCAGATTTCCAGCCACCAAAATTACGATACGACGATCATCTTTTTTATCAAACAGAAAGGTCTTGCGATAAGATCCGATACTATCAACACCAGCATTGGTACGGGTGTCTGACATAAATACCAGTCCGCCATCCAATAACATGCCCAAGCAATAACTCATTTTATTAATACTCTTTTAGTTTTGTACCTGATTGACTTGAACATCTACGTTCATTATCTCGCCCTGGCCACCGGTTCTTACGCCTATGATTGGAGCGGCAGTCGAGTAGTCATAAGCAACGGCCAGGCGTACATAGCTCTCGGATGCACATTGCCTGTTTGACGGATCAAAACTAACCCATCCCAAATTACTTACATAACTTTCCGCCCATGCGTGTGATGCCGGCTCTCCCGCGCCATCTGTGATGTAACCTGATATGTACCTCGTCGGAATATTATGATGGTGGCAACATGAAATGAACAGATGGGCGAAATCCTGACACACCCCCTTTTTGCGGGCAAAGACTTCAGCGGCCGTGCAGAAGACCGTTGATTGTCCAGATTCATAGGCAACCTCATCGGCCAAACCATTCATCAAAGCATGTAAGAAAGCAATTTCCCCCTCTGTTTTACGCAGGTCGCCATATTGGTCAGCGAATGCAGCGATATTGTCATCACATTTAATCAGAGGCGTTGCACGCATGAACATGCCAGGCGGCAAACCATCGTCCAGAGGGAGGACGCCACTGGTTTCTTTGGTTTCTACTTCACCTTCCACGAGAATTTTCAGATCGTGATGATCAGTATGTTCTGCCGCAAAATGCACAATATTCCCAAAGCCATCGCTCCAAGCGGTCAGTTGTTCAGGGCCAGAGATGGTCCACTGACCAACACGCTGATTACGATCATTCCTGGGGGTCAGGCGCAGATACTGCATGGCGCGCCGTGCTGCCGTCTCCAACATGTAATGGGTTTCGTGTCTTATCTTTATTCTCATTACTGCACCATCATAAAGTCATGTTGAATATTCAGACTGATTTCATCCATGTGTTTGGAAAAATCTAGTAGAAAATGATCCAACCCCACGCGGCGCAGTTGTGAAATCTTTATTGTTTCCAGCCGATACTGAATATCATACACCTCCTTCATCACCGAAGCGGTGGGATTAAGCGCACGCAATATATCTGCAATCTCATCTATACAGGCACGCAGGCTGCGCGGCACCTCTTTGTGCAAAATAATAAGCTCGGCAATCTTATCCAGTTCAATACTGCTATGAAAAGTTTCGCGGTAGGACTTATATGCATTCAACGCATTCAGGATCACCATAGAATGGTAATAGTCACGTACCTGCATACCGCCCATCTGAGAAGTGTTTCTTTCTGCGTTGGCAAAATGCACCCGCAACAGCCGCGCACTATAATCAGCACGCTCCACACACAGCCCAAGATTTGCAAATTGCAGCCCTTCCCCTCTGCGCATGGAACCGGTCAGCACTCCTTTGAACATATATGAACGATCAATCATCATCTCCAGATGGTCGTCGATAGACCTTCTGGTAATATCGCTATAGCTTAGATCTTTTATAGAGAGCCATGTCCGGTTGATACATTCCCACACTCCGGACGTTAGAAAATGGCGTGTTGCCCTGGCATTTTCCCGCGCATTGGAAAGCAGAGTTTTTACACTAACCGGATTATTGGAATCGCTCAACATGAAAGCGCAGATACGTCCATCTGAAACTTCACCATAATCCTGCATAAACATCTCTTTCTGGCCGGAGATTTCCAGAGGCATTTCCCACACGCTATCACCCTGATCACCTGTTTCGGAAAGCATGTTTGCGGTTCGGCTGGTTTTAATCAGACGTACGATATTTTCAGCGCGCTCCATATTCCGCGCCATCCAATAGAGATTGTCAGCGGCGCGGCCCAGCATGTGCCCCCTCCAGAATCCAGGTATCCTTGGTCCCTCCACCTTGAGATGAATTCACCACCAGAGAGCCTTTTTCTAAAGCAACGCGAGTCAACCCACCAGGAACAACCCTGGTTTCACGTCCGCATAACACAAAAGGTCGTAGATCCACATGGCGTGGCGCTATCCCCTTATCTACAAAAGTTGGGCAGGTGGACAGACTCAAGGTCGGTTGAGCAATAAAATTGGCCGGATCGGCTTTAACTTTTTCTTTAAAGCCAGCTATCTGCTTTTTGCTTGAGGTCGGACCTACCAACATACCGTAACCTCCAGAACCGTGAACCTCTTTTATAACCAGCTCCTCCATATTCTCCAACGCATAGGCCAGATCATCTTTCCTACGCAGATTGTAGGTTGGTACGTTCTTTAGGATAGGTTCTTGTGCAAAGTAGAATTTTATAATCTCAGGCATATATGTATATATCGCTTTGTCATCTGCGATCCCTCCCCCTATGGCATTACAGATAGATACATTACCCATCCGGTAGGCTGACAATAGCCCCGGCACACCCAGCGCCGAATCCGCCCTGAATGCGAGAGGGTCGAGAAACTCATCATCAATGCGGCGATATATTACGTCTACACGCTGCGGCCCGCGTGTAGTACGCATGTAGACATAGCCTTCATCTACAAACAGATCCTGCCCCTCGACGAGTTCAATCCCCATCTCTTGCGCCAGAAACGCATGTTCAAAATAGGCGCTATTGAATTGACCCGGAGTCAGCAACACAATCGTAGGCTGGTATTTCCCTCTTGGAGCAACGGAGCTTAATGTCTCAAGTAAAAGCTCAGGATAGTGACTGACAGGCGCAACTCGATGTTTGGCAAACATGTCAGGGAACAGGCGCATCATGGCCTGACGGTTCTCCAACATATAAGATACGCCGCTAGGTGTTCTGGCGTTATCTTCCAGAACATAGAATGTCTCCTCATCCACACGCACGATATCTATACCGGCAATATGGGCATATACATTGTGTGGCAGCGTTAATCCCAGCATCTCTGGACGAAAGGCATCATTGGTTAGAATAAGATCCGGGGGAATAAGGCCGGATTTCAATATGGCCTGATCATGGTAGACATCATGCAAAAAGGCATTTAATGCGTTCACACGCTGAATAACACCGCGCTCGATCAGGTCCCATTCATCAGCCGAAATTATTCTGGGGACAATATCAAAAGGGATAAGGCGCTCAACGCCACCATCGGCACCGTAGACATTAAAGGTAATACCCACTCGCCTGAAAATCAGATCAGCCTGTTCATGAGACCGCACCAAATCATCCACTGGAGTAGAGTGGAGCCAAGCGGAATAGGTTGCATAAGGATCACGAACCTCGCCACTCTGCGTATGCATTTCATCAAAGAAATTTTTTGGCATTTTGCCTCTTACGGCCGGAATTTATTATTACCTAAATTTTTCTGTGCCAATTGAAATAGAACTAATTCATTAGTTAAAACACAGCACCCAAGTGATTTCAATTGTGGGTAAAAACGGTGTGTTTGCAAAACCACCGGAAATCAATTCTGATGCTTTTCCTTAAGAAAAACAAGAAAGTATGATGAACGCATCATGATTTGCAAAACAAATGAGTTTCTTATGGAGATATGATTTTATAAATTTTTCATACGCAACTTTTTGGGGCATGTATGAAATTACACAACCCCCTATTTCCAGGTTCTTTTTTATTACGTCGTTTCCTCACGCACTGCTGAAGTGCAAGCAGATGCACAAAAATGGGGATTGGGATTTTCTCTCAGCGAATGCCTCCTATGACGCCACTACTAAATACAGTAGGCGTGTTTCACATAACATCTATTATCCATAATCAACACTTCTCCATGCATCTTCTTTGTATCTTGAATCCCGGACGGGATAGTTTTTCTGCTACTGGCGGTCTCATTGAAACCTGCCAGCAGGTTATTTTGTGGTAAGCGATGTTTGGAGCAGGCGGCAAGACGATGACTCTTACCGAGAGCCGATCATTCTTAATTCTCGACAGTAACGTCGAAGGTCTGAAGCTGAATACCGGAGTTTTTCCCTTCGCCAAGGAGGTGGAAAGAGAACGCCTGTAAGGCAGTCTCATTTTCGAAATCGAACTCGATCTTGGCCTCTTCACCGGCGTGGAGGAGCGGAAACTGGGGATATTGGATATCGTTTGTGGTGCGTTCCCATTGTTTGATCATCAACCTCAGTTGAATCCCCTCCTTAGGCGCCTGCAGCGCCTTGACCCGAATCGCAACGTGGACCTTGGAGTGTGCGGGAAAATCGAGGTATTGCGCTCCGACCAGGTTATCCGACCATGCGTTGCCGATTTTTTCTGGTAGTTGGCGTATCTCTCCACTGGCGAACTTCAGTTTTCGTACGCCGTGTTGCGGCAGGAGTTTGCGATCAAGGGCCTCAGTGATCAAAAATATCTGGTTCCTACGTCCCTCTTTGTCACGCAAAAATGTTGGCGGTGGCGAACCTAATAGACTGTCTGCCTTACCCACCCGACAACGACCGTCACTGGTACACTCGTAGCGGAGGTTGTCAGCCGTATGCCAACGCCGTCTTGCGGCGGTGAATGAGACTATCTCCCTGGGCGACGAGTAGTCGCGAAAGATACTCCTGCCGACCAGATCGGCTGGAATGGGTAGACCCAGGTAATCAAGGACAGAGACCTCGGTATCAACCAAACCATAGCCGCCCTTTTTGATCCGCGGGAGCTTTTTGTTCTCAGGCGCCATGACCACCCCCAGCCCCCAACTGCTAACCCACTCGGCTATCTCCGAGCCATGGGACTCGTCCGACGTAATTATGACCAAGGTATCCTTCAGCACCCCATCCTGGCGCAGGCCGTCGATGAATTGCGCCACTGCCTGATCCAACAGATCGACGGTGGCAACCCGGCGGCTGCTATATTTGGCTACCAAGTTGTCAGGTACGGCGTATGGCTGATGGGTGCCCACCGTAAGGAGAGTCAAAAGCCAGGGTTGCTGTTTTTTTTGTAGGTCGGCAATGTAGTCCCGTGCGCCATGAAAGAAGACAGAGTCGATCACCCCCCACTCGAAGGGATAAGGATTTGGCTCTTGGAACCATTCGTAGCCATGCACATTCTGAAAACCGATCAGGGGCATGAATCGATCCTTGCCCATGAATGAGAGTCCTGCGCCCTGCAGATAGTGAGTCTGCCAACCGTGTTTGGCCATCTGCTCAGGTAGACACTCCTTGGCGCGCCCTGGATTGCCGCTGAGTTCAACTGCCTTCGGGGTGCCCCAGGAAAGTTTGCTGAAGTCTCCGCAAAGTAGCGCGTAAAGACCGCGTATGGTCTGATGGCTGTGATCAACAAAATCCGGAACCAGCATGGCATCTTCGGTACTGGCTGCCAGCCTGTCCATCGCTACCGGATACGAATCTACACCCATGGCCTTACGGATGTCCGGGTAGTAGAGGCCCGGCATCCCCTCCATAACAACGATCAGGACATTCTTAGCGGCACCCTTAGGTAACAGAGGTTTACCGCTAAGATCGACGCGGGCCAGTCCCGACGGCAGTCGATAGTTGGCCAGATCCTGAGCGGTAAAGGGTGGCGGAGCAATAAAGGCATCGTAAATAAACCAATGCAAGGCATTATGACGGGCGATGACGCTTTGTTCATCGTTCTGACTGCTCAGGTAGCTCTGTGCGAACAATAGGCCGACGCCAGCAGTAAGCAGCAGAGGCGCATACCGCCACTTCGGCCGGTTTAGGGGCATAAGGCATGAAATGAGCCCTGAGATCACTAGTATCCAGGCCAGCACCGGGGATGAGAGTCGCAGGCTTGCCGTGCTGTTCTTCACGAAATCAAGATTGGTCAAATAGTGCAGATCCTGCCATGTGGGGTAACGACTCATCGCCGCCGCTAGTTCGTTGGCGCCAATCATAAAGACCACAAAGACCAGGACCAGAATGGCACGGAGCCAACGGGGGCTCCAGATGAGGAGAATCAAGAGCAGGATACCGACCCCGGCGTCAGATAGAAGGCCTATGAATTCGTTGCCGCCTTTTAGGGAGAACCGCCAGAACAGAGGAGCCAATGTCAGTACAGCGAGGAAAAGGATGGCAAGAAACGATTGCGCGGACTGGATCTGACGATTGAAAAGAGGCATATGAGAGTAGCTATGGTTGCTTGAAGAGACTTCGTACTACCTAGAGGGATATTTCCTTTCGTGATTAGCCGATCTATCTATACCGAATCTTGGCATAAATCATGTTGGACCAAATAAATGAGCGTATTTGGCAAAAAATTCTGGGGTTTGGCATAGCCATTCCCTAATAGAAACGGGAGGTTACCATGTGTGAAATAGCAATTAAAGGGCCTATTTTCTTATGTCCTTAATTTGGCGCAGGCATTTCCATGTTGCACTGCGTTTCAACCAAAACCAATAGCACGAACACACACCCAGCACCATTTGTGTTTGCAATGCGTTATTGCGAATGGTCATTGCCCACATCTCAGTAGCGGCCTAACTTCTATTGCATCATCATCTTGAGGCAAAGAGCATGTCACGCATCATTTACACCTTTACCCTCATCCTGTTCCTGCTTGGTTGTGGAGACGAACAGCCCGTAACCGATGGCCAGCCAGCTCCCACGCTGTTATCTGCGGCAGAGGACGGTGATACAACCAGTATTAAAGATCTGCTGGCAAACAAAGAGCTGGTTGATGCCCGCGACAGTTGCCAGTGGACACCACTTATGAAAGCAGCCCTTAACGGCCATACAGAGATAGTCAAGCAACTGCTGGCTGCGCAGGCCGGCGTTGATTTAGAGGACAAGGGTGGTTACAGCGCCCTCATGCTGGCCGCATCCAATGATCATTCTGCTATTGTTGAACAGTTGTTATTGGCGGGGGCCGATATCAATCACATCGAACGTACCCAAGGCTGGACCGCCCTAATCTGGTCGGCGAACCGAGGGCAACTGGATACAGTAAAGATCCTGCTTAGCTATGGGGCAGATAGAAGCATTCGCGATCACAAGGGTATGACGGCCCTGGATTGGGCGGTGGAGAGCGGACACAAAAAAATAGCGGAACTGTTGCAGGCGGAAGGAAAATAAATTACCTATCAAAATCGGCAATCACCCCTCATCCCCTGCCCTTCTCCCCTCAGGGGAGAAGGGAGTAAGAGGTCTAGTTATCCGCAAAGTATTCCTTGGTCAGCTTGAACACCACCGGGCTCAACAGCAACAGCGCGATCAGATTCGGCAACGCCATCAGGGCGTTAAGGGTATCCGCCACCAGCCAGACAAAATCCAGCTTGGCGATGGCACCGACCGGAACGGCCATAACCCAAAGTATGCGAAAGGGTGTTATAGACTTGGTGCCTAACAGATACTCCACGCACTTCTCACCGTAAAAGCTCCATCCGAGTACGGTGGTGAATGCGAACAATGCCAGACCCAGGGTGACCACATAACTACCAAAACCGGGTAAGGCTGTCTCAAAGGCCATGGTTGATAACGGCGCGCCGTTCTCACCTCCGGTCCAGGTACCGGTAATCACAATAACCAACCCGGTTATGGAACAGATGATAATGGTGTCGATAAAGGTGCCGAGCATTGCCACCGTACCCTGACGTACCGGGCTGTCGGTAGCAGCTGCGGCATGGGCGATAGGGGCACTGCCCAATCCAGCCTCATTAGAGAAGATGCCGCGTGCCACACCGTAGCGTATCGCCATCCACACCGTAGCCCCGGCGAAACCACCGGTAGCGGCCGTGGGGGTGAATGCCTGCTGCACGATAAGGGCAATGGCCCCGGGGATAGCGGTAAAGTTGAGCGTCAATACCACCAGACCGGCGAGCAGATAGCTGATCGCCATAAAGGGGACTAATTTACCCGCAACATCAGCGATACGGCGAATGCCTCCGATCAACACCAATCCGACCAGCACCGCCATCACAACGCCAGTTACCATGGGAGGAATAGAGAAATTGCTGTTCAATGCATCCGCAACCGAATTGGCCTGGATGGTGTTGCCGATTCCGAATCCTGCCAAGGCCCCGAATACGGCAAAGGTGGTTCCGAGCCAGGCCCAGTTCTTACCCAAACCATTCTTGATGTAGAACATGGGTCCGCCGATGTGATCCCCCAGATCATCGTTCTCGCGATAATGGACGGCCAGGACAGCCTCGGCATATTTGGTGGCCATGCCCACCAGGGCGGTACACCACATCCAGAACAGGGCCCCGGGACCGCCAGTAAAGATGGCGGTGGCGACACCGGCGATATTACCGGTACCAACGGTGGCGGAGAGCGAGGTCATAAGCGCCTTGAACGGAACGATATCCCCGGCACCTGCAGCCTTCCTGCCCGACCAGAGCATACGGAAGCCGTAGCCAAGGCGCGCCAATGGCATCACCTTCAGTCCCACCATGAGGAAAAAACCGGTTCCCAGGATCAGCACCAGCATTGCCGGTCCCCAGACAATGCCGTTGATCATACCAATAAAATCGCTTATCGCTTGCATGTGACCCTCCCCCAATATTTTGTTGTTTCCGAAATATACACCTTGAGACGCGACTTGTCCCTGGCGTGAAAGTAAAGTACTTTGCCTATACGAAACATCACTGGATACCAAACAACAAAAACGGCAAGCAACACAGGCATGAAAGAGCTGCACGATCTGGAACTGACCCTGAACTCCCGCACCCCGATCATCGTTATCGAGTCCAAGGAGGAATTGAGGGTAATAGAACTCTTTACCCGCTTGGGTATGCGTCTGCAACACCCGCTGTTTCGTTGGTCGGTCACCGATGGATTGCAACGACTGGAAATAGACTACGATCCGCAACGCTCCGTTGCCAATCCGGACGAGGTACTAAAGCACATCAAGGCACTATCCCGTCCCGGCATATTCCTGCTGCTGGATTTCCACCCATATCTGAATGATCCGATACATGTTCGCCTACTCAAAGAGATCGCACAAAGGTATAAACAGATGCCCCATACCCTGGTCCTGCTCAGCCATGAAATTCAGATACCATCCGAGTTAAGGCACCTGAGCGCCAGGTTCCAGCTCAAGATGCCGGACCGCTCCGACATCTTACAGATGATCCAGGAAGAGGCCAGGCAGTGGCGCGACGGTCAGGATCACGACAGAAAAGTTAAGGTGGATCGTGACGCCATGGAACGTCTGGCAACCAATCTGACCGGCATCACCAAAACCGATGTCCGTAGATTGATCCGTACCGCAATCGAAGACGACGGCGCCATTACTCAAAATGATCTGGCTGTGGTGATGCAGGCGAAGTACGAACTGATCAGTAATGAGGGGGTTATCTCCTACGAGTATGACACCGCCAAATTTTCCGACGTCGCCGGTCAGGCCAATCTGAAGCGATGGCTGGAGCACCGGCGCAAGGCCTTTACCGACAAGGCATCATCTCTGGACAAACCCAAGGGCATCATGTTGCTCGGGGTGCAGGGCGGCGGCAAGAGTCTTGCGGCCAAGGCAGTTGCGGGCACTTTTGGCGTTCCGCTGCTAAGGATTGATTTCGGCGCCCTCTATAACAAATTCTATGGTGAGACCGAAAAGAATCTAAGGCATGCCCTGGAAACTGCCGACATCATGCAGCCCTGTGTATTATGGATGGACGAGATCGAAAAAGGCATTACCGCTGACGGCTCCGATGATGGTCTGTCCCAACGCATGCTGGGAACCCTGCTAACCTGGATGGCGGAAAGAAAGACTCATGTGTTTGTGGTCGCCACATCCAATGACATTGAAAAACTACCTCCGGAACTGATCCGCAAGGGTCGACTGGACGAAATCTTTTTTGTTGACCTGCCCAAACCCGAGGTAAGGACGGAGATCTTCAAGATTCACCTAAGAAAAAGAAATCTTGCCCCCAGCGGTTTTGATCTGCAGCTACTGGCAGACGCCAGCGACGGCTTCTCAGGCGCGGAGATTGAACAGGCGATTGTGGCTAGCCTGTACTCAGCCCAGGCCCAGAACAAGACTCTGGATACAGAACTAATCCTGGAAGAGATAGAACAAACCCGGCCCCTCTCCGTAGTCATGGCCGAAAAGATCCAACAACTGCGCCAGTGGGCCGCAGTACGCACCGTAGCAGCAGACTAAGTTATGACATCTCCACAACTTCTCGGACAACTTGGCACCACCCATCAGATGCTGACCGGCCTGATTGAATCCAACACCGAGGCAGACTGCTATCGCAGTTTTCATCCTGACCTGGCGCCGCTGGCCTGGTATCTCGGTCTCTGTGTCTACGAAGAGACATACTGGTTGCGGGAGGTGATTCAGGGCGATGCAGATCTCACATCCAGGGTGCGCGATCTGTTCACGCGGCAGACCCTGCCCACGCAGGAGCAATGTTCGCAACTGCCGCCCAAGGAGCATCTACTCAACTGGGCAATGGAGATTCAGGATGAAAATCTCAAGCGTCTGGCCACCCCCGGACAGCTGCCGGAACATCAACTGTTCGAACATGACCGGGTACTACACCACATCCTACAACACCATCAGCGCATATTTGAGACCATGTTGATGGTATTGACCCAACGACAACTGCAGCAAAAGTGGCATACGCATATGGTAACGCGCCCCATAGCCCCTCAAGCACCTATCTTGGATACGGTTGCCGTACCCCAAGGACACTACCGTATCGGCGCCAAAGACCTGGCAAGCGGCTTTGATAATGAGCTACCTGCCCAAATGGTCGAGCTAAGCGGTTTTCGTATCGCCAAAAGACCAGTCAGCAACGCAGAATATCTCAGCTTTATGCAGGACGGTGGTTATGCACAACAAGGGTATTGGAGTGGTGATGGCTGGAGATGGCTTCAGACCAGCGGCGTGTCTCACCCAGATCATTGGCTAGCGGATGATTCCGGCAACTGGTTCAGTATCGGACTGAACGGACCGGTTGATCTGATCGCAAAAGAGCCGGTCAGAGGCATCAACCAACATGAGGCACAGGCATACGCCACATGGGTTGCTGGGCAAAGCGGAGAGCATTCCGGAGCCGTATTGCAACACGAATATCAGTGGGAAGTTGCAGTCCGTACCCAGGCGGCTTGTGAATCAGGAAAAGTATGGGAGTGGTGCGCAAATCCATTCCATCCCTATAGCGATTTCGAGCCAAGTGCAGACTCTGTTCTATCTGACTGCAAATTTAGCGATGGACGAATGAGTCTGCGTGGACGCAGCATATACACCCAACCGGCGCTACACAGACCCAGCTTCCGCAACCACAGCCCCGCAGACCACAGACACATCTTCGCCGGTATGCGCCTAGTCTATCCTCCCAAAGATTAGTGCGCGTATCAAAACATTATGTCGCAAAAAAGCCCTGCACAGGTTGGAACCATGCAGGGCTTTATCTATAAAAAACCAACCGCCTTATTTGGTAGGCTTCTCCTCTGGTTTGCTGTCGCCAAACGAAATCAGTTCAATCTCGAATACCAGCACCTCGTTAGGCTCGATCGTTGGCGGTGAGCCAGCCTCCCCATAGGCCTGATCAGCCGGGATAAATATCTGCCATTTGGCGCCCTTCTTCATCTTCGATATTGCACTACTAAACCCAGGAATTACCCGGGCCAGATTAAACGTAGCCGGACCACCATGGCGCTTGGAACTATCAAATACCGCTCCGCCGATATGGGTCCCAACATACTCAACCGTGACATCTGAATCCGGTTTCGGAGAGTCACCCTCACCCTTCTTCAGCTCCAGATACTGAACACCATTATCCAGCTCCACAACACCCTTTCTTTTCTTGTTCTCGGACAAGAACTTCTTACCATCATCAAGATTCTTCTGTGCCTGCGCCACGCCTATTTCTGCGATCTTTGCCTTAACCTGCTCCAATGATCCGGACATATCCTCCTTTGACAATCTTGGGTCCTTGCCGGCGAATGAATCTTCGATCGCAGCGATCATGGCATCTTTATCTACTGCGACCACCTGCCCTTTCATCTGCTGGGCAAAGGTGTATCCCAGGGTATAGCTAAATTTCTGTTCCAACGACTTTAATTCGCCATCCGCCGCGAAAGAGGAAGAGGCTGCGCATGCAAGCAGAAGAAACACAATTTTCGTCTTACGAATAGACATAAACTTTCCTTTATATTTGGTGTAAAACAGCCTGTAACAGGCTTAGTTAACAAGAATAATAATCCTATTTTATTGATGGATTCGGGCAATCATAGCCAAAACATGTCCTTTTACCCATCCCGAATACGCTCACGACCGCCACCAAGCGTCAATATTACGCAATTCGTCATATTTGCGACGATTTTACTGGAAACCATCCTGGTTCGCGCCTATATTTTCTAGTAGAAGAGATAGGTATTTGTTATGGCAATAAATTCAATTACCGGTTCCGCCCTACAGGGCATACAACGTGGCGTGCAAGGCCTAAGGCGCAATGCAGCCGAGATTGCCAGCGCCCAAAACATGAATCATGACACCATCTCAACTAAGGACATGACTCGCTCACTGGTTGAACTACACAAAAATGAGCTCTACACCACGGTAAACATCAAAACCCTGCAGACCGCCGACGAGGTAATCGGCACCCTCTTGGACGTCAAAGCCTGAGCGTCCCACTAAACAAACAACATAGAAAGGTCTACGGCCTTCACATCCTTGGTTATCGCCCCAACGGAGATATCATCCACCCCCGTTTCCGCCTTGGCCCTGATCGTTTGCAGAGAGACCCCTCCGGATGCCTCCAGTCTGGCTCGTCCGGCATTCAGCTCCACCGCCTGCCTTAACAAATCGTCACTGAAGTTATCCAGCAGAATCCTCACAGCACCAGCAGATATTGCCTCTTCCAGCCCAGGGAGATCCTCAACCTCCACCTCAATCTCCAGGTCAGGAGATGTGTTGATGGCGTCCTGCACCGCAGCGGTGATAGATCCGGCCGCCGCGATATGATTCTCTTTGATCAGTATTGCGTCGTAAAGCCCTATGCGATGGTTGTGGCAACCACCACACAATACCGCGTATTTTTGCTGCAATCTTAACCCAGGTATGGTCTTGCGCGTGTCGAGGATACGCACCCCGGTCCCAGCAACCGCATCCGCATATTTGCGCGCCAGAGTAGCAGTGCCAGATAGGGTTTGCAGATAGTTGAGTGCGGTCCGCTCCCCTGTGAGAAGCGCCCTGGTATTTCCTTCCATCTCACAGATGACCGAGGCAGGCTGCAAGAATGCGCCATCTTTGACGCGCCAATCGATATTTACGCCCGGATCAAGCTGGCGGAACACCTCATCAAACCATGTCGTTCCGCAAAGAACCGCCTGCTCACGGCAAATGACCTGTACCTTGGAGACGGATGTTTCATGAATAAGTGATGCGGTTCGATCGCCATCGCCTACATCTTCGACCAGTGCAAGCCGCACCTGCTGTTGCACCACCTGGTACGGCGGCATAGAGATACTCAATTTACCACTACTCCTGTGTCAGGCGGGCACAGGCTTAGGATTACCAGGCCCCTTAAGAGACTCTATCATCGCCTTAAACGCCCGATCCATCAAGGGATCATCAGCCCCGGTTATCACAGTTGCCGTACCGACACGCAACGCCAGCGCCAACTCGTCCAGCTTCATCTCTTTGACCTTTACGCCTTTTCTATTCACGAACAAACAATTATCGTTTATGCCGCTACGCCACAAAAGTTTAACCCTGGATTTAACCCCACCCTTCTCTTTAAGCTCAAGCCAACTGCCCAGTGGAATATCCTCGGCAAGCTTCATGTATTTTAGCGATTCTTTCGAGATATCACGCCGCATATCCCTTGCCGCCTCATCCTGGTCAGGCTGGACGATCTTTTTCAGATCCTCCGGCTTGGCAAGCAACTGCTCAGGAACATCCTTTCCTTGCATACAGCTTAGATGCACCTTCTCCATATCTTTAAATAGACGTGTCATCAGATGCTGATCGCACTGGATTCCGCTCATCTCCCTTCGGATTATCTCCAGCACGATAGGAATTTCACGCAGCATGTTGTCTTGCTCTTTAGGATCCTGCTTGGGCTTGATGGTACCTATTAACCGATCCATTACATCCAGCGCCCCTTGCCACTTTTCGCTCTTGGCCCCATAGCGCAGAAAATGCAAGATCAAGACATCCTTCCAACCCTCATTAAGCAAGTTGACCACGGCCCGAGGCATATCCTTTGTGGCCTTCAGCCTCTTATCTATCTCTGTCTTTACGCGACGCTGGGCCATCCCCAACTGCTCTTTGCCGCTAGCGATCTGTGAAACCCGTTTTTCCGCCGCCTCCGATCCACTTTCCTCTCTCCTAAGGAAACTGTCCAGCTCCTCGGCCAGATCGGCAAACAGCTGGATATCCTTATCAAAGTCAGATAGCACACGTCTTACTATAGATTCAACCTTGCCATAGAGACTATTCTCGGATCTGTCTTTATCATCAGACCACCCGACCACGGCATGAGCCAGACCATTCAACAAACGCCTGGCCGGGTGAGATCTCTTACTGAAGAAATCCTTATCCAGTATCGCCACCTTGATCACCGGTATCTGTAATTGCGCCAGCAGTACCTTCATGGCATCCGGCACCTTCGTGTCTTCCAGAATAAATTCAAACAGCAGCGAGATCATGTCAATAGTGTCATGATCAATCTGATTTACCGCACCTATCGACTGGTTGTTGGCGATCAGCCGAACCTGCTGCAACAGATTATTCTTAAGATCGGCATATCCCTGATTACCTGCACCAAGATCGAAAGCCTTGGACACAGAATCGCCATATTGCAAGGCGGAAAGCGCATCAATCACCTGCGATGTCTCCGCACGTAGCTGATCAGGGCTAGTCGTCGTGGTGCCAGCCTGCCCCTGTGGAACCGTGGACAACAATTGCCGCAGGGTATCGAACAGCTCTATTGCCGTCTCTTCATCTTCATCAGATAGATACCCTCGTGACTCACCGACCATCCCACCCCTACCGGAACCTTCCTCGCCCTGATAGCGTCCGGACGTGGTGGCCGCAACCTTGCTGTACCTTATCTTAGGCCTGAGTTTGGGGAGAACGCCGGCATCGCGCAGCAACTCGTTGATCCCTGCATACACCTCATCAAGATGCGATACAACCTCCTGCTCGAACACCTTATAGATCACGATC
>JBNKSV010000039.1:0-21587 GCA_050297535.1 Sedimenticolaceae bacterium
AGCCCGACATATCTCCACGTGCCGCATGGTGGCGGCGGGCGCGGTAAAATCTATTAGCACATCGAAATCACCGAGTACCTGCTCCAGGTTATCAACCAAGGTAACTCCTAGCTTGCCTACTGCCGCCAGTTCACCAGCGTCTGCACCCAGCAGACTGGAGCCAGGACGTTCTATCGCCGCACCCAGCTCTTTGTCGTCCGCATCATACACCGCCTGGATCAGATTACGCCCCATGCGGCCAGCCGCGCCAACGATCGCTATTCTTGTCATCTCTAGCACCCAATTATGTCTTGATATATATCGCCCGCGGGAGCAGGCTCCTACAAATCTAACTAGAAACCCATACCCTCAAAGAAGCTCTTTACCCCATCCATCCATCCGGATGATTGTGGGCTGTGCTTCTTGCCTCCGGCCTGCATGGTATCATCTAGTTCTTTGATCAATTCTTTCTGCTTATCTGTGAGATTCACTGGTGTCTCCACCAGTACACGACACAGCAGATCGCCCTCCGGACCACCCCGCACCGGCTTGACCCCCTTGCCACGCATGCGGAACATCTTTCCAGTCTGGGTACCGGCCGGGATCTTCAGCTTGACCTTACCGGTCAGGGTCGGCACCTCAAGCTCACCACCGAGTGCAGCGGTACCGAAACTTATCGGCACCTCACAAAACAGGTTACTATCCTCGCGGGTAAATATCTTGTGTTCCTTGACCATGACCTGCACATACAGATCACCGGCCGGTCCCCCCATGTCGCCTGCCTCGCCCTCCCCAGCCAAACGGATGCGATCACCATTGTCCACACCGGCCGGAACCTTCACCGACAGAGTCTTGTGCTCTTGCACCTTGCCATGGCCATGACAGACATCGCATGGATCATCAATGATCGTACCCTTACCGCGACAGCTGGGACAGGTCTGTTGCACCGAGAAGAAACCCTGCTGCATCCTAACCTGGCCATGTCCCCCACAGGTGCTACAGGTCTTGGGACTGCTTCCCTTCTTAGCGCCGGAGCCGTTACAGGCCTTGCACTTTACCATGGTGGGAACGCGTATCTTTACCGTAGTGCCGGCCACAGCATCTTCCAGGGAGATCTGCAGATTATAACGCAGGTCAGCACCGCGATTGGCCCTGGCTCCGCCACCGGCCCGTCCGCCGCTGAAGATATCACCAAACACATCACCAAAGATGTCGCTGAAACTGCCGCCACCGAAACCGGCCCCACCTGGACCTGCACCCATGGATGGATCTACCCCGGCATGTCCGAACTGGTCATAGGCCGCCCGCTTCTGGGCATCGGAGAGAATCTCGTAGGCCTCCTTGGCCTCCTTGAACTTCTTTTCCGCCTCCTCGGCCTGATCCCCGGTATTTCTGTCCGGGTGGTATTTCATCGCCAAGCGGCGATACGCCTTCTTCAGCTCATCTTCGCTGGCATTTTTATTTACACCCAGTACTTCGTAATAGTCGCGTTTAGACATGTTTATTGTTCCAACACTTCAACTCACTGTGTCCATCCGTAGAAAAGGCGAAACGTGCGGACGCATTGCATCCGCACGTTTCCGAATAATCCATTGTCGGTCGCTTATTTGTTATCGTCCTTAACCTCTTCAAATTCGGCATCGACAACATCGTCATCCGCAGCGGATGTCCCTGCATCGGCGCTACCAGAAGCGGCCTCCGCAGCACCATCGGCACCTTGCTGGGCGTAAAGGCGTTCCGCCATCTTGGCCGAGACCTCGGTAAGCTCCTTGGTCTTAGTCTCAATAGCCTCCTTGTCATCGCCCTTCATCGCCTCTTCCAACTCTTTGATCTTGGACTCTATGCTCTCTTTTTCTCCAGCCTCCAGCTTGTCGTCGCCCAACTCCTGCATGGACTTCTTGATCGCATGAATCATGCTGTCGGCCTGGTTGCGCGCCTGGATCAGTTCGTTGAACTTGCGGTCCTCATCGGCATGGGCCTCTGCATCCTTAACCATACGCTCGATCTCTTCGTCGCTCAGGCCGGAAGATGCCTTAATCACGATAGACTGCTGCTTACCTGTGGCCTTGTCTTTGGCGGACACATTCAGGATACCGTTGGCGTCGATATCGAAACTCACCTCGATCTGTGGAATTCCGCGTGGCGCAGGCGGTATATCGGTCAGGTCAAAACGTCCCAGGGATTTATTGGCGTTAGCCCTCTCACGTTCACCCTGCAGCACATGCACGGTCACCGCGGTCTGGCTGTCGTCAGCCGTAGAGAAGGTCTGACTGGCGTTGGTCGGGATAGTGGTATTCTTCTCGATCAACTTGGTCATGACACCGCCAAGGGTCTCGATACCCAGTGACAGCGGGGTAACATCCAGCAACAGTACATCTTTAACCTCACCACCCAGAACGCCACCCTGGATGGCCGCGCCAATGGCGACCGCCTCATCCGGGTTTACGTCCCTACGTGGCGCTTTACCGAAGAACTTCTCCACCACCTCTTGCACCTTGGGCATGCGGGTCTGTCCACCCACCAGGATCACCTCGTCGATGTCCGAAGCCTTAAGACCAGCATCGTTCAACGCGGTACGGCATGGGTCAATAGTACGCTGCACCAGATCATCCACCAACGACTCCAGCTTTGACCTGCTTAGCTTGATGTTGAGATGCTTGGGACCGGAGGCATCCGCCGTGATGTACGGCAGATTGATATCGGTCTGCTGGCCGTTGGATAGCTCGATCTTGGCCTTCTCGGCGCCCTCTTTCAGGCGTTGCAGGGCCAGCGGGTCGTTGCGCAGGTCAAAGCCCTGATCCTTCTTAAACTCTTCCACCAGAAAGTCGATGATACGCATATCAAAGTCTTCGCCACCCAGGAAGGTGTCGCCATTGGTGGAGAGCACCTCAAACTGGTGTTCACCGTCGATCTCGGCGATCTCTATGATAGAGATATCAAAGGTACCGCCACCCAGATCGAACACGGCCAGCTTCTGGTCGCCGCGCTTCTTGTCCATGCCGTAGGCCAGGGCCGCAGCTGTAGGCTCGTTGATGATGCGCTTTACATCCAGACCGGCGATACGACCGGCATCCTTGGTGGCCTGACGCTGGGAGTCATTGAAGTAGGCCGGAACCGTGATAACGGCCTCGGTCACCTCGGTGCCAAGATAGTCTTCCGCAGTCTTCTTCATCTTCTGCAGCACCTTGGCGGAGATCTCGGGTGCGGCCATCTTCTTGCCGTTCACCTCTACCCAGGCATCACCGTTGTCCGCCTTGGCGATCTTGTAAGGGACCATCTTGATATCGCGCTGTACCACATCGTCTTCGAAACGACGTCCGATCAGACGCTTAATGGCAAACAGGGTGTTCTGCGGATTGGTCACCGCCTGGCGTTTGGCCGCCTGACCAACCAGCACCTCACCGTCTGCGGTATAGGCAATGATCGAAGGCGTAGTACGATCACCCTCTGAATTTTCGATCACTCTGGTCTTATCACCTTCCATCACTGCTACGCAGGAGTTGGTGGTACCCAGGTCGATTCCAATAATTTTACCCATGATTCGGTATCTCCAAAAAACTGTAGTTGTTCTCTAAAACTTTCCGCTACCCCTCAGATGGGGAAAAACCGGGATTTTTCAAGCCTGTTCGTCAATTTTTCCAGGCGCGCCACCCTGAGAAACCAGCACCATGGCCGGACGTATCAGGCGTCCGTTCAGGGTATAGCCCTTTTGCATGACCGCGATCACCGTATTTGGCGGCACATCATCGCGTGGTTGCATGCTCATGGCCTGATGAAATTCCGGATTGAACGCTTCGCCATTCGGGTCGATCTGGACGATCTTGAACTTCTCCATGACATCGGATAGCAGCTTCAGGGTCAGCTTGGAGCCCTCTCGCAAGCTCTCCACATCCGCCGATTCATTGTTGGTGGCCTCCAGGCCAAGCTCCATGCTGTCCCTCACTGCCAGGATATCCGCAGCGAAGCGCTCCAGGGCAAACTTGTGGGCATTTTCCAGCTCCCGCTCATGGCGGCGCTGCATATTCTCGATATCGGCCTTGGTGCGCAACAGCTGATTCCAATGTTCATCCGCCTTTGTACGTGCGTCTTCCAACATTAGCTGCAGTTGCTCCGCAGTGACTTCATCTCCTGCCGCTGCGTCCTGGCTTACTTCAGAGCCCTCTACGGCTACATCCTCAGTTGCGGCTGTCTGATCAGACGTTTCCTGCTTTTTACCCATCTAGTTCAATCTCCGAATGCTGCATAAAATAGACCCACACCACTTAGAACCGACAAGGTGGCGTAATTTAATCTCCTAATCTGGGGGTGGTTATAGTTGTTTCAAGGTCGAACTTAATAATTTTGCCGTCACATCCACGACCGGTATCACCCGGTCATACTCCATGCGTTTCGGACCTATCACCCCAAGCACACCAACTACCTTATTATTCACCTCGTACGGGGCGGTTACGATACTGCACTTATTAAGATGTTTGTAGCCGGACTCCTCCCCGATAAATATCTGCACCCCTTCTGCATGCAGACAACCATCCAGGAGCTGAATTATTTCACGTTTCTCATTAAAGGCATCAAACAACTGACGCAACTTTTTCATATTGGCCAGTTCGTTAAAGTCCATCAGATTGGTCTGTCCGGCAATCAGACAGGAGCCCTCCGTCTTCACCGGCTCCAGAACCTGCTCCGTCATCTCGATAGCCCTGGCCATGAGTCGATTCATATCCGCACGGGCCTGACGCATCTCTTTGATCATGGACTCTCTGACTTTTGTCAAAGTTTGCCCGGAATAGGTCTGGTTTATGTAGTTTGCCACCTGCTCCAGTTCCGAGGCCGAATAGGCGCGCTTGCTGGTGATAACCTGATTAATAACCTCACCGGATCTAGTCACCAGGATTACCATGACACTATCGCCTGACAGCGGCAGGAACTCTATGTGCAGGAACGAGACATGCTCACTACGCGGCATCATCACCACGCCCGCCATATGGGTTACATCGGACAGCATCCTGGATGCTGACTCCAGCACCGAGGTGGAAGTATGGTCCCGAATCAGCTGCGATTTGAGGCTATCTATCTCTGACTTATTCAGGTGCTTGAGGGTGAGTAGCGAGTCGATAAACATGCGATAGCCGTTGACCGTTGGCACCCTGCCAGCCGAAGTGTGGGGTGAGGCAATCAGACCGATATCCTCCAACTGGGCCATGATGTTCCGCACGGTAGCCGGGCTGACGTCTATGCCAGCATCCTGCGCCAGGGTGCGCGAACCGACCGGCTCGCCGTCTTTTATATAGCGCTCGATAAGGACCTTCAGAAAGTGCTGGGCACGCTCGCTGACACCACTTCTACTAATAGCTTTCTTGGTTGACACGCTCCACCTCAGACAAAATATCTACATTTGATTTACCCAGACTCCATGTGGATAGGATGCCGGACATGGATAATTATCGGCCTCGGCAAACAAGAGTCAAGAAACCAACAATACTTATAAGAATGTTGTTGGCTGCACAGATTAGGCGTGATAACTTCCCAGTTTTCAAACCCATGTCGCTGCATTCTGGTCTGGTATAGAGATATGACAAAAAAATTCCGTTCCGTCGGACTGATTGGCAAATATGGCGGCAGCGGCATCAGAGACACGATGCGCAGCCTGAACGAATTTTTGCTGGAGCGCGGACTTGAGGTGTTGCTGGAGGCCAGCAGCGCCAAATACCTGGACGGTCACGGTCTGCAAACAGCGGATATGGATGAGATCGGCCAGACTTGTGATCTCGCCATAGCCGTGGGCGGCGACGGCACCCTGCTCCACTCCGCCAGTAACCTGGCGGAATACCAAGTCGCCCTGCTGGGGGTGAACATGGGCCGACTGGGGTTCCTGACCGATATATCACCCTTCGTCATGATTGAGGCCATTGGCGATATCCTGGACGGCCAATACATAGAAGAAAAACGCACCATGCTGGAGGTAGAGATCGCTGGCGAGGTCTTCCGGGCCTTCAACGACGTGGTCATCCACAAATGGAATATCTCCCGTATGATCGAATATGAGACATACGTAGATGGCCAGTTCGTGAATATCCAACGTTCGGACGGCTTCATCGTATCCACCCCCACCGGCTCCACCGCATACAATCTATCCTGCGGCGGCCCGCTGGTGCATCCCAACATGAATGCCAGTATCCTGGTGCCGATCTGTCCCCACAGCCTGAGCAACCGGCCTATCGTGGTGAATGGCGACTCTGAAATCAAGATCGTGGTATGTGGACACACCACGCACCGGGATATCCAGGTCAGCTGCGATGGACTAAAGACTGCGCAGCCGGAAGATGGGACCGTTACCATCAACAAACATCGCAATCAGGTACGTCTACTGCACCCCAAGGATCACGACCATTTCAATACCCTCAGGGCTAAATTGGGCTGGAGCGAGAATCCGGTTAGATAGCACTGCGAACCAATAGATGCTGACCCATATCCATATCAAAGACCTGGCCATAGTCTCATCCCTGGAGCTCGATCTGCGCCCGGGCATGACCACCCTCACTGGCGAGACCGGTGCGGGCAAGTCCATCTTGATCGACGCCCTGGGTCTGGTCCTGGGAGAACGTGCGGATAACGACATGATCCGCGATGGCTGTGACCGGGCCGAGATCACCGCCGCCCTCGACATCGACAAGCTTCCAAACATCTTAGCCTGGCTGCAGGAAAACGCCCTGGACTCCGATGGCGAGTGCATCCTGCGCCGGGTGCTGTCCCTCTCCTCCGGCTCCAAGGCCTTCATCAACGGCAGCCCTACGCCAGTAAAACTGCTCCAAGAATTTGGAGATCTGCTGGTGGATATCCACGGCCAGCACGCCCACCAGTCCCTACTCAAACGGGACCAACAGCGGGAGCTGCTGGATGAATACGCTGGCCATCAGGAACTGAAGCGACAAACCGCATCCACATTTTACCTCTGGCGCGAATCTCAGGATGAGCTGGACCGCCTACGGGCCGCCAGCAGTGAGCGCAGCGAACGATTGGAACTGCTGCGCTATCAGGTCGCCGAATTAGACGAATTAGGTCTTGGCGAGACCGAACTGGATGAACTGGATCTGGACCACGCCAGACTTAGCAACGCAGGTATGCTACAGAGTGGCTGCGACCGCATCCTCACCGGTCTGTATGATGATGAAAACGCCATCCAGGGCCAGCTATCCAGGATGCAGCAGGAACTGGAACAGATGAGCGACGCCGACCCCTCCCTCTCCGGCATACGCGAGATGCTAGAGGGCGCCACCATCCAGATTAGGGAAGCCACCCACTCCTTGCGCCAGTACGCAGATGGGATTGAGCTGGACCCAGCGCAACTGGAACAGGTGGAACAGCGTCTGGCCGACATCCACGACATCGCCCGCAAATATCGCTGCAATCCGGATGAGATCAACCAGATCAAGCAGGACCTAGAACAGGAACTGGAACAACTGGAACATGCGGATATCCACCTGGCAACACTGGAACAGCAGGTTGAGGGCAACTGGAACAAGTACCTGCAACTGGCGCAACAACTGGATACATCCAGACGCAAGGCCGCGCAAAACCTCAGCACTGAAGTCAGCAACAGCATGCACACCCTAGGGATGCCGGACGGCCGTATGGAGATCGAGGTAGAGACTCTGCCCAACGACAAGGCCAGCGCCAACGGCCTCAACCGCATCGAGTTCCTGGTAACCGCCAACCCTGGACAGGCAGCGAAACCGCTGGCCAAGGTAGCCTCCGGCGGCGAACTGTCGCGTATCAGCCTGGCAATCCAGGTCGCCACCACCCGCTGTTCCGGCACCCCGATCCTGATCTTCGACGAGGTGGACGTAGGCATCGGCGGTGGTACTGCGGAGATCGTGGGGACGTTGCTACGCGGTCTGGGAAACCACAGACAGGTCTTGTGCGTGACCCACCTACCCCAGGTCGCAGCCCAGGGTCACAATCATCTGCAGGTAACCAAGAGCGGTGCCAATGGGACCGTACAAACAGAGGTGATTGCGCTGGATGGGGATCAGCGGGTACAGGAGATTGCACGCATGCTGGGCGGGGTAAAGATCACCGAACAGACCCTAGCCCACGCCCAGGAGATGATAGCCCACTCCCAGATGTAGAACTGGTTACAGCTCGCCTATCTTACAAGCCGGATTATCACAACGGCCATAGATCACCAGGGAGTGGTCTTCTATCTCAAAACCGTGCTGCTTGGCGATCTCGTGCTGACGCCGTTCGATAACATTATCGGTAAACTCCACCACCTTGCCACACACCACACACATGATATGGTCATGGTGTTCTCCCCGATCAAGCTCATAAACCGCGAACCCGCCCTCGAAATTGTGCCGTTTCACCAATCCGGCGGCCTCAAACTGGGTCAACACCCGGTAGATGGTGGCCAGGCTTATCTCTTCGCCCTGTCTTATAAGGATCTTATAGACATCTTCTGCGCTAACGTGCTTATCCCCGCATTTTTCCAGCATTTCCAAGATCTTCATCCGGGGAACCGTTACCTTAAGACCGGCATCTCTAATTTCTTTATCTTGCAACGAAATACCTCCCATGATGTCTTAAGCAGGTGAATCGGGTATTATTCGCCCTCTGAATTGAATCATACTGGGTTGTTATCTAATGCAAAAGTCTTTCATCCTCTGGCTCTGTGTCACAAGTCTGTCTCTGGGCGGTTGTAATACCCTCGAAGAGTTGGGTAACGCAGTGCCTGACGCATTAGGCAACACACCTCTCATGTACAAGCCCACCGTCCAACAGGGCAACGTGGTCACCCAGGAGATGGTGGATAAGCTGCAGCCTGGCATGAACCGGAGGCAGGTAACCTACGTCCTCGGAACCCCGCTGCTGGTCGATGCCTTTCATCAGGACCGCTGGGACTACGTATACACCAAAGAGGTAGGTGGCGGCGCCGGTAACAAGACCCACATCTCCCTCTACTTTGAAGACGATATCCTGGTACGCATAGAGGGCGATTTCCGTCCAGAACCGAAAGAGGACCCCCTGGCCGATGCGGAAGAAACGGTATTCACCGTTCCTGATTACAAGGGTGAAGATAAAGGTTTCTTCACCAGCGCCCTGGAATCTGTTGGCATAGGCTCGGATGATGAAGAGAACGCACCCAGCGTAGCCGATACTGAAGATGGCAGCCAGTTGCCAGAAATGAACAAAGACAAGGCAGGCGACCTGCCGCAAACCCCCGAAGAGGCCCAGACTCAGATCGAGGCCGCTCAAGAAGCCGAGATGAAGGCCCAGGACCAGGATACAGAAGAGGCCGCGAAAAACAGCGATGAAGAAGCAACAGCGGCGGAAGATGAAGAAAAGGAAGATGATAAAGGCTTCTTCGACCGGGCATTAGAGGTTATTGGGCTTTAATCCTGCCAGCTAGCTCCTACGTGTTCATGTAGGAGCTCGGTCCTCCGAGCGATACGCGAGATTATCCATAATCGCCCTCAGGGCGACTGCATGGATGCAAGAGGTACGAGCCCATGGATGGGCGAAGGTAGAATAATGCAGGAGCAATTATCGAGAACGACGCAGAATGCCAAAGCCGAGTGAGCTCCTACAACATACTAACCGGCAACCTGCGCGCCCCCCAATCACCAGGCTTCGCCTCGAATACACCAGCGCATCTGTGGCCACAATAAACACATCTTCCTTCTGTATCCAGGTTCCAGGTTCCAAGCTCATACCAATCACGTGCTATTAAAAGCCCACCGCAGTTCGGGCACCAGGTACTATCCCCTTCAGGGTTCCTGGCATTGCCGGTATAGGCATAATTTATCCCGTTGCCCAAGGCGATCTCCCGGGCCCGTTGCAGACTAGTGACCGGGGTCGGAGCCACATTCTGCATCTTCCAGGAGGGGTGAAAGGCCGAGAAGTGCATGGGCACGTCCGGGCCCAGGTTCTCCACCACCCAGCTGGTCATGGCATGCAATTCAGCATCAGAGTCGTTCAGGCCGGGGATCAGCAAGGTGGTTAGCTCCAGCCAGACATTCGTCTCTTGCCGGATATAGAGCAGCGTGTCCAATACGGTTTGCAGCCTGCCACCACAATGGCGCTGGTAAAACTCCTCGCTAAAGGCCTTCAGATCCACATTGGCCGCGTCCATGTTGCGAAATAGCTGTTCTCTGGGTTCCGACAGGATATAACCAGCCGTCACGGCCACAGCCTTTATCCCTAGGTCATGACAGGCCCGTGCAGTGTCATCGGCATACTCCAGAAATATGACCGGGTCGTTGTAGGTAAAGGCGACACTGCGGCAACCAAGCTCCCTTGCCTTGGCAGCTATGGCCTCTGGTGTCGCCTCCACTGCCAGGATATCCACCTCCCGAGACTTGCTCATATCCCAGTTTTGGCAGAAGTTGCAGGTTAGATTACAACCGGCGGTCCCAAAGGATAGGACCGGGGTGCCGGGCAAGAAATGATTCAGTGGTTTCTTCTCGATCGGATCCACACAAAAACCGCTGGAGCGTCCATAGGTGGTCAGTACCACCTCGCCACCCTGGTTGGCGCGCACGAAACATAGTCCCTGCTTACCATCTTTAATCTTGCACTCATGGGGGCATACTTCGCACTGCACCCCGCCATCCGGCAGGCTGCGCCAATATCTGGTTGCAAATATGCTTGATCTTGAAGCCATTAATCCGTTTACCTTTACGGCACCTGATTTGGTATCAGATAGGAATTATAGACTCGATAAGGGAACAACCACTCAAAATACCTTAGACATCCTTGATTTTATCCCTGCCTGATCTAACTTAGTGTTATACAAACAAAAACCTGTGTATTTTAGAGATGTAAGGAACTAGATTTGAGCGCTAAGGTCCAGGAACCAGTTGTCGCCGGGGCATTCTATCCGTCCAATCCGGACGAGTTGCGCATGCAGATCAGACAATTTATTTCGGCAGCACATCTTGAACCAGGGAAGCCACCAAAGGCCCTGATAGCGCCCCACGCCGGTTATACCTACTCCGGCCCTGTCGCTGGCAGTGCCTACGCTCAGTTAGCAAAGATTGCCAACAATATTAGGAAAGTCGTGTTGTTGGCGCCATCCCATCGGGTTGCCTTTCGCGGCATCGCCTGCAGCAGTTGTGGGGTTTTCCGTACTCCGCTGGGAGATGTAGAGGTGGATTTGGACGCGATATCCATGCTTGAGGATATGCCGCAGGTTAATCTCCTGGACCAAGCCTTCGTCCAGGAGCACAGCCTTGAGGTGCATCTTCCTTTTCTACAAGAGACCTTACGTGACTTTAAGATCGTGCCGCTGGTGGTGGGAGATGTCGACCCGGCATCAGTAGCCGAGGTGCTTGAGCGATTATGGGGTGGAGAGGAAACTCTGATCGTTGTAAGCTCTGACCTCAGCCACTACCTGGACTATGCAACGGCCAGGACCATTGATGCGGCCACCAGCAAGGCCATCGCGAATCTGCAGTCTGAGGACATATCCCACGAACAGGCCTGTGGTGGAACACCGGTTAGAGGACTTCTGATGGCCGCCAGACACAACCATCTTGAGGCCAAGATACTGGATCTGCGCAACTCCGGCGACACTGCAGGACCCAAAGACCGAGTAGTTGGGTATGGCGCTTATGTCTTCTGCTGATCTACCTTTACCCACCTTCTCACGCGCAGAACAGGAGACGCTGCTGCAACTGGCCAAGGAATCGATCCTGCATGGGCTGATTGTCGAATGCGGCATGCATGTTAATACCAGCGACTATCCCGCTCACCTAAGTGAAAGACTTGCCTGCTTTGTCACATTGAACAGTAATGGAGTGCTACGCGGATGCATCGGTCATCTGGAGGCAGTGCAACCGCTGGTGTGTGACGTAGCGGAGAACGCCTTCTCCGCCGCATTCCGCGATCCGCGCTTTCCGCCCCTGACCGAAATGGAGCTAAGGGGGCTGGAGATACACATCTCGGTACTCTCCCCTTCCAAACCAATGGTATTCGGCTCTGAACAGGACCTGCTTGACCAACTCCGCCCGGGCGTTGACGGTTTGATCCTAAAGCGCGGGGCACACCAGGGGACATTCCTGCCATCGGTCTGGGAATCCCTGCCGGACGCCCCATCTTTTCTTAATCATCTAAAGAGAAAGGCCGGTCTATCCCAGGATTTTTGGTCTGACGACATCCTTATACTGCGTTACACCACCGAATCATTTTCAGATAACCGGCATGAGGCGCTCAACGATTGATACACTGCCCAAGCGAACCAGGGGTACAGGAAGTGCCATCAATCCAGATCGCCTTATCCAGCTTGACGCCATTTAACTTGGCACCACCAAGCTTGCACCCCTTCAGATTGGCATAGCTCAAATCGCTGTTGCTCAGATTGGCATTGGTGAGATCGGCATTCTGCAGATTTATACCCTTCATCTTCACATACGCGAGTTCCGCATAACTGAGATCCGCTCCTGAAAGATCGGCATACTGCATATCGGATCGACTGAGTACTGCGCCGGACAATTTTGCCATGCGCAGAATACTGCTGTTCAGGATCGACCCCTGCAGGTTTGCCGACTCATAACTAACTGCATCCAAACGGCAACTGCGCCAATTGACTCCGGGCGCTGCCGTGGCGTTACAGTCAGGATCGGAGACCACGCTAGGCGAGCTAATGTACAACCCAACTCCCATTGATATCGTAACCAGGACCGAAACCACCAAGAGACCAAGATAAGGGGTTTTGCGTTTCTTATAGAGTTCTATTAGCTGAGTCTTGGCAAGCTGATGCCGTTTGATCCGCTCCGACTCATCCTGTCTTCTCTGGCCCCGACGCTGATTTGCGTATTTGATGTCTTCCTCTTTGCCGCGTCTTTCCACGCCAGAGCGCTCATCTTCCCGCAACTTGGCAGGCAACACATCATACAGATTCCCTTCTGCCGCGGCCTTACGCACCTCCGGAGGCACCACCTCCGGCACATCCATAACGCTCTGCCAACTCTTTCTGTCCGTACTCACCTGATCGGAAGGCAGCACCCGACCCAGCAGTATAAAACGACGCAGGGTCCCACTGGGGAATGGACCCTTGATAGATTCAGCCCTACGCACGAACCATAGTTTCTGTTTATTATCTTTCGCTGCCTCTGCTGGCATTCGTCATCTCCGACCCTAGGTCCTTTTCACACTAACTGCATGATTATATGAAAAATCGGCACGGCATCTATAATTATATCGTCATCCCGCATATCAACTTGAGGCCACAGTCAACTATTGTGAAATCCGGCCGATAAGCTATTACAACAGAGATTATTAGTAACACGCATATTTCATGGATATCTCCAAGCTCACAATCGGCAACAAGCTCAGCTTTGATACATCGCTAACATCCGTCCTGAAGAACCTGCAACCGGGACAACGGCTCCAGGCCGATGTGCTTGCGGATAGCAGCCAAAACCTAGTGAAGCTGAAGATCGCCACCACAGAGTTCATCGCTCGCACCCAGGTCAGTCTAAGGGCCGACCAGAAGATAACCCTGGAGGTAATCAAGGCGGGCACGATGCCGGAACTGCGTCTGGTACGGCAACCGGTGATCCAGGACTATCAGACCGATGTCCTGCGCTCACTCCTACCCAAACAGCTACCCATGCAAAGGCTGCTGTCAAACCTACAGGCGGTATACACAAATATACTGCGTAGCCTGCCTCAGCCAGGTTCCAATCCCGAATTACAACAACCAGCCACAACGGCACAACCACAACTGACTAGCTCCACGCTCAAGGCGGGCGCCGCCGACAAGGAGATGCTGCAACTACTGCAGAACCTCACCGGCAAAGGCACGCAACCGGCCCTGGCAGAACGTTTGGGACCCAACCTGATTCAGGCGGCGCGCAACATACTTGCCGCCACCATCCCTAATTCCGGGAACATCACACCGACCCAACTACGTCAGGCCATACTTGGTTATGGTCTGTTTATGGAGGCACAACTGGCGGTCGGCCAGCAACCAGGTCCCAGTTTCAAGGGCGACCTGCTCCAAATCCTGTTCCAGCTGGGCAGCATGCTAAAACCGGACAAACCACAGCTACTGACCCAGCAATCTGCGGCGGCAAACCAGTCCACTACTGCGCAGCTGGAATCGGGTCTCATTAAACTCCTCGAAATACTGTTCCGGCACGCCGAAGGCAGCTTGGCCAGGGTGCATCTAAACCAGCTTGCCTCGCTTCCCGGCGAGGACAGCAGCCGCCAGGTCTGGCAATTCGAGGTCCCCATACGCCACCAGGAACACATAGATAGCTTTCTTATCAGGCTGGAACAGGAGCAGGCAAGGGGCGGCGGCGATGACGCCAAACCCATCTGGTATGTGACCCTGAATTTCGATATCGAACCGCTGGGGCCGGTAACGGCAAAGATATCCATGCGGGATGACGAGGTCTCGGCCATCTTCCTGGCGGAAAAAGCAGAGAGCGCCGAACTGTTTAACAACCGCATGGCGGAACTCAGCCAGGCGTTTGCAGAGTCCGGTCTGAGCGTGGGGCAACTATTCGCCCGGCAAGGCAAGACCCAATCTGAACAACCACAACCCACAATCTCCACCCAACTACTGGACGAGAAGGCATGAGTGAAGAATATATCAACAAGCCCGACGTTGCGGTTGCCCTGCTCTACGATGGAGAAAACGCCCCGCGCATTACCGCCAAAGGCCAGGGGGAACTGGCGGAGCAGATCATCGCCCTGGCGGAAGAGTGTGGCGTGCCCTTGCATGAAGATAGGGAACTGGTCGCCTTGTTGAGCCAGATACCATTGGGCGACGAGATACCGGAATCGCTATATGTCGCCATCGCCCATGTCATCTCTTTTGCCTACATCATATCCGGCAAGTTTCCACCTGGGTTTGAGAGACCGGTATAGGCGCAGAGCTAGTGGTTATGCAATATAAGACCATACGCAAATAAACACTAATCATTGTAAAAAGACAAAACTAGGAAAATTATTACGGCCAAATCCCATCTCATCATTCTGCGGCTTGGCCGCGTAATTTAGAAATGATCGCTTAAATCTACGACTGGATACCGCGATCAAGTCGCGGTATGACGGAAATTTATAAGGGAGTGTAATTTGCGAGTTGTAGTTTTAGGCGGTGTTTCTTCTGGAAAATCCAATCAGGCCGACACAGCCGCTTATGAATAACCATACCGCCGCAGGCACCGGAACTACAGCAGTGGCGGTTTCTGATGACAGATATACCCAGGCCTCATCCCCAGCGTGATTTGCCAGGGCACCACCCTGCCCGCCGGTTTCGGAGTAGAGATAGATGAAAGGATCATCGCCATATTGGGAACCGGCAAACAGGATATCCGGTATGTACATGAGAAGGTCGGAAGAACCGCTACCTGGTCCTCCCAACAATGCGGCATCAAGCTTTATCCATGAATCTTCCCCCGCATCCAAGTCGTATATCAGCTCTGCCGCTCCGGCAAAGTTATATCCGGTCAGGTTGCCTACATTCGATATATATATCTCGATAGTATCCAGGGACAACAGGGAGTTCTTATTGCCAGGCTCGTTCATATCAAAGGCAAATTCGCGGTATAGGGTTCCACCGATATTCACCAGCTGCACCGTTGACCTATGAATGGCGTCATGCCGATTACCGGTTCCAAACTCGATGGTTCCTTCCGTGTTGTAGCCGTTATCTGCAAAGGTAAGGAAATCCACCGCTGCGCCACTGCCAAAACCGACCACAGAGCTGTTAAAGAACAGGGCGCCATTGATGCTACCAGATGAGGTGCTTGAGGTAGATAAATCCAATGTGGCAGCCTGTAAGGATGTGGCCATAATCAGCATCAGAGCAATTAGCGCCAACTGGCGTTTTAATGATTTCCTGAGCATATCTACTGAACCCGATAAAAGTGATTTAGATACAAACTGCCTATATTGGAAATGAATATAGGCTTGCTGCGTGGTATCCGCATTACCCAAACAGGCTATTTTTTATGATATTTGTCAGTTTTTAGCCCAGTAATCAGGAGATCTTAAGTATTTTATTTCCTTAACGGTAATAACCTCTGTCATTTGCCCAATCTGAATATTAGCTCTATCTCATCATCTTTCTGAATTAGATTCCTTCTGAAGATTGCAAGTGACACCATATCCTCTGGCGCTGCATCCAGCAGCAGCAACTTCAGATCCACCACATCTTTGACCGGTTGGCCGTTGATGCTGCGTATCAGGTCGCCCTTCTCCACACCGGCATCCTTCGCCGCCCCGTCCGGCACCAGATCACCGACCTCTACTCCATCATCGGTATCTTCCAGATGCAGGCCTAACCGACCTGGTTCCGGTACTTTCTCATCGGAACCGTACACCAAGAAATCCGCCACATCCGGTTCAAATTTAAAGTCACCGTTCGGGACGATAATGGCCCGCTCTCCTACCACTCTCCTACTAACCCGCTGCGGGATGCCTGATCCGAATATCAAGTGTCCAGCTCCTGCCAACACTACCAGTTGCCTCTCTGGATTAACCTGGAGATATTGCGCCGCCCTCGCCGCCATGGTCTCGTCCCAGAGCAGTTGTACCTGAAAAAATCCCTCAAAGCCCCGTTCACCTTTATGGGCATGCTTTTCGTATATATCTTTTAGACGCTCTCTATACTCACGATCAGATTCGTCTATATCGCTTGGTATCTTTTTTTTGTCATCAGCAGACAACCCAGCAAATCCTTTCTCTGAGACCTGGGCGACAATCTCTTTGGGAGCATTCAGGGCCACCACTGGAATCTGATGCTCCTGCGCATAAGATAGGATGGGACGATAGAGTCGGTAATCATATCTCCAGCGTTCCATCCATTCACTTTGACGAATAAGTTCTTTCTCATCCAATTCGCCACTGATATAGCGATCCAACACATGCTGAAAGGGTTGCTGGAACTGCTCCATGCCGATAGCGATGTTTGGATTCTGCGCATACAACCGCTGAATAATCTCTAATTGGATCAGATGATCGGCATATCTATCATGGGTCTCTCCCACATATATCACCCGGGCGGATGCAACCTTGGAGACAACGTCTGCTAATTCCATTCTATTCCTCAAATCCAATGCTGTACGCTTCCCAGTATCCGTGTCGGACTGTGCATTTGCGGCACACGGACACATCATTAATATTAACGTAACAATCTTATATGCTTGCCGGTAGTTCATAACAGCACGTCATTGGTAATTGATTATTTGGTTATCCTCAAAGTAGTATAGGATACGACTATCGGTTGATCATTTAGCTTTGACAATAGGGCGCATGCTTGAATATGGATTGGTTTATACGGATTAGATGGTGTTCTCTTTTATCCCTTCTTATATGTCATACAGCAGCAGCTGCGCCCCCAGTACATCACGAACTGCATGTTACCCTGACGCCTGATTCCGGCTACCTTGAGGCAACGGATCAGATAACCCTGCAGGAGGACATGGATGATGTCTCCTTTGTCTTACATGCGGGACTAGATCTACACCTGATCACACCAGGGACGAGGGTGGTCCAGGTTAAAAAGATCGACTCTCTGATTCCACTCAAGCAGTACCAGATAACACTTCCATCTGGACAAACCAGATTGGAGATAAAATACTCCGGCACGATACAACAAAGTCTCAAATATAGCTCCCATGACTATAGTGGGGGCCAGGAAAGTACCGCAGGAATAATATCCGCACAGGGAGTATTTCTAAGCCTCTCCAGTTTCTGGTTTCCGGTCTTCGATAACAGGACCGTAACCTTCGTATTGCATACAACTTTACCTGAGGGATGGACCAGTATCAGTCAGGGCCAGAGCATTGGCGAAAACGTTTGGCAGCAACCTGATCCGCAAGACGATATCTATCTGATCGCAGGCAAGTACCATATCTACAGACGCACTAATGACATTGCCGAGGCACAGGTATATCTACTGCAACCGGACCAGGTATTGGCGGAACGCTATCTAAAGGCAACTGAAGATTATCTGAAGTTATTCAGCAAGCTGTTGGGACCATACCCCTACCCCAAATTCGCTCTGGTGGAGAACATCTGGGAGAGCGGTTATGGCATGCCCTCCTTCACCCTATTGGGATCAAAGGTTATCCGGCTGCCATTCATTCTCAACAGTTCTTATCCCCATGAGATACTGCATAACTGGTGGGGCAATGGGGTTTTTGTCGACTATAGCAAAGGCAACTGGAGTGAGGGCATATCCACTTATCTTGCAGATCACCTGATCAAAGAGCAGGAGGACCAAGGCTCTCTATACAGACGTGATGCCCTGCAAAGCTACACCAACTACGTCACAGAGAACGAGGAGTATGCCCTCAAGGATTTCCGTGGTCATCACGGTCAGGTCAGCCAGGCCATAGGTTATGGCAAGGGCATGATGTTCATGCACATGCTAAGGATGTACCTGGGAGATGAAACCTTCCTAAAAGGTTTAAGGCTCTTCTACAAGGACAATCTATTCAAGACAGCGTCGTACGCTGAACTGCAGCAGGCCATGCAACAGGTTGCACGGAAAAGTCTTGCGCAGGAATTTCAACAGTGGACCGGACGGACCGGAGCGCCAGCACTGGAATTAACCGATATAATAACCAAGGAACACTATTGGGGCTATCAACTGAGTTTTACCCTGCGCCAAACCCAGAAAGAGGAACCGTTCCGACTAATGGTGCCGGTATATATTCATACAAAAGATGAGCCAGAGGCCATACAAAAGACGGTCGCTGTTTTCAATCGTGAGACCAGAACCACCATAACCCTGAAGGAACGCCCACTCTCCATCAGCGTTGACCCATTGTTCGATCTGTTCCGCCATCTTGATCCCAGCGAAATACCTAGTTCTCTGGGGCAACTGTTCGGTGCTGAGAAGACGCTGATCATCCTGCCATCGCAGGCCAATGCCGCATTCAGAACCGCATACGAACAAGCCGCCAACAGTTGGAAACTACATTCACAAAATATCCGTATCCTATGGGACGATGAGGTCAAGGAGATACCACCTGACCAAGCGGCATGGCTATTTGGCAAAGAGAATCTTCTGGTCGGCAAATTTCTTTTGGATGCGGACCAGCAGCCCATGTCCTTGCAAGATCAAACCCTGCAAATCGACAACAGGGAAATCGCCCTTGCCGAAAACAGCTTTGTACTCACAAATCACAAGACAACCACCATAGGATGGCTACACAGCCACTCCATAGCAGCCCTACCTGGACTGATGAGAAAGATTCCACACTACGGAAAATACAGTTATCTGGCGTTTACGGGTGACAACCCGGATAACATTCTCAAAGGACTCTGGCCCCTGAACAGATCCAGCCTAAACATACGATTGGTAGGAGATACACCAGGACAAAACATCCCGGAACACAGGCCTCTTAGCGATCTTGTCAAATAAGGGGTAACCATTGTTGTCCTGCTTATTCACTCTTCCCGTTGAGGAGAGGATTGGGGTGAGGGGATATTCAAGAGATAACTCAGTTATTAATATCCCTCCATCTTGTCCATATACCCAATGGGGAGACAAGCAGTTAATGCAACGACTGTGAGCGATAACATTTTGAGCAACAGTCTGTTCAGACAGACGGAACATTGCGCACCGACAACCAGATCATTCAAAATCCGGATTCTTCCAATCTACCGATGGGGCAAGTCTGTCTTTAGACACGGGGATACGCGATACATAGTTGACGATCTTAGCTATATCCTCTTCTGAAAGAGCTTTAACGATCGCCACCATAGCAGGATTTACGTTACGACGTCTGCCTTCAAGTATCCACTTGATCTGGCGTATCATGTAGTTGTAATGCTGCCCCTGGATCCTTGGGAATAGCTGTTCGGCATTCCCCTCGCCATTTTCGCCATGACATGCCAAGCAATTCTCTTTAAATAATTTTTTACCACTCTCAAATTCTGAGCTGCCTTCCTCCCAGGCGCCTTTTCCATTATCCGGGTTCATCTTCAACTGCTCGATATAGGCGGCAACGTCGGCAACCGACTGTTCATCACCTATGGATTCCGGCAAAGAGAAAGGATACATGGTTGGGTTGTCACGATTCTTGGCCCGTATATCCGCCAGCTGCTTAATCAAAACAGCGCGATATTGTCCGGCCAACTGGGGAAATTCCCCCTCTTTGACCCCCCAACCTTCCGGCAAATGACAGGCAGAGCAGATCTCGTACACATCGAGACCATTTTCCAGATTTGGTTCCAGAGTCATAGCCAGATCCAGGTCTCCAGCACTGCTTAAACTGGCCAGGCCGAATGCACTAATAGCCAATACCATAGCCACAACCCTGGTCTTAACTATTCCAAATCTTGCCATCATGTGTCTCCAGATACGCAAACCAAGATGCGTTATTATTCTAAGGAACCTCTGACTTATTAGGTCTTTGACATACCCGCCCAGGCGAAAATCCTTTAAATCACAAATAGATAGATTAACTGCGTCGTAGCCTACGGCGATCCCTACTTCTCGGGATGACTAATTAATCAGAGGTCTCCCAAGCGATAATCATCTCTTCCGATATAAGTCATAATTACTGTATAACCTGTGTCTCTTACAGGCATCACAGTTTATAGCGGCACATTATCGCTGAAATTTAGCTCCTAGCCAGGCGCTAAACTCTGCCCCCAGATGGTGATGGTTAATGGCGTAATCGACTGTGGCCTGAAGATACCCAAGTTTACTGCCACAGTCGTACCTCTTGCCCTCAAATTCATAGGCCATTACATCCTGCTCTTCGATCAGACGTGCGATCGCATCGGTAAGCTGGATTTCACCGCCGGCGCCACGCCCAATCTGCTGCAGATGGGAAAATATCTCCGGACGCAATATATAGCGTCCGACCACGGCGCGGTTGGATGGCGCCTTATCAGGGGCGGGTTTTTCCACGATCCCCTTCATCCTGACCACCTTGCCATCACCTTCGGGATCTACAATGCCATAACTGTTGGTGTCTTCCGGCGGTATCAACTCGGTACCGATAATACTTCTCTCATATTTAGAATATACGTCCACCATCTGTTTGAGTACGCCACGCTCCCCATCGTCTACCAGGTCATCCGCCAAAACTACCGCGAACGGCTCATTCCCTACCACCGGACGTGCGCAAAGAACGGCATGACCAAGACCCATGGGCATGGCTTGGCGGATAAATATACAACTGACATGGGACGGAACAATGTTGCGCACCACCTCCAGCATCTTCTCCTTACCACGCTGTTCCAGTTCCATCTCCAGTTCATATGCGGTATCAAAATGGTTTGAGATAGAGGTCTTGTTCCGGCCGGTGATGAATATCATATCCTCGATACCTGCAGCCACGGCCTCTTCCACCGCGTATTGGATAAGTGGCTTATCCACAACTGGCAACATCTCTTTAGGGCTGGCCTTGGTTGCGGGAAGAAATCTTGTACCCAAGCCGGCCACGGGGAAGACCGCCTTTCGAACCATGCTTAGCATATGAAACTCCTGAAGTTATTATCTACACACATTTATTTTGGATTGCTGAATACCGATTTTACAGCACATAGATGGAATATTCAGTCGTATATTGGAGGACCTGCATTAACCATGGTTCCCTAATTATCTTGTTGTGTCAGACGTCCATACATAGCAAGCC
>JBNKSV010000040.1:0-21308 GCA_050297535.1 Sedimenticolaceae bacterium
ATCTCTCGAATATCCCCTCACCCCAACCCTCTCCCCAAAGGGGAGAGGGAGTAAGTGGGACAGCAGTGAGTCAGACTTGATTGAAATGCTGTGCGGGCTTACCTCCTGTCCTCGGATCTTTTTATGCGCAAGTGGTGTTGTCTGGTTTTCCCCCTCACCCCAGCTCCTCTCCCCAAGAGGGAGAGAGGCTAAGAAATTAGCGTGATGGATAGATTCTCCCCCTCACCCTAGCCCTCTCCCCGGAGGGGAGAGGGGATATGAAATTGAGGGAGAGGGGATTATGTGGGGCAGTAGTGTGAAATTGGGTTAGTGGGACAGCCGTACCCACATCAAGGACCTGCCAAGGGCTGACTATTATTAACTGGCGCTATTCTGATATGGAAAACAGGTTTTCAAACCCTGAGGCCTTAAAGATACGCCGCATATCCTGGCCACATCCGGTTATGGACATCTTTGCCTGTTCTCCCCCGGCATGCTCCCGCAGGATCAACAACATACCCAAGGCCTCGCTGTTAAAACGCTCGGCGGCGCTCAAATCAATCTTTATTGTGACTTGCTCCAGATCCAGTCCAGAGTAGGTCTGACGAAACTGGTCCAACATGGAGAATTCCAGGTCGCCGGATATCCGTATCGTTAGTTCGTTTCCCTCCATATTGTATTCGCGCGTTATTGCCACAGTAATGCCTCTCTACTTGTTAAAAAGTGTGATATCGCCCTGTTGCATCGAACACTGAGATACCGATCTCACTGCCTCGACCCTGCACTCTGCCTCTAACTGCTCAATCTGCAATCTCAATTCACGTAGTCTGGCAACATACTCAGACACATCAATCTTGTTACCACCAAAGTCATGCATTCCTACATTTACGGCCCCCAGAACAGAGGTAAGATAATTCAGATGCTTTCCAGATGACTCAGTCAACTGCCGCACAATATCTTCACACTGTAACGCCCTTAGGATGCCTTCAATCCTTTTATTTATACGCTGCGTTATCACGGACATCTCTTTCTCAGACGCATCCAGCAGGTTGTTTATCTCGCTCTGCGCCACACCAACCTGAGAGGCGGATTCCAGGACAAGACGAATATCCTCCCGCAATTTTTGCGCTATTGTGTTCTGCGTCTTGATATCGTGGTTTACGTCAATAAAACCATTTTGCAAGATCTCTATAGCATCTGAAATCAGCGAGCGTATCTGCGACAACTCATCGCGTATGCATCCTAGTATTGCCCTGGTGTTATTTTCTATCTGCTGCTGCAGCAAACCCATCTCCCCGCCAACATCTTCCGAGGCGACGGTTTCGCTTTGGCCTGACTTCCGGAGATTAACTATCAGCAACGCCAGAATGACGGCGAACATGATCAGCATCCATGCCACTGCCTCGAGGCCCGCTCCACTGAGATAGGCTACCATCGGCATGGCGCAGCCAATCAGCAAATAGATCCTAGTGCCCTTCCATAACATTTTTGCCATTTGTCCTGTCACGCCGAAGATAATCCCTGTATCGGCCCTGTGGGCCATAATCTTTATAGCGACCTATTCTGACAGCTCTATTAAACGCTTGGATATGGACTGCAGAGGAATAACCTCATCAACAGCGCCCAGGCGGATCGCCTCTTTCGGCATACCCCACACCACGCTGCTCTTCTCATCCTGCACCAGAGTAGTTGCGCCCGCCTTCTTCATCGCCTCCAAACCGGCGGCTCCATCCTTCCCCATTCCGGTCATCAATACCCCTATCGCCTTCTTACCAACACTCTTTGCCAGCGAGTTAAACAGCACATCCACGGCCGGCTTATGTCGGTTCACCATAGGTCCATCGTTTAATCTACAGATATAACCAGCACCCTCTTTCTCTATCTCAAGATGCTTATCTCCCGGAGCTATATAGACCCTACCTCTGACAATCTTCTCGCCATCCCGCGCCTCGGTAATATCCAGCTGACAATAGCTATTGATACGCCTTGCAAACGACTTGCTAAACGGCCCGGGTATGTGTTGCGTCACCACAATACCAGGCATATCCAGCGGCAGATGACGCAAGACATCGGCTATGGCCTCAGTACCCCCGGTCGACGCCCCCAGACCGATCACCTGTTCTGTGGACTGACGACGCTTACCCCTCTCGCTTATTTTTCTGATTCCATCTTCCGCGCATGCCCGTTCAGCCTTCTTGTTGATTCTTTGTCTGTCCTCCAGGGTCTGCACCCTGGCCCCGGCCGCCATTTTCACCTTGGCTACAATATCTTCCGCATATGCCATTAGGCCATCGGCAATATTAACCTTCGGCTTTAGCACATAATCTACGGCCCCAAGCTCAAGCGCCCGCAACGTAACATCCACACCATGTTCGGTTACCGATGAAATCATCACTACCGGCATGGGCCGCAAACGCATCAGATTTTCCAGAAAGGTGATGCCATCCATGCGCGGCATCTCAATATCCAAGGTAAGCACATCAGGGCTAAGTTGCTTGATCTTTCTGCGCGCGATGTACGGATCTGCGGCCGCACCTACCACCTCAATCTCACTATCCTCGTTAAGGATATGGGTAAGCATATGGCGCACCAGCGCGGAATCATCAACTATTAATACTTTTATCGGCATAAGCAAATAGCAACCACATTATTTATCCATTCAGAATCGGCATACCTAAGAAAGCTCTGATCAATTCGTCGTTCCCGCGCAGGCGGGAACCTATCTGTTTGATTTTCCTGGATCCCCGCCTACGCGGGGATGACGAAAATATAATAAATCAGTCCCTCACTAAAACAGTTCAATCTCGCCTTTGACAGGCCGCTTTTCAATGTCGGCAATATATCTGCGTTCACGCTGCACAATAGTGTCGTTCCGCAGGTGTTTAAGCTTCTTTACCCGTACTCTTCCAGTGGCCGGAAAATAAACCACCTTACGGGCCAGTTCACCACCAACATCCTCGCTCGCCAGATGCAGCTTTTCCTTTTCAATGTAGAGATGAATAAAGCGAATATTCTTTTCCCCAACATGGGTGAAGTTCGAGATCATCTGACCACCACCAAATATCTTCACCTCAAGACGTTCTCTTCTACCACCGTACTTCAGTATCTCGTTTATCATGTGTTCCATGGCATGGTTGCCGTATCTGTTTGTGGCGCTGATCGGGTCTTCCGCCTCGCCCCAGTCGCCACTATCTGAAATCGGCAACATAAAGTGATTCATGCCGCCTATCCCCGCAATTAAATCGTGGATACATACAGATACACAAGAACCCAGCACTGTGGTGATAATCTCATTGGCTTTGGTCACGTAGTATTCACCCGGCAGTATCTTGGCCACTGGCATATTCTGCTGGTTATCCCAGTAGTGGTTTATGTGTTCATAACCGGGCAGAGGTCTTGGCAGTTTATGGGCAACAGTCGGCGGCATGGTCGTTATACCTTTTTCCTGTAGATGGTCTTCCCTACCAGATCAAATTGTTCACTGACCTTGAACAATGACTCGGAATGCCCGATAAATAGATATCCTCCATCTGTTAGGTTATCTGCAATACGATTCACCAGCCGCTTCTTTGATTCCTTATCAAAATAGATAATTACATTGCGACAAAAGACTATATCCGCCTGCTCTGGCAACATCCATTCTGAGTTCAGATTCAACTGCATAAATTGAACCATACTGCGCACACTTGGCTTTATGCTCACCTTGCCGGACTGCGCGCCCTTGCCGCGCAAAAAACCGGCCTTTACATACTGGTCCGGAACGACCTTGATCTGATCCAGCCCATACACGCCTCTTGCCCCATGCTCCAGAACACTTGAATCTATGTCCGTCGCCAAGATCTTTATGTCCCATCCTCTCTCTACTAAACCTAATTGGCTAAGCGTTATTGCTATTGAGTATGGCTCTTCCCCGGTGGAACAACCTGCCGACCATATAAACAACCTGCGTTTATTCGGTTCGGTCTTAAGCAGATCCGGAATCAGCTTCTCGGCAAGAAAATCGAAATGGTAACTCTCTCGAAAGAAAGAGGTCAGGTTGGTGGTTATCGCATTTATTAATTGCGCCGCTTCCGCGCCATCCTTTTCATTTTTAATCAGGTCACAGTATTGCTTGAAGTTTGGCAATCCAAGCTTGCGAACCCTGCGCGCCAGACGTGAATAAAACATATCCTGCTTTTCATTCGGCACCACGATGCCAGTGCCAGTGATAACGATATGACGCAGATAGTCAAAATCATCTTTAGTAAATTCGAATTCCCTCTCGATTATCGTCTGCCTGGGGCTCGAAGTCATAGCTTCTACCTTTAACCGGCCTCTGGCAGCTTATCTAGAGACAGAACCACGGTCAGACCTAATTGGGAGGCGTTATCCTTCAATACCTCTGAAGCAGACCTCCAGCTTACGTTCGTCTTGTTGGCAGCAGCCTCCCGCATCAACGCCACCAAGAGCTGGAGGCCGGTGCAATCAATATGCTCAACCTCACCGCCATCCAACACAATCTCCTTAGCTCCTGATAATGACGCAAGCATCTTCTCGCGCCATTCCCGGATATTGGAGATAACCATATCCGTACCCAGAACAAAATGTATGGAGGCGCCCGGCGCGGAATCGGACACCGGACCCTCTTGCTGCAACACTGGTTCCGGCGTCACCGCAACCTCTCTGTCCGCCACGGATGTCTTGGGTATCTTCTTCTTAACCTTACGCTGAATTACCATTACCTATTCACCATCACTATCCAGGGACAATAATTCATCGGGATCAAGCAGGTTGTCCGCGTCCAGGAGCAACACCACCCGATGTTCAATGGAGACCATGCCAAACAAATATCTGGTATCAATCTTTTTACCAAGGGACGGCGCTTCCTTAATATCGTGCTCACGCATATCCAACACATCGGACACACCATCCACCACGATACCGATAACATGGGATTTACCTTTGATCTGGATGTTCAGAATTATGGTAACCGTGGTTGCCGTATACTCCGCGGTATCCAGATGAAAACGCAGCCGCATATCTATGATCGGCACAATGATACCGCGCAGGTCCAGCACCCCTTTTACGTATTCCGGCGTGTCCGGCAAGGGGCGCACCTCCTCCCAACCCCTTATCTCCTGAACCTTGAGGATATCTATCCCGTAATCCTCGTCGCCCAGGGTAAAGGTGAGATATTGGCCAGCCACTTTTTCCCCGGCAATATCTTTGACATAGGATGGAGGCATGCTAAAACTCCTCCCATTCGTCGTTGTCTTCTACATATTGTATAGGCACGACTACAGTTTTTGCGGTCTTACCTTTATCGTCTTCCGCATCTCCAGCCGACACATTGGAAGCCTGTGGCTCCAACAATATATCCTGTTTGTCATCATCTATCTCTACGGCATCAACCTTGAAGAATCGCATCAACTCTTTCAGCTCCCTGGCCTTATCCTTCATAGCACCTGAGGCAATCGATGTTCTCTCTGCCAACAAGGCATTCTGTTCTACCATCTCGTCGATACTGGTTATGGCCTGGTTTACCGTTTCAATACCCGCAATCTGATCAAAACTAGCCGTATCTATTTCAGAAATAATGCTGCCGACCTGTTTTACCCCATCCATTATCTCGCCCAGGGTCTCTCCAGATTCGTTGACCAGAGATGTACCTGCACGTACCTTCTGCATACTATCCTTAATCAACTCCTTGATCTCTTTAGCCGCGGTGGCGCTGCGCCCGGCAAGATTTCTCACCTCTGTGGCGACCACCGCGAACCCCCTGCCTTGCTCACCGGCGCGCGCCGCCTCCACCGAGGCGTTTAGCGCCAACAGATTGGTCTGAAATGCGATCTCATCAATCACGCCGATAATCTCAGCAATCTTGTTGCTGGACTTATTGATTTCGTCCATGGCCTGTACCGCACGGCTTACTACATCTCCTCCATGCTCTGCCGACTGCTTTGCGCTTGCCGCAAGTTTATTGGCATGTTTAGCGTTTTCGGCGCTATTACGCACGGCTTCGGTTAGCTGCCCCATGCTAACTGCCGTCTCCTGCAGCTTGGATGATTGTTTGTCGGTGCGATCAGACAGACTGTTGTTGCCGGCAAAGATCTGATCTGCAGATTTTGAGATGAAACGCGCCGTCGCCTGCACCGGAATAACGGTGGACTCAAGCCGACCAATAGTTGTGTTTACGTTGCGTTGCAGCATGGCGTACTCACCCTGGTATTTGCCATCCATGGTATATCTGAGATCACCCTCAGACAGTGAGCGCAAAACCTCGCCGGCACTGCGTACCGGGTCAACCGCTGTTGCGAAGATCTTGTTCAGGCCGTCGATAAATTCTTTCCAGCATCCATCAAACTTATCCACGTCACCACGCGCGGTCAGGTCTCCTTTATGCGCGGCTTCTATAAGTGCATTATATTCCTCAAGCAAGTCGGTGACCGTTGAGATATTGCGATTAAAACTCTCTTTAAATTTATTGAAATCCCCCCGGAACTGCTGCGTCACCAGCGGGGGAATATCACCCCTGCTTATACGGTCAAGATAAATCTCCGCTTCCTTAAACGGCTTAACATAGCTACGGATAATCACGTTAACTTCTGCAATAAATCCGGCCCATACCCCTTCCAATCCGTCGTCGTCACACTGCACATCGAGATTCCCATGCTCTACGTTGCCGGAAAGATTGGTCATCTCTATTTGCAGTTTATTTATACTGGAAAGCATTGATCGGTATGACTCCGCCAGCATGGAGAACTCGTCCCGGCCATCTATCTGCCGCAGGTCTGATTCTACCGACAGGTCTCCGGCGGCAATCTTCCGTGTCGCGCTAACAATCAAACCGAGCGGAGCAGTTATCTTTAACCTGATATTTCTGGCGTACCAGAGACCCAGCAATACCGCCAACACAAGTATTATCCACTCCGTATTTAACAGCGCACTCATGCTGTGTTCGGATAAGGCGTCGAACATGGCCGCCGCTTCATTCATGGCGGCATGTGTCCTGGCGTTGAGACTGCGCACCTCCGCCATTCCTTCATAGTACAAATCGGTACCGGCGCGCGCATTGGCCACTCTTTGCGCCGCCACAACAAGATCCCGCCACAGTCGCTCTACTTTCGCCAACGCCCCATCAATTTCCGCATCTGTATTCTTAGGTACCGATACCGACTCGGTCATGGCCAAATCAACATAGGTATCCCCACCCTTACGTAAAGCATCAAGCGACACCTCGAAAAGTTTCCGCGTTTTGCTGAATTTAATACTCGCAGACACAGCCTTGCCCTGCGCTAAATCGTCAAACAGCTCTTTGGTGAACATCTGAATCAGCATGTTTTGCCGACTGGCAATATTCTCCACATCTGAATGAGAGTGATGATGTTGCAGTGAAACCACTGTATATAGAATTATTCCGACCAGAGTGAAACAGAACATCAGCGCAATAGTCAGCAATCTGCCTCTAACCGACATGCTGGGAATTAATCTATTCATCTTAAATTCCTTTCACCTTGCTATCATGTGATACCGCTTATGTTCTCAACTTCGCCCATTAATACCTTGGCTCGCTGCTCATGCGGCTGCAGTGTATCTGCCAGCAACAGGGTTATTACCTTTTCTCCAGCCGAGGTAATACCGTAAATAAACTCAGTATCAAGCTTACTGCCAAAATCCGGGGCGTCCTTGATACTGTCACTATGCGTTAACAACACATCAGAGACCTTGTCCACCGCAATGCCGATGTTGCGCTCTCCGTTAATACCCAGCACCCTGAGGATGATCATCACAGACTCCTGACTATATTCCTCAAACTCCATACCCAGGCGCAGTCTCAGGTCATACACGGGGACGATAGCCCCGCGCAGATTTATCACCCCCATAATGTATTTATGGGCGTTGGGTATGCGGGTTACATCTTCCCAGGCCCTTATCTCCTGAACCTTCAGGATATCCACCCCGAAATATTCCCGACCCAGATAGAAGGTAAGATACTCATGGGCATCTTCCTGATTCGGCTCGATGGCGCCGCTTCTGATCTCAGCCATGTTCATCGCCCACCGCTTCGTTTTCCGGCGAACCGATTACCGCATGCCCGGCCATGTCGACTCGTTTCTTTCCTCTGGCGAGCCGGAATATCCCTGGCACATCCAGGATCAGGGCGACCGAACCATCACCCAAGATAGTTGCACCCGAAAGCCCATCCACTTGCTGATAGTTGGCCTCTAAAGATTTAACCACCACCTGCTGCTGCCCGATAAGATCGTCCACAAACAAGCCACCGCGTCTGCCATCACTTTCAACAATAACCAGCAGTCCATCGCATAGATCTGTAGCCCGCGCATCTTTTACATCGAATATTTCGTGCAACCGAATTACCGGTATATATTCATCACGCAACCTCACCGTTTCACCACGTCCGGCGACAACATTAATCATGTCAGGGCGAATCTGAAGCGATTCGATGATAGAGACCAGAGGCATAATGTAGGTGTCACTGCCGGTGCTAATGATCTGCCCGTCCAGGATCGCCAGTGTCAGTGGCAACCTGATAGTAAAGCAACTGCCTGCACCCTCTTCGGATCTGATCTGGATGTAACCCCCTAGCTCGTTGATATTCCTGCGCACCACATCCATTCCCACACCGCGCCCAGACAGATCGCTGACGGCAGTAGTGGTGGAAAAGCCTGGCTGAAAGATAAGTTCATGGATCTGTCGTTCACACAATTCATGATCTTCTTCTACAAACCCAAGGTCTATAGCCTTCTTCAGGATCTTGTCTTTCGGCAGTCCACCACCATCGTCTTTGACCTCAATAAGGATACTGCCGCCCTTGTGATAAGCATTAAGCTCTATACATCCGGTCTCCGGCTTACCTGCAGCCAACCGTTCTTCCGGAGTCTCGATGCCATGGTCCAGGCTGTTTCTGACCAGATGTACCAGAGGATCTCCGATCTTTTCTATTACCGTCTTGTCCACCTCGGTGGTTTCACCGGTCATCTTCAACTCGATCTTTTTACCCAGCTTGGCGCTCAGGTCATGCACCATCCGGGGGAAACGATTGAAGGCGAAGCTGATCGGCACCATGCGAATCAGCATGACGCTCTCTTGTAATTCGCGGGTATGCCGTTCCAGCTGTTCCAAACCATCCTTTAGCTGTTCTATCCGCTCCATGGAGAAATCCTCACCCATCACACTCAGCATGGATTGGGTGATCACAAGTTCGCCTACCATATTGATCAGCGAATCCACCTTACCGATATCGACACGGATTGAACTCGCAGCGACCGTGCTCTCGGTCGCGCGCCGATCATTGCTCCGGCGATCCAGAGGAGCGCGCCTTTTCTCTTGGCGCCGCTCTTCCTTGCGTCGTTCTAGCGTTGGCCCATCCAATACATCCTGAGGCTCAGACCCATGCTCCGGTTGCAATTCCGGTTTGGGAGCGCTCTTCCCGGCCTCGGGCATAATCGGGATAATGATAAGGTCACAGTCATCCTCAACCCAATCAAACACATCATCCAGTATCCCTTTCGACACATCTCCATACAGATGCAAATCCCATGAGAGATAACAGCTCTCTGGCTCCAGTTTGGAAAGGCCAGGAACTGCGGCCACATCTACCTGTACCTGTAATTCCCCCAGACTTGCCAATTCCCGCAGGATACGCAGCGGATCGTTGCCGGTTCTGGTCAGATGCGGAAGGGGGCGGAATATAATATGCCAGCCGATGGGAGAGGGTTCCGTATCCGCTGGCAGCTGTGCCCCAGCCGCCACAACAGGCGCGGGCGGTTCCTTTGCCGGTGCTATTGCTGGCCTTTCTGTTGGCTTAACCGACTCCCCAGGCTGTTGATCCAGGATGCGTTGCAGGTCATCGCACTTTTCCCTTACTACGACCTCATCGACATCGCCTCCATCCTGGGCCGCCTGCAACATATCCCTGATGATATCCACCGACCCCAGAAGCTCACTAACCACATCCTGTGTCGGTTGACGTTTGCCGTTACGGATCTGATCAAGCAGGGTCTCGACTACATGGGTAAAGCTATGGATGTGATTAAAACCGAAGGTGCCACTGGAACCTTTGATAGAGTGCGCGGCCCGGAAGATGGCGTTTATCTCTTCGGCATCCACCATACCTCCTTCCATCCTTAGCAGGCCAGATTCCATGATCTCCAGCCCCTCAAAGCTCTCTTCGAAGAACACTTGATGGAACTGAGCCATGTCAATAGCCATTACTTCCCTCTCCCTGCGTTACCCGTTAAGCACCGGCCCCGCGTCTAGGCCAGCACTTTTTTGATCGTGCCAAGTAACTGCTCTGGATCGAATGGCTTCACAATCCAACCAGTTGCGCCGGCCGCCTTGCCTTCTTGTTTCTTTTCTGACGCCGACTCTGTAGTCAACATGAGTATGGGCGTGAATTTAAAATCAGGCAGTTTACGCAATTCTGTGATAAGGGTGATGCCATCCATATTCGGCATATTTACATCGGTCACTACCAGATCAAAAGCCCGCGTCTTGGCAATCTCCAGCGCTTCTACCCCATCTACGGCCTCAACCACCTCATACCCAGCACCCTTAAGGGTAAAGGAGACCATCTGTCGCATAGACGTCGAATCGTCTGCTGTAAGAATACTTGCCATTAGTTACTCCTCAGATTAGGCGTATTTAATATTTCTAACTATTTTGAACAGGTTATGAGTAGATGCGACTCCATCTGTAACCAGTCAAGTCGATCAGAACAACCTTTATCAATGGCCGCTGCATGTAGATTGTAGCGGCCCTTACAGGCTAATCTTTAGGCGCAATTACGATTTTATTTCTTGCCAAAAACGCCCAGTATTTCTACGCAACATCAGGTAAAAACTGATCTTTCTGCAAATCAGGGAATGAGTTCCAGAACCCTGTTCCAGGGGAAGGCTGGCCCTGGATCAGGCTTGGTCTTTATCTTGTTACCACCGCATTCAAAATAGCGGTTATCCACATCGGCATGCCCAAGGATGTCGCTTTTCTTTATGCCCCACCTCTGAGTAATCGACCTCAGCGCCGCCACCAACATGCCTAATTGCGCCTCTGTATACTCATCAATCCCATCACCACGATTGACCAACTCTATACCTATGGAATCGGCATTGTTACCCTTGGCGTGATTCGCAATCTGATTCTCAGGCACCCCGGCCTCGACATGGCCGGACTTGTCTATAACGTAGTGAATACCCAGAACCTTGTGATTATTAAAGTAGGTTATCCAACGCTTGGCATCGCCCTTAACCGGAGAGTAAACCACGGCTCCATCCTTACAGTAAGGACCACCTATGGAATGGATTATGACCCTGTTCACCTCAGCCCTACCCTCGCCACTGGTCCTGGCATAAGAGGCCGTTGGCGGCATCAGCGCCATAAAACAGATCAGATATAGAATAGTGCAGCCTCTCAATCCTTTAACTCCATAGATACATTCTTGGCGCCTGATGGCATAACCAGCCTGTAACAAAATTGATATAAGATATTGAAACCACTTCATGTTCCTGACAATTAGAAGGCATAAAAACCACTGCAAATCGACCAGATACATTGCTAGAATGGTAGCCTATCTTGGATTGTACAGATTGGGATTAAAGATTGTTATCAATGAAGAAATACACGCATAGCTCCAACATACTGTTTTTTCTACTGTTTACCTCATTTACGGCCACAGCCGCCCCAGAAGACAGCAATACCTCTGTCACCTATGAGTACGAATATGTCGAACACGGTACTGAGTCCAACGACCCTGCGCCTGAGGTGGAAGCTATTACCACCGATACCGGTGCCGCTGCCAGCAACACCATGGATACCGACGTCACGAATACTGATGCCGTGAATACCGATACTGGCGCCGCTGATGCTAATACCGATAACCATGGCTTTACCAGTTCCACTACGGTAGCAGACCCCTTTCAAGACGCAGTTAAGCAGATTCTACCGGACAATAAGCGCAACACCGTCAGGCTTGCCGATGGCACCGATATATACCGCAAAAACATCATCCTAAAGATGTACAAGGAGAACGGCTACCAGCCCCTTTGGACGCCCATCTCTATCCTGTCACTGGCAAATGAGCTATCTGCCATAGAGATGGATGGATTAAACCTGGGCGATTACTACTTCTCGCAGATCGAGGCCGTCCTATCCAACCCTTCGCAGATAGCGCAGTCACCGGAAGAAGCGGCAACTGTGGATATCCTGCTTACCGAGTCATTCCTGCGGGCCTTGTATAATCTTGATTACGGCAAGGTCGATCCGGAACTACTGGACGCGGATCACAACTATGCCCAGGAACGCCAGGATGAGGCCCAAACCCCACAATATCTTTCCTGGATAAAACAGGGACGCATAGACGCCGCCTTCGATTGGGCAAGACCGCATAGCAAAAAATACCAGCTGCTAAAATCCGCCCTGGCCCGTTATCTGAAGATAAAAGTGAACGGTGGTTGGCCAAACATTCCAAGCGGCAAGACCTTAAAACTCGGCCAGGAGGATGAACGCATCCCCCTGATAAGGAGCCGCCTATACGCCACCGGAGATCTATCCACGCCAGCCGGATCGAATAAGTTCGATGAACTGGTGGACTACGGCATTAAAAGATTTCAAGAACGCCACAACCTGGAAGCGGACGGCGTTATCGGCCCCACTACCCTTACCGAGATGAACGTCCCGGTTGAAAAGCGCATCGCTCAGATTCGCGCCAACCTGGATCGCGAACGCTGGTACTTTCCAAGAGACATAGATGAGTACCTGCTTGTAGATGTTGCCGACTTCAAGATCTACTGGATGAAAGGCCAAGACATATACTGGCAATCCCTGGTCCAGGTGGGAAAAAGCTCCACAACCACACCCATATTCCGCGACCTGATCGAACACATCGACTTCAACCCGACCTGGTCAATACCATCCAGCATCAAAAAGCTCAACATCCTACCCAGCCTGCAGGTTGATTCATCATACCTGGACAAAAAAGGCTATGACCTACTGGACGATTACGGCAACAAGATTGATCCACGCGACATAAATTGGGATGAAGTTAGTGAAATGAACTATACCGTGCGCCAACCGCCGGGTTGGGGCAACGCCCTGGGAAAGGTGAAGTTCATGTTCCCCAACAAACATTCCGTGTTCTTGCATGACACCAACCAGAGAAACTACTTCTCAAGGACACGGCGCACCACCAGCCACGGATGCATCCGTTTGAAGGACCCGTTTGATTTCGCCGAACTACTGCTGAAACATCAGGAAGGGTGGGATAGAAGCCGTATAGACAAATTGTCCGCGTCAAACACTACCACCACGGTCAAACTAAAAACACCGTTGCCGATACTTATCCAGTACAGCACCATAACGGCGACCGATAACAATGTAATCTTCCGTAACGATATATATAACCGCGACTCCAAGATAATCTCCGCCCTGGACAAGCCGTTCAAACTACACCTGCCTGATCTGCCTCACAACACCCAGGTAGCGCTACGGTCAGGTGTAAAATCTGCCAGCCGTAGCTCTGCAAGATACCTGGGGCCGGAACCAGAGATCATCGGCGAACCCTATGAAGAGAAGTTTAAGCCAGCGCCAGTAGCAAATACCGCTGGCGGTATGTATTTTGATAGGACGTTCTGAGAAACCTCGGCCTGATCATACAACCAAAACAAAAGGCCCCGTAAGGGGCCTTGATTTTTGAGCCTCGGCTCTGGCGGGATGTCCGAGGGACAGAGCCCACGACAGAAACTGTCTTATTGTGATAAGTCAGAAACCGCCGCTTGGTTACACTGACTCCTAGTCTAGCACTAAAGGCAAGTTGGTCAAGACCACTCCATCTTCAGCCGACGATGATGTTCAGCACAATCACGTAGATAAAGGTTAATCAGACTTTGGTATGGAATACCATCCTCCTCTGCCATCGACTTAAAATACTCAACGGTTTTATCGTCCAGGCGTATCGTTATCTGCCTCTTCAACCGTTTAGCATAAGGATTCTTTACTGAATCTGAAAAATCATATTCGTCTCTCATATGCAAAATTTCCGATACTGTCTCTGCTCATGCTTAGTGGCTCGGCGCGCCGAAATAATCCGAATCTGATCCGAATCCCTATAACAGTGACACACAATCAGCATTCTAAACAATGAACTCACACCCAACAGGATAAAGCGGTCTTCATCTTCAGAGTGATCTGGGTCTGGAATGATACGGGCGCCATCATCATAGAAAACCGTTACCGCCTCCTCGAAGGCAATGCCATGCTTTTTTAAATTACCAGCAGCCTTATTATCGTCCCAGACAAAGCAAATATCTTCCATAAAGTAATTGTAGTTACAATGTAGTTTATTTCAACAAAGAAAAGCCCCTCGGAAAGAGGAGCTTCGAGCAGGCGCTCATATGCCTATGCTCAATGCAACCAAGCGGCGATTCCTTTCAAACCACAACCCTGGTGGTGGCTTTGGTTGCTGTGAAATAAGTGTAACCAAGCGGCGATTCCTTTCAAACCACAACCAATCTGTTTGCCTTTACTGGATACCCACATACGCTGGGATGATAAAAAATATCGTAAATTAGAGGTATCTTAGGAAAAAATGGAGCTGGCGACAGGAGTCGAACCCGCGACCTGCTGATTACAAATCAGCTGCTCTACCAACTGAGCTACGCCAGCATCTTTGAAGAGGTGGCTATTTTATGTAAATAGCTACTCTGTGGCAATCGCTTCACAGGTTTGTTCGCTAAACGGATTTTTTGAGTATTTCCGCTCCACCGTACGCCACATGATATCCGCTGCGGTTTTGGTCAGGTTGATCTTGAATTTAACCAGGTATCTGGTCCTGTTAATGTACCTGGGCTGCATCTCCGTTTTGAATCCCTTTTGCAGCACCTCATTGCTGAACTTTTCAGCATTCTCCTTTTGGGCGAACATCCCCAGGGAGATGGCATTTTTCATGCCGCCCCCACGAAAGTGCCAGATATCTTTTAACCCAATCTGGGCCAGTTCTTCTATCTTGGCCTGGGCCTGACTTCCATCCGCCAAGGGTGGAATTATCACCCAATAGCCAATCTGTTCTTTCTCTATACTGCGCTCCAGTCTCGCCTCAAGATTGGATTTTTTCAGGTCCTCCTCTATATCCTTCGCCACCTGACGATCATTTATCGGGCCGATGGTTCCACATCTCCTGACCGTATCTGGATCTGTTTTAGCTTGCTCCTTTCGTTCTGGTTTTTGGGGCGTCTCTTCTGCCGCCGCCACTTTCTCTTTTTTCGTATCGGGCTCAGTCTCTACTGCGGTTTCTTTTTTGGTAGCGGTTTCAGTTTCAGATGTCTCTGCTTGTTCCGCTTCATGCCCTGGATTGGATTCCTCTGCTGCGGCAGCCACGACTGTTGTGTCTGATGCGGCTGTAACCGCTATGTCTTCCTGTTCATCTGCATCTGGCAACTCACTGATAAGGCGCATATTGCCAACTTCGCCTCCGGCCTCCAAGACCGGTTGCCGTTCTATCTGCTCCTGCTGGTAACCCCAGGCGAAGATACCAATATTAATGATCAACAAAAGGAGAAACAGCCATTTCATATATTTATTGCCCTAGTCGGTTCCGTCTCTGATTATTTCAATTAGCCCCTGCAACACCAGGTTTGGCTCGATCCGGGATGACATGCTCAGAGCATCTTGCAATACCCCGGCATCGCCACCAGTCAGCACCAATTCTACCGGCGCATTACTTTCGGCAGCCACCTCACGCACGATCCGCTCCACCAGGGCCGCAACTGCATTCACTCCCCCTGCGGCTATGGCGGATTCGGTATCTCTGGCCAACAACCCGCGTGGCTTGGTCGCACCAACAAGGGCGATTGCGGTATGCTCCGCCAAGGCCTGCCGCATCAAACCAAAACCTGGCAGGATCAGTCCACCCAGGTGCTGCCCTGCCAATCCGATCGCGTCTATTGTAACTGCACTACCGCAATCTACCACACAAGCTGGACCGGGAAACCTGGCATGTAAAGCCAGCATGCTCAACCAACGGTCTACCCCGAGGCGTTCCGGCTCTCTATAAGAATTTTTAACCCCGCACGCAGCCGCTCTTGATCGTACAAAACTAGGTTCCAAACTCCAGTGCCGCCGCATCCAACCCTGCAATTTGTTATCCATATCCTGACCAGCCACGCTGGATATATAGGCCTGGACAGGCGCTGCGACCGCCGACCACTCTTGGGAAAGCAGCCTATCTATGTCTTGCTCTTGATGAGATACGCTGGTTATCTCCCCTAAACCCATAGTATCTAGCCAGGTCCACTTTATGTTGGTATTACCCACATCGAGCAGGATTATTTTGCCGTCACTGGTTATATCTTCAGCCTTCATGGAGAACGCTCAATTGTCTGGCCTATGTACGCGGCCATCAGAATCGGATGAGATGATTGATTGTTGCAGATTGTACCCGATGTGACACAGAAGCAGCTACTGACCTATCCTCAGGCTGACCTCGCCGCCATAGTATGGATGTATTTCCCCTTCGTGCTCCAGCAGCAGGGCTCCGGCCGAGTCAATCCCGCGATGCACACCGTCGATGCTACGTTTACCCATATGCACCCTGACCGGCTGATCATAATAGAGATCATAACGGTGCCACTCCTCCAGCAAAGGCTGCAGGCCTTCTGCCTCAAAATCCACCAGGGTCTGGGTCAGGTTATCTATCACCAGCCCGGCCAGCCTGTTCCTGGAGATATTGTTGCCACCGGTGATCTCATGCAGGCTGACCCAAGGTTGGTCAATGGATTCACCCTGTTTCTTAGTCATGCCGGTGTTTATACCAACTCCCAGGACAACGCTACTTGGACCTTCCGCCTCGCCCGTAACCTCCAGCAGCAGTCCCGCCAGTTTACGGCCACGCCAGTAGATATCATTGGGCCATTTCAGTCCCACATCGCTTACCCCGACGCTCTCCAGACTCCGCACCACAGCAAGCCCGGCCGCCAGACTTAGCCCCCCCAGTTGGGCCGGTCCCATGGCAAACTTCCACAAAATAGAGAAGTATATATTGCTACCGTAGGGCGATATCCAGGGACGACCACGCCGCCCACGACCAGAGATCTGCTGCTCCGCCAGACAAACATGACCGTTAATCATGCGGTGCGGCTCTTGTTCTATTAAGTAGGCGTTGGTGGATTCTATGGATTGGTGTATCTCAAACTTATTGATGCGTTTGCTGCACTCGTGGTTCATGGCCGCCCTGATCTTCTCTTCATCCAGAAGCTGCAGCGGATAGGTCAGACGATAACCTTTGCCCCGCACCGAGAAGACCTCCATATCCAACATATCCTTGATCTTCTTTATGTGCTTCCAGATGGCGGCTCTGGTGATGCCACAGGTCTCAGCCAGCTCTTCACCTGAGTGAAAGCGTCCGTCCGCCAGCTGCTTTATGATCCTATAACGTAAATGCATAAGACGATCATTGTACCAGAGCTTTTTTTGGATTCTTATTTTTGTCTACTTTTTATGACCTAGCTCAGTAAATAAGAGGCTATTAAAATACTACTATTGTCGTAATCGGTGGCAAAAAAAGATAAAAATCAGGAAACTTCTCCATCTTGTTTTAGGCCCAACCAAACTTGTCGCCTGGCCAGCTGTTCCTGGCTGGTCTCTTCCTGTAACCAGAGAAAACAGGTATTTGGTCCAGCGACCCTCATCTCGACCTCGAAGCGCCGCAACTCGTCCCGCCTGAAGGCATGCACTTTCAGCCTGGCGCCGATCCGCGCCCGCTCCAGCAACTGCTCCAGGTTATCCACAGTGACCCTGATTCCATCCAAGGCGATCAACAAATCTCCCGCCGCCAGACCTGCCTCCATTGCGGGTCCGGTATCCATAACCGCCGTCAGTTTTACCCCTGCGTCATCAGCCTTATACAGCACCCCCAAATCGGCCCTGGGACTGGAAGGTTTCGCCTTATTCTTTCTCAGACCGCCTTTGTCTTTGCTACCTGCCGCAGAACGCAGCTCATGGCCGACGCCTACTGTCTGTAACAGCTCCGCCAGTGGCAGATCATCCGTCCCCCGCAACGCCAGGTCGAAAAATGCGCCAAGATCAAGGCCGGTTACCTCTCCAGCCAGGGTCCCAACATCTGCCTCGCCCACCCCGATATCCGGCTTGCCATATCTTAACCAGAGAGCACGCATCACATCGTCCAGGGACTTGGCCCCGCCGCTGTCACGACGGATAATCAGGTCCAAGGCCAAGGCGATAAGCGCACCCTTGGTGTAGTAACTGACGATAGAGTTGGGGGCGTTTTCATCCTGTTTGTAGAACTTGCTCCAGGCGTCGAAGCTGGACTCTTCCACCGACTGTTTCATACGGCCACTACCGCGCAGCACCCGGGTAATGGTCTGACCCAGCAGTTCCAGGTAGCTCTCGGCATCAACCAGCCCGGAACGCACCAGGGCTAGGTCATCGTAATAAGATGTTATCCCCTCGAAGAACCAGAGCAGCCGAGAGTAGACCTCTCCAGTAAGATCAGCGTTTTTGAACACCTGCGGACGGATACGCTTCACATTCCACAGATGAAAATATTCGTGACTGCACAGACCAAGGAACTGTCGATACTCATTGGTTATCTCCGCAACGCCTACCTGCGGCAAATCACCACGCTTACACAGTAATGAGGTGGAACTGCGGTGTTCCAGGCCGCCATAGCCGTCTCCCACCGCCATGACCTGAAACAGATAGCGCTCCATCTGCGGCAGTTCTCCGAACATCTCCACGTGGGTCTCACAGATGATTTTCAGATCCTGGCACAACCGTTCCATATCACAGTCGTGCCGTCCGGTGATAGCAATTTCGTGAGGCGTACCATGCACATCGAATACGGCGTGGGTGAAGCAACCCATCTCTACCGGATGGTCGATCAGTTCGTCATAGTCACTGGCTTGATAGGATCCGAACCCGAGATACGACGCCTGTTTGCGTGGCAGTGTGGTGGCCACACGCCAGGTTTTATAAGCATCACCCTGTGGTGGCAATATCTCAACCTCGCATGGCTGCAACTCTTGCCCCATGATCTTGAGAAAAACGGAAGTACCGTTGAAGTAGCCATGACTATCATCTAAGTGCGCGCTACGCACCGACAGGTCCCAAGCATATACCTGATAAGTTACCACTAACTCTCCGTCGCAGGACGCGCACTTCCAAGTCTGCTTATCCTGCTTCTCAGTTGTTAGCGATTCGCCGTCACAATTAGCCTTTAGCGTAACTATGTTGCGAGCGAAGTCACGAATCATGTAGCTACCAGGAATCCATGCAGGCAGGGTAAGCCTTTGCCCCTCTGGGTCCGGATTGGGAATAACCAAGCGAATCGCGAATATGTGTGCCAGCGGTGATACTGGTTGGATCTGATATCTGAGCATTATTCTTCTACCAATCTCTGAGTGCTTTCTGTGCAGTGGCATTAACGGCACGGACCATTAGTCCACTGTCAGTGGCCGTGACCCGGTATTCACCTTCCGCCACTAACGGCATATAGATGGAACTGCCAAAATAGGCGTCTATAAATGGCAACCAGTCCGCGTATTTTCGTGCATATAGCCAGACATCCAGACCTGACTGCGTGGCGAGTGGATACAGAGTACGTTGCGCCACCTTTGCCTGTTCTATATCACTATATCTGCCGCTAATACGTTCCAGTCGCAACATGGGATCCTTTCCCAGGATGGTGGCCCAGGATTTCCAGCGCAGAAAGCGTGCATCAAGTTGCCACTCGTCACCGATAATCTTGAATTCGGCAGGTGGATGTCCTACCTCGGAAAACAGTAACTCATATGTATTCGGAGCTACCTGCTTTACCTTGATACTAGCCACCATGATTTCAGCCGTGAGACGATGATAGGTGTAGAGATTGGCCGCCGCAGCTAGCATTAGTAGGCCGATAGACGCCATGCCCAAACCACTGCTCCAGTACAAAGAGGCAAACAGCCTTCGCCTGATTCTTATGCGAGATGCTCCTCTAACAACGAGGATAAATCCAAGAATAATTAGACAGATAGCCAAGGCTAGCATTGTAGTTTCTTAATATCCCAGGAAGGTCAATATTTATCCTGCTGCACCTTTAGTTTCGCCTGTATGAAATGCTTATGCGGAATATGGAGTAAGTCGGCCAACCTTCGAATGCTGTAATCTTCGTATTTGTCTAGCCTACCATCAGCAAACGCGACCTCCCAGAGCAATTCGATAATCAACTGTTTCTGTTCCGCCCTTAGATTATCATTTAGCACCTTGATGAAGTCATACATGGATACAGCCGCATCTATCTCTGCCTCTGCCAAACGCAGCAACTCCTGTGCTTCCGATGTAGAAACAAGCTGCGTCCTTTGCAATACATCAGCAATAGCATCTCTCTCACTACGATCAAACTCAAAGTCGGCTCTAGCAACCTCAACCAATATCACAGCGGTGGACAGCCGAATGGCATGTTCTACTGTTTCAAAATCTTCTGCCCCGAATCCAGGCTCCACATATTTCTCGAAGAATTGCTTCAGATTCTTCAGCACAAAAAACCCCTCATCCCGACAGCATACTTCAGCCTATAGACATTCAAACATGGTTTTCATTCAAAATGAAGTAAGACAGGGAATATAAGACTGCAGCATGCCACTTCATTAGCCAAGCCCTTACAACCGTATGTGCGAACAGATGCTTCTCTCCTTCATCCCAGACCCTTCTCCCCCAAGGGAGAAGTGCGGAAAGCATCTTCTTTTTCTGAGAAAACAGGAGGCACAATAAATAACTTGCGCTATCCACCCCTTTCAAGGGAGGGGATGGGGTTAGGGGAAATAGTACAAGTACTGACACCAAAGGCAATTCCGCAACATCCCATATTCAACTAAGACGTAGCCCTAAATAAAACACCTGGCAAAGAAAAACCCCGAATCTAAGAATAGACTCGGGGTTTTGAATTAAAGCCTGGCAGTGACTTACTTTCACATGGGGAGGCCCCACACTATCATCAGCGATGCACCGTTTCACTTCTGAGTTCGAGATGAGATCAGGTGGTACCAGTGCTCTATGGCCGCCAGGCAAACCGGTTGAAAAACAGGGGTCGGATCTACCGACCCCGGTCCTTCGAATTTAGAAATATCGTATTTGGCATGTTATGTTGCGATCGTTATCTCAACCAAACACCACAAAACTCTTGGGTGTTATATGGTCAAGCCTCACGGGCAATTAGTACTGGTTAGCTTCATACATTACTGCACTTCCACACCCAGCCTATCAACGTTGTAGTCTTCAACGACCCTACAGGGGACTCAAGGTCCCAGTGAGATCTTATCTCGAGGGGGGCTTCCCGCTTA
>JBNKSV010000041.1:0-19510 GCA_050297535.1 Sedimenticolaceae bacterium
CCCTGCGCAGATTGGTTTCGTGTCGGCTACCGGCTACCCGGTTCAGGATGACACCGGCAATATTCAGCTCCTTATCAAAGTCCTGGTAACCCAGGATCAACGGCGCAATGCTGCGGGCCATGCCCTTGGCATCTACGACCAGGATAACCGGAGAACCCAGCAACTTGGCCATAGCCGCATTGCTGTCACTGCCATCCAGATCCTGTCCATCGTACAGCCCCATGTTGCCTTCTATGATCCCAATGTCAGCCCCATGCAAGACACGAGCAAACCCCTGTTCGATTTCACGGTGCTGCATGGTGTAGAAATCCAGATTAAGGCATGGGCGGCCACAGGTGGCGCTCAGCCAGAGCGGATCAATATAATCAGGGCCCTTTTTGAACGGTTGCACCGCCAACCCGCGTGTACACAAGGCTGCACTCAGCCCTATGGAGAGAGTGGTCTTGCCTGATGATTTATGGGCGGCAGAGATGAAGAAGTGGGACATAATAACGGCCTATTATGCAAGATCATTGCTGTCCTGTTAATTGCGACATTTTCTACTGTAACCCCTCACCCCAACCCTCTCCCCATAGGGGAGAGGGGGTTCTGAAAAATATGAGCAAAAATCAGAAAGCCCTATGTTGTGGCATAGGGCTTTCCAGGATCACTTAACTATCCAGATCGAATTGAAGATCACAAGTCGTCCGGATCTTCCAGATGATCAGGCAACATCGGCAGCATGCGCGCAATAACCGCTACTATGGTCATGGCTATAACAATACCACCAAACCCCAGCACCGCTTCAGACAAGGTCGGTACATAGCTGTTAATTGCGCCGTCAAAGAAGCTGCTCTCGATAACCTCTTTACCCGGGAATATGGTCATGGGGAAGGCTTGGCCACCAATAACAATCACATACACCTGAAAGAAGCCGCCCAGCAACACCAGGAGTGAAGCCGCAAAGATAGTGAAGCGTGACTTAGAGAAAGCCGGGGAGTAGAGCAGGATCAGAGGTATAATCCCGCCGATCAGGACCTGCCCAATCCAGAACATCTTGGTATAGATACCGCCATTCATCAGGATAAAGGCCTCAACCCCGTGATGCTGAGTCACATAGAGATTGGCCAGATGAAAGATCGCGGCAAAATAGAGCACCGCAGCCACGAACACACCCAGCAGGTTCTTCAGCTTGGCCAGACGCAGATCGCCGATGGTGCGGTTACCCCACCAATAGGCCGCCATCAGGGTGATGATGAAGAAGGCCAGACCGTAGCTGAAGGACATGATGATGAACATCGGCGCCATAATGGCGGCATCATAGGCCTCGCGTGCCACCAGGAAACCGAATATGGAGCCGGTACCGGTGGTCAGGGCCAGACGCCACAGGAAGGCGGCAATACCCAGCGGACGATAAAAACCATGGATCTTACGATCCATCATCGCCCAAAGATAAAGGGCTACGACCACAAAGAAACCGGTATACAGGTAGATGTTCCAGGCGAAGATCGACTTGAAGTTGTACTTGGTCATGGCGACGATCAGGCGATCGGGACGCCCCAGATCCAGAACCAACACCGCCAACCCACCGGCCAGCAGGGAGATGGCCAACACGCTGGAGAATCTGCCCAGTGGCTTGTACATGGGACCGCCGAAGACCGAACCTATAGAGGCCACGTTGAGCGCGCCAGAAGCGGCGACGATCAGGAAGATGGCAAACACATGCGGCAGGCCCCATACGATCTGATTGGTCATTCCGGTTACATAATGACCGTGGTGTTCCATGTTATACACACCGACCAGAGCCAGCAGGATCAGGAATACCAGCAGTCCCAGACCACTCCAATAACGAGGGGATGCACACTCTAATTCGCGATAGTTTATTTTTTCCATCGAAACATACCCCTTACTTAGATGTTGGCGTAGCGCACGCCGGTATTCAACACCAGATCCTCGCGCAACTGACGACTGTTCTGCTCTTGCAACGCCCTGGATACCGCGCTGTTGGGATCATTCAGATCACCAAAGACGATGGCGTTATGACCCTCTTGGGCGCAGGCCTCGGCACATGCGGTGTTACCTTCACCGGCATCTATACGATTCGCGCAGAGATTGCATGACTCCACGCAACCCTTACCACGCGGCGCCTTTACCACCTGCTCTTCCACATCGGTGTGATTGAGGGAGCGCGCCTTGTACGGGCAGGCCATCATGCAGTAACGGCAACCGATACAAATATGGCGATCCACCATCACGATCCCATCCGCACGTTTAAAGGATGCACCGGTGGGACATACATCCACACATGGCGGTGATTCGCAGTGCTGGCACATCAACGGCAGGTTGGTCACCTTTCCGGTTTGAGTGTCCTTCAGCTTGACCTTGCGGATCCACTGGATACGCTGCTGCTCCCACATCTCATCCGAGTGTCCTTCCGGTTTCTTCAGCAGATCAATACCGTTCTCTGTGTTGCAGGCAGTGACGCATGCCGAGCAGTCATCGGCGCACTTATTGGTATCTATCAACATGCCCCAACGGTTGGCGCTGGATGCGGCCTTGCCATCTTCCGCCTGAGCTGCGGTCGCCAGCAACACGCCTGGCGCCACCGTCGCTGTCGTGGCCGCTATAACCGTCTTGCCTATGAATTCACGTCTGTTCATACCAGGTTGTTGTTTGCGGTCGCTCATACTCACTTCTCCTCCGGCACCTTGCGATGGCACTGAAAACAGGTGGGTTTCACCGCCGCGTAATTATGACAAGAATCGCAAAACTGGTGCTCTGCATTGACCGGAATATATTTTCCTGAATCATCTTTGGCGGCATGGCAATCAATACATTCGGCAATACTATATTTACTGTCACGCTTACCCTCATGCACCGTCTCGTCCCTTGAATGCTTCAGGTATTCCATGTGGTTGCGCCGCATATCATCGGTTGTGGCCACACAACCATCCTTTCCCATATCAGCAGCCTTGGAGCCCTTCACCACGGCCGAATCACTGATGGAGGCGGCCGAGAATGAGAGCAAGGCCGCTCCCATGATCACCGCTGCTATTCGTTTTAAGCCAATTAACCTGTGCATTACAGCTATGCTCCTATTCACTGGAGATGTTTATTCTTCGGTTTCCGACTCGGCGTCATCATCTGCCTCATCGTCCTCTGCGTTCTGTCCGGTAAGGACAATGGCGTTACTGACCAGTTGATGGACACTGACGACCTGGTCCATCTCCATACCGTAGTACGGCAGCACCTTGGTGAACTGGCTCTTACAGATAGCGCAGATCGCGGCCATGTGCGTTACACCATGCTCCTGTATGACATTGTTCAACGCCGTCATCCTGGGCAGCGCACCTTTAACACGCACCTCCATCAGGTCATCGGTAAGCAGACCGCCGCCACCACCGCAGCAGAAGGTCCTCTCCCCGATGGCATCGTGGTGCATATCCACATAGTTGTTACACACCGCCTTGATCACCGCCCGCGGGATCTCGAACTGACCACCCGGCTTATCGCCCATGCGAGTAGCGCGCGCCACGTTGCAGGAATCATGGAAGGTGAGGGTCATGTCGTCATTCTGGGACTTGTCAAAATTGAGCTTACCCTGCTGAATCAACTCGTGGGTAAATTCACAGATGTGTTGCGGAACCGGATAGTTCGAATCCAGAAAATCGAAGGGACCTGCCAGGGTATTCAGAAAGGCATAGGCCACACGCCAGGCGTGGCCACACTCGCCAAACACGATGCGCTTAACCCCCAGTTCCAATGCAGCCTCACGTACCCGCATGGAGACGCGACGCATGTTCTCGTAAGAACCGATAAACATGCCGAAGTTACCGGCCTCGGATGCGGTGGTGCTCAAGGTCCAGCTGATACCGGACTCATGGAATACCTTGGCGTAGCCGATCAGACCATCGATATGTGGTTCAACAAAGAAGTCGGCGGACGGCGTAACCAGCAGGATATCCGCGCCCTTTACATCCAGCGGGAATTTAACCTCCACACCGGTCTCATCCAGTACGTCTTCTTCCAGGTCTTCCAGAATATTCTGAATGGCTGGTCCAGGAAGACCTAGGTTATTACCGATCTTGTGAACCTTGGCGATGATCTCGTTACAGTATTTCTGGCCATAACCGATGCTGTCCAGGATCTCACGCGCCGCCATGGAGATCTCAGCGGTATCTATACCGTAGGGACAGAACACCGAACAACGACGACACTGGGAGCACTGGTGATAGTAGTTATACCACTCGTCCAGAGTCTCCCTGGTTAGATCTTTGGCGCCCACCAACTTGGGGAAATACTTACCGGCAAAGGTAAAGTAGCGCCGATAGACCTTACGCAACAGGTCCTGACGCCCCACCGGGGTGTTCTTAGGATCGGCGGTACCAAGAAAGTACTGACACTTATCGGTACAGGATCCGCACTTTACGCAGGCATCCAGATAGACCTGGAGCGAGCGATAACGACTACGCAGATCATCCAGCTTCTCCAGGGTCTTCGCATGCCAGTCTTCAACCAGCTCGCCAGGAAATCCTAGATCGGTGTTATGCTCAGGATTGGTGACAGGGAATGACTTGGTTTCAGCCATTGTGCCTTCCTGAACCTCTGGTACATCCAGATATTCATTAAGTTCTGGTACGTCAAATTCTGCCTTAGCCATGAAATATCCTCTTAGGCCCGGTTCAGTTTAATTCTGTTTTTCTTCCAACGCCTTCGCCCAGGGCGAGATGTGGCGCTGTTCTCTTGGATTGTCTACCTGATTCCTGGTTGGGCTGAAGAAAATCCCAGGGGCGTGCAATAGCTTGCTAAAGGGGAATAGCAGCATCAATAAGGCAACCAGGAGAAGATGAACAATAAGCGGTCTATCCAGCGGCAGTTCACCGCCAGCAAAGGTAAAGAACTGCTTAATAGCAATGATATCCGTGTGGGCGATAAAGGACATAGCCAAGCCGCTAGAACCGATTAGGCCCAGCACCACCAGCCACAGGTAATCAGAGGGTGCAGAAATGTAGCGCACCCGATCAACAAAAATTCGTCTTACGAACAGGCCACCAATGCCAAGAAGCATGGCAAAACCGGCATATTGACCGAACGGCTGCGCCATAACAATAAGGTTCCAGATGAAGGAAGGAACCCATGCCGGATCGATGAAATAACGCAGGTGCCGGATCAATACCAGCAACAATGCCATATGGAATACCCACGAAAAGATCCAGGTCCACTTGGTGCCTTTAAACAGGCTCTCGAAAAACACCACTTCCCGGAACATGCGCATCACCACACCGCTTTTGGTGGTGGGTGCCGGGGTGGTGGCGATCTTTAATGGCGCCGGCGTCTTGGCATACTGGATGATCTTCCGCGCCAAACCTGCAATGAAGACAATGCCTGCAATGATATACAGTAGCGCAAAGAATGTTGACATGATCCTGCGATCCTCCGTCGGGTTGATCCAGACCCATCAGAGCACGCGCCCTGTTAATAGACTTTGACTAAATGGCCTTTTATAGACAGAAACCGTATCTATTATTATTCGACTATCAGTGACAGATAGCCGTAGCCACGTACTTATGAGGTTCTGGTCTAACTAATCGGCGGCAGCCTTAATGGGCCGCCGCCGATCTTATTACTTACAACTTAGATACAACCGGTTGGCTTAGGCAGACCGGCATAGCGACAAGCCTGCTTGCCTGGACCATATGGGAACAGAGCATACAAATACTTACTGTTACCCTTGTCCTTACCAAGCTTCTTTCCAACAGCCTTGGTCAGTACACGAACAGCCGGAGCAATCTGATACTCCTCGTAGTACTCGCGCAGGAAGTTGATAATATCCCAATGCTCATCACCCAGAACCAGGTCGTCCTCAGCGGCCATAATATCGGCAACACCCGGAACCCACTCGTTCAGATTTACCAGGTAACCTTCCTCATCAGTCTCTAAACTCTTACCATCAATTTCGATAGCCATGCAATTTTCTCCTAACGTTACTCTAATCAGGAATCTGGATCAGACCCAGGCCTGTACTTTGTCGTGTTCGACGGACAGATCGACAAAACCGGCATAGTCCACGATCTTCACCCCATCAATCAATTTATCTTCACCGATACCACGCGCCTTAAGATCAGGACCAAGGGCATACAACTTTACCCCTGCAGTACCAGTCACCAACTGTTCGATACTTGACCCCTTAATGGTCGCATATACGGCGTCCTCATAAAAGAGTATTGAACTACCTTCTTTTGCGTGGCCCAGACAGCTACCAACTGAGTTCTTCTCATAAGGCGACTTATTTACAGTGTGTAAAATGCTCATATCTATACCCTGCCCTAGAAACTGAAAAAGACGTCTTGCTGATCGAAGATCTCAGTGAGTTCTTCACGACTGACCAGACGAATAGAGTCTTTCTCGGCCCAGTCGTCATCCTCATCTTCCCACTTCAGATCCATAAGATCGTCGATTGTCAGACCACGCTCTTCCAGAGACTCCTTCTCCACATACAGCTTGGTAACATCATAATCACCCAATGCCGAGTAGGTTGGAGAGAAGTTCTTGGTCGCAATACCGGAAGTATCTTGCCCCTTCAACAGCTGATATACGCCATCATCCAGGAATGCCAGACTGACATCCTGATCAAAGGCAGCACCGATCAATACAACCTCCAGTGACTCCCAGGCATAGATAGTACCATGGGGGGCGCGGCGGTTGACGTACATAAACTTTTTAATATCTTCAGACATTATCTCAACCCCTACGCTTAATCACCGAACACAACCAGACGATCAGCCTGTATTCCAGCCTCAATCAACTGACCAAGACCTGAGATACGGAATCCATCTGCAATGTTCTGGGCATCTTTACCGTTACGCTGCATTTCGCCCTCATCCACGATACCGCGGCGCTGAGCTGCTGCAACACAAACCACCAGATCCAGGCCATGCTCTTGCGCCAGCTCACTCCAACGTTTGACGATATTGCGATCGTCCTGCGGCGGCGTGGTCAGCTTGGTGCCGTTATTCACGCCATCGTGGTAGAAAAAGACACGAAATATCTCGTGTCCCTTCTCCAGGGCAGCCTTGGTGAAATGATAGGCTGAATCAGTTGCCTGATGCTGATATGGGCCTTCGTTAATTTGAATCGAAAACTTCATTTTCTATCCTTTCAAGTAGCCGTCAAATCAACTTAGAAGCGCACGTGGTTAGACGCATTCAGATTTGCACGTCCGCCACGCCAGTTATCAATGTGGTACTTGGTAAACGGCAGACCAGTCTTCTCAAAGAAACTGCCCCAACCAATACGAGTAGCCCACTCACCGATACGCTCGTAATCCTTGGCATCAGCTTTATACGCAGCCAGGATGCGCTTCACGATGTCTGCAACCTCAGGCCAACGTGGTGGATTGTTCGGAACATTGGATGCCACCAACTTGTGGAAAGTCGGCTTGCTACGGGCGTTGGAACTCTTGCCACCAACCCAGATAGCGAAGTTGGAATGCACCGGATCGTTGATCTGCATGGGCGGGCATGGAGGGAAACAGGCTCCGCAGCATACGCACTTGCGCTCATCCACTTCCAGAGAAGGCTTGCCGTTGACCATGGCAGGACGAATCGCAGCTACCGGACAACGGGCCACAACAGTCGGACGCTCGCATACGTTGGCCACTTGATCATGATCGATCTTGGGTGGCTTGGTGTGCTGAATGTTGATGGCGATATCGCCCTGGCCGCCACAGTTAATCTGGCAGCAGGAGGTGGTGATCTTCACCCGGTTCGGCATCTCTTCCTTCTCGAACTCGTCAATCAGTTCGTCCATAAGGGCCTTGACCGCACCGGAGGCGTCGGTACCAGGAATATCACAATGCAACCAACCCTGGGTGTGAGCGATCATGGATACCGAGTTTCCGGTACCACCGATAGGGTAACCTTCGGCAGTCAGCTTATCGATCAAAGGCTGTACCTTAGACTCTTCGCTAACCATGTATTCGATATTGGAACGGGTGGTAAAACGGACATAACCCTCTGCAAACTCATCGCAGATGTCCATGAGCTGACGGATCATACCGACATCCATCTGACGTGGAGTACCGGCACGGACGGTCCAGATCTGATCGCCGCTGTTCGCGACATGGCGCAGTACGCCTGGACGTGGACGGTCGTGATACTTCCAGTCACCATAGTTTTTCTTCAGTACCGGATGCAGGTACGGTTCCATCTCCGGTACACCACTCTCTATAGGCATGCGAGGTTGTTGGGACATAATTATCTCCAAATTTCTCTTATCTTATTCATTCTGTAGCGTTGGCCTTTTGTAGCCTGGTAACGCCGTGTATAAACCTTAAAACCGGTATCAGCCGATCAACTGGCAGCCTTGCGCTCTTCCCACTTGGCCACTTCCTCGTCCCAGCCATCCATACGGATATAGGGGTTCATACGAGGACTGTTGATCATGTTCGGATCTACATCCAAACCAATGCCTTCCAGGAAGTTAGCCAAACCGATACGCTCGATCATCTCACCGGTACGCTCGTGCTCCAGCGCATTCTCGGCGAAGAACTCAATAATCTCGGTAGCCAACTCTTCCAGGGCCTCGAAATCCTCATCGGTCTTGAGGCTCATGAAAGGCACAATGACTGTACCCATGAGGTCGCCGATCTTAAGGGTACGCTTACCGCCGCAGAGGATGGTGGCGCCCTTGTCGTCTCCTGGGGAGAGGGCCTTATTCATAACATTGAGGCAGTGCATGCAACGCACACAATTTTTGTTGTCTACATCCAGGGTGTCATCGTCATTCAGTGACAGGGCCTGGGTAGGGCAACGTGTGATCACGTTATCGACAACGTATTTGCGCCCTTTCGCGCCCACGAAGGCCTTAACCTCATCCTGATTGACCTTCATATCATCGCGCCAGGTACCGATCACTGATAGGTCAGAACGCTGAATGGAGTTCACGCAATCGTTACCGCAGCCAGACACCTTATATTTGAACTTGTAAGGCAGAGCAGGACGGTGCATATCGTCCAGCACGTTGTTCACCAGCATACGCATGGTACGGCCTTCATCGAAGCAAGACATCTCGCAGCGAGCGGCGCCCACACATGACATGCCGGTACGCACTGCAGGACCAGCGCCACCCATGTCGAAGCCCATCTCATTAACCTCATCGAAGGCCTCTTGTACCTTGTCGGTAGTACAACCCTGCAGCATGATGTCGCCAGACTGTCCATGCAGGGCAATCAGACCGGAACCGTGCTTCTCCCAGATGTCGCAGAACTTGCGCAGGGTATTGGAATCATAGTGCATACCAGGAGGCGGCATGATACGCAGGGTATGGAACTCGGCACATTCCGGAAACTTAGGCTTGCCGTCTTGACCCTTTAATTCGGTAAAACGCGGAATAACACCACCGCCATATCCAACAACACCCACGGTGCCGCCTTTCCAGTAGCCCTTTCTGGTCTCATATGAGGTCTCAAGCTGACCCAGAAGATCTACAACCATGTCACTGTTCTTTGCCAGACGTTTCAGACCGGTAACAAAGCTAGGCCATGGGCCGCTTTCCAGCTGGTCAAGCATCGGAGTATCATGCAGTGGTTTCGCCATTACTTTAATCTCCCAATTATCATTTATGTATGGGTGGCCGCATAACGCCCGGATATCCTTTAAAACCAAAATATCCTGGACAACCAAACTATGCGATCTGGAATTTGTATCGTCCTGGCCAAAAGACCAGCCATTTCAGAATGTCGCAAGTTTAGAATTTCCTAATGGAGTAAAATATCCCCATGTCGAGATAATATTAAGCATAACATGCTATCTCTTATGGGGTATATTTGCGTTAATAATACCCTTATTATTTTTATTTCTTCGCAAACTATAACCATGGTTACGCGCGTGATTTTAGCGCGATTCAGACGATACGTGAGAGCCAACCACCATACACAGCCGCATCTCATCTACCCTATCCACCCTTGCCAACACCCATGCAAGAGTTGAATAATCGCCAGGGTCAGGTATCTTGATCCAGGTTTTATCGCCTGAAGATCCTGACGGCAAATCCACACACTGAGGCATTAATCCGAATGTTGTATTTAAGCGAAGTGATGATCCAAAACCCGGATCTGGAATCATTTGACGACCTGCTAGCCAAGGTTAAAGAACGCTCCAAGAGCGAGATGTTCTTCCGCATAGATGTAAAACCACAGTACCTGGATACCCCTGAAGACTGGGAAGACCGCCTGGAAGCCGCATTTACCTGAGATATCTAGAGCCTATAAGACCATGAAGTATCTAAAAAACGAATTTGTCCTGGGCGACAGAGAAGGCGCAGAGGACGGAAGGCCATCCATCCAGCATCTGGAAGCCAAACTGCTGGAGATCAAAACCGCCCTTGAGCAGCTATCGCCTGAGGCGCCTCCAGTCGAACGACTCAAGCTGGCCCTGGACAGCTGTTATCTACTACTGGACCTGGAACGCAAGGATGAGGCCTGGAATATTGCCAAAGATAGTTTTGATCAGGCGCTTACCCAACAACTCTGGACCCAAGCGGTAGAGGCCTGCGACATCATGTATCAGGCCGATTTAGATGATTCCATCCAGGCCATGGCCCACGGCATCTGGCTGGGCGTCACCTTTCCCATAGAACCGGATCTGAGCGTCGCCATGCTACAGCATCTGGTGGACGAGACACCGGACAACTCGGATGGGGCCGCCGTAGCGGCCGCCACCGCCTGCTATCTGGTAGATCTGCGCGCCACCGGTGAACAGCAGGAAGAGTTGCGTTTCTTCACCAGACAACTGCTTGGACAAGTGGCCAGACGCCACAGTAAGGTGGAAGAAAAAGATATCTTCGACTTTTGGGTGGAACGGATGGAACTGGACAATCCTGATAAATTCCTACCACGCCTGGCCAAGGTCCTGGATGTACTGAACAATGATATCTGGTGGTATGACCGTGATCAGTTACGCAGCCTAATACCGGCGGACGCCTAAGGTACATATATGTTTTGGCAGGATGAAGAAGAGGCCCAGTACCAAATCCCGGATGATGTGGTAGATCTTGCCTTCAGTATAGATTGCCCATCCGTTCCTGCGGATAACGCCTATCCCCTCTCACAAGCCATCATTGAAATACTGCCCTGGTTTGCCGATGAACCCAAGGCCGGATTACACATAATCTATGGTGCCGCATCCATGAACGGCTGGCAACGTCCTGAATCGACAGACGAACCTATCCTACTATCAAAACGCACCAAGCTGCGGCTGCGCCTGCCGAAAGACAGAATAGAGGATGCACAGGAGCTATGCGGCAAAACCCTGGATATCCTGGGGCACAAAATGAAGATCGGTTCCGCCAAAAGCATGCTCCTGGTTAGCAGCAACACCCTGTTTGCGCGCCACATAGCCTCTGACGCAAAAGAAGATGAAGAGGCATTTACCGAACGCATGGTACAGGAACTACGGACGATGGGGATGAAATTCACCAAGATACTGTCTGGGCGCGATCACGCGCTTTCTGGCCCAAACGGCAGCATAAACACCAAGTCGCTATTGGTCAGCGGTCTCCCGATACCGGACGCGATCAATCTTCAGATTAGCGGTATCGGTCCCCACCGACATATGGGAATCGGCTTGTTCGTTGCGTCAAAGAGCATATAATATTCGTTCATGTTAATTTAATTAACTTCTTTGCCTTGCCTCTATCGCAGCAGGTTCTAATCAGGCAAACACATACAGATCAACACAGAAATTAGTAAAGAAGGAGAAAAATATGGCATACGAGGTAAACGGTACCACCATTGCAACCAACGCTAACGGCTATCTGGAAAATCTGGATGACTGGAATGAAGATGTGGCCAAAGCCATCGCCGCGGAAGAAGGTGTTGAGTTGACGGATAAGTCCTGGGACGTAATCAACTACCTGCGAGATGAGTACTTCAACAACAACGAAAACCAGCCGAACGAGCGCCATATGGTAAAACACTTCAAGGACGTATGGACCGATCTGGATAAGGTAGACACCAAGGCCCTCTACAACCTATTCCCCAAAGGACCAGCTAAAGAGGCAGGTAAGATCGCCGGACTACCTGAAACTCGCCGTAAAGGTGGTTATTGATATAGCCGGATTCACGGATAAAAAACGCGCCTGCCAAATGGCGGGCGCATTTTTTTGGAGCAAGCATTGGCAGTAAGAATCAAAAGCCACTGGCACAAGGAGGAGAAAGAGAGGTCTACGGAAGAGACCGCAGGCGCCATCGCCTTCAACGGCTGGCGTATCGCCCTGGATAAGGCGATGAATCTCTATAGCGAACGCTTCGAATACGGCTCTGACGAACAACGTCTTAGTGTTATCGAAGAATATCTTATCTTTCAGGTGCAAATCGTAGATCGCATCATCCACAATCGGTTTGCTCAGAATGAACGCACGGAACTCATCACCGCCCTGGTCAGAAAATTCGCTGAACACGTACAGGAAAACCGTGGTGAACTCTTGGGAGATGGGGACTATCGCAACCCCTTCATAGAAAAATTCAACCAGCGTTCCCAGGAATACTCTGAACTGGGTTTTACGGATGAAGGACCTAGTTACCCTTTTATGCGCCATCTCGGTTATGAGATACAACAGATCATGGGCTCAGAACAGGAAAACCGCTGGGTGATAGATCAGGTAATGGATAAAGATGGGCTCGAGGTATATACCCAGCTAAAGAGGATCGTTAAGAATCTAACCTAAACCGTGAAACGTTTACGGGGATCGTGATACTCTACTTGATCTCTGGATCCGGCCCCTTAATCCACATCTGACTGCGAAAAATCCTCAAAACCTACCCCCTGATTTATCTCGCGTTCCTCGTCCGGTATCTCCTCAGGAGCAGGCCAATGTCCTGGAACCGGCTCGGCCCCCTCCTGCATGGCAGGCAGAGGCTTGGAATCGGCAAATACCGGACTGGACTCAAGATCAACGCCTTCCCGCATGCAGAGAAATTCGATCGGAATGTTGTTTGGATCATAGCTGTAAAGGGACCGGCAAAATCCATGGTCCACGATATCTGCTGCAGGCATGTCGGCCGCGTCCAGACGACCCATGATTTCCCACAGCTGCTCTTCATCCGCTACCTGGATAGAGATATGGTCGAAGACCTGCTCCCCAGATTTTGGTTCTCCGTGCCTGCGATAGGGCAGACTACAAGCATCTGGCCATTCGAAAAATACCAGATAACTACCCCTGCCAGCCGCAAAAAACACCTGTCGCCCAGGGCTCTCATTGGAGGTATAAACCAAGCGCATGCCAAGCAGATCGCGCCAAAAGCGAATAGTGGCATCCAAATCGCAGGTACCGAACGCCGGGTGGTGAATTCCAACATACTCAACCATACAAACCATTCCCCATAAACATCACGGACCCCAGGCCAAAAGAAACGCCTATCTATAAGCGTATACTAAATTACGGCAGCTTGAGAAAACTATCCCGATAGTGGGCCAATTCATTGATGGAATCACGGATATCATCCAGCGCCAGATGCTTACCCTGTTTGACCACGCCAGAGGCAATATCAGGCGCCCAACGCTTGGCCAGCTCCTTCAAGGTACTCACATCCAGATTGCGATAGTGAAAATATGCCTCCAGTTCCGGCATAAGACGAGCCAGGAAACGCCGGTCCTGACAGATACTGTTGCCACACATGGGGGAAACGCCTTTGGGAACATACTGCTGCAAAAACTCTATAGTCTCATGTTCAGCCCCCGCGGTGTCGTAGTTGCTCTGCCTGACCCGTTCGGTCAGACCTGATTGACCATGCTGTTTGGTATTCCATTCATCCATACCACTCATTACCAGCTCCGGTTGATGAATCGCCAGCATGGGCCCTTCCGCCAAGATATTCAGATTTGCATCCGTGACAATGGTGGCAATCTCAATAATCCAGTCATTCATGGTGTCCAGACCGGTCATCTCCAGGTCTATCCAGATAAGATTTGTTGCATCTTGGTGCATCAGGTATCCCTTATTTCTTGTGTAAAAATTCTTATGATTCTAGCAGACGGGGCAATAGGGATGTATCCTTACGCCCCATGAACTGGTTTACCTATGTATTTCTGCTCGCGCTGGCCTGTGGCCTGCTGTTTGAACTCTGGTTGTTGAAGCGTCACAGCAACCACGTAATGGCCCATCGTAGCGCGGTACCGGAGGCATTTGTCGGCTCCGTATCCATTGACCAACACCACAAGGCCGCTGACTACACCGCAGCACGCATAGGCCTTTGGACCAAAGAAACAGTATTCGACACCATCCTACTTCTGGTCTGGACCATAGGCGGCGGCCTGCAATATATTCAAGATATCTGGGGTACGGCCACACTTGATTATAGTAAGTTGTTTCTAGGTACCGGGTTTGTTCTATCTGTAACCATCATCTCAAGTGTTTTCGGCCTCCCTATATCCGTATATCGCACCTTCGTGCTGGAAAACAAGTTTGGCTTTAACCGCACCACGCCATCGCGTTTCATCAAAGATCAGGGGTTAAAACTCATACTATCTCTGCTGCTGGGTGCGCCGGTAATATTCATCATACTATTGCTTATGCAAACGGCCGGTGACCGCTGGTGGTTAACCGCGTGGATATTCTGGACCTGCTTCACCTTGCTGATGAGTTGGATCTACCCAACGTTAATCGCGCCCATCTTTAATAAATTCACTCCCTTGGAGAACCTGGAGATGCGTCAGCGCATACAGCAACTGCTGGATCGTTGCGGCTTCACCAGTAATGGCATATTTGTAATGGACGGGTCCAAACGTTCCAGCCACGGCAATGCCTACTTTACCGGGTTTGGCAAAAACAAACGTATCGTATTCTTCGACACCCTGCTGGAACATCTGGAGACAGACGAGGTGGAAGCGGTCCTGGCCCATGAACTTGGACACTTCAAACATCGCCATATCATCAAAGGCATGTTGGTAATGATGCTCAGCTCACTGCTGGGCTTTGCCCTGCTTGGCTGGCTGATGCAGCAAGCTTGGTTCTTCAACGGACTGGGGGTAACCACAGAATCAAATGCCATGGCCCTGCTGCTGTTCTTGTTTACCGTACCGATCTTTAGTCAGTTCCTGCAACCATTGATGGCGAAAATTCAACGCAAGCACGAGTTCCAAGCGGACGATTACGCTGTAAAACAGGCCGGCGCCAAACCTATGATCAGCGCCCTGGTAAAGCTCTACAAAGAGAATGCCAGCACCCTTACCCCAGACCCGCTCTTCTCCGCCTTCCATGACAGCCACCCGCCAGCCCCGGTGCGTATTGCATATCTTTCATCCAAGCTTTAGCGGAAAGCATGGCCAAGCGCAAACTTACAGACAAGCAGAAAGAGCATATCCAGCGAATCCAAGAAAAGCGGCGTGAACGCTTGTCAGAACGTGCCGAAGCATCTTTGGAACAGGGTGAGGACACACCCAGAGAAGGCAAGGTGATCGCCCGGCACGGACAGAACCTGGCGGTTGCCGATGACACTGGCAACATCCATCACTGTCTTTTTCGCCAGAATACCGGGCATATCGTCTGCGGTGACCGGGTGGTATGGCAGGCCACCGAACCTGGCAACGGCGTGGTCACAGCGCGCATGGAGAGGAGTTCGGTCCTGGCCAGACCAGACTATAGCGGCCGCGAGAAACCTCTGGCCGCAAACATCACCTTGCTGGTGATAGTGGTAGCACCGGAACCCGAACCCAGCGAGTACCTGCTGGATCAATATCTGGTAACGGCAGAAACCATCGGCGTCCCGGCGCTGATTGCCATCAACAAGGCCGACCTTATCAACGGGGAACGTGGCGATCAGTTTAACCAACGCATCCGTATCTACGAGGAGATAGGTTATCCGGTAGCACGCATCAGCGCCCATACCAAACACGGGCTGGACCCTATGATCGAACGCCTGCGGGGCGAAACATCCATCCTGGTCGGACAGTCTGGCGTAGGCAAATCATCCATCATCAATGCCCTGCTGCCGGACCTTGATCTCCAGGTCGGGAGACTATCCGCGGCCACCAACCTGGGCAAACACACCACCTCCGCCAGCACCTGTTACACCCTGCCTTTCGGAGGTGAATTGATAGACTCTCCAGGAGTTAGAAGTTTCCGGCTACTGAAGCTTGACAGCAGAGAGCTGGAAAACGGTTTTCGAGAGTTTCGTCCCTTTCTTGGTCACTGCCAGTTCAACGACTGTCAGCACCAACAAGAGCCAGGATGCGCCATTAAACAGGCGGTAAAAGAAGGGAAAATATCGCAACAACGGATGGAAAATTTTCTGCATCTGGCGCTGGAGCTAGACGGCTAGCCAACCCGCTTAACCGGCCTGAAAGCTTACCCGAATCTCGGCGCCACCGAGTTCGCTATGTCCGATCTCCAGTTGGCCTCCATAAAGCCGGATAATATCGTCCGCAACACTTAGTCCTATCCCCTGCCCCTGTTGTTTCTGATCTTGGCGTTCACCACGTCCCAGCACCCGCTCCCATTCCGATTCAGGTATACCCGCCCCGTCGTCAGCAATGGCAATCAGCAACGGCAAACGTGTACCCTCTTCATGCTCAGGACACTCCACCCGCACTGCAACAGCGCCGGTACAATATTTAAAGGCATTCTCCAGAAGGTTGCCCAAAAACTCCATAAGATCACCCTTATCGCCATAGAACATGGCATCCTCGTCCAACTCCTGGCTGCAGACCACACCCTTTTCGCGATAGACCTTCTGCAGAGTATTCACGATCTGACCAACCACCGGCGCAACCCGCTGCGCCCTGGTTATATCGGAACGTCCAGAGGCACTGGCCCGCTGCAGCTGATAACGCACGATCTCATCCATGCGTGGCAACTGTTCCGCCACCGCCTCGCGCAGGCCATCCTCATCCCGACTGTCCATCACCCCTTGCAACACCGCCAGCGGCGTCTTCAGACTGTGAGCCAAATCCCCTAGACTGTTGCGATAACGCTCCTGACTGGCCCGCCCGTGATTGATCAGTGAGTTGATATTCTGGGTTAAACCCAACAACTCTTTTGGATAGTCGCCACCCAGGACATCAGTCTCGCCCGCCTCGATACGCTTTAAATCGCCCGCGACCTGGCGCAAGGGGGTCAAACCCCAACGCAAGACAAACACCTGAACCAATAACAAGATCAGGGCAGAACCTCCCATCCAGAGGAACATGGTAAAACGGAAGCTCTCGATCTGTGAGATCAGGCTGACGGTACTCTGGGAAACCATGAGGGTATAAGCCAGACCCTTACCGGCATTATCCTCCCACAACACCCCAAAGCTGAGGATGAACATATCATCCGGTGAACCGGTTTTAACAAAGGTAAATTCACCGGTACGTGTTGGTATAATCGCTAATGGCTCACGCCCCACCATGGATGGAGACCGCCAGGTATACTTTCCATTCTCACCCTGAACCTGGGCATAAAGCCCGGAATCAGGCTCGGAAAAACGCGGGTCCGGAAGTGATTCCGGCAGCCGCAGCCGCCCCCGTTTATCCACATCTGCCGCACCCAGCAACGCATAGATATGGCCTTTCAACTTCTCTACAGTAGCGGTCTCGATACTGTCACGAAAGGCCCGATCCAGGGCGAACCCGGTCAATCCCAAAAACGCCACCAGCACCAAGGAACCGGCGACTGCCAATCTGGTCTGTAGGGAGCCTGCCCTCAACTAACAGTCCTTTCCAGGGTGAATCTATATCCGCGTCCGCGTAGGGTCTCAATCGGCTGGATACTGTTTTCCGGGTCCAGCTTGCGTCGCAACCTTCCCACCAGCACCTCCAGCACATTGCTGTCGCGGTCAAAATCCTGCTCGTAGATGTGCTCGGTTAGTTCTGTCTTGGAGATAACCTTACCGGTGTTCAGCATCAGATACTCCAGGATGCGGTATTCATAGGAGGTCAGGGATATCGGCTCTGCATCGAGCTGTACAGTTTGACTCACCGTATCTAGCTTAAGTGGACCACAGATTAACTCCGGTGTCGCCAACCCGGCCGAGCGGCGCAACAGCGCATTCAGGCGCGCCAGCAACTCTTCGATATGAAATGGTTTGACCAGATAGTCATCGGCCCCGGCCTCCAGACCCTCCACCTTATCCTGCCAATTGCCGCGGGCGGTCAGGATTATGATCGGATAGTTGAAGCCATCTGCACGCAGTTTTTTTATTACCTCAATACCGCTCATCTTAGGCAGACCGATGTCGATAACCGCCAGATCTTGGGGATATTCCCGTCCATAAAACAACCCCTCCTCGCCATCCTCAGCGGTATTTACCGAATAGCCGCGGGAGCTTAGCTGTTCGTGTAACTGGGTGCGCAGTGCTTGTTCGTCTTCTATTACAAGTATTCGCATGACTATCTCGGTTGCGCCACAATTCGAATATTTTTTACCTTACCATTTTGGGTGAGAACCCTTATGTAATGCACCTGCTGGCCATTTTCCTCTCTGGTCTCGGCTGACAAAACTCTACCACCGGTCTGCTTGCGGATTCTGGATACAGCGCTGTTCAGGCTTTCCCCCCCGCCTTGGGCCAGAACCATCCTCTGCTGATTCAAGGGTGCCAACTCGCGTAAAGAATAACGCTGTGCGGCGACCGGCATGCTTACCAGTACACCGCACAATATCAATGTGATAACAGATTTGATCTTACTTGCAGTTATTCTAATCAGCATCGTCTGTCCTATCTATGTCAGTCGCCCAGGCTCAGGATTCCATCAAAACATTCCGCGACCATAATAGTTATCAGGCCGCACATTTACCCTAATATATCTGCCAGGGTGTGTATCGGTACGGGTCCAGCTTACATGTCCGTTATATCTGTATTTTACCCGATATCCTACCACTTCCTGCCTGGTCGTATAGTAATCTACCGTACGACACCGACGCTCCATGGTTTCATAACCAGGACCATAGTTGTTTCTACCGATATCATTACCTATGGCACCACCAAGCAAGGCACCGGCAACCGTCAGGGCATCACGACCGTGGCCCTTGCCAAACTGGTTGCCAACTGCGCCACCGATAATAGCACCAGTGATCATAGGAACGGCAGAGTTTCCACCACTGCGACGATATACCGGCTCTTCCCAGCACTCTTGTCTTGGATAGTTCACCTGAACCGCCTCATAAATAGGTCTAACCTGCAGTACACGCGCGGTGTCGGAATAACCGTTCCTGCCTGCTACGGAAGCCTGCGAAACCATCAGCACCCCAAGCCCTACTACAGCAATCAGATTGGTCTTTTTCATTTCATTTCTCCTGTTCAGATAACGATTGTTTTTTACTTGTGGAGAAGATTAGCCTTGAATGTCTGAATGCTTGCTGAACAGGATTACTAGATAATTGTGTTATATGACACACATACTGCGTGAAATAACATAACTTGCTGTTATTTATATAGTTATATCCTATTTCTTATTGCGTCATCTCACCTTTTTTGTATTATCACTCCCTTGCGGAGATTAACACCGATAACAAACACTCTGCGAAAACAACAAAACACCATAATATATTAACA
>JBNKSV010000042.1:0-19493 GCA_050297535.1 Sedimenticolaceae bacterium
TACTTCAGGTTGCTATTTACGCGGGCTATCCAGCCGCTTTGGATGCACTTCCTGTTCTGCAGGAAGTGCTTAAAGAGCACGGCATTACTCACAGTTAAAATTTTGATATAGCAACCTTGCTCACGGTCATCAGTACAAGCATGCTGATGCAGCACCTACCTCCTCCTATTTTACCATCATGACCATTGCCCACTATGGCCCAATCAACCGTCACTATTATCTTGTAGTCAACGCCACAAACTCGCCACTGAGTCCTCCCGCAATTTGACCGGCGTGCTCTAACACCGAGGAAACGGTAATTCTCGCCATACCTCTGCGCGCCAGCATATGTGTAAACCTTTCCCAGTCACCAGCTTGTCCCAGCGACGAACGCGCCGTGAATTCACCAAATATGGGTTGCTCGTATTCCATGATATTGCGTTGAATTACCAACCTGGCATCTATACCCTCCGCACGTAAACGGATATGCAACAAGGACCATGCGGCAAGAATCGCCAACGCGGAGGCACTGCCGCCAAATACGGTTTCGCGATGATTGATGTTCGGTCCCAACGGCGCTCGCAACACAACAGTGTCTGTATCAACTGACACGACAGATACACCCATAGCTTGCGATAAAGGAATGTGTTTATGAAGATACCGCTCAAGCTTGGATGGCAACATTTGCTCTCCTTTTTGTGACCTTACAGACAAAAACAGAAACACTGCAGATATTTATTGGAACTTATAATCATCCTTCTTGTCCATCGCTGAATTCGTGGCCACTATCTCAGATAGCGGCATTTTTATTGTATTTTCAACGAAGTTAATAATACAATCGCGCCCCATTATTAATTGGGCACCTATAACAAACAAAAATAAGGAGCGAATTTATTGATTAACCGAGGCAATTAGAGGTAACAATTGTGTTTAGATCATTAGTGCTTGCAGCAGTCATATTCTTTGTCGTTACATTAGTTGTCTCTCCTGAAGCAGTATACTCCTTCAACGACTCCGAGGATTTATGTAAGCCATCCCTCACCAAGAACATTCCCGATCGCACCCGCAATGCCATTGGCGCCTCAAGATTTATTGCCCGAGCAAAAGCGGCGAGTGGCGAGAAACGCGAAGCACAGATTCTTAGTCAAATCATGTCCGGTAACATTCCAAATTTTCTGCGTCGTCTGCGTCCGGTCACGATCAGAAAAAAAATGTCTGATGGGAATGAGACCAGAATCACCCTATGTGTCATGCCGGATTATCTAGCAATAGGGTCGAACCGTGATTATCTGCGCGTCCCTATGGGCATGAAAACGGCAACAACTATCGCACAGCGTTTTGGTTTTGTTTTACCCACTCCCAAGATAGTAGACGCCATCTATGCCCAGGCCGACAAGCGCCTGACTCCAAGACCTATGACACCTGGTTCGGAAATGTCATCTACCAAATACTATTCGCAGCACAATCGCATGGTCGAACAACAGCGACGAGTAAAAAGAATCCCTCTGGGCGCATTGCTTGCTGGACAAAAAAAGGATCTGGTGATTACCAAACGCCTACGGAAAAACCCTGGCCGTGTGGCCATCTATGGCTGGCAACAACCAGGAGGAAAACCCATTCAACCACTCAGCACTGTGCACGCCGCCGAGTACGCCGACTACAGTCATGGCGTGCGTCTGATCAGCGCCACCGCATATGTCAACGGCAAGAAGCGCTCACTGTATGATCTGCTTGAGGATCCAAAGCTGGCATCTATGCTGAGCAAAGAAGGCAAAATACCGAATGCCGCGCGACTGGCGTCAAGACGGCCTGGCATCACCGCTATACGCCTAACCTCACATCAACGGAACTCTACACATAATTCCGGTGGATAATTTTGCGCATTTGCACATGCCACCAGTGTTTGATTACTGTCCCACACAATCCCCTCTACCTTAGGGAGAGAGTTAGGATAAGGGGCGGCTAAAATGAGTCCGCATGGCCGCAATCAATCCGCAGACTGGCGGCGCGCCTTACCAGAAAAAACCAAAATAGCACCTCCAAGAATAATCCCTGATATCCCATCTCCAAGATACACGATAGGATTAAGTCCGATAGATGCCCCGGTAAGCAAGGCCAACATACCAAACAGTATCAGACCATATGCCCCCAGATTAAGCATTGGTCCATACTTAAGTGGATTTAGCGCCAGAATGGCAAAGAAAACACCGATCAGTCCATAAGCGCCGCAACTGATTCTGAAAAAATAGAGTACAAATGGGGAGATTGGTATTGATGCAACTCCGAACCAAGAACCAATTCCCTCAATAACCGACCAGGGTACAAAGATGAAAGGGAACGCAACTAGGTAACAGACAGCTGTCACCCAAAGCAGGATTTTTAGCGTCTTCATAATTCACCTCCATTGGCATGGATTCAAACGATGTGAACCCTGTAGCAGAAAGCAGTTTAATGCTGCCTTGTATTGAGGAACCTCAGCTAATCTCAGTGATTCCGTTGTGCAGAATACGCCACCATTTCCAATAGCTGTTAAGCGGTTGAAAATGAAGTAAAACGAAAATAACACTTTTCGTTTTGCGTGTTCTGCAAAATCATGGACGACTTTTGCAGAACCTCCTTCTTAAGTGTAGTACGGCAATAGATCAGTGAACACAAAACCATCCCTATGAACCGTTTCCCCCACAGTCACTTCGATCTGGTTTTGGAACATAGGGCCAGCGAAGGCAAAGCTGTGAAACTCGCCGTATTCACCGCAAGGATCTACACCTTCCGGAAGGCCATCCAAAAAAGAAGCGTTGTACTCCCTGCCGACAAACTCCTGCGAAATCTGTTTTGGATTAACGCATGTAATCATGGCCCTTAATCCAGCGGTTACCATCTCCCTGGAAAGGCTAGCTGTTGGAATATTCCAAAGGGGAAATATGGGGGTTATGCCGGTGCCGTCCAAACGCTCTTCGCGATAGCGGCGCACATCTTCGAGAAAGAGATCGCCGAATGCGAAGCACTCAATATTATCCTCCTTGGCCGCGGCGACGAACTCCGACATTGCAGATGCATATTCGCTATCACTACAAGGATACGGAATCTCGATTATCTGTAGCGGCAGACCGGCGCTATTTGCCTGCTGTTGAAGAAGCTCAACCCTCACGCCATGCATAGCCACGCGCTCAAACTGTTTATTGATGGTGCAGAACAGGCCGACCACATCAACATCCTGGTCTTGTCGCAGGACATGCAGGGCCCAGGCGCTGTCTTTGCCACTACTCCAGGAAAGAAGAGTTTTTTTACTCACCGATATATTCCAGCACCGAACCCAACGATATAATAAGTTCTTTCGGAATCACCATCACGCTCCCATCTTTACATTATCTGGCTACAGTCGCAGGTAGTATGCCCGGCTTTCTCTTCAGCTACCACCTGCTGTGTATATGACCAACAACCGGTAAGCATAGTGGCAATATCAAGATGCTTTAGACTATGGGGACAGTTTTTCCATGGTGAATTTTGGGTTGAACTGTCGCTGGAAATGATAGATTCTTGTAAAAATACCGTGCCTAGAACAATCGTTCACAGGCCCCAGTCGGAGCTACCGCCTCATAGTTTGTTTAGATGTGACACCATGTATCTACCTGCCGAAAAATACATAGCCATTCTAGCGCAGGACGAATACCGTAGCTTTGACACCATTTGGCTTCCGCTCGGTGTGCAATAAGAAAATCAAGAGAAAGGTGGCTAACACCTTTAATTCCGCGGCACCTGGCACCATATTTCCTATTTGGCACATGGAAGGTACGCCGAACAGACACGGCTATGTTCACGGCCAAACTCGGATCTTCCAAGACCAATAGTAGGGATCAAGCAGGAAACGAGAAGGATCGTTATACCCTTATCACCGGATACTGCCTAATGTTGGCTATCGGCAGAGGAGACAATAGTGAAATTTGAATACCAAAATCCGACCCACCTCATCTTCGGCGCTGGCACCCTCTCCCGTCTAGGCGAGACGGCCGCCATGATCGGGCAACGCGCCCTACTGGTCACCGGCGGTGGTAGCGTCAAGCGCAGCGACATCTTCGACCGCGCAGTCAAATCTCTAAGAGCCGCTGGGATAGCGGTGTTCGAGTGTGAAGGGGTGGAACCCAACCCCAGAAACAGCTCGGTAAAACGTGGCGCGGCCATCGCCCGCGAGAATGAATGCGACCTGGTGATCGCGCTGGGTGGTGGCAGCGTCATGGATGCTGCCAAGGTGATGGCAGCGGCGGTGTTCTACGAAGGTGATCCATGGGATATGATCATGCACGGTCAGCCACAACCATATATACCGGCCCAGGCCCTGCCGCTGATAACCGTCCCCACCCTGGCAGCCACCGGCTCAGAGATGAATTGCGGTGCGGTTATCACTAATGAAGAGACCACTGAGAAATCATTTATCCAGAACCCTTTGCTGTTCCCCAAGGTAGCCCTGCTCGACCCCGAGTTAACGGTAACCGTCCCCAAGGACCAAACGGCATATGGCGTCTGTGACCTGATAACCCATATCACCGAGAGCTACTTCAACGGCAGCGGCAACACCCCGATTCAAGACCGCATCTCTGAAGGGGTTATTTTGACCGCCATGGAGTACGGCCCCAGGGCCATAGCCGACGGAACCGACCTGAATGCACGCACCCAGATACAGTGGGCCGCCACGGTCGCGCTCAACGGCTGGATACAGTCCGGCACAGGTAGCGCAGGTTTTCCCGTGCACATGATCGAACACACGGTTTCAGCCTTCCACGACATCGCCCATGCCGCCGGATTGGCCATCATCAATCCGGCCTGGATGCGCTTTGCCGCCAAGAGTGATCCATCGAAATTTGTTCAGTTCGCCCAACGTATCTTCGGTCTTTCGGCCGAAGGCCCTGACGATATGGAGTGCGCCCTAGCCGGCATCGACCGTTTTGAGGGGTTCTTAAAGTCGATCGGATGCCCGACCCGTTTTTCGGAGCTAGGGATAGATGGCAAACAGATAGAGGATTACGCCAAAGAGACTCTGCGCATTATCCACAACGCCGATGGCAAACTACCGGCCCGTCCGCCAATGAGTGAATCTGATATCGTCGAGGTATTGAGGGTAGCGTTGTAGGTACACAGAAGAATTTAACAAGCTTGCCACAACCATCTCTCCTTAAATGGGAAGGGCGCAACACCCCGCGACTCGTCGCGGGGTGCTTCTATAGTTTTCATGGTTAATGTCGCATTCCAGAAATAGATTGCGTTTTTTTCGTCTATCTACTTTTGGATAGTTCACGAATAGATTTAATTTCGTCGAATGAGATCCCGATCGACTCGAGAAAGTCCTGATGCGCCTCCGGGGCCGTTCTCTCAAACTCAACATGCCAATTCCACATATCATCATCACTCATACCCACCGCCCGCAGCATGGCCACCCACTTCTCCTTGGTGAGGACTCTTGTCCTTAGAGCGACGCCCTGATTCTTAATAAGGCTTAAAATAACAGCCTGCTGATTTCGAAGATTCTGTATCTCTCTATTTATGGAAAAAAGCCGTTTCTCCAAGGCAAGCTCTATCGCATCCGCATCCTTATTGAATATCTCCGTGATGGCCGCTAGCGACAGCCCGGTATTACGGAACAGGATAATCCTTTCCAGCTTCGCAATATCACCCGCGGAATACATGCGGTAATTGGCCTCACTCCTACCGCTTGGCTGTAACACCCCTATGGAGTCATAGTATATAAGGGTGCTCCTGGATAGAGCATACCTCTTCGCGACCTGACCTATCGTATACATCTCATACATAATCCATATTGATGGCCGCACATGGTGGCTGGCACACAAACCACCTTGTGCGGACGGTTAAGTTACAGGGACCGGATCTCGCCAATTTCGCTACCGGGAATATTCAACCATTCCAGAAACTCCTGGTGCCCATTGGGGTTCTTGGCCTCGAATACCTGATGCCAGGATCTCATATTCTCATCACTCAGCCCGATAGCGCGTAGCATATCGACCCACTGCTCTTTATTTACATACTTCGACTTCATTATATGCTCCTATCTTGATCTATCTGCAACGGCCAACCGCCGTCGATTGTTACTATCAAGTGTGAAGCTGTAGTCGGGTCAAGCCGTCGAATTCAATTTGATCAAATTCCCAATCAAGTCTGATCCGCGGCAGCTCCATACAAAATAGTAGAATGTTTATTTGCAGTCTCCATCTTGGCGTTTATACGACGCTGAATTGTATAGCGATATGGAATTTGGATAACTGAGCAACGCCTTAGCCGCGTAGCGCGTTGGGCGCATTTCAGGGAGACCCGAAGCGAATAATCCAGTAAGCGATAATTGGTATGCGGGATATGACAGTTGGATTGGCTGCGCCGTTGCCGTAGGCGATCCCGCCTGCGCGGAAACTATACCTAAGCTGGATTGTGGTGAGTAAATTCAAAAAATAACGGCAAGCAATACAGACTTGCCGTTATTTTTAATCTAATCCTTATTTACAGGATGAAGCCACATTTGGGGTTTGCGTGCAAACGTTGTTCCCCGCCGACAACTCACCCGAAATAGAACCGTTAGAAGCGACCGTAATCTTATAATTACACCCCATTGGCACAGAACCTCTGGCCGATCCATTTAAGGTACAGGTCTTTCCTGCAACGGTAAAAACGATGTCTTGCGTTCCTCTAAAAGAGTAGGTGTCGGAAGAGGTAATTGAGCCGCCACTAGGATCAGAAAACGTGGTTTCAGAAGTTACCATTACGGTATCAGCCATAGCTGCGGAAGAAATAAACAGGGTAGCTATCACAGCAGAAAGAAGTTTCTGTTTCATAGTAAATATCCTTATAACCATTATGAATTGAAGACATCGCATACCTGCGACTATTGAGTAGCATCGATCCAGTTAAAGAGCGACACTGTTTTTAAAGCTAGTAGCTAACATCAATTGTGTCAACACGGCTAGAACATAACCAACCAACAGAACAACGTTCCTAAAACGAAATAATATTCTGCTCATCAATGGCATAGAAGCAGAAGGTATTGGATGCCAATCATGCCTCATACATGACTGGAAGAGGTATGATGAATATGCAGGATCATGCGCCCAGTTTATGCAGCGCCCTGCCTTGCCTTAAGGCCACCCATGAGCCGCAACAGCAACCAAGCAGTCGCGAATGAAATCAAAACACCTATCACGCCAGCAAGTCCGGTAGAAAACATCTCGTTCCCTACAAACGCAACCGTATAATCCGGCAAGGGAGCGACAAAGGCCGGGGCAGACTCATGCAGAAAGGCATATTTTTTCGCGATCCACTCCAGACCGTCTGGAAAACCGGAGGCAAAGGGACTAAGGAGCAACGCAACCAAAAATGCGGCCGTTAGCGGTACCGAGACACGCCAATTAGTATTTTGAGAAACCGTATTTACAGAAAGAAGCATGCACACAGCAACCGTGATAATCGCCTCACTCACCCCGATCAGGGCATGGGCGCCAACCATAGCCATAACAACCTGAGAAAATACAATCTGGCCATCAACGGCAAGTTCCACGCTTACCGCCAACGATGCCACAACCACTGACATCCAAGCAGCTACTGCTGTCGCGAAGTATCCACCTGCTTTGCCTTGCCAGCGGCCGACCAGAGCTGAACGTAATATTCCGCCTAGTCCCGCCCCCAGAATTGACATATTTAAAATGTTTGCGCCAAGGACCGTTATGCCACCATCCGAAAACACCAGGCTTTGAATGACCACCACCAGTGCGATGGACAAAACCCCAAACGGCGTACCAAGGATACTTGCCGCCAATACCCCACCCAGCAAATGACCGGAGGTCCCACTCATAATCGGGAAGTTCATCATCTGCCCGGCAAAGATCAGGGCGGTGATTGCGCCGAACTGAGAGGCCGTCGGTTTATCTGCCGCTTTAGCCCCGTAGTAAGATGCGGCGATTATGCCAACCGCACTGACAATTGCGGTTATGGGGCAAATGCTCCCTGCCAGCATGGAATCTGGGATGTGCATACAGTCTCCTTCTGTTTAATGATTTATATATTCACCACGCAACAGATCCGGCGCGATATATCTTTAATAGCTGAGTATAGTGAATGAGGCAGGCAACGCCATTATTTATGCGCGAGCCTCAAGTTTCCAAGGTACTGATCAGATGCGGTCTATCTGACTAAAGGAGTGAACACATCGCCCAATGATTTCTGGATTGAGACTAGGATGTCCTGCAGTTCCGACTCCGCGTACGGCTTGCGCCCCTCCGCGCCCCAGACCACGCCGGGCCAGCAGTAATCACCTTCTCTCCTACCTACCACATGGATATGCAACTGGCGCACGATGTTGCCGATGGCGGCCACGTTGACCTTATCCACGGCAAGCTCATGTTTCAGATGGGCTGAGATGAGATTGATCTGCTCCAGCAGTTGTAACTGTGTTGCCTGCTCCAGTTCGTGGAATTCGGTAACTTCGACCTGCGGCACCAGGATGAACCAGGGGACCAGGGCATTGTTCATCAGCAACAGCAAAGTATTATCCATACGCCCCAACACATGGCAGTCTGCAGCAAGCCTGGGGTCCAATACGAAATCACTCTTCATAGCCTTATAACCTTACCCGGACCGATTTCCAGTAGTTTTTGCTCCAGTAGGGATTATCCATATGCGACTCCATCACGCCACTAGTTGAGGAGGAATGGATAAAACGTCGCTTTTCTACATATATACCCACGTGTCCTTGCGACACCCCGGTCTTGTAGAACACCAGATCCCCAGGCTGTAGTTGGTCCTGCCCTATCTCTTTCCCGACCATAGCCTGGTCAGGGGTGCTCCGTGGCAGCAATATGCCAAAGTACGTACGAAATGTAATATAGGCAAAGCCGGAACAATCCACCCCGTCCTTGGAGAGACCGCCAGACCTGTTCGGCACCGAGCGCCACTCCTTTAGTTGTCGATACAGAACCTGCTTAACCGCCTCCCGGTCATCCAGATCGACTCTATCGGCCACCCAGATCGGCGCCACCCGATCCTCCTTGGCAAAAAGCCCCATACAACCTGACAACACCACTGCCAGCAACAGCAATACCGATGACCTGAACAGTTTATTGATCATACAGCAGGCACATCCATCATCCTGGTGATCAGGGCCATCTCCCCAGCCTGCACCGGTAAGTGGATGCGCACCTGATAACCTCCACCCGGAGCTTCGGTCATGGCATGGCCGTATATATCCTCAATATGTTCCAGCCTGAACAGTTGATTGCCAGCTGGGGTAAACAGCTGCAACTCATCGCCGACGGCGAACTTGTTCTTTACATCAATCAGGGCCATCCCGGTGGCGGCATCCTGTTCCAGCACCTCACCCACGAATATCTCGCGCGCACTCTCAGAGCTGTTTTGGCGATAGTTCTGTAACTCCTGACTGGCATGGCGTTGGTAAAATCCGTCGGTATAGCCGCGATTGGCCAGACCCTCCAGATCTATCATCAGCCTGGGATCGAACCCCCGACCCGCCACTGCGTCAGCAATCGCCTGGCGATAGGTCTGGGTGGCGCGGGCCGTGTAGTAGTGAGACTTGGTGCGGCCCTCGATCTTAAAGCTATCCACCCCGATCTCCACCAGGCGCTGCACATGCTCCACCGCCCGCAGATCTTTGGAGTTCATGATGTAGGTGCCGTTCTCGTCCTCGAAGATCGGCATCAGCTCACCCGGACGTTCCCTCTCCTCTAATATGAATGATCTGTTCGCCGCCGGATGCCGCTCCTGGCCGGACTGAGAAAGATCTGATACATCCCCCTCCCCAGCCCCCAGCTTGTACTCCCAGCGGCAGGAGTTGGTGCATGAACCTTGGTTGGCGTCACGGTGATTGAAATAGCCCGACAACAGGCAACGCCCGGAGTAGGCGATGCAGAGGGCGCCGTGGATAAATACCTCCAGCTCGATATCTGGGCACTCCTGTCTGATCTCGGCGATCTCATCCAGGGACAGCTCGCGCGACAGGATGACCCGGCTGAGACCCATACGCTGCCAGAACCGCACGCTGGCGGCATTGACCGTGTTGGCCTGAACCGAGAGATGCAGGGGCATATCCGGCCAGCGATCCCGCGCCAACATGATCAGTCCCGGATCGGACATGATCAACGCATCCGGCCCTAGCGCCACCACCGGCTCCATATCCCGCATGAAAGTCTTAAGCTTGGCGCCGTGTGGCATCAGATTGCAGGTGAGAAAGAAGCGCCTGCCCAGGGCGTGGGCCTCGTCTATGCCCAGACGTAGGTTATCCCCCAGGAAATCGTTGTTGCGCACCCGCAGGCTATAGCGCGGCATACCGGCATAGACCGCATCCGCCCCGTAGGCGAAGGCATAACGCATGTTCTTGATGGTTCCGGCGGGGGAAAGAAGCTCGGGTGTTTTCATTAGTGACTATCCAGACAGCTCAAACAGCCCGTGAACTTTACCATAATTAGGTCCAAGCCAACCCACTGCTGTCCCACTTAATCCCCTCTCCCCTTGGGGAGAGGGTTAGGGTGAGGGGGTTTGAAAAGCTAATGCTTTGATTTTATTACTACCCTCATCCTCGGCTTTGGCTTCCTGCGTCGCTCTACCTCCTGCATCCATGCAGTCGTGTCCTTCTCCCAGAGGGAGAAGGGACGCACTATGTTAGATCCTCATGTCTCAAAACATCTGAGAACTGAGTACAACCAGCCAAAACAAGGACTAACTGCCTTACCAAAGAAACTAAGTGGGACAGCAGTGAAGCTAACCCCATTGATGTGCGCCGGACATTGTATATCTAGCGCGCAGGGAACTTAGCACCTACATATCACCAGGCCTGGTGATTGAGATCAGAGTTGCACATCCCTTATCCACACCCTTCCAGTCGCACTCCATACTAAACCAGGCCACCGTCGCCGTAGGCATCAGTTTACCATCCGCCGGAATCTGCACCTTTTGGTTGGCCAGATACTTCACCATATCATCAAAACCAGGGTTGTGACCCACCAGCATTACCCGTTTGGCATCGACCGGGCAATCGTGCAACACCGCCAGCAATCCCCTTACGCTGGCCGCATAGATACGCTTATCTTCGACAATAGAACCCTCATCAAATCCCATATGTTTTGCCGCCCTGTGCGCGGTAGAGCGCGCGCGCTTTGCCGGTGAGGTGACGATATAATCCGGCACCCCGCCGCATTCATGCAGCCAATGCCCCACCAGTTCGGCACTATGTTTCCCACGTTTAGTGAGCGGCCGGTCAAAATCCTCCGCATCGACCGACCAGTCAGACTTTCCGTGACGCAATAACATTAATTCGTATGTCATCTGTAGTTTCCCGGTTCAATCCATTAATATGCCTTAGTAGCCACTGAGCTGTAATTGATAAAATAACATTACAGAATCGGGACAAGTAGCCGAAATCCATAGGTATGTTGACGAACAACTCCACAGAACTCCCCAATCCGGTCTTTCTGGAAAGCTGTCTTAGGGCGCCGGAACTGGGGCCCTGCGCCCTGTTTTTCAGCGGCGGGAGCGCGCTAAAAGAGACCAGCCGCATCCTAAAACAGTATAGTCACAATACCATCCATATGGTTACGCCATTCGACTCGGGCGGAAGTTCTGCCAAACTGCGTCAGGCCTTCTCCATGCCATCGGTAGGCGATCTGCGCAGCCGCCTTATTACCTTGGCGGATGAAAGTTTCAACGATCATATCTACATATACAACCTGTTTGTCCATCGTCTGCCAAGCGATAAGTCTAATGAACAACTAAAAGCTGACCTGGCGTCCATGGTCGATGGCAGCCACCCGCTGCTGCAAGCCATACCCAATCCGATACAGCATCTCATCTGTGGTCAGCTTGACTCTTTTCAAAAGGAAATGCCGGATGATTTCGACCTGCGCGGAGCCAGCATCGGCAATCTGATCCTGACCGGTGGTTATCTGCACCATAACCGGGAGTTGGACAAGATATCATTCCTCTTTAACAAGCTCGTAGGTGCAAAGGGGATAGTCCGCGCCACCATAAGCGATGACCTGCATCTGACAGCGACCCTGAAAGACGGCACCCAGATCACAGGCCAGCACCACATCACTGGTAAGGAGGTATCACCCATCGCCTCCCCTATTAGCTGGATGGCGCTATCCAAGTCCGCGGATAAGTTTGTTCCAACCAACGCCGATCTGAGCAAAGCGAACAAAAAACTAATCGCCATGGCGGATATCATCTGCTTTCCCCCGGGCAGTTTTTACACCAGCCTGATCGCAAACCTACTGCCACATGGAGTTGGGACGGCCATAGCGGACAGCGCCGCCCCCAAGGTCTATGTACCAAACCTTGGTAATGATCCGGAACAATTAGGCATGTCACTCAACACGGCGGTAGAAACCATATTAAAATATCTGAGGATGGACGCTGGCGGGAACTGTCCGAGTGAGCGCCTGCTTAACCATGTAATGATTGACAGTAAAAACGGTCACTATGGCTCTAGCTTCTCGAAAGGCCGCCTGGAAAATCTGGGGATACGCCTCATAGATACAAAATTGATCACCGAAAAGAGCGCGCCTTATTACGATCCGGAACTGCTTTCCGGCGCTCTGCTGTCGCTCGCATAGACCCACCTTTAAGAATAAGACACCAATGATGACCATCTTCACGCCAAGACTGATTGCATCCCTGATAGTCGCCACCCTATTCGGCATGGGCACGCCTGCCACTTGCATAAGCGCAGACTATAGCTATTCAACCAGCGCCCTATGCGGAGACGGCGCGGACGGCTTTAACAAGTGGCGAGACGCATTCTATAAAATGGCCCGTGATCAGGGGATAACCCAGGCTGTGCTCGACAAAACGCAGAGAGACATAATTTATGACACCCATGTAATCTCTCTGGACCGCGATCAGAAACACTTCAAACTCAGTCTGAATGAGTTCATGAAGAAACGCGGCGCCGACTATGTGGTATACAAGGGGGCCAAGGTTAAGACTGATAACATGAACCTGCTGCGGCGCATCCAGAAGAGATATGGCGTCCCCCCCGGCATCCTGCTGGCAATCTGGGGTATGGAGTCATCTTTCGGCAGATACACCGGCAAGATGAAGGTTATAAGTTCTCTATCCACACTGGCCTATGACTGCCGCCGTAGCGCGTTATTTACCAGAGAACTTCTGGCCGCGCTAAAGATAGTACAACAAGGCTATATGCATCCAAACCAAATGTTAGGCGCTTGGGCGGGCGAGATTGGCCAGACTCAATTCATGGCATCCAACTATCTAAAATACGCCGTTGACTTTGACGGGGATGGCAAGCGTGATCTCATCCACTCCAAGGCAGATGCCCTGGCCTCCACCGCCAACTTCCTGGTGGGTTCTGGTTGGATAGCAGGAAAGGGCTATAACCCGGGACAGGAAAATCACTTTGTCCTCAAAGAGTGGAACAGCGCCGAGGTATATCAAAAGGCCCTGGCCATTATCGCCAGCCGTATTGATGCCAATGATTCCGAGCCTCCGGCCCAGGAAGAAGAGACAAAACCCAAGTTGTTTTTTGACCGGCTATAAAATTAAGGGATATAACTAGACGTCCAGATCAGGTACTTCCTGCGGATGGCTACTCAAAAAGGCCTGTACCCGCATCTCCAACATCTGGGGATTTATCGGTTTTAGAACAAAGTCGCAGACCTTATGCCCAAGGATCTCCAAGACCTTCTCCCGATCATTCAAGGCCGTAAGCATGATAAATGGGATACCCTTTAACTCGTCATCCTTTTCCACCTCATCCAACAACTCAATCCCACTCATCACCGGCATCTCCACATCGGAGATCACCAAGTCGATCTTATGCGCACGCAGGACCGACAGCGCCTCTGATCCATCACCGGCCTCATACAGGTTCTTAAATCCCATCTCCTGCAACACACCTTTAACTATAGCTCGCATGGAACGCATGTCATCGACGATCAAGACCGATAAATCCTGCATGGTTGTTACCTTTGTCAATTAGCCTATTGATGTAAGCGCAATTATGACCCAGCACCCTGGATAAGTGAAATGCGCTCAGTCATTACTACCGGATTCAAGCTGTTCCCAACGGGCATAGGCCTGCTCCAGCTCCTGCTCCAGCTGCCCCATGCGTTCGGTGGTCTCGGCTATTGCCCCGCCATCCTGCTGATAGAATCCAGGCTCGGCGATCGCGGCATGCAGCGCCGCCAGTTCCGCATCCATCTCCTCTATCCGTCCAGGTAATGCGTCCAGTTCCCGCTGATCTTTATAGCTGAGTTTTGTTGGCTTGGCCTTGGGTTTATTAGTCGCTGTTTTAATTTCTACTGCAACGCTTTTTTTCTCAGGTACCTGTGATGCACGCTGCCGCAACCAATCGTCATATCCACCCACATACTCCATCACCCTGCCCTTACCCTCGAACACCAGGGTACTGGTCACTACGTTATTCAGGAATACGCGATCGTGGCTCACCAACAACAGGGTACCGTTAAACTCCAACAGCAACTCCTCCAACAGCTCCATGGTCTCCAGATCCAGATCGTTGGTCGGCTCGTCCATCACCAGGACGTTGAACGGACGGGAAAACAACTTGGCCAACATCAGGCGATTGCGCTCACCACCAGAGAGCGATCGCACCGGCTGCCGCGCCCGATCAGGGGTGAACAGAAAATCCTGCAGATAGCCTATGACATGCCTGCTGGAACCGTTGATCTCAACCCGGTCGCTGCCATCCGCCAGGTTATCCTGCACCGACTCATCCTCCTTGAGCGCACCGCGCAGTTGATCAAAATAGGCCACCTCCAGCTTGGTACCCAGTTTTACTGTCCCTGCCTGCGGCTCCAAACGTCCGAGTAACAGATTGAGCAGCGTGGTCTTACCGCAACCGTTGGGGCCGATGATACCTACCTTATCACCACGCAATATTCTGGTGGAAAGACCCTTTACTATCGCCTCGCCCTCCCAGGCATAGACGAGACTCTCCACCTCCACCACCAGCTTGCCAGAACGTTCCGCCTCCTGCATCGACATCACGGCTGTGGACTCCCGCTCCCGGCGCAGGACCCGCTCATCCCGCATCTGTTTCAAGGCCCGCACCCTGCCCTCGTTGCGGGTGCGCCGCGCCTTGATCCCCTGCCTTATCCAGACCTCTTCCTGAGCCAGCCTCTTATCGAAACGTTTATTGGCCTGCTCTTCCGCGTGCAGCAGTTCATCCTTGCGCCGCAGGAAATTGGCATAGTCACCCGGCCAGTCGGTAAGCTGTCCGCGATCCAGTTCGATGATCCTGGTGGCCAGCTTCTGCATAAACAGCCGATCGTGGGTCACAAACAACAAAGTGCCGCCGAAGGAGCGAAGAAACTCCTCCAGCCAATCTATGGATTCGATATCCAGGTGGTTGGTCGGCTCGTCCAGCAACAACAGATCCGGCTCTTGAACCAGGGCGCGCGCCAGCATCACCCGGCGTTTCAAACCACCGGAGAGCTGTTCAAAACTAAGGTCCGGATCAAGCGACAGCCGGGAGATCACCGTCTCCACCCGCTGTTCCGCCTTCCAACCATCCACCGCCTCCAGCTCATGTTGCACGCGCTCAAGCTGTTGCAATAGCTTGCCGTCACCATCCCTCTCCAGCGCGGCGCTGATCTCGTGGTAACGCCGTACCAGTTCACCCAGCTCACCCAAGGCATCCGATACCACCCCAAACACACTGCCATGAAAACGGTCTGGAACATCCTGCTCCAGCCTGGCGATACGGGCGCCCTGACGAATAACCAGTTCACCATCTTCTGGCTTTATCTCCTGGGCGATTATCTTCATAAGGGTGGATTTGCCGGTGCCGTTGCGGCCCAACAGGCAGACCCGTTCACCAGCATCCAGAGAAAAAGAGACATCTTCCAGAAGTGCCGGACCACCAAAGCCCAGCTGGATATTGCGGAGAGTGATTAACGCCATAAGTGCAAATATTCTTGTTGTAAGGAACCGAGTTCTCGAAATAGCGGCCATTGTACCCCAAGCCAGTTCTTACGGTACGACCATAATCCGCATATCACCTAATTAAACCATCTATTACATGGTTTAATTAACATCATAAAGATTAAGAAACAAATTTACTGAAATCTTATAATGTGGCAGGCTATATCGCTGGCGTTAGCATACTTCTGGTTGGTATTTGCAACTCGTTGCCATAGATTAAAAAAATGAAACTGATATCTGATAAAGAGGCGTGGGAAGGACAGGCGGACTGTATAAGCTGCGCTATAAGAAATTCCGTTCTTTTCGCTGGCCTGGATGAAGTGGATTTCGATCAGGTACACCAACCAATAGACCTGTATAACCTGCCAATAGGCTCTACCCTCTATCGTGCCGGGGATAAGGGCGACCGGCTCTTCACCATCCGTTCCGGTGTAATAAAACTGGTGCAATATCTCCCGGATGGAAATCAACGTATTGTGCGGTTGTGCAGAACAACCGACGTCATAGGACTCGAATCCCTACTGGGGCACAGCTATCAACATGACGCAGTGGTCTTGCAACCAACCCAGGTGTGCAGCCTGCCGGTCAATATCGTACAGACCCTGGGAGAAACCAATCCGTTATTGCATAAAGAATTGCTGACCAGATGGCAGCACGCCCTCACCGAGGCGGACGCATGGCTGACAGAACTATCCACCGGGTCGGCGAAACAGAGGGTCGCCCGTCTGTTGCTCCGCCTGGTAAAGGATAAAGAGGCTAGTGAGTGCGACCTATTCAGCCGTGAAGATATGGGGGCCATGTTGGGCATCACCACTGAAACCACCAGCCGGGTCATAGCCAGTTTCAAACGCGCCAGCCTGTTGGTGGAGACCACACCCAATCACTTTCTGCTGGATATACGCAACCTCGAACATATCGCAGAAGACTAACCCACACGGCGCCAAAAACCCCTCCATACAGCGACAACCATGCAAGGTTAGAATTGCGAAATTTCAATGCGCAGCCTCCCACATATCTATAGCCTTTGCCGAACCGGGATATTGATAAACATCGCCTTAAGGCTGAGGCAATGGGAGTAGTATATGAAGCAAAATCTATTACATGAAGCATATCCGTTATTTACCCTGGAAGTAGGTAAATACGAGACCACATTCAAGAACGTTGATGAGATTTTAGAGTTTCTTAAAGAGAAGATAGAGGCGCATCGTGCCGCAACATATATTGCCACGTTTGACCACTACTCCCACACCGCATCTCTGGAAGAAGGCAAAATAGACGAAACGATCATGGATGCAAAGAATATCGTGTTCTGTTTTGGATTCACCATACCTGACCCACAGATACTAGGGTTAAGACCGCGTTCCATCGGTGTGGCAGAGTTAGAAGATAGTTTTGTAGTAAGCTTCATGGAAGCGCCCATGCCGGTCGCAAACGTGATGATGGAGACCTGGGCCATGGCTATCCGCAACAACATAGTCGATGCAAAAATCCCCAAACAGCACACAACTGAAGCCATATAATCCAATGAAGATAGGTGTCACCAGTCAAAACTACCGCACCATCACCGGCCATGCTGGCAAGGCGCGACGCTTCCTGATATTTGCAACGGATCCAACCTCGGGCGAGGTTAAGGAGATCGAACGTCTGGACCTTCCCCAAGAGATGTCCATGCACTACTTCAGTGGAGGCCCACACCCGATTGATCAAGTGGATGTATTGATAACCGGCGGCTGCGGCGCAGGTTTCATGCGCAACATGGAGATGCGCGGGATTAAGGTAATCACCACCAGCGCAACCGATCCCATCCAGTCCGCCCAGGCCGTACTCAATGGCGAACCGCTACCGGCGGTTGCACCGGAATCAAACTCGCAGCAGGTAACCTTTACCCTCTAACCGCTGTAGTGCGACTGCACGTAGGCTGCGACGATCTTCTGAAAATCCTGCGCTATCCTCTCACCCTTTAAGGTAACGGTCTTAACACCATCCTCATACACCGGCGCCACCGGCTCCTCGCCGGAGCCCGGCAGGCTGATGCCGATATTGGCATGCTTGCTCTCACCAGGACCATTCACCACACAGCCCATCACCGCCACCGTCATATTCTCCACCCCGGGAAACCGCCCACGCCACTCCGGCATACTCGCACGCAGATAGGTCTGAATATCCTTGGCCAACTGTTGAAAGTAGTCGCTGCTGGTACGGCCACACCCGGGACAGGAGATCACCATCGGGGTAAAGGAGCGCAGACCCATGGACTGCAGAATCTCCTGGGCCACCACTACCTCTTCGCTGCGCGCGCCACCGGGTTCCGGGGTAAGGGAGACCCGGATGGTATCGCCGATACCCTGTTGCAGCAGCACCGCCAGGGCCGCAGTCGAGGCCACGATCCCACGTGAGCCCATGCCCGCCTCGGTCAACCCCAGATGCAAGGCATAATCCGACTGCGCAGCCAGATCACGATAGACCGCGATCAGATCCTGCACCCCGCTCATCTTACAAGAGAGGATGATCCTATCCTTCCCCAGCCCGATCTCCTCCGCCCGGGCGGCGTTCTCCAAGGCCGAATTCACCATGATCGTGCGAATCATCTCTTCATTAGTCTTGGGCGCCGATGACTTGGAGTTCTCATCCATCATGCGCGCTACCAACTCCTGGTCCATACTGCCCCAGTTGACCCCAATCCGCACCGCCTTGTCGTAACGACAGGCTAGTTCGATCATGGCGGCGAACTGTTCGTCGCGCTTGGCGCCGCGTCCCACGTTCCCAGGATTGATGCGGTACTTGGCCAGGGCCTGGGCGCACTCCGGATACTGCGTAAGCAGGCGATGGCCATTAAAGTGGAAATCGCCGATCAGGGGGACATCGCAACCACGCCGCTCCAACTCCTCACGGATCGTCGGCACCGCCCGGGCCGCCTCCTCCGTATTCACGGTAATACGCACCAGTTCGGAACCAGCCTGGGCCAACTCCGCGATCTGGGCGGCCGTCGCCGCAACGTCGGCGGTATCCGTATTGGTCATGGACTGGACCCGAATGGGCGCAGCGCCGCCAACCAAGACGTCGCCCACCATCACCGCTACCGTACGCTGTCTGTCTATCAGAGATTCGGACATAAAATATTCACTACCTGCAAAAGGGTCTGTTGACGCAATCATAACTAATATTCATGGTTTGGTCCGCTGCTATGGAAAAATCTGCTCAACAATGACAACTTGTCCCCCTTCTCCCTTTTGGGGACCTCGGTACCTCCTTGAGGGGTGGAAGGTTAGGATGAGGGGGAAAAGCTGAACATGGCCAATCTGTCATGCCCAACCTCACAATCTTGAATCCAATGATATGGAAAAATCACATCCCTTCTCCCTTGGGGGAGAAGGTTAGGATGAGGGGGAAAGGCTGAACATAGCTAATCTGTCATGTCCAACCTCCCAAGCTAGAATCCAATGATATGGAAAAATCACATCCCTTCTCCCTCTGGGGAGAAGGTTAGGATGAGGGGGAAAAGCTGAACATGGCCAATCTGTCATGCCCAACCTCACAATCTTGAA
>JBNKSV010000043.1:0-19320 GCA_050297535.1 Sedimenticolaceae bacterium
GCTGCGCCAGGCCTTCGAGGAGTTGAAACAGCGCCTGGATAAAGAGGGGCTATTCGACACCTTCCATAAACAACCCTTGCCCGAGTTTCCACAACAGATCGGGGTGATTACCTCTCCCTCCGGGGCCGCCATCCGGGATGTGATTAGCGTGCTGAAACGGCGTTATCCGGCCGTGCCGGTGCTGATCTACCCGGTCCAGGTGCAGGGCGATGCCGCGGCCAGGGATATCGTGCAAACTTTGCAATTGGCGAACCTGAGAGACGAATGCGATCTGCTCATCCTGACCCGTGGCGGCGGCTCTCTGGAAGATATGATGGCATTTAACGATGAGCAGGTAGCCCGCAGCATCTTCGCCAGCAAGATACCCATCATCTCCGCCGTCGGTCACGAGATCGACTTCACCATCTCCGACTTCGTGGCCGACCAGCGGGCGGCAACTCCATCCGCGGCCGCGGAGTTGGCCACCCCCGATCAAAGAGAGCTGGAGGATAGATATGCCGATATGCAGCGCCAACTAAGCACCCTGATCAGGCGCAAGCATCATTCTCTGGAAGTAAACCTAACCAATCTTAGGCAACGCCTTGCCCTGCTCCACCCGGGTATACGCCTGAGTCAACGGCAACAACGTCTGGACGAACTGGAACTCAGGATGAAACGCGCCGCCCACTCCATGCTGCATCAATCCGGACATCTCGCCAACAACCTGCGAACCAGACTACAGGCGCAAACCCCAGCGCAACGAATCGACATGCTGCTACATAAGACAACACAACTACAGCACCGCATGCAGACATCCGTCTCCAATCAACGCCGACTGTTACAACAGAGACTGGCCGCCACGGTGGGCAGTCTCAACACCCTGAACCCCCTGGCAACCTTGGAACGCGGTTATTCCATTACCAGCAAGATGCCTTCTGGAGAAATTTTGCTGGATTCAGCAACTGTATCCGTCGGTGACCGCGTTGAAACTAGGCTGGCCAAGGGCAAGATACGTTGCCTAGTGGAATCCAGCGATTTGTAAGAGCCCGCTCGGCTTTGGCATCCTGCGTCGCTCTACCTCCTGCATCCATGCAGTCGTCCTGCGGGCGATATTTTCTGCTACAAAGAACACAATCGTCCATAGGACTGGGCTCCTACATGACGCTCAAACAAAAACCAACTATATTTCATAACAATAACTAACAAATATGGAGACTTAACCATGCCTACTTCCACCATCCCATCCGGTCTGCAATTTCGTCAAAGCGTCGATCACATGGTGGATCGAGCGCTGGATGTGATGGATCTGGACCCAGGCATTGCCAACGCCATCAAGGCCTGCACCTCGGTATTGCAGGTTACCTTCCCGGTGATGATCAAGGGCAAGATAGAGATGTTCACCGGCTGGCGCGCAGTACACAGCATCCACCGTCTCCCATCCAAGGGCGGTATCCGCTACGCCACCAGCGTGGATCAGTTCGAAATTGAGGCCCTGGCCGCATTGATGACCTACAAATGCGCCATCGTGAATGTGCCATTCGGCGGCTCAAAGGGCGGTCTGTATATCAACCCGAACAACTACACCCGCGACGAACTACAACTCATCACCCGTCGATTCACCCGCGAGTTGGCCAAGAAAGGCTTCCTCAGCCCGGCCACCAACGTACCGGCGCCGGACGTTGGCACCGGCCAGAGGGAGATGGCCTGGATAGCCGACACCTACAAACACCTATACCCGCAAGATGTTGACCACATGGCCTGCGTAACCGGAAAACCGGTGGAACACGGCGGTATCCGCGGCCGCACCGAGGCCACCGGGCGCGGCGTACAATACGGCCTGCAAGAGTTCTTCCGCCACCCGGAAGAGGTAAAGTCCGCCGGTATGGACGGCTCACTGGAAGGTAAGAACATCATCATCCAGGGACTGGGTAACGTCGGCTACCACGCCGCCAAATTTCTCTCGGAAGAGGATGGCGCCAAGATCATCGCAGTGATAGAACATGATGGCGCCATCATCAACAAAGACGGCATACACATCGAAGAACTACGCTTCCATCTCAGCGACCACAACGGGGTACAGGGTTTCATCGGCAGTGAGTATGTAGAGGATGGAGCCAGCATTTTGGAGATGGAGTGCGACATCCTGATCCCGGCCGCACTGGAGAGCGTCATCCATGAAAAGAACGCGCCAAATATAAAAGCCAAACTGATCGCCGAGGCCGCCAACGGCCCGATCACCTTCGAGGCCGACCGCATCCTGCGCACCAAGGGTATCAAGGTCCTGCCCGACGCCTACATGAACGCAGGCGGTGTAATAGTCTCCTACTTCGAATGGATCAGGAACCTCTCCCACATCCGCTTCGGACGCATGGAACGCCGCCTAGATGAAACCCGCGGCAACTGCATCGTCGAGGCGCTTGGCGAGATGACCGGCAAAGAAGTCCCAGCCAACATCAAAATGAAATTAGGACGCGGAGCAGATGAATTCGACCTGGTAAGGTCCGGCCTGGACGACAGCATGCGCCAAGGCATGCAAGAGATATTAGACACCTACCACCGCAACAACAAGATAGAAGACTACCGCACCGCGGCCTATGTAATCGCCCTATCCAAGGTATCCCGCTCTTATCTGGATATTGGGATTTTTTAGGGGCGCGAGACCATAATTCGGTGGTTATGGTTTATGATGGGTTTTATACGTCAATATTGACGTGTTTTAACACGTCGATTTTGATGCTGAATTATAGTTAGCGTTTAAACAATGAATATTGACAACTCACAAAATGTAGCTAATCCCCGACCTGCCTATGGCCTGTGGGTAATTGCGGCATTACTGGTGGCTGAGGCAATAGCAACCTCTATTTACATTCCACAATATTCAGAGCTTTTTGAAGGTTTCGGTGCAGAACTACCATTTCTTACTAAAGCAGTTCTTTTGGGGGCGTGGGGATTCTGGATACTGCCATTTATTGCTTTCGTAGTTATTGCTTTTGCTCCAAAAGCGAAAAGCCCAACCACCACTATTGTTATTTTCCTGCTTGTTGTTGGCATACTGTGGGTGCCGGTTGCAATTTATGGGTTGTACTTGCCTGTTTGGGAAATGGCAGAGGTTAATCCGTCGTGAACGCTAACAACACGCTCGTGTGGGACCGTCGCTTCGCGCCGGCCCCACAGCTCAGCCGTTAGCTGTATGAAGGTATAAGCGAGATGGAAGTTCGGAAATTCAGATATGGTGAAGAAGTAGAGTTGTGGAAGTTGTTTTACAACACTATCCATAATGTAAACGTCAAAGATTATGATGAAAACCAAATAGAAGCTTGGGCACCTGACGACCTTGATATAAATATCGCAATTCAAAAGTTCAGGGAAATTGATCCATTTGTCGTCATCAAGGAAGGAAAAATAGTCGGCTATGCGGACATCCAATCAGATGGTTACATTGATCACTTTTATTGTCACCATGAGTTTCAAAGACAGGGTATAGGTAAGTCACTATTTGCGGTTTTGGAAGAGGTTGCAAAAGAAAATGGGATCATAGAAATGTATTCGAATGTAAGTATTACAGCCCGGCCTTTTTTTGAAGCTATGGGGTTCTCAGTAGAAAAAGAGCAGGTTATACAGGTTGGAGAACAGAAACTTAAAAACTACAAAATGGTTCGCAGGTATGCCCACAGCTAACAAGGCGCTCGTGTGGGACGCTGCGCCGCGATGCGGCTTGCGTCCCACAGCTTGAGCGTTATACGTAACAAATGACATGAAGAACAAACTAGTTAACTACATAATATTCTGCATTTTATATGTACCAGTATTAGCTTTCGGCTCTGAGTTTCCAGAAAGTTATATAAAAAATGCTGAATTAGTATTTGAGCAAGGCATAGAAGTAGATGTTTCAAAATTGCCTGCTGGCTCTATTATGAGTGTGAAGTTGGGAGAGATACCTATTTGGATATACAAGCGAAACCAAGAAGATATAAATCAATTAAGGGCAGCCACACTTAATATGCTTGCAGATCCAAATGACAGCAACACCGATAAATTAATCGAAAAGCAATACTACTCAATTACAAATAAGCCATTTGCACAATTAATTAAATACTCTTCCCTAAATATGAAATTTAATTCGTATCGTGCAATTTCTGATGATTATTTTGTTGTGGTTGGTTTTAGCCCCCATTCAGGATGTTATCTAACGTTTAAAGACACAAAACTTACATCAGATGAAAATATCATATTTTATGACCCATGTACTGACACAAAATACGACGGTGCCGGCAGAATATATAAAGGAACTGTGAAAAAATATCAGAGAAACGAAGCTGCAAAATACAATCTAATCCTTCCGCCATATGAATTTTCTAGTGCTAATAAGATATATATTGGGTTATTACCTGGTTCACCTAAGCTGCCTACATTAGAGTCAAAGCATCAAGAGAAATACAAGACCTTAAACTCAACAGATACGTTAATGTTAGCAGCGCGCATGAACGATCATGCAACCATTCATAAATCAATCGAGAAAGGAGCTAACCCCAATTATCAAAAAATTGGAGAGGGTAGCGTAATTGACTCTGCAATTATAGGAAGCTCGACAAATATTGTAAAAATGCTACTAGATATGGGTGTAAAACCTACTCATTCTTCTTTAGAAATAGCAAAGATGCTAAATAGAGAAGATGTCATGAAATTGTTGACTCAAAATGATGAATGCCAATAATCGCATAACAATTCGCTTGTTGAAATGCTCCGCTGTGCTACGCACCCCACAGCTAAAATGTTATATGGCTTGATGATGAAGGTAGTTTTAATTCCTGGTATGGATGGAACGGGAATGTTATTCGATCCCTTTATTGAGTCTGCACCAGATGGAGTAGAAGTGATCACGGTGCCTCTTCTGCAAGATTCTGCTGCCGGGTATGTCGATCAAGCACAGCATGTGATCGATAGAATTGGCAATGAGCCCATAGTACTGGTTGCAGAGTCCTATTCTGGGATGGTCGCGTATAGCATGTTAAAAATAGGGTGCGAGAATATTCGTCACATTATATTTGCTGCGAGTTTTATATCCTCTCCTTCGTGGATGGCATCGATAGCGAAGTATTTTCCGGTGAGCGCTATAAAAAGCAAGATTGTTCCGAGCGCCATAATGGGCAAGTTCTTGTTTGGACGCTACTCAACCCCTAGTTTGATCGCGCAATTTTATGGGGCACTTAATCACGTTACTAACGACGTTCTTAGCCATAGGCTTAACCAGATCGCTACGATTGCATGCCCCGACACAACCATTGAAATTCCATGTACGTATATAAGGCCAAAGGGAGATAAATTGGTATCTAAAGGTGCATTGGAGCCTTTTCAAAGGCTGTGTCATAAGCTAACTGTACATGAGGTGGATGGGGCGCATTTTGTGCTTCAAACTAACCCCAAACAATGCTGGCAATTGATTCAAGGTACAGGACCGTAGGACACAATAACCAACAGACATTACTCCGCATATTATCTAGCCACACCCCCTCACCCTTACCCTCTCCCCAGTGGGGAGAGGGTATAGAAAGGTGATCATTTGCGCTCCTTTGCGGTTATTAGCGTCTATTTGCGGCTTGCTATTTCTACAACCGTAGATTTAACCAATTCGGTGTATTACCCACGCTCAATATCGCTAAACACTATATCCAGTAGGACCAGGATATTATCCTGTCCGCCACCAACCTCTACTTCTTGCAAATGGATCTCATTGCATGACTTATCCAAACTGGATACCTTTATACCCATCTTGTTGACGCAGAGACTATTCTCTTCCAGAGTTATCAGGCTCATGGGCAATTCAAGTATGCGAATCAACTCATCCAGATAGCGGGACGGGTTATTCAGACTATTTATTCCATTGTTGAGATGGTTACTAGATGCGGATTTAGCCTCTGCTTGCCGCTCGCTATTCAGTAATAGCTTCAAATATTCGACCACATCTTCAAACAATAGGTGTTTAAGCTCCTTCTTAACCTCAGACTCACTTGCGGCCGGAGCCAACAATTTATGCCCGGTAAAGAATACACTGGTTTGTTTCACATCCCGGTGTATGACATCTCCTCTCAGCTCATCACCGAATATATCCCGCTCGTGGTAGTGCATGTGCAGCAAAGCAAAGAAACTATCTTGTACTTCAGGGTGAACCTTTTTTAGATACTCTTGAATCTCATCACTTTCGTCGCACAGTCTTTTAACATCATCCATGCTGTCGAGAAGCGCACTGACTTGCGGGTCGTACACAAAGCCTTTACGAGAAACCTTGATGGGCCCATCTATCTGTTCAACTATCCCGTCGATATGTTGCAGTAGCTTTGTAACACCGGAACGCAGGCTTTTTTTATAGTTGGAGACCGCGCGAATCCTGGCGTCCGTGCCAACAACCATCTCATTCAAGGCATCCGCAACCGGTAGGTCATGATCCTGCTCGGACGATATCTCATCTTCATCTATATCCAACATACCAAGCAGGTGTTGCCACTGTTCGTGGAAAAAATTGCGTAGCGCGGATGCCTCTTTTATTCGCCGTTCAACATCCATTTTTCATACCATGTTTTGTATACACATAGCCTATTTTAGGTCAGGTTCAGGGAAATTATTATTACCACCAGTCTCACAACCGCCCGCCAGGCCAGGCAAACCCTGTAACCTTGGCAGTGCTTACCAGCCATTCTCCGGACACAAATCTCAATTCCATGGAAAGGCTGTAAATATCTGCACGTTCATCCACCGCTTGTATCCACTGTGCTGGTTTCTGGTATAGCTGTTCCAGTTCCGGGAACAACCTACCCTTGGTAGCCATGATAAAATTCAACTTAACCTGTGCGACACTTTCATCTTCAGACAGCCTGATAGCGGGTTTGGAGTAATAGATATGGAATATCCCAAAACGTTTAAAAGTAACAAAGAGAAGTCTTCTTGCTTCGTCGCTTGTGTGTTTACCAGGATCCGCAACAAACCCATCCTGGGTTAGACCCATCAGGCCACCCAGGTCCTGTGCCTCAGCCAACGTAGCGGCGCGTTGAATAAGTTCAAGCGCCTCCTTTTCCCGATCTGTCTTGGAACATGCTGTTAGCAAAATCGACATCAAAAACAAGACGACAAGGCAGTATATTTTTTGCGTCGGCCTTAGCATTAGATTAACCACCTAACTTAACCAGATACTCGATGATATGCTCCCTGGTAGCGCCGATATCGCCATACAGAATCCCATGGCGTATTGAAGGTATCATCTCCAGGCGTTTATCCGCGCTTCCTATCTTATCCATAACTATAGCTGCGCTCTCCGGCTGCACCACGGGATCATGGTCACCCTGCAGGATCAATGCAGGGCAATGGACATCTTCCAGCCTATTCTCTAACTTACTTACTAACATGCGCAGCTCAAACAAGGCATGCACCGGCATGGACCGATAATTTATGTGGGTATTTTCGGTTTTGTCGTTATACCTGAATGGCACTATCCCCTCGTATGCCGGAAGCCAACCAACCAGTCTGTTGGCGGTATGTAGCAGCGGCACGAACACCATATTTTTATTTACAAACTTTATTGGCGTGGAGACAGACACCACCCCCGCCAATCCATCCGGTTCATCCGCCGCCAGCATAAGTGATATAGCCCCACCGGTAGAGAACCCGATCAGACAGACTTGGTCACAGTAGGCCAGCATCACATCGTAGGCCTGTCGCACCGACTCTACCCAGTCTTCCCAACTCCTCTCCCGTAGATCCCAGGGTGAGGTGCCATGTCCCTTGAGGCGCGGCCCTATGACCGGATAGCCCAGGCTGGCAAGCTGTTCACCAAACCCTCTAACCTCGGCTGGTGTGGCCAGGAAACCGTGGGTCAACACTATACCCAGGTCTTTAAAGCCGTCCGGCAGAAACAGAAAGGGATCGGCCGGATCGGTGGCTGTCTCCTGCTTCTTTACATCCGCATAGCGCGGCTTATCAAAACACTCTCTATCCCAACGCAACGACATCCCCATGTCATCAAACCTGAGTCCCGCGATCTCTTTCACATCCGGCATGGAGACATCTTTGACCGCTCGACCTATAACATTAGAAATTCCCTGTACTGGCTTTACTTCGTTGGCGTATACCTCAATCAGATTCTCCATCCTGATCACATCAAAATCATGCTCTATACAGAGCTTGGGCATAAACCTATACCTGCCATCCTTAGGTTCAATCAACTTCAGCTGATATGAGGTATCGAAAAATTGCTTCAGCCCCTCACAATTACCAACCAAGAGTCCGGCATAGGCATCGGGATTTCTCAGGCTACGGTGCAAATTGATATTCGGCAGTTTCTGAGCATATTTGACCGCCAGATAGAGCATGCGATGAAAATCATCATAGGCGACATCCTGTATCCCCTGCTCCAGGTGATGGTATATAACGAGAGATGCGAGATGGCTGAGGTTTACGGTTACCTGGTCATAGATCGCGCGCATGTAACTGTCGCGCAGCTTACTGGCGTTACGGCGAATCCGGGTAGAAAGAAAACGCCGCGCCATACTGCTCTCGGCCGGGTTCGGCACCAACAGATCATCCAGCGACTGAATGCAACTGCTACAACGGTGTGTTAACGGCCGTTCCCAACGGCTCCAGTAATCCTCTGTGCATAGCATATCCCCCAGGCGAATATCCATATCCGTGTTCTTCAGTAACAGGTTTCCCTCTATCAGCAACTCCTCCGACATGCGCTTGCTGATGCCGTCACTAAACAACTCCACCCCGCGCCGCAACAGATTGTCGCTGACCCGCATTGGATAGAAGGTGATATTGGCCGGGACGATAGTGGATTTGCGGTGAACAGCATCGTATAAGACATTACGATCATTCATCTCCAGGACGTTAAGCCAGTAGTCTATGCGCCCCTTGTTGTCATGTTTAAGGTCGTTCCGTATCGACTGCTTGAGTAAATCCACCTTCAGCGATAACACTGCAGCGCCGGTGTGGTGCTTCCGTCGTTCCATGGCGCTACGGGAATAGATACTGTAGCGCCCATCCCTATCATGTACCCGGCGGTCTTTTACCATACCTCCTTCTGGAAAGATGATGACCTTGCGTCCACGCAAGATCTCTGTTGCCAGAAACGGTATAAGATGTGGATATTTATTCGGTACTGCACCGACGCTGCGCAAGAAACTTGAGAAATTATCATCCGCGTCGAACAGATCCTGGGACGCAAGGGAACGGCAATATGCGCCACTCTCCTTGTAGATAAGGTACTGGGGGATGAAGGTCTCGAAGCGGGCAAAATGATTGAACAGAAATATCTCGCCATCTGCCAACTGACCATCGTGATGGTGCATCTTTATGTTGACGCTTAACAGGTGTTTGAGGATGGAGAACACCCGCACCGACCATTGGTAGGTAGAACTGTTTATGGTTAGTTCTTCAAATCCTTCCACAAAAGCTTTCTCGCGCTAGCTTCCCAAACGCTGGGGTTGATTTCAGACTATGCGCGAAACCAGGTTTGGTCAAGACGGATGTCCGATTGAGATGATCTTCTGTCTCGCCGCACCACCCAATATTTTGTCCAGATGCATCTCTACGGACTGCTCCAGGCCAAGCTCTCCGGCCAGCACCGCAGCCTCATACTCTCGCATCCATAACCCGACCAAGCCACGCGCATGCCGCAGTTCCATGAACATCAATCTGGTCATGGGACCTCCCGCATCCATAAAGCCACTGCGTTCATAATCGAGTTCAGTGCGCAATCTGTCGTAATCCAGACGTACAATCGTCGCCCGCCAGTTACCATGTGAATAGCTAAGTTGCGCGTACGCTGCGCGATAGTCACGATCAAACGGCGTACCCACCGAGCCACTGTTCACTATCGTCGTTCCGTTAAATTCCCGTATAAACGGCCAATGGGTATGCGATGTAATAAAGATATCTCTGCCGCTGCCGATCTTATCCGGCAGTTCATAGTCCTCAGTCCTTGGGGTTATACCATCTCGATTACCCAGCCTGGTGCCATGGGTAATATGCAGGGTTCCACCTTCCAACTCATCCATATCGAGATAGTCCGCCCAACCAGCTATGAAATCTAGCTGCTGCCGGTCAAACTGAGTATAGGTCCAGTGACTGAAGCGACGCATCTCATATATCACGCCGCTCCTCGGTTCTTCACTAGTACCGCAGTTGAGTACGAAATCCTCGTGATTGCCCTTCAGAAACAGCGCGTCCGAAAATCTGTCCAGCACCATCTGCAACACCTGCAGACTGCAGGGACCGCGATTAATCAGGTCACCGTTTACAATCAGCTCGCCTGGCGTCCAGCGCTCAATATCCTCCAGCACCGCTTGCAGGGCTGGCACATTGCCGTGGATATCAGAGATTACAGCTATCTTCATATAAATACTTCAGACAATTCTCATAACGATTTAACTCGCGCAAAGATGCAAAGGGCGCCAAGCAAATCCATGCATTTGATAGCTTTGAGTCTCTTGCGCGTTGGCAAGAGTCTGGATTAAACCAGACCTGCTGCTCAAACAATTCTACCCGCAGAGTGAGAATTATCAATGATCCCTACTAAATCGCTTGGTTTAATGTAGCAACTCTCAGGATAGATCAGAGCTTATCAGATCTCTGCTAAGAGCCTTATTAACTTAATGTTATATGCTAGCCAGTCGCCGCTCTCTCTCCTCGTTCTTTGGCGGCTGGCTTATTTTTTTCTATACCATCCACCCCGCTGATTCATACTGCCAGCCAGTCTAGCCTATAATTAAGCTCATCTCCTTTTCACATCAGGACATGACAACAACATGAGCATGGATCAAGATCAAATACTGGCACTGGACCGCAGCATCATCTGGCACCCATACAGTTCGATAAATTCAGACATTCCCGTCTATTCAGTTGCCTCGGCAGAAGGGGTGCATCTGCATCTAAGTGACGGCCGTGTGCTTATAGACGGGATGTCCTCATGGTGGTGCGCCATCCATGGTTACAACCATCCAGTAATGAACAAGGCTATCGAAGAGCAGTTGCAACGAATGTCCCACGTCATGTTTGGTGGCCTAACACACCAGCCCGCAGTGGAACTGGCTGCCAAACTGGTGGAACTAACCCCCAAGCCTTTACAAACCGTGTTCTTCGCCGACTCTGGTTCAGTCTCGGTAGAGGTGGCCATGAAGATGGCCATCCAGTACTGGTACGCCAAGAAGCAACCGGAGAAGGACCTCTTCCTGACCATCCACAACGGTTATCACGGAGATACCTTCGGGGCCATGTCAGTTTGTGATCCGATAAGCGGCATGCACTCCATATTTTCCGGGGTGTTGGCCAGACAACTCTTTGTAGACTCTCCCACCTGTGGTTTTGGTGAGCACTGCAATCAGTCAGATATCGCACCGCTTGAGGAACAACTGGAAAAGAACCATGATCAGATCGCGGCGGTTATCATGGAGCCCATCGTGCAAGGCGCGGGCGGCATGCGTTTCTATTCGGCCGAATACCTTAAACAGATACGCGAGCTATGCGACAAGTATGGCGTATTGCTGATACTGGACGAGATCGCCACCGGCTTCGGACGCACTGGCAAGATGTTCGCCTGTGAACACGCCGGGATCTCACCGGACATAATGTGCGTTGGCAAAGCCCTGACAGGTGGCTACATGACCCTGGCCGCCACCCTAACCACACGGGAGGTCAGTGCTACCATAAGCAGCGGCCAACCAGGACAGTTCATGCACGGCCCCACCTTCATGGCCAACCCTCTGGCCTGCTCGGCCGCCCTGGCCAGCATTCATCTGCTGACAGAATCACCCTGGCACGTACGCATTGATAAGATTGAACTAGGGCTGGGCAGAGGGCTGGATCCTTGCAGAAAGCTACCGCAGGTTGCGGATGTCAGGGTGCTAGGCGCCATCGGCGTAGTGGAGATGAAAAAACCTGTGGATATGTGCACCATACAACCAGCCCTGGTGGAAGAAGGTGTATGGGTGCGACCATTCGGCAAGCTGGTATATCTGATGCCGCCCTACATAATTAATGACCACGACCTGGATAAGTTAACCTCTGCAGTGCGAAATGTTGTATCGGCAATCGCTTAACCCCCCATCAAGCAGGCCTTTGATCTTGGGAAATAATTTTGCATGCACCGCGTCCATCCAGCTTGGTTAAATGCACCCGCATCTAACCAGGCTGGAGGATTATTTGTGTTTGAGTAACAGCGATTGAAGGAGAGTGGTTACCTCCGACCAACCAAGACTGTTGCCTCAAGCATCAGGAAGCTCTTTGATCTCTTGTTCTAAAAGATCTATAGCCTGTAACAGCGTCTCCGAAACCCCGACCAACTCCTCCATATAACTTCTGGCCAGAGCCAGACGCTCGTTTTCCCTATCCTCCTTGGTGGAAAACAGTTTCTTGAATACGCCGGCATTATCTTTTGAATGCAGCAAATCGAAGATCTTTTTATAGATCGCATGCAGCATCTCGTGCGGTGTATATATTGCCTCATATGCGGAAAGGTGACCCAGCTGTTCTTTACCATCGCCGTGATACCATTGACCGAAAACACAGGATGTGTGTTCCACCGGTATTTTATCATCGTCAACAGACACTCCAGAGACAAGCGCCTGGGCATAGGCACGCCATTTAAGGTGTGCCCCTTTTGCTTTACGCAGTTTATCTAACGCTATTTTTTTATTCATGGAAGGCATCTCCATACTCCAGGGTTGGTAAAATAATATGCTTCTGTGAAAACAGAAGCAGGAAGTTTCCACCATTTCCATGGCGTGGAAAAAAGAATATCCCAGCCTGTTATTGTTATTGCTGGTTATAGTGTTATACAAACACTCTCTTCTTACCGTGAGTTTTGATCATAACTCACATATCTGCAAAAAATCCATACATAAAAAATGCTCTAACTCATTGTATATAAACAATGAACAAGAAATTAGACAGCTGATATTTATACCCTGCGTTATGGGAATTACTCTTTAAATACTAGACAAATTACATAGCTAAAAAATAAACCGCAGCCACACTGATAATAAAAAGCACCAGGGCCAGAAGAACACCTCCACCCCGTACATCCTCCGCCTGCACACCAGGTGGCAATTCTTTATATCCGCTAAACATCGCAGATATAAGATTCTCACCCCGGAACAGCTTATGCCAAATCACAGCGGAAACATGCAGCACCACCAGGACCAATAACAGGTTAAACATCAATCCATGCAGCCATGTCATATAATCGCTGACATCCTTCGATACCAGATAGGCAAGCGGCCCCTCGAAAAATACATCATCATTGGAGAACAGCCCCAATATCACTTGCAATATTACTGTAAGCAACAAGACTATGACCATCCAGCCACCCAACGGATTGTGTCCTGCCACAAACTCGTCCTGCCTTATCAACAGAGAGCGTGCATAAGCGATAACAGCGCCAGGGCCACGCACAAATTGGGAAAAGCGTGCGTAACTGCTACCAACAAAACCCCATAGCAATCTAAACACTACCAAGGCAAGCGCGGCAAAACCCATCTTTGCATGCAGTTCGATCACATCAATAGGGACATTTGCGGTAATAACCAAGGCTATCATCAGCGCCACTAGCGTCCAGTGAAATAGGCGTACCGGAACATCCCAAACAATGACACGGGAATGATCGTTAGGAGTAGTGCTTGTCTTGGTTTCTGCGTCTGATAGTGTATGCGGCATACTGGCTTATCCCGTCAGAGATAAAAAAGGCCGCATGTTTCCATGCGGCCTTATTCGGTTGATCTCAGTCTTTCTTATATTCTTTATGGCAAGACTTGCAACTCTTTGCCGTCTCTCCAACCTGTGCAAACATGGCTTTTTGATCGCCACCTTTGCTGGCCTCTACAAGCTTGGCGACCTCCTGCTGATACTGTTCCACCTTGGCCTTATAGTCGTCGGGATTACTCCACACTTCAGGTTTAGCCTCGGTATCTCCCTTGTCTGATCCAGGAATAAAAAACTCCCAAGGCATGCTGGACAGCGCTTCCAGATTGGCGGCGCGCTTTGCAAACTGCTCCTGATCGAAAGGCATTTTCCCCTTAGCCATAGCACCCATGGGACCAAAATTAGTAGCAATAAGGGTAAACGCTGCCTCACGCGCGGCAATTGCGCGTTCGTTAGGATCACGTTCATCGGACACAGCGACACTGGCGGCACCCAAAACAACAACAGCAATTGTTACTATAGCAATCTTCTTCATGACCTTACCTATCTCCGTTTAGTTAATATTTAATCGAATAACGGCAACGTTAAAACCTTACAACGTTCTAACTATTATAAGTAGGTATATATTAAACCAATCTTAATTAGCCGATAAAAGCAGTGTAAACATTGTTTACTTCAATATCTACGCACCAAGAGACCATATACTGATACCCTGGTTCAACAAAATGGCAACTGAAATCTGATTTTGAGCCAATATGACCGGGAATTTCCTGACCCACGCCTATGCAGACATCATTATTTGCCCCATACCGACATTGTGAGACAATTCCGCCCTTGCCAGAGACGTAGTACCCAGATATCAAAATGTCCGATCAACCAAATCCAAACGCAATGCCCTCCAGGTCTTATGATCCATCCTGTCCCCCTATTCCGCTGGCTGAGGATGAGCGTCTACAGTGGGGCCGACTATATGGAATCAGCGATGCATTTGCCATTGCCTCGGCTGCCAGGAGCTGGCATGGATTTACCCTGGTACTGACTGAAGATGCAAAAACCGCTGCTGAATTGATCAACAGCCTGGGGTTCTTTTTTCCCAGTGAAGATATACCGATCATAAACTTTCCGGACTGGGAAACCCTTCCCTACGATATATTTTCTCCGCTGCCAGAACTTGTTTCAGAGCGGCTCAAGACGCTCTATAGACTACCCGACATTAATAAGGGGATACTGGTCGTCCCCATCAGCACCATGCTGCAACGTTTACCGCCAAGCAGTTACGTGGAAGCAGGCAGCTTCATCTGCCGCGTAGGCGACAAACTTTCATTGGATGACACTAGAACACGACTGGAGCGCAATGGTTACCGCTGTGTCTCCCAGGTTCTGAGTCATGGTGAATTCGCCGTACGCGGTTCCCTACTGGATCTGTTTCCAATGGGCAGCATACGCCCGCTGCGCATAGATCTGTTTGACGATGAGATCGAAAGCATCCGCACCTTCGATCCGGAAACCCAACGTAGCCAGGACAAGATTGAACTGATAGAGATCCTACCGGCCCGCGAATTTCCTATGGATCAGGAGGCAATCACCAGATTTCGCCAGGCCTTTCGCAACAGCTTTGAAGGTGACCCTGGCAACAGCATGATCTATCGTGATGTCTCGGACGGTAATGCGCCAGGTGGCCTGGAGTATTATCTGCCGCTGTTTTTTGAACAGACCGCGAGCTTGTTCGACTACCTGCCGGAAGATTACTTGACCATCCAATATAAGCAAGTTCGGGATCAGGCCGAGGATTTTCTGGAACAGGTCAGCTCCCGCTATGAGCAACGCAAACATAATCTCGAACGCCCACTACTACCACCAAAGAAGATATTCCTGACCAGCGACGAGTTGGCTAACCGACTAAAGACAGGACGTTCAATTCAACTGCAACGCACGGAGATTGCAGCACGCGCAAAGGGTTACAAATCATTCCATAACTTCAATACCAAGACCCTGCCAGCCCTGGGATTTCAGGCCAAGACGGCCCATCCCGCCTCACTGCTACAACAGTTCATTGCGAGTGATCCTGGCAGAATATTGTTTATAGCTGAGAGTGCCGGCCGCCGGGAGGTGCTTAAAGACACCCTGGCTGGATACGGCATAAAGACCAGCCAGGCCGATAGTTGGCAAGAGTTTCTGGAGAACCCAACCAAACTGGCCCTGGCAGTGGCGCAGCTGGAACAGGGTATGTGGCTGCCCGATCAGGGGGTTGTATTGATCACCGAGACCCAGCTCTTGGGTGATGTAGTGCGTCAGGAACGCAGACGCAAAGCAAAATTCGGTGACTCAGAACAGGTGATACGCAATCTGACCGAACTGCACATCGGGGCCCCGGCGGTACATGAAGATCATGGCGTAGGACGCTATCGTGGACTGCAGACCCTGGAAGTTGGCGGCATGCAGACCGAATTCCTGACCCTGGAATACGCCAAAGGCGACAAACTTTATGTCCCAGTCTCGTCCCTGCATCTGATCAGCCGCTACTCCGGGGCATCCCCGGATAATGCACCTCTACACCGCCTGGGAGGAGATCAGTGGGAACGCGCCAAGCGCAAGGCTGCGGAAAAGGTGCGGGACGTGGCCGCGGAACTCCTTGAGATATACGCCCGGCGCGCCGCCAATCAGGGCCACGCCTTTCCGAAACCTGGAGACGAATACGCCAGCTTTGCGGCCGCCTTCGAATTTGAAGAGACGCCGGATCAGCAACAAGCCATCGACGCAGTACTTTCCGACATGGAATCGCCGCGACATATGGAGCGGGTGATCTGCGGCGACGTGGGCTTTGGTAAGACCGAGGTGGCCATGCGCGCAGCCTTCGCAGCAGTACAGGGCAACAAGCAGGTTGCGCTTCTCGCCCCCACCACACTTCTGGCGCAACAGCATTATCAAAACTTCGCAGACCGCTTTGCTGACTGGCCGGTACGAGTAGAAGGACTATCCAGGTTTGGTACCACCAAACAACAGCAGCAGGTACTCAAAGGGCTGACTGATGGCAAGGTGGATATCGTAATCGGTACCCATAAGCTGCTGCAGAAAGACGTTAAATTCAAACGTCTTGGGCTGGTTATCATAGACGAAGAACACCGCTTCGGGGTGCGTCACAAAGAGAGTCTCAAGTCCCTGCGGGCCGAGGTGGATATCCTAACACTCACCGCCACACCTATCCCACGCACCCTGAACATGGCCCTCTCCGGACTGTACGACCTCTCCATCATCGCCACTCCGCCGGTGGCCAGACACCCGATCAAGACCTTCGTAAGCGAGTGGAATGATGCCCTGGTGATTGAGGCATGCCAGCGTGAGATCAAACGCGGCGGTCAAATCTACTTTTTGCATAACGAAGTCAGCACTATTGAAAATATGGCCCACAAACTTGAGCAACTACTGCCGGGAGTCCGGCTACAGATAGCCCACGGCCAGATGCGGGAACGAGAACTTGAGACTGTGATGAGGGATTTCTATCACCAGCGATTCAACCTGCTGCTCTGCACCACCATCATAGAGAGCGGCATCGACGTACCCAGCGCCAACACCATACTCATCAACCGGGCGGACAAGCTGGGGCTGGCCCAGCTGCATCAGCTCAGAGGACGCGTGGGCAGATCGCATCACCGGGCCTACGCCTATCTGCTAACTCCCACAGCCAAATGCCTGACCCCGGATGCCAGAAAACGTCTTGAAGCGATTGAATCTATGGAAGAGCTGGGAGCCGGATTCACCCTGGCCACCCACGATCTGGAAATCCGTGGCGCCGGGGAACTGCTGGGCGAGGGACAGAGCGGCCAGATCCATGAGATCGGCTATACCCTGTACACCGAACTACTGGAACGGGCAGTCAAAGCCCTGAAGGCCGGACAACAGCCCAACCTGGACCGCCCCCTGGATCATGGCGCGGAGATTGACCTGCAACTACCGGCCCTGATTCCGGAAGACTATATCCCGGATGTACACACCCGCTTGGTCCTGTACAAACGCATAGCCAGCAGCCAATCCATGGAAGAACTGCGCGAGCTGCAGGTAGAGATGATAGACCGCTTCGGTCTGCTACCGCCACAAACCAAGTCTCTCATAGAGATCACCCAACTCAAGCTCAAGGCCAATCCGATGGGGATTCGCAAGCTGGAGGCCGGACCTGCCGGAGGACGCATCATCTTCGACGGGGAACCCAAGATCGACCCGGGACATCTGATCAGGCTGATTCAGGTACGCCCCAAGGAGTTCAAGTTGGACGGCTCTGACAAGATTAAATTCTTCCGTGACATGCCGGATGCAGAACAGCGCATACTGCAAGTCTCAGCCATACTGGACGAAATAAATGGTTAGATTTTTTTCTCCGGGTAGGAAACAATAGAATCCGTTGATCTAGATACAAAGGTGAATCTTAATATGCCAACCACTCATAAAATCCTTCTGCTGGTTGCGGCCATTATCATCTCAGCGCCAACCTTGGCGGCAGAACAGTATGACGTGGAATTGATCATCTTTGAACGCACCGCCAAATCTGCCGGTATGAGCGAGACCTGGCCGGAAGACCCTGGAAAACCAGACATTGAGCACGCAACCCATCTGACAGATAAAGGTCCCTACGCCAGCCTGCCAAGTTCCAGACGCACCTTGAACGGCGTTGCCAAACAGATGCGGCGCGCCAGCGGCAGACCTGTACAACTAACCCACATCATCTGGCGTCAACCAGCTGCAGGGAAATTGGATGCGGTACCAATATACGTGTCCGGCAGCACCCGAACCGGCAACATGACCGGAACGGTTAGGGTATATGTCCAAAGGTATCTTCATGTAGACCTGGATCTGCTTCTGGAAACGAACAACGGACCTTCACCCGGCGTTTTTCGCATGCAGGAACATCGCAGGATGAAAAGCAAAGAACTTCACTATATCGATCATCCGATGCTTGGAGCCTTCGTTAGGATCACTCCGGTTCAATAGCCGTGGTTTATCCTGAGAAATCCATTCTTAGTAAATCCAATGCCAATCGCGTGCTTCTGCCCACAAGGATGAGGGGGTTGCGATAAGACTGCCTGGAGCAGTCCTAGCCATGCACTTCGCGCCATATGGCCAGCCTTTGACCAAAAAAAAGAGCCACTAGGATGTGGCTCTCAAGAAAGCTGATTTAACAGCTTAGCGCGAACGAAACTTTACAACGGCACTTTTACTAAAAAATCCCTGTCCAAATTGACAATTACATAAATGTAACCGGTATTGGGTATAAGCATATAATCTAATTATTTCTTTGTCAATCAATAAGTTTAGATATTTCTTTAATTATTTACATAAACTTATCTACATAACTTGGCATTTCTCGCAGGTAAGATAGGTAATTTAACAACAAGCGGTAAAAGTTTTTGCAGGAGTTCGCACGCCATTCCATACGCATTAGGTTTTTTGGATGCCCTGGGCCCAGCCACATTCAAAACCGATACTTCGTTATTTTTCAACCAGTTAACAACCGAACAAATATCTTCGTTTTGCAGCATATCCACTATAATGCAAGGCCTGCCCTGCGCCTGCGCCAACTCCACAGTAAGGGCAGTACCCCCCTCCAGGGGACCAATATTTAGGATTAAAGTGGCGTCGGAATCACATACATTTTGTCTAGTG
>JBNKSV010000044.1:0-17671 GCA_050297535.1 Sedimenticolaceae bacterium
TGTATTAATGGTTAAGGGCTACGAAACTTGTTACTGATATTGATAAAACCACTGGATGCCGAGATCAAGTCGCGGCATGATGATGAAGTAATACCTATTTGCGTTTATTAGCGTTCATTTGCAAACTGTTTTTATTTGCGGCTTGCCTTTGCCGTTTCGTAAGCATGGTTTTCTGCCCGTTCTGGTCCGTTTAACCATCCGGATTTACTCAAACATTGGCAGCTTACGCGTCCTTGCAATTAACTCCTTTATGCTTGGTTATCTTCGATATCTTCATACACATCATTCGAAAACCGTGGTGTGCAGATGGCCAGAAAGATCAGGTCGTCAGAACCTGTGTTGGTAATGCGCTGGCGGCACAATGGCGGAATCAGTACGACATCGCCGGTGGTCACGTCCTGTGGTGGCAGTTGCCCAATCTCCACTCGTCCTAGGCCTTGGATGATGTAGTAACGCTCGGCGGTGTTGGTGAGACGATGCCAGGCGGTGGTGACTCCTGGTTCTACTCGCGCCCGTGCTATGGATAGGTTCGGGTCGTCAGGAGTGTTGGAGAGTTCGGTAATGTAACACCCTTCCTGGGTATAGAACTCTTTGTATTGATCTTGCCGCTTAATGGCCTCTTTCATTGAGGGCCGGTCTTGATCTTTGGCTTCTTCGGATGCCTGCGGTAGAGGGCTGCTATATGGCCGATGGAGTGGATAAAGTCCGCGCCGGTCTTGGTGCATATCTCTTCAACCATCGCCTTGCGCGCATCCCGGTCTCCGCTGTTTAGTTTGATCTTGATTAACTCGTGCGCATCCAGGGCAACTTCGATCTCGCCAAACACCCCTTCACTCAGACCGTGCTGACCGATGATGACTACGGGTTTGAGATGGTGTACCAGTTTCTTTAGGTTGCGGCGCTGCTGCTCGGTTATTGCCATGGTCGTTTCTCTGCAAAAATGCCGATTATAGCTGTAATTTATGGTTCAGTCCTGATCATAGGCTGTCCGAATAAGGTAGAATTGCCACAATGACCGGTAATGGTTTGAGAATCTTCAATACAAGTTATGGCGTGATCTGATAGATTGAAAGTGGATTTTAGGTATGAAACGCAGTAAAAGCAGCCGTCGTTGGCTTGATCGCCATTTTAAGGACGAATTTGTCCAAAAGTCCCAAAAGGAAGGGTTTCGTTCCCGCGCAGTGTACAAACTGCAGGAGATTCAGGAGCGTGATCGGCTGATAAAACCGGGACAGGTGGTGGTGGATCTGGGCGCGGCGCCCGGTGGTTGGTCACAATATGCCAGTGGCCTGGTCGGATCGAAAGGCAGGGTAGTGGCGCTGGATATACTGCCGATGGACCCACTCGATGGCGTGGCCTTTATTGAGGGAGACTTCCGTGAAGAGGCGGTGTTGGCGCAGTTGCAGGGGTTGCTGGAGGGTTCCGCGGTAGATCTTGTTATTTCTGATATGGCCCCCAATGTAACTGGTATGGCGGCTGTGGATCAGCCGAGGTCGATGTATCTGTGCGAACTGGCCCTGGATTTTGCTCGGAATTGCCTGAAACCGGGCGGTGGCCTGGCGGTCAAAGTGTTTCAAGGCGAGGGATTTGACCAATATATGCGTGATCTGCGTGATGCATTTAGCAAGGTGGTTACCAGGAAGCCTAAGGCATCAAGGGCGCAGAGCCGAGAGGTATATCTGGTGGCTACCGGGTTTCGTGGATAGCTCGGCAAGGTTGCAAAGAACGGATAATTTGTGCAACTCTCAATTAAACTATGACTATATAGTGGTAATAGTCGATATCTGGACGATTCTGCTGAGGATTAAACATTGAATGACATGGCAAAAAATCTGATTTTATGGGTAATAATTGCGATCGTCCTGATGGCAGTATTCAATAATTTCAGTGCACAAAAGGTGCCTTCCGATAGCTTGAGCTATTCTGATTTTATCTCCCAGGTCAGGAGTGGCGCCGTCGAGTCGGTAAAGATCAGTGAGAACACCATAGAAGGTAAACTGCGTTCCGGGGATACCTTTGTAACCGAGAGTCCTGGCGATGACGGAATGGTGGGCGACCTACTAAACAACAACGTGCAGATTCGCGCTGTTCCGCCGGAGAAGCCTTCGCTGCTGATGTCTATTCTACTCAACTGGTTCTTCCCGATATTGATATTGGTGGTGTTCTGGATCTTCTTCATGCGCCAGATGCAGGGTGGCGGTGGTGGTGGCCGTGGCGCCATGTCGTTTGGCAAGAGCAAGGCCCGTATGCTTACCGAGGATCAGGTAAAGGTGACCTTTGCCGATGTGGCCGGTGTAGAAGAGGCCAAGGACGAGGTCTCCGAGATGGTCGAGTTCCTGCGTGACCCCAGTAAGTTTCAGAAGCTCGGCGGCAAGATTCCGCGGGGTGTGCTGATGGTCGGTTCCCCAGGTACCGGTAAGACCCTCCTGGCTCGTGCCATTGCCGGTGAGGCCAAGGTGCCGTTCTTCACCATCTCCGGTTCCGACTTCGTGGAGATGTTCGTGGGTGTGGGCGCGTCCCGGGTGCGGGATATGTTCGAACAGGCCAAGAAACATGCGCCTTGTATCATTTTTATTGACGAGATCGACGCCGTCGGTCGGCACCGTGGCGCCGGTCTGGGTGGTGGTCACGACGAACGTGAGCAGACCCTGAACCAGTTGCTGGTTGAGATGGATGGTTTTGAGGGCAACGAGGGTGTAATCGTAATCGCCGCAACCAACCGGCCTGATGTGCTTGATCCGGCGCTGTTGCGTCCGGGGCGTTTCGACCGTCAGGTTGTGGTGCCATTGCCCGACATCCGTGGTCGCGAACAGATTCTTAAAGTACACATGCGTAAGGTGCCGATCGCCGAGGATGTTAAGCCGGAGTTGATCGCCCGTGGTACCCCGGGATTCTCCGGCGCTGATCTGGCCAACCTGGTCAACGAGGCCGCTCTGTTTGCCGCCCGTGGCAACAAGCGTCTGGTCGATATGTCGGATATGGAGAAGGCCAAGGACAAGATCATGATGGGCGCCGAGCGCCGCACCATGGTTATGAGTGACGACGAGAAGAAGCTGACCGCCTATCATGAGGCCGGTCATGCCATCGTCGGGCGACTGGTTCCGTCCCATGACCCGGTATACAAGGTGAGCATCATCCCGCGTGGCCGGGCCTTGGGTGTGACCATGTTCCTGCCGGAAGAGGATCGCTACAGCATGAGCAAGGAGGCCTTGGAAAGCCAGATCTCCAGCCTGTTCGGAGGACGCCTGGCAGAAGAGATTATCTTCGGTTCGGATAAGATAACCACCGGGGCATCCAATGACATCAAGCGTGCGACCGAGATCGCCCGCAACATGGTCACCAAGTGGGGGCTCTCGGAGAAGCTTGGCCCTCTGGCCTACGGCGAAGAGGAGGAAGAGGTGTTTCTCGGACGCTCCGTTACACAGCATAAGAATGTGTCTGATGAGACGGCCCACTCTATAGATAGCGAGATCAGGGAGGTAATCGACCGCAACTATAAGCGTTCGGAACGCATACTCCAGGAGAATCTGGATAAGTTGGAGATGATGGCTCAGGCCTTGATTAAGTACGAGACCATAGACTCCAGCCAGATCGACGACATTATGGCCGGAAAGACCCCGAAGGACCCGGAGGGTTGGAACGATTCCACACCAAATTCTGGCAATGGTGTTGCGTCTGAGGCTGCGCCTGATCCTGAGAAAAAGGATCCGCAAGGTGAGATTGGAGGGCCTGCTGGACAACATTAAGACATGATTCTAGATTGCGCAGGAATGCCGCTGGACCTCGCCCGACCTAAGGTGATGGGGATCCTGAACGTCACCCCCGATTCGTTTTCCGACGGGGGTGATTTTGTTGCGCCGGATAACGCCGTCGTCCACGCACAGCAGATGCTGCAGGATGGCGCGGATATTATCGATATTGGTGGTGAATCCACCCGTCCCGGGGCCGAGGGCGTTTCCGAACAGCAGGAGCTGGATCGGGTGATTCCGGTTATAGAGGCGATCAAACAGCGCCTTTCCATTATTGTATCCATCGACACCAATAAACCTGTAGTCATGCGCGAGGCGGTGGCCGCGGGTGCTGGCCTGATTAATGATGTGATGGCGCTACAGGCACCTGGTGCAATTGAAACAGCGCAAAGTTTGCGGGTGCCTGTTTGTCTCATGCACATGCAGGGTGAGCCGCGCACCATGCAGCAACACCCCGAATACGCCGATGTGGTAACGGACGTCATGCATTTCTTTGAGCGGCGCATAGATGCCTGCGTGGCGGGAGGTATACCCAGGGATCGTCTGTTGCTGGACCCTGGTTTCGGTTTTGGCAAGACCCTGAAACACAACCTTGCTTTGTCTAGGCGGCTTGGAGAGTTCAATCGTCTAGGGCTGCCGCTGTTGGTGGGTATATCCCGCAAATCAATGATCGGGGCCATTCTCAACAATGCACCTGTGGACGAGCGTCTCTACGGTAGTTTGGCCGCGGCGGTGCTGGCCCTGGAGCAGGGCGCAGCCATTATCCGGGTACATGATGTCAAACCAACGGTAGACGCTGTGAAAGTGGTAAATGCAGTGCGTTACGGTGTTGCTTAATAGTTTATAATCTGCGGATTATGTATGTGGGAGCCCACGCCTGTGGGTGAGGTTCTGAACATATAATCGCCCACAGGAGTGGGCTCCTACAGATATTTGATAAAGCAGAGTGGGGACAGACCTTGGCTAGAAGATATTTTGGAACGGACGGCATACGTGGACGGGTGGGTGAAGATAAGATCACCCCGGAATTTGTCCTGAGACTGGGTTGGGCCACCGGGCGTGTATTTGGTCAGAAACCTGGTAGCAAGGTGCTGGTCGGTAAGGACACCAGGATATCCGGCTACATGCTGGAATCGGCCCTAGAGGCCGGGCTGGCGTCCGCCGGGGTGAATACCCACCTGTTGGGTCCCATGCCGACCCCAGCCATCGCCTATCTTACCCGTACCCTGCACGCCCAGGCCGGCATCGTGATCAGCGCCTCCCATAATCCCCACTATGATAACGGTATCAAATTCTTTTCGGCCGATGGTAAAAAGCTGCCGGATGAGGTGGAACTGGCGATAGAACAGGAACTGGACCGCGAAATGACCACGGTCGAATCCGAACGGTTGGGTAAGGCGTTCCGGGTAACCGATGCCGCAGGTCGCTATATCGAGTTTTGCAAGGGCACCACACCTTGGGAGATAAACTTTAACGGCATGAAGATAGTGGTGGACTGCGCCAACGGCGCCACCTACCACATCGCACCCTATGTGTTCGAAGAACTGGGTGCAAATGTCATAGCCATTGGCGACAAACCGGATGGACTGAATATCAACGCCGGGGTTGGCTCCACCTACATCGACAACCTGCAAAAAGAGGTGCTTGCCCATGGCGCCGACCTGGGTGTAGCCCTGGACGGCGATGGTGATCGGGTGATCATGGTAGATGGCGACGGCCAAGTGGTGGATGGGGACGACATCCTCTACATCATCGCCCAGGCCCGGCAGAACTGCGGTGGGCTCACCGGGTCCGTGGTTGGAACCGTTATGACCAACCTGGGACTGGAACACGCCCTGGCCAAGCTGGGGATCGGCCTGGAACGGGTCAACGTGGGCGACCGCTATATCATGGAGCGGTTGGAGGCCGAGGGTTGGGTGCTGGGAGGAGAGCCGTCCGGCCACATCATCTGTCTGGATCGGACCACCACCGGCGACGGCATAGTCTCAGCGCTGCAGGTGCTCTCCGAGGTGGCGCGTACCGGCAAGACCCTGGCAGAGCTGCGTCAGGCCGTAGTCAAATATCCTCAGGAACTGATCAACGTGCGCCTGGAGAATGGCGTAGACGTGATGGGTTCGGCAGTGATGCAGGAAGCGGTACGGGATGCTGAGTCTGAACTGGCCGACCAGGGCCGGGTTCTGTTACGACCATCAGGTACTGAGCCGTTGATCCGGGTGATGGTTGAGGGCAGTGACCAGGGTCAAGTTAAGCAGATTTCAGAACAGCTGGCGGAGGTGGCCAGGGGGTTGGTTCAGGGTCATTAGGATAGAGGATACTTAAGTGACAATTCCTAAGCATGATGAAATACGTATACCTGCTCTATCGTTATTGTCTGAGCTAGGTCAATTGCAACTGAAAGAGTTTGAGGCTCCTTTAGCAGAGCACTTCGGATTAACCGAAGAAGAACTCTATGAAGAGTACGCTTCTGGTAACGGGAAGGTTTTTTACGACAGGATTAGCTGGGCTTTGAGCTACATGAATATGGCAGGGCTTCTGAATAAACCCAAAAGAGGCACTTACGAAATTAGTCCTCTAGGTTTAGATAAGCTTTCTGCTCCGCAAACAATTAATGATTTTATAGCGGCTGAAATTGCTAAAAAACAAAAAAATAAGCCAGCAAAAGATGAGCAAATATCCATAAATAATGAAAGCCTTACTCCGCAGGAAGAGCTTTATTTGTCCGCCGAAAAAATTAGGGAATCAAAGTACCAAGAAATCATCGATACCATTCTTAGCAAGACACCGCGTGAGTTCGAGAAGCTAGTTGTATTGCTTCTGCAACGAATGGGTTATGGTGGCGAAATAAAACAATCAGGGGTTGTTACTTCTTATACAAATGACGGTGGTATAGATGGCATTATTAAGGAAGATGTCCTGGGTCTAGGGCGTATACACATTCAGGCAAAGCGTTATGTACAGTCAAATAGTGTTGGAAGAGAAGAGATTCAAAAATTTGTGGGAGCTCTAGCTGTTGCTCAGTCGAACAAGGGGGTGTTTATAACCACATCTTCATTTTCGCAAGGAGCTATCACTTACGCCGGTAGTTTAAATGGATCTACTACGCTTATTCTTATTGATGGCCAACAGTTAGCTGCCTACCTTTACGAATATGGTGTCGGATTGCAAATTGAGCAAACGATTCAAATTAAAAAATTAGATAGTGAGTTTTGGGATTCAATGGAAAATGAAAACTAGAAAACTGATCTATAGCGGTGCGTAATTTTTTATGGTTCCCATGATCCTCGCGTGGACCATGAAGCGACTGTGCCTCTTTACCTGCATAAACGTTCCCACGTACTACCTTAGGGAGAAGGATGCGACTGCATGGATGCAGGAGGTAGAGCGAAGCAGGAGACCAAATCCGAGGATGAGGTGAAAAATAAAGCCAAAGCGTTACCTTTTTAAATCCCCTCACCCCAACCCTCTCCCAGAGGGAGAGGGGGGAATGAGCCAGAATGATTATTAGCGTTTATTGGCGTTCATTCGCGGACCGCTTTCCCTAATCCGCCTCTTTATCATTCTCAATCAATGCATAGGCCGAATGGTTGTGGATGGACTCGAAGTTTTCCGATTCCACCACATAGGCGCTGATGCGGTCATCCTCGTTCAGGCGCATGGAGACGTCGCGCACCATGTCTTCCACAAACTTCGGGTTGTCGTAGGCGCGTTCGGTTACATGTTTTTCGTCCGGGCGTTTCAACAGCCCGAATAGTTCGCAAGAGGCCTCGGCTTCCACCAGGTCGATGATCTCTTCGATCCAGACAAACCCCTTGATCTTTGCCTGCACCGTGACGTGGGAGCGTTGATTGTGCGCGCCGCGGTCGGAGATCTTCTTGGAGCATGGGCAGAGGCTGGTTACCGGCACTACCACACGGATGATCATGGTCGGCTCGCCGTTGTGGATCTCGCCGATAAAGGTGACATCATAGTCCAGCAGGCTGTTGACCTTGGAGACCGGGGCCTGTTTGTTGATGAAGTAGGGGAAGTGCATCTCGATATGGCCGGATTGGGCCTCCAGCCGTTCCGCCATCTCCTGCAGCATGTCGTTGAAGGACTCGACCCCGATCTCGGTGTCGTGGGCGTTCAGGATCTCCACGAAACGGGACATGTGGGTGCCCTTGAAGTTGTGCGGGAGATTGACGTACATGTTGAAGGTGGCAATGGTGTGCTGCTCACCCCCGGTGCGGTCTTTAACCTTGACCGGATGGCGTATGTCTTTGATGCCCACCTTATTGATGGCGATATGGCGGGTATCTTTGCTGCTTTGAACGTCAGCAATCTCTTTTGGTTTGGTAACACATTCCGTCAAGGTTGGAGTCCTCTGGTTGCTGCGGGGTGGCCTTTCTTCCGCCTAATGTACTGAAGGACCGCATATTATGAGTCTAGCAGGTGGTGGGCGCAACCCAAGATAATTGGGTGAATAGTAAAAATGTGCTGCTCTTTGTAGGAGCCCGCTCCCGCGGGCGATTTTAGTTTGCGTGTACTGATCATAAATCGCCCACCGTAGTGGGCTCCTCCCGGTATGCGTTCAGTATCAGCTATGCCTGGTAACGATATAATCCGCCAGCCAGCGCAGCGGGTCCGCCTTATCATCAAAGATTCCCAGGCTATCCAAGGCCTCTTGATGTAGCTGATTCAGCAGGTTACGTGCCCCGTCCAGCCCCAGAAGGGAGGGGTAGGTGGGTTTGTCGTTGGCCTGATCCTTGCCCTGGGTTTTGCCTAAAGTCGCGGTGTCACCCTCGATATCCAGGATATCGTCCTTGACCTGGAAGGCCAGGCCGACGCGTTTGGCGTACTGATCCAGACTGGTGGTTTCTTCCTGGCTGGCATCCTGCTTCGCCAGATATCCCATGCGCACGGAGGCCAGGATCAGGGCGCCGGTCTTGTGGATGTGCATGTTTTCTAGTTCCGGCAAGGTTAGCTCCTTGCCGACCGAGTTCAGGTCTATGGCCTGACCGCCAGCCATGCCGCGGGAGCTGCTGGCTACGGCCAGGGTCTCCAGCATCTGCACACGGATGGCGTTGTCTACCTGCATGCTGGCGTCCTGGCACAGCACCTTGAACGCCAGGGTCTGCAGGGCATCACCGGCCAGGATGGCCGTGGCCTCATCGAACCTTCTATGGCAGGTGGGTTGGCCGCGTCGCAGATCATCATCATCCATGGCCGGAAGGTCGTCGTGTACCAGGGAGTAGGCGTGGATCAGCTCCACTGCGCAGGCCGGTCCGTTCAGCCGTTCCGGGTCAATACCTAGGGCCTGACCTGCCGCATAGACCAGGACCGGGCGTACCCGCTTGCCGCCCCCAAGCACCGCATAGCGCATGGCGCGATGCAGTCGCTGGGGTAGGGTGTCTTCGGATGGCAACCACTCCTGGAGGGCGCGTTCCACCCGGTTCTTGGATGCGACCAGAAATCCGGTCAGGTCTTGTGGATATTCAGTCTTCAAACGGTTCTGGCTCGGCGTCTGAGTTGTTGCTGGTGAGGATCTGGATCTTCTGTTCCGCTTCCTTCAGGGCCTGTTGGCAGGTGCGGGTAAGCAGCACCCCACGTTCGAAGGCTTTTAGGGACTCCTCTAGCGACAGTTCGCCCTGTTCCATAGTCTCCACCAGTGATTCCAGTTCGGCCAGGGCCTGTTCAAAAGATGGGGTTTTATTAGATGACTTTGCCACGTCTGTTACCTTTGTTTTTTGCTGGGTTAAAACTACCCCGATGTGAGAGCTGGGTCAATCTCTGCTGGGTTAGCTTGATTGTTGCCGTCGGTGTAAACTCTACGGAATTTAGCAGCATGTAATGGTAACCAGCAAGAATGAGTAACAGTTCCTACGATGCATCCGCGATTGAGGTCCTAAGCGGTCTGGAGCCGGTGCGTAAACGTCCCGGTATGTATACCGATACCAGCCGTCCCGATCACATGGCGCAGGAGGTGATCGACAACAGCGTCGATGAGGCTGTGGCCGGACATGCCACCACTATAGATGTCTCTCTGTATAAGGACGGCTCCCTGGAGGTGACAGACAACGGTCGTGGTATGCCGGTGGATATCCATCCGCAGGAGGGTAAGCCCGGGGTGGAGGTGATCCTCACCAAGCTGCACGCGGGCGGCAAGTTTTCCAACAAGAACTACCGTTTCTCCGGCGGTCTGCACGGCGTGGGTGTGTCCGTGGTCAACGCCCTGTCCAAACATCTGGAGGTGTGGGTAAAACGCGATGGTCAGATGTACAACATGGCCTTCGCCGGTGGCGAGAAGGTGTCAGATCTGGAGGCCGTGGATAAGGTCGGCAAGAACAACACCGGCACCACATTGCGCTTCTGGCCCGATCCGCAATATTTCGATTCTCCCAAATTCTCCAAACGCCATCTGCTGCATCTGCTGCGGGCCAAGGCGGTGCTCTGCCCAGGGCTGCTGGTGCGGTTTTGGGAAGAGGCGAGCGGTGAAGAGATAGAGTGGCAATACGAAGATGGTCTAAAAGACTATCTTCTGGATGAACTGCAGTCGGTGCCGACCTTGCCGGACGAGCCGTTTATCGGCTCCATGTCCGGGAACAGTGAGGCGGCGGACTGGGCGGTGGTCTGGTTACCAGAGGGTGGCGAGGCCATTACCGAGAGTTACGTCAACCTGATCCCCACCATACAGGGCGGGACCCATGTAAATGGGTTGCGTACCGGACTGACCGAGGCGGTGCGGGAGTTCTGCGAATTTCGCAATCTGTTACCACGCGGGGTAAAACTGGCGCCGGATGATGTATGGAACCGTTGCGGCTATATCCTGTCAGTAAAACTGGCCGACCCGCAGTTTTCCGGCCAAACCAAGGAACGGCTCTCGTCTCGGGAGTGCGCGGCATTTGTCACCGGGGTGGTGAAGGACGCCTTCGCACTCTGGCTGAATCAGCATACTGAGATCGGAGAGGCCATCGCCGATCTGGCGATAGGCGCGGCCCAGGCCAGGTTGCGTTCCGGGCGTAAAGTGGAGCGCAAAAAGGTGACCCAGGGACCGGCACTGCCTGGGAAGCTGGCGGATTGCACCGTCACCGATCCTGGTCGCAGCGAACTGTTCCTGGTGGAGGGTGATTCCGCCGGTGGTTCCGCCAAGCAGGCGCGGGACCGGGAGTTTCAGGCGGTGATGCCACTGCGGGGCAAGATCCTGAACACCTGGGAGGTGGACTCCTCCGAGGTGTTGGCCTCTCAGGAGGTACACGATATCTCGGTGGCGATCGGGGTGGAGCCGGGCTCGGATGATATCTCCGGTCTGCGTTTCAACAAGATCTGCATACTGGCGGATGCCGATTCAGATGGAGCCCACATCGCCACCCTGTTGTGCGCCCTGTTTCTGCGGCACTTCCGCAAGCTGGTGCGGGAGGGGCATGTCTATGTGGCCATGCCGCCTCTGTATCGTATCGACGTGGGCAAGCAGGTGTTCTACGCCCTGGACGAAGGTGAGAAGCAGGGGGTGCTGGACCGCATTGAGGCGGAGAAGATCAAGGGCAAGGTGAGTGTGCAGCGCTTCAAGGGTCTGGGCGAGATGAACCCCATGCAGTTGCGGGAGACAACTATTCTGCCGGATACACGCAGGCTGGTGCAGTTGACCATCGGAGCGGCGGATAATACCAACAGTGTGGTGGATATGTTGCTATCCAAGAAACGGGCGCCGGACCGCAAGGAGTGGCTACAAAAGAAGGGTGACCTGGCTGAGGTTTAGAGTATGGAGCTTAAATACGATATGAAACATTACCTATTAAAAATCATTCCGGTCATATTGCTGTCGGCGCAGATAGGCAGTGCTTACGCGAGAAACATCATAGTCGATGGCAATCAGCAGAGCCTGCCCGATAAAAAATACCAATTTGAAGAAGGGCCGGCATGGAAAGAGGATAATCTCAAGATTCCGCCCTATCCAGATGATGACGATCTGCTGGAGCTGTATCTGGATGTCGCTAACCAGAGCAAGTTTACCTACTACATAGATGAAAAGTCTCTATCCATAAGCAAAGGGGATTATGTGGTGCGTTATACCATGGTCATCGAATCCAAGACCGGCGCCAAGAATGTCTTTTATGAGGGCATGCGCTGTAACTCCGATGAGTACAAGACCTACGCCTTCGGCATGGGCAAAGGCGGCAAAGGTAAATTCAATCCTAGCAAGAAACCTGAGTGGAAGGCCATAAGGGATAGTGGCTACAAAAAGTTGCGGATGGATCTTATGGAATATTATCTGTGTGATGAGCGTAAGCTGCCGCGTCTGCGTCAGGAGATCATCGACCGGATAAAGCATCCGGCACCTAGTGAGCAGACTCATACTCCGTACAGTAGATAGGTCTTCGATCTGAAATCAATTTTGCATGTCATCACTTGAGAAGCAGTCAATATGTCCGATGAGATAAACCAGAGTCTGGAAGGCATCGAGCAGATGCCGTTGAAGGTATTTACCGAGAAGGCGTACCTGGATTACGCCATGTATGTGATTCTGGATCGCGCCTTGCCACATATCGGTGATGGCCTGAAACCGGTGCAGCGCCGAATTGTATACGCCATGTCGGAACTGGGTCTGTCCGCCACCGCCAAGTTCAAGAAATCGGCGCGTACCGTGGGTGACGTGCTGGGCAAATTTCATCCGCACGGCGATACCGCCTGTTACGAGGCCATGGTTTTGATGGCGCAGGATTTCTCCTATCGTTATCCGCTGATCGACGGGCAGGGCAACTGGGGTTCACCGGATGACCCCAAATCCTTTGCCGCCATGCGTTATACCGAATCACGTCTAACCGCATATTCCCAGGTCATGTTATCGGAGTTGGGACAGGGTACGGTGGACTGGACCCTGAACTTTGATGGCACCCTGGAGGAGCCGTTGGTGCTACCGGCGCGCCTCCCCAATCTGTTGTTGAACGGGGCTTCCGGTATCGCGGTGGGTATGGCGACGGACATACTGCCACATAATCTGCGGGAAGTTGCCAGCGCCTGTATTCGCCTGTTGGAAGAACCGAAGAGCGGTGTGGAAGAGCTGTGTGAGCATGTGCTGGGTCCGGACTTTCCCACCGAGGCGGAGATCATTACCCCGAAGGATGAATTGCTGAAGATCTATCAGACCGGTGGCGGCAGCGTGCGAATGCGGGCCGCCTTCCAGAAAGAGGGCGGCGAGATCGTCATAACCGCTCTGCCATATCAGGTGTCCGGGGCGCGGGTGCAGGAACAGATCGCGGCTCAGATGCAGGCCAAGAAGCTGCCGATGGTGGAGGATCTGAGGGATGAATCCGACCACGAAAATCCGACCCGTCTGGTGATAGTGCCGCGTTCCAACCGGGTGGATGTAGAGCGTCTTATGTCCCATCTGTTTGCTACTACCGACCTGGAGCGCAGCTATCGGGTCAACATGAACGTGATCGGACTGAACGGTCGGCCGCAGGTAAAAGATCTGCGTAGCATGCTTAAGGAGTGGCTGGAGTTCCGCTTCGAGACGGTGCGACGGCGTCTGGAGTATCGGTTGGGCAAGGTGCGGGACAGACTGCATCTGTTGGATGGCCTGCTGATCGCCTTCCTGAATATAGATGAGGTGATCAGGATCATTCGCACCGAGGAGGAGCCCAAGCAGGAGTTGATAGCCACATTCGGACTCAGCGAGATCCAGGCGGATTATGTGCTTGATACCAAGCTGCGTCAGTTGGCCCGTCTGGAAGAGATAAAGATTCGGGCCGAGCAGGAGGAGTTGCAAGCGGAGCGCAAGCAGCTTGAGACCACGCTTGGTTCCAAACAGCGTATGCAGACCATGATACGCAAAGAGATATTGGAAGATGCCGAGAAGTACGGTGATCAACGCCGCTCACCCATCATGGAACGGGAAGGGGCTGTGGCATTGGATGAGACCGAAATCGCTCCCAGTGAGCCGGTCACGGTGGTCCTGTCGGAGAAGGGTTGGGCCAGGGCCGCCAAGGGACATGATATTGACCCTGCTGGTCTCAGCTTTAAGTCCGGCGACGCCTTCCTGGGGGCGGCCAAGCTGCGCAGTAATCAGGCAGCGGTGTTTCTCGATAGCTGCGGGCGTTGCTATTCGGTACAGGCCCATCTGTTGCCGTCCGCACGCAGTCAGGGTGAGCCACTTACCGGGCGTTTGTCTCCACCCAACGGCGCTACATTCTGCGCTGTGCTTGGCGGAGATCCGGAACAGTGGTATCTGGTGGCCTCCGACGCCGGTTATGGGTTCCTAATACAGAATAAAGAACTGTACTCCAAGAACAAGGCGGGCAAGTCCCTTTTAAGCCTGCCTAAAGGCGCAAAGGTACTAACGCCATCTGCCGTGACAGATATGGACTCGGATCGGGTGGTTGCCATTACCAACGAGGGACGCATGCTGGTATTCCCAGTTGCCGATCTGCCGGTGCTGAATCGTGGTAAGGGCAACAAGATTATTAGCGTTCCATCCCAGCGGGTGTTTAGCAGGGAAGAGTTTGTGGTGGCGGTCGCATCTGTTCCGGAATCTGGCAAACTGACCGCATATTCCGGTAAGCGATATATCGTCTTGAAGCGTTCTGATCTGGATCAGTATGTGGGCGAGCGGGGACGCAGGGGCAAGAAATTGCCGCGTGGTTTTCAGAGGGTGGATGCGGTATCTGTGGAATAGCCGCTTGGTTCTTCAGTCGGTAGGCGGATTGTAAAGGTGCTGCCCTTACCTATCTCGCTGGTGACCGCAATATCGCCGCCCAGCTTATCCACTATCGTGGTGTAGGCGATGGCCAAGCCTTGGCCTGTGCCAACCCCGGCCTCCTTGGTGGTAAAGAATGGGTCGAAGATCTTGTTTTGAATTTCTTCAGGGATGCCGGTCCCGTTGTCGCTTATGGATATCTGCGCCCAATCCTCATCTTTTATTGTTTGTATACGGATCTCGCCTTTTCTCTCAGGGTCTTTCTGTTTGGCCTCTTTTATGGCGTGGGTGGCGTTGATGATCATATTGATGATCGCCTGATTGAATTCACCTGGGAAACATGGCACTGGATGTAATTCAGGGCTTAGTTCAGTAGACATGTCGGCATCATACTTCCATTCGTTGCGGGCAATGTTTATGGCGCATTCTATGGTTGCATTGATGTCGGTAGGTTCTTTGGTCTGCTTGCCGGGATGGGAGAAGTATTTCATGGATTGCACGATGTTGGATATGCGCTGCGTGCCCTGTATGGAGTGTTCGATTGCGTTGGGTATCTCTTTGCGCAAATAATCGAGATCAATCTCTTCCATAAGTGACTGTGCACTCGCCGCTGCCTCTTCCACCTCATTGTTGTTCTTAATGGCATCCTGTAATTTGTCATAGGCGACAAGCAGAGACTCGATGTCTGCGAAGGCCTCTTGCAGATATTTTGCATTGTCACCAACAAATTGAGTTGGGGTATTAATTTCGTGGGCTATACCTGCCGCCATCTGTCCCAGAGATTCCAGTTTTTGTATCTGTTGTAGTTTTGCCTCATGTTCCTTGGCCTTGAGCTCGGCCTTTTTTCTGGCTGTTATATCGTGCAGCATGATCAGTTCAACGGGGGATCCTTTCCACAATGTCCTGGTGGAGTTGACCTCGGCGATGACATAATCGCCGTCGTCTTTGTCGATCTTTATTTCGTTATGTTTGTCCGGGTCTGGTGGGTGATTTAGAATCTTTTTGGTGAGCTCTGAATGGTCCTCGCCTATGAAATTTTTCGCTGCTTTGTTGGCAAATACGCAGTTCCCTAGACGGCTTATGGCTAATATGCCTATATTGTTTTTTTCAACCACGTTGTGAAACATATCCTCACTTGCCCTTAGGGATGATTCAGCCAGTTTATTTTTGGTGATGTCTCTTATTGAACATACTATGTGCCAACTATCATCATGCTGATATGCGGATGCGGTAAGTTCGATGGGGAACGCAGCTCCGCTGTGGTGTCTTGCCGCAAGCTCAATAGTTTGATGCGTTGGCATGTATGGATTGATTGAAGATGATTGTGTTACCTGATTCAGTATGTCTGTGAGATTCTGGTCCTCAACCAATACCAATCCCAGGGTGTTGCCTATAGCGGTCTCCGCAGAATAGCCGAACATCTGTTGTGCGGCATTGTTCCAGTAAGTGATCTTATAATAAGCATCCAGCATCAGGATGACATTTTGTGTGTTTAGGGTTATGCCGCTAAATAGCCCTTGGGCAAGTTGTTGTTGTTGTCGTTGCGTATATGTAACGCTTTGTATGGCTTGATTTAGATTATCTGATGTTTTCTGTAGTTGGCGGCTAAAGACGTCATCAACTAATCTGACAAGTTTCGTCGAATTAAATGGTCCATCCAGAAATGCATCCAGGTAGCCGCTGCTTGTAGCATTGGCGATCATTTTGTTGCTGGAGTTAGAGTTAATCAGTATGCGCAGGACATGTGGCCAATGGGTGGCGATCTGTTTTATGAACTCGATACCGGACATGCCGGGCATTGCAGTGCTGGATATTACAAGATCAATCTGGACCTGTTGTATGGCTTCCAATGCTTGCTCGGCGTTGCTTGAGTGGATGCAGGTATAGTTATGGGGGGTCAGTGCATCTTTGAGTTGTGCGATGGCTTCCCGGTCGTTACCCACCAATAGAATGGTCTTGGAGAACTCGCTTGGCGCGTGCATTTCTTACCCTCCCTGTGGTGAATTCCTGTTCCGTGGCAGGCTCCTACGGTGAATCTATGCGACAGGCATAACTGAAATAACAGGGCCGATTGCCGATAATGCGCAGCATTAGGAATTATAGACGTTGTTTTGCCTATGGGCTGGGTTTTAAAAGTAATTCTTACTGTTAGATGGTACAGCAGGTCAGCTGAAATTGAACATGTTCATTTATTTGGGTGGTGTTGTTTTGTATATCCACGCTCAGGAAACGTATGCTGAATCTGTGGCGGCTGCCACTGACTTTGGGCAGGATGTTGGCATTTTTGGGGAGCGTAATGCGTATTAGCCTGGCTGGTGTTCTTGGGTTTAGTGACATCTGAAACATACCATATTCGGCATGTTCCTCGGTCGGGCTGGAGCTGTCGCGCATAATGGAAAGAAGCAGGGTAACAGCCTTGCGGATAGGCTCCATGCTTGCGAGCCACTGGCGCAGGTGAGTATTACGCGTGGTTACAGGTTGTTCCAGCCAATAGTGGTAAAGGGGGATGTCGAAGGAGCAACTTCCGCCAGGAAGTCCCCCGCGGTTGAGTATGGATTGGAGAAACTCATTCTCCCGTAGGTCGTGTCCGATCTGGCCAATGCTTTTTTGTATTTCTGAGTTGGACTCTTCTATCTGTTGTAGTACCTGATTCAGCATTTGTGGATCTACCGCTGGATTGGGGGTCAGATCTTGGAAATATAGCTTATAACGTCCTAGCTCTTTCAGTAGCTCGCTTTTGATGTCGGTGCGGGATAGCAGGATGCTAAGCATGTCAACAATGCCATCTATAGCGGCGCGGCTGTTCCAGTTTGCTTCCTGTTGCGAGTGGTAGCTGACCAAGCCGAACAGGTGTTCGAACCGCAGCAGGGTGCGAGTCCGCTCATTCAATGGGTGTTCGAATATAATCTGCTCGGATGCGTTTTCCATAGCTGCCTGTTCCGGTAGACGAGGGCTAAGGATACCAGACCTGCCGTAAGATACCCAAAGCCATATAAGAAACTATTCGCTAGGTTGTTTGCGCTAGGGATAGGTAGTTGTTGTGTAGCCCCTCAACATTGCCTCTTACTATCTCAATCGGCCGGTTATTGTCGATGATGTCATCGGCCGCGTCGAGGCGTTGCGTGCGGCTGCATTGGGCCGCCAGTATGGCCTTGGCCTTGTCCTGGGTGATGCCGTCTCTTGCGCATATGCGTTCAATTTGGATTTGTTCCGGGCAGTCCACCACCAGGACGCGGTCTACCGTTGAGGTCAG
>JBNKSV010000045.1:0-16318 GCA_050297535.1 Sedimenticolaceae bacterium
CGATATGGATGAGCTGCGAAACCTAGTGTATGGCTAGTTTTCCCCCTCATCCCCGCCCCTTCTCCCCAATGGGGAGAAGGGAGAATTCTGGATAACGTGATCAAGTCGCAGCATGACGATATAAAATACAGTACTCTAGCGACACAACAACAAAAGGAACCAACCATGAAAGAACTTGTTTACCCACGCGAACGCACCCTTGGAATGATCACCCTGGTGCTGGGGCTTTTGGTGTGGATAGCCCTCATCGTCGGCACCGTCGGCATGGCGCTGATCGGACTGTTGCTAGGTTTTATTATGTACCTGTTCCTGCAATCCACTCTGATCTCTTATATAAAGGGTAACGGCGTGGAGCTATCCTCGGCCCAGTTCCCCGACCTGCACACGCAATTCGTATCCTGCTGCGACCGCTTGCAGATGGAGAAGCGCCCAGAGGCCTTCGTCCTCAACGGCAACGGCGGCCTCAACGCCTTCGCCACCAAGTTCCTGGGGACGCAATATGTGGTCCTGATGTCGGACGTGGTTGACGCGATGAGCAAGCATACTGACGGGGTGCGTTTCTATCTCGGACATGAGCTGGGGCATCTGAGGATGAAGCATCTGAATATCGGCCACCTGATTCGCATGCCGGTACTTTGGCTGCCGCTGCTCGGCGCAGCCTATTCCCGCGCACGCGAAAACACCTGTGACCGTCACGGCCTGGCGTGCAGCAGTTCGCCGGAAGGGGCCGCCCGTGCCCTGGCCGCGCTTTCGGCCGGATCCGAACGCTGGCAAGACCTCGACCTGGGCGCGTATCTGAAACAGGCCAAGCACTCGTCCGGATTCTGGATGTCTTTCCATGAGCTATGCTCAGGCTACCCCTGGCTGACCAAACGCGCCGCTCGGGTTATGAACCCAGACGCACCCATGCCCAAGCGCAATCCCTTCGCCTATCTGCTGGCGATATTCATCCCCTACGCCGGACGCCTGGGCGGCGGCTTCGCCTTGATAACGATGATCTACATCTTCGGCGTGCTGGCCGCTATAGCCATTCCGGCATATAAGGACTATACGATCAGGGCCAAGCTTGATCTAACGGTGACTGAGACCCAGAGCACACGCGATGCCCTTAGCAACTACTACATAAACAATCAAGAGATCCCCGAATCGCTTGAGGCGGCAAATATGGCTTCGCAACTTGCAGACGGTTCAGAGTTGACGCTTGACCCCAGCAATATGGAACTGACGGCCAACACCGCGCAGGGCGCGCTCATCTTTATCCCTAACGTGGACGAACATGGGAATATCTTCTGGATCTGCACCAACGGTGAAGGCATATCGGAGAAACAACTTCCGCCATCGTGCAAAAACATGGGGCAATGATTTTTGATTAATAGGCACCCCATTCCCGCGTCAGACCGCGGGAACGGGGATTAAGCCCGAGGTGTTAAAATCAATATATTCCCAAGAAAAAGCCGGGTATGTGAGTTGCCATCCACCTTGATTTCTTGGATCATGTGCCGATAATTTTACTAAGGCTGCTTTAGCCGGGTTTCATATCTCGTCGGGGAGTAACATGAGGAAGGCGTTTATATTGCTAATGGTGGCATGCGGGATAGTATTCGGTTCCTGCGCCGGGGTTGCCGTCGCTGGTCTGAAAAATGATGTTATCAGCGCGCAAAAGCAGGCCCCCAGCAAAAATACCTCCTCCAAAAAAACAAAAGATCCCCAACTAAAATCGGCCTCGGTCCTGGTGACCGACCCAACAAATGGCAAGGTGCTGTACGCGAAGAATGCGGATGCAGTGATGCCGATCGCATCCATTACCAAGCTGATGACCGCCATGGTTGTCCTTGACGCCAAACAGGACATGAGCGAAAAACTGTCTATCACAAAAGAAGATCTGGATACCATCAAACACACCGGTTCCCGTTTAACCGTCGGCACCAAACTCAGCCGCAAGGATATGCTGCGCCTAGCCTTGATGTCCTCCGAGAACCGCGCCGCATCCGCCCTGTCCCGCCACTACCCTGGTGGATGCAAAGCGTTTATCGCCGCCATGAACAAGAAGGCCCAGGCGCTAAAGTTGCGGCATACCCATTTTAAGGAACCGACCGGCCTGAGTTCGTCCAATGTCTCCAGCGCCCATGACCTGGCTCACATGGTAGCGGCCGCGCACAGGTATAAGCTTATCCGCAAATTCACCACCACCCCGCAACACACCGTTACCCTGAATCGCAAGAAAGAGCTCTTCCGCAATACCAATAAGCTGGTGCGCAAATCCAACTGGGATATCAGCCTGTCCAAGACCGGCTATATAAAAGAGGCGGGAAGATGCCTGGTGATGCAGGCCAAGGTAGCCAACCGGCCGACCATCATCGTCCTGCTGGATTCTCAAGGAACCATGACCAGGATCGGCGACGCCAACCGCATACGCAACTGGATCGAACATAAGCCGAAGAGGCACACCAGCTAGATCACCGTGGCGCAGCTACCGATCCGGCGTAGATTACCCGACACTCATCGGAACCACCAGGTAACAACCCCCTCCCCTTCTCCAGCAGCTTGAGAACCGGGCCGGCGACAGATTTCACGATGTTCGGCTGCTCTACCACGGGCTTTTCAAACGGGCCGTTGATCTTTTGCTGCACCTCGGCACAGCCTTTGTGATTGAGCAGCGCCAGGGTTACATCGACAAAACGCGCATGCGCGATATCCAGACCGCCCAGCATCGCCATGCGATATTTGTCCGTGGCCATCGCCACATCCTGCGCATGCATCACACCGCGCTCCACCTTCCAGCGGGACACAAAGGTGCGAATATTACTGGAGCCGTTCGCGCCTTGCAGGACATTGGCAAAATCTCGCCCTTTAGTAACCGCCATGCCTACAGGTCCAGCAATAACCAAGGCCCCCATATCCAGGAGACTGAAGTTTTGACTGGATTCATAGCGGCTGAACTCTTGATCAAGATCGTGGCCATGCAGTTTGGTGTTCTGCCCCGAGAGAAGGACATCCCCGGCCGCGCTCTGCTTCAGCTGCTGCCAGCCCTTGCCACGCAATACCAGATTCGAGGAGAAGGACATCGGGCCGCTTAAGATGGCCGTTTCCGGCGCTTGGGCCGCAAGCAGCTTCTCGATACGAAACTGCGGCAGCTCAAAACGAACACTGGAGATCGGGGTTGCCCCTGAGTAGTCCGCCCGCACACTGCCAGAACCCTTTCCTCCGAAGGCCGAAAGCGTAATCGGCTTGAGATCGAATACACCATTTTCCGCCTTGGCCTGCAACTGCAGATCAGACACCGCATACTCTTTTATTCGAACGTTGTCGCAACTCATATTTGAGTTCAAAGAGAGCGCCTGCATAATGTCGGTCTTTCCACCAGCAACCAGCAGATCACGCACGGTTAAGTCGCAACCTTCCGCCTCGATCCGGTCTCCCGATCTTTTGTCAGAGTAGATAAAGATCCCATCGGTAAACGAGAGCTTGTTCAGACGCAATGTCGGCAACGCTGTTTGCGCCGCACTTGGTCTATCGAAGTTGTACCTGCCATCGGCGCCCAGCTCTACGCTGATCTTGGGACGCTGCAGCGCTATGCCGGTTATGCTGATCTCATCCCGAAACAGGGAGCTGGCTTCCACCCCGATCTGGACCTTTTCAACAGCAACAAGCTCTTTGCCTTTATTGCGCACATGCACATCATGCATGGTGAGTGACACGCCAGAAAGCAGGCCTATACCCAATCCCCCATTGACCCTGACCTCCATGCCCGAGGCCTCGGAAGCCATCTCCTGCAAGCGCGGTTTATAAGAGTTGATATCGACCAAATAGATCAAGGCCCCCGCAATCAGGAGCAGCAATGAGACAAAACCGCCGACAAACATGGTTATCTTTTTTAGCTTCATTTAAATTCCCCCCAGCCGCAGGGCTCCTTGTATCAGTTCGCTTTGTCTTTGATCCACACCAGCCTCATGCGCGTAATCCTGCCAACGCGCCACCACCTCTTGTACCTCTTTTAGGATAGCCCCGGCACGCCCGCGCTTCATGGACGCAACCTTGGCGCAGGCCTTGAAGTCCTCAAGGGTAAAGCGGTCGCGCTTGCCGTTGAGGGTCATTTGATGGCTTGAAGTCCAGGCCCCATCTGGATTGTAGCTGTAGGTCAGATCGAAGGCTGGGGCAAGCGACCAATTACCAGCCTTGTCCATGAGGAAGGCGATATTCTTCACATGATCGTCCTGGTTACGTGCGACGATATTAAAGGCCATGCGCCGAAACATCTGCTCAATCGTCTGCATCGGCAGACCCAGTTGCCGTATAACCAACAGGACCTGTTCATAACCGTAGGCCCCCGCCATATTGAAATCGAAATGGGCCAGGGCACCGAGCGATTGCATGTGCAGCTTCTTGCCGTCAGCAAGCCGATCAAAGCGGCGGGTCATAAAATGCCGTCGGCCATTCTCCTCAAACAGGCGGCAGTCGTTGACCTCTATGCCGCAATCCCGCGCCATCCGGGAATAGGCATACTCGATCACGCCATAGCCCTGCGGATCCTCCAGTTCCTTATCCTTGTTGCCGGTTACCCCATCGAATTTCAACAACCAGTATTCAAACCCCTCCCCCGCCTGCACCTGGCCGGAACGCACCTCATTGGTCTGCGGATTCCATGCAATCACGGCCTTGGCCCGCGCCCCACCCGCCGAGGTGCCGACCCGCAGGATATCGGTCAGAGCCAGCCCCTTATCCGCATCGGCAAAAGATGCCTGCAGGTCATGGCGATGGGCCAGCACCTCCGAGGCAAGCTCCACCAACCGTTCTACCTGGATCTGGTTGGCCTGCGACGCCTTTGGGCCAGTGACCGGTTCGAACTCCAGCGCGCCCATGCCACGCGACCCGGTGTAACAGAGGCGCTCAACGGCGTTAAAGGATGCGGGCTGCCGCCCCTGGGTCGCCAGCCAGGCGTCGATCAGGGCGTTACCAAACTTGTCCGGCAGGGAGTCGGCCAGCAACCCGGGCAGGCCGTAAAAGGTCGAGTGGGACAGCCCCGGGAATCTGTAGATACGCCGGGAGAGGGGCATGGCAAGCGGGGCAATCTCTATCCCGCTACCGACAAAATCCTGGGCATATTCGAACGCGGCAACATTCTCTCCATCGTCCAGCGACACCGCGCCGATGGTGCGCCCCCATAGCCTTACCTCGGCCAGAGTACTCATTGTTAGCGGGCCCTATTCATCCCAGGACCAGGTCTTTTCTGATCCGTCCGCCTGGCGCGACTTCGAGGCACGCTGCCGCGCCCTTCCCTTACGCTGCAACAGATCCATAGGCCCAGGGCCGGTCTCCGGTATAACCAGATCCAGATCAGACAGCCCATCCAACACCCGCAGGATCCGGATTAGGCTGGAGGTCTGCGCCGACTGCCCGGCCTCGATCCGCTCCAGCGTCCGTTTGGCCACACCGGCCTGCTCTGATACCTCAGCCTGGGTCAGACGCAGTTCCAGACGGCGCGCGGTAATCCGCCTGCCTAGCTCGGTGATGATGGCCTCATCGGTTAAGCTATTGGAAATTTTCATAGTCGTCAATTTTTACGAAATATAAATATATTACGCTATTAATCGTCATATATGACGAAATATAGCGCAAATAATATAATTTACAAGTCATCGACATAGGCGGGATACAAAGACCAGCTTAGGGTCGCTAATTGTAACTTGACCGCCATTTTCAGCTGCTATACTTGAGCGGTACGTGTAACTAGGATTTAGACAAAGCAGTCAAAGGAGAGCCAATAATGAACATGACAGAAATACGTTCCATCGCCAAGGACAGGGGTATCAACTCGGCCAAGTTGCGCAAGGTAGAGCTGATACGGGCCATCCAGTCAGATGAGCACAACAACCCCTGCTTCTCCACCGAACAGGTGAAACAGTGCGGACAGATGGAATGCCTATGGCGCGACGACTGCGAGAAGGGATTGTCCTGATTCGACCCGAAAGACCGCCGCATATCCCTTCCGGGTACAGCAGGCACCGGCAAAGCAGAACGATGACTATGCCTTGGTTGCTCGGATATGCGGTCCAGCCAGCTAATCCAATACTATGGTACCGACGATAGCCAACGATTACTGACGCTTTAGACCCACCTTGACCGCCGCATCCTCCAGCAACACCTCCATCTCGGCCAGCTGGATCTCGCTCATACCAAGGAACATCGCCTCCTCGGTAACCGCCAGCACAATACTTTCATCCGGATCACAACCGATGCCAACCTTGGTACAGCCCTGATCCACCAGACGCACCGCCTGCAACAAGGTGTCATCCTCCTCGCTGAACGGCTTATGATGATCCCTGGCAACCACACAATATGCTTCATCCAGGTTCCAGTTTTTTAGCAACTGATACCCCTGCTCATTGTGCATATTCTCAATCACCTCTTTGATCACCGTCTCTGATAGCGGATTACTCGACTCAAGTTCTGCGGCAATCTCTTCCATGACCTTCAACAAAAACAGCTGCCCGATATCATGCAGCAGACCGGCAAGAAAACCCTCGTCCTTCAGCTCCTTAAAACCACAGTGTTCCAACACCCATTTACAGGTGATCGCGGAAACATAGGCATGCCCCCATAGCCCAGGCATATATTTTTTGATGATGGGGTTATTGGAACTGCAGGCGTTCCTCTGGGCCTCCATCATCACCAGGCTTGCCACCTGCCGCATTCCCAGGCGGATGATGGCCTCGCGGATGGTGCCAATGCTATTGAGTCCGGCAAAGAAGGCCGAGTTGGCGGAACGCAGCACATGCCCTGCCAATACCTGATCCTGCAGGATCAACTTTTCGATCTGGTTGATGGTGGTATCTTCTTCTTTCAGTACCTGCTGCAACTTGAGCGCGACCCGGTTAAAGATCGGCAGGTCTTGCCCGCCGCTCTCTACGCGCTCATAGATCATCGACGCAAGTGACCGCTCATTACTCATATGCTACTCCCACTAACCTTCTTATCTTGTTCAGTGGCCGCGGTTTCTCTATGCGGGGCAAGAAGCGCAGGACTTCAGCAAGCGAGGTGCTCCCGGCTGCCGCCTTCACCACCCCATCCTCCAACAGAGTAACCAAGCCAGCCGCGTCCTTGCTTACTCCCCGTATCACGGATGAAGACTGTTTTTCCAGGATTGAATCCTTAATCGCATCGTTCAACACCAGAAGCTCGTGTATGCCTATCCTGCCACTATACCCGGTGTAACGACAATGGCTACAACCCCTTCCCTGTAGAAAATTGGCATCTTTTATCTCCTTGCGCTCATACCCCAACCGCCGCAGATCCAACGGCGTAGGCACATATGGCTCCGCGCAATGTTTGCAAACACGCCGCAACAGACGCTGCGCCAACACCGAGACCACGGTTGACGAGATCAGAAAGGTCTCGATATCCATATTCATCAGACGCAGCAAGCCCCCGATGCTGTCTTCGGTATGGAACGTGGTGAGTACCTTATGGCCAGTAAGGGCGGCATGCACAGCCGCGTCGGCAGACTGATTATCCCGAATCTCGCCCAGGACGATCACATCCGGGTCCTGGCGCATCATGTGCCGCAGAGACTCGCTGAAGGTCATGTCGATCTTCGGGTTGATTGAGCACTGCCCGATTCCGTCTATCATATATTCCACCGGGTCTTCGGCGGTGATGACACTGCGTTCGATATCATTCAGATAGTTCACGCAACCGTACAAGGTGGTGGTCTTACCGGAACCGGTGGGGCCGGTCATCATAACCACGCCGCTGGGGATATCCAGCGCATCTTCAATAAAGCGGCTAAGGATATGGGGCGCCATCCCCAGCTCGCGAATATCCAACAGGTTGGTCATGCGACTGAGCAGCCGCAGTACGATCTTCTCGCCATGCATAGTCACATAGAACGACGCACGGATATCGGTGCTATGACCGGTCTCAGGGTCATCAAACACAAAACTACCGCCCTGATGCCTCCGCTTCTCTGCGATGTTGCACTTCGTCAGGACCTTGAGCCGACTGGCCATACCCACCGCCATCTCCAGATCAAAATCCTTGTAGTGCATCAACACCCCATCACAGCGAAATCGCACCCGCAGATAGGTCGCTAACGGTTCAATATGGATATCGCTCGCCCGGGCCTGCAACGCGTCACTGATTATGGTATTGACCACTCCAGGTATGGTCGAATCATCAACCCTTTCTCCAACCCGTATCTTTTGCTGGCTGTTTTCGAAGGCCTTGATGGCGGCCCGCATGGTATAACTGGATGCAACCTCAGCCTTTATCTCCGCATGAAACAGTGATGCCGCAAAATCCCGCGCCTCCATATTCAATGGATCGGTAAAGGCAACACGCACCGCATCACCATCGTAACCCATCGGTATAAACCCGTACTGGCGACACTGAACCGGGGTAACCTTCTCTAAAATACGCGGATCAATAGCTGTAAAATCCGGGACTACTACGGGCAGACCAAGTTGATCCGCCAATACATCCAACAAATGAGATTCATCAATAAAGTTATTTTCCAGCAGGACGTCGCCCAGACGCCTCTGTTCCGGCGACTCCTTCTGAATGGCCAGCGCCGCCTCCAGCTCCCTGGGCTTTAACAGGCCCAGCTCCACCAGTAGCTGACCTAGCTTGATAGACTGCGCATTACCCCTGACCGCGGCACGGATTTGATCTTCATTTACATAGCCAAGCTCTTGCAACACCTCCAACATTGGTTTTGGGGTGCTAAGTTTGGAACTCACCCTCTCGGCATATTCGAACCTTTTCTTTGTCAGAGTACCGTTTTCTACCAGTATCCGGGCGATCTCACATGGCCCTTCTTCGTGCTGATTGCTAGACAATGTCCGTTCCCCAGTAAAGAGTGCGTAAAAAACTTAGGTCAGATGAACATATAGCGTCATGTTATTCCTTTACTTTAACAAAAAAGGCGGCGCCATAAGCGCCGCCTTCTATGGCTTTGTATAGAGAGACAGTACTACAAGTTGTAGCCAGTCTCCTCATGGCAGACGATATCAAGGCCCTGTAGTTCCTCATCCTCATCCACCCGCAATCCGATCATGGCTCCAACCAACTTCAGGATCGCAAAGGTGACCACGGCGGTGAAGACAACTGTGGAGATAACTCCCACAAACTGCGCCCCCAGCTGACCGCCCATGCTCTCTATGCCGTCTGCGAACCCATAGCCGCTAAACACACCCAGACCAGTAGCGGAGAACACACCAGCCAATAATGTGCCAAGCATGCCGCCCACACCATGGACCGGAAACACGTCCAGTGAATCATCAATCTTAAGCACGCGCTTTATGAACTGCGTTGCAGTGAAACACACACCACCGGCCAGCAACCCTATAATCAAGGCACCGCCAGGCCCGACAAAACCGGAAGCGGGGGTAATAGTGCCAAGACCGGCAACCATACCTGTAACCGCGCCCAGGGCGCTTGGCTTGCCGAAACGCTTCCACTCAATGACCGTCCAGGTCATGGCCCCGGTGGCGGCAGAAATATGGGTCACCAGCATGGCCATGGCGGCATTCCCGTCGGACGCCAGGGCGCTTCCGCCGTTAAACCCGAACCACCCGACCCACAGCATACCGGCACCGGTAACCGTCATGGTCATGTTGTGCGGCGGCATAGCGGTCTCCGGAAAACCCCTGCGCGGCCCCAAGACCAAGGCGGCTACCAAAGAGGCGACACCCGCCGTAATATGCACAACGGTACCGCCAGCAAAGTCATACAGCCCCATGCTCTGGAGCCAGCCACCACCCCATACCCAGTGGGTAACCGGCACATACACCAGCATCAACCAGATGGCGCTAAACAGCAACATGGCAGAAAACTTCATGCGCTCGGCAAAGCCGCCAACGATCAAGGCCGGCGTGATGATGGCGAAGGTCATCTGAAACAGCATGAACAAAGACTCCGGGATGTTACCCGACAAGGTCTCACGACCTATGCCGGCCATCATCGCCTTACCCAACCCACCGATGAAGGAGCTGCCCTCGCCGAAGGCCAGGCTGTATCCCAACACCAGCCAGAGGATAGACACAACACTGGCGATGGCAAAACACTGCATCAATACCGAGAGTACGTTTTTGGTACGGACCAATCCACCATAGAACAGCGCCAGACCAGGCAGGGTCATAAACAACACCAGGGCCGTTGAGGTAAGGACCCAGGCGGTATCAGCGCCATTCAGGCCGGCATCTTCCGCCAGGGCCATCCCGGGAAGCAGCAGTAACGCCGCCATAAGAAACAGAGGTTTTTTCATTCTAATATCTCCCAAACACATCGATCATGCGCGCACCAAAATGGCAGCTAAAAATTTTAATTATCCAGCCAAGGCCCCTTTAACAGGCAGTATCGACAGCCAAAAGCCAAAATTCGGAAAAACGATGCACTAATCGTGCCTCTTTATAGCGCGCATATTAATCAAATAGTTACGATGATTACGCCCGATGATAGGGATGTATACGCACAAACAATGTGCGCACACCAATAAAATAGGCACAGTTTTTGGGCGCAAAAAAATACCGGCCCATCCAAGATGGTGCCGGTAACCAGACTAGACGTCTGAAGGGGAGTCTTTAAAACAGCTAATAACGGAAGCGATTACCGATTTAACTGAAACATATGACTGGAAGACCGAAAAGAAGTTCATTCAGCATAAAATTCCTTTGGAGGAACTTAATTTGCGCAATTGAAAGTACTTCACACAACCGCATCCAAGTAGATTGTATATTCGAGCGGCAGGAATCTTTTGAACACTTTAAGGATATGGAGAGAGATATGTACAAACGTCTACTATTATCATTGTCTATTCCGTTCTTACTTTTTGGCTTTGTCGTTAGCTCTTGGTCCGACACCTCCATTCCAGAGAAAAAGCAAACAAAATTAGGCCTCTACATAACCGCTCAGGAGGCGTTTGCAAAATGGAATGCGGATAAAGAAAACATAAAGATATTGGATGTCAGAACTCCGGGCGAATATATATTTGTCGGCCATGCAGACATGGCAGTAAATATCCCTATTGAATTGTACATGGGGGAAATTGACCCGAAGACCACAAAACCGGTCATGCCGCTAAATGCAAATTTCGTGGCGGAAGTTAAAAAGAGATTCAAGGAAACAGATACCATCATGGTCATGTGCCGCTCCGGATCCAGGAGTGCCAAGGCGGTTAATATGCTAGCCGACGCTGGTTTTAAGAATGTCTACACCATCACCGACGGATTTGAAGGCGACAAATCCAAAACTGGCAAAAGGACCGTCGACGGCTGGAAGAACGCTGACGCCACCTGGACATACAAACTTGATCCAAAGCTAGTATATCTCCCTTAAGCAGCTGTCGTAGTTATGGAGCCCCTGATCCGCTCAGGGGTTCCATGGCAACACCCATACTTTCAAATCGCTAATCCCAACTCAAGCCAGTCCATAGATAGTCAAATTTCAGCAAATCTTTCATATAAAAAATAAACAAACCTAATGTGACGACTTACCAAATAATATTCAGTTGGCAGATCGACAGCTCGGTATAACCGATACGGTCGACAGACGCCTGCAACAGATATTCAGAAAGCGCAATTATCCAACTGATAAGTGCAGTGGTAACTATTTCTTCAGACTTCGCAACAATTTCTGAAAGGCAGGACTCTTGCGTAACGATTCGCGCCCGGCAGCAATCAGGGCATCGACCTGCTCGTTGGTGAGAGTAAAACTGGTTGGGATCTGATTGAAATATTTCTGCCGTTCTTCTGAGAATGAATTCTTAAACCCCACCTCTATGAAGTGAAATTCAGAAGGACCACCCTCGGAAGAAAGCTCGGCATGCCAGCGCCGCATGCTGGCCTGCATCAGCTCCAGCGTGGATGCATTATAGCGGTGTAACTGAATATCACTCACGGCGTTTACGGCCTGATTAATAGTCGGCTCTTCAATGCTCTCGGCCATGCCGTCGGCTGCATCGGTGGACGCATCCACTACAATCACCGCCGAATTGCTGACATTCCTATGCCCGACCTTATCCGTAAAAGGCTTGATGCCGCCGTACAACTCAATAATCTCGAAAAACGAGCGCAGGCCAAGATTATCGGTAATGCCGCCATCTACCAGATGCAGATAACGGTATTTCTCTTTATTGCTAACCAGCTTTTCCAGATTCTCCGCTGCCAGGGTTATCTGCGCATTGGCACGCCTGCGTTTAGCCTGCTCAAGTACCTGCCGGAATTCTTTGGTGTCACAGCCCTGATGGTTTTCTATAACCACCGGATTGAATATCAATGGCACGGCAGATGAGGCGGCGACCGCCTTGGCCACCGGGAAAGCGTCGATATCCGAACAGATCAGGTTGAAATATTCCTGCACAAAGGAAAGGCGGGAACCGGTGCTTAGATCAGATGCATTTATCAAGATCAGCGGCGCGTTCCGGCGGCGCATATCGGCAAATGTGGCATTGCCGAACAGATTTTCCTGGTAATACTCCACGGCCATCTCGGTGCGCACCTTACCTGATAATAGGCGCGCCGGGGCAAGCAGGCCGCGCATCAGCCTGTCTTCGGTATCGGCCCGCAGAAACTTTTTCTCGAAATCATCGAATATTCTATCGCCATGCAGCCCGTAATAGGCCGCGGTAAAACTGCCTCCGGAAACAGAACTGATCACATTCACATAATCAAGCATCCGCCGTGGTTTGCCATCCACGGTGACAACCGTATCGCGCAGCTCCAATAATACGCCGTAGGAAAGCGCAGAGGCGCGAAGACCACCGCCGGAGAAACTCATAATGATGCTCAAATCGCCATCCTGACGGCTGCGCAACATATCGAGCATGGAATAGACAGCATAGGTAGGCAAAACGGTTTGGGGCTGGTTTTGGATAACGCTATGACTGGCGCAACCAACGAGAGCAAACATTAGTAATGATAATAAAATTGACCGCAACATTAACTACACCTAAATAAATCCACTACAAGTATGGCGGCGCTGCTTACATTATTATTCGGCTTGCCATGCCCGCCCATTATAAGAAATATTGAATACGCAGACCTCTACAACCCTAATCGGTTCAACCTATCAAACCAGATATGAGACAATCCCCGAACCATTATCCACACGCCAGCGTCTAGCGCCATCTGAATCCGCAATCATTGGTAACCCGCTGTCACAAATCGCAACCACCTACCAGTCAGGTGTCATATTGGAGACTCCTTGATAGAATTAGGGCCTGTTAACACTGATTGGGTTGAGGATCTGCACTGATGGGTTTCAAATCTGTTTTTCGTATCTGGGCCAGCGCCCTTGGTCCGTTCATCCTCGCCCTTATCCTCTCAACGCCGTCTTTCGCCGCCAAACAATCCTCGGACATTCCAGATTGGTTGCAGAGCCATGTTGGTCTTGGCAACGGCCAGATCGCAGCGCCGGTGTTACAGCGGGCGCGAAAGCTTTACCTGCAAAAAAAGGGCAAAGGCAAGATCAAGAATCCCTGTTACTTCGCCATGGACGCAACACGCCCCCATAACATAGGCAACAACCAGTTGGGCAGCAGGTTCTACATCATCTGCGAAAACAAAAAATCGTTTCGCGCCATACCGGCCGGCCATGGAGGCGGTCGCAATCTGGGGAGGTTGGCGAATTTCACCAATGGCAGGTCCTGTGCAAAGAACTTCTCCAACGCGCTGGATTCAAAACTGACAGACGGCGGGGCCTATATCACCGCAGAAACAAAAACCTCGTTCAAAGGCTATTACCGAAGCTCCAAGAAACAAAAATTCACCCTGCACCGTACGTTCATCCAGTTCGACGGACAAGGCGAAACAGAGAATGCCAGAGAACGTGAGATCGGCGGACATGCGGCAGTCCTGTTAAGGGGCATGTGCCGCCTCAAAGATCCGAAGAGCCGTTACGCCGACGATGACGGCTATGTCTTTTTGGGTCGCCTGACGGACTATACTGGCGGCCGCAGCAACGGCTGCACCACCTGGTCAACAGCGGACGCCAAGCAAATCATCTCCATGGTGAAAAAAAATCCGACAACCCTCTACGTCTATCCTGAGGCCGACGATATCGAAGCCGTCGCCCAGTTCCGAAAAGAACCTGGCAAGCCGTCGTCCCAGACAAAACCCTACTGGAACGCGTCCTGCCTAAAGCAAATCAAGGCCCCGAAATTCTGGGCGAAGGATGACCTCGAACCGCTGCTGAAACGCTACAAAAAGGATCATCCGCTAGCAGCACCACAGCCAGTCCCGCTCTGCAAGAATCAGTGAATTTCTAAAATCCAGAAAAATTCGGCGGGTAAAATTCAGTTTGCACGTTCTACGTTTGTTCTATAATATTATTCCCCCGTAAGACACCGGTTGCCGAGCCCCAATGAACGCCTCCGCCTATCCACATCTCCCCTGGCCCAGGGCCATCATATTGGTGGATATGAACGCCTTCTTCTGTAGCGTGGAACAGATGGACTACCCGGAACTACAGGGGCGGCCCATCGGCATCACCAACGGCTCCCAGGGCACCTGCATCATCACCTGCTCTTACGAGGCACGCGCCTTTGGCATCCGTACCGGCATGCGTCTGCGGGAGGCGCAGCGTCTCTGTCCGGGGTTTATTCGCATACCCTCCCACCCCAGACGCTATGCTGAGGTTTCCACTAACATCATGGACGCCCTCACTATGCTGACCCCGGATGTGGAGGTGTTCTCGGTAGACGAGGCCTTTCTGGATATCACCCACTGCCAGCGCCTTATGGGGCCGCCGGAACAGATAGCCCAGATGGTAAAACAGACCGTGCTGGAGGCCTCCGGTGGCGTGCTATGCTCGATCGGGCTTAGTGGCGACAAGACCACTGCGAAATATGCCGCCAAACTAAACAAGCCCAACGGCCTGACCATAATCCCGCCCTGGGAGGCACGCACCACCCTGGCCGCCGCCCCGGTTACCGAGCTTTGCGGTATCGCCAGGGGCATAGGCGGTTTTCTGGCCGCCAGGGGCGTGCATACCTGCGGAGACATGCAGAGGCTACCTATAGGCGAGTTGGGCAAGCGCTTTGGCAACCTGGGCAGACGCATCTGGCTTATGGCCCAGGGACTGGACCCCGAACCGGTCAAGGTGTCGGTACCCGCGCCCAAGACCATAGGTCACGGCAAGGTGATGCCGCCAAATACAACGGACGTGAATCTGATACAGACCTTTCTGCTGCACATGTCCGAGAAGGTGGCGGCCCGTCTGCGCCGTCACGGTTTTCTGGCCAGCAGCTTTTTCATAGGACTGCGCGGCGCCGAAGGCTGGATATCCGGCAAGTACCGCCCTGCACTACCTACAGATCATGGCCCGGACATCATGGGCCTATGCCGTAGATTCATAGCCCAGGAGTGGCGCGGCGAAGCGGTATCCCAGGTCCAGGTCACCGCCCTAGACCCGCACCATGACAACATGCAGATAGAGATGTTTGCCACGGACAGAGGGCGACTGGAACGTCTAAACCGAACCCGCGACCACATAAACCAACGCTATGGTGAGTTTACCCTGGTCCCGGCGCGCCTGCTGCTACGCTCCCGCATGCCCAATGTAATCGCCCCGGCCTGGAAGCCATCCGGGCACCGGGAAACCATTCTGGATAACTAGGCCCTAGCATGTGCGGCGGTGTCTATTACATGATCAACGGTCAGGAGGTCCGCATCTACTTCCCCAACCCTAAGGCCTGTCTGCCGGTAAAAAAGCGTACTGGGGAGATTGAGCTACTGCCCTGGGGCAGACGCCAGCAGCAGGCAGGGAATCTACCCCTGGGGGGATGGGCGCGGCTCGATACCATCTATGCCGGACGCTGGGACAGGTGGTTCCCAATCCCGGTAAAACTCATGGTATCCCAGTTCATGGAAAAGGATATCGAAGGTCAAAGCCACTGGTTCGATATAACTCCAGGAAAGTGGGTGCAGGGGCTGATCGCCCACTGGAACAACGAGCGCAGGGTATATGTAGTAACCATCACGCCGGAACTGGAAGACGCGGTGCATGAGCGCTGGCCACGGATTTTGAGTGGGTGATTAGTCGTTCCGTATTTAATCATAATCCGATGGGCATTCTGCCCTTCTCTAAGCACCGACATTAACAGCGATCCCTTCTCCCCAGGGCATGACCGCATGGATGCAGGATGACAATACCGATAATGAGAAGGAGATATTAATCAATGAGTTACCTCGCAAATACCCCCTCACCCCAACCCTCTCCCCAAGGGGGAGAGGGAGTAAGTGGGGCAGCGGCTCGGTTCCCACGATTGGCTCGTTTATGACCGTTTTCGATGGCAACACGGTCAATCCCGGCATAGAAACAAGCG
>JBNKSV010000046.1:0-15311 GCA_050297535.1 Sedimenticolaceae bacterium
ATGGCATCTGAAAAGCCAATGCTTCGATTTGAATAATTTTGGAGATATACATGAAAGCTCAAAACAGCAGTCCCTTCCCCCCAACTGGGACCTCGGTATCCCCTTGTGGGATGGAAGGATAGGATGAGGGGGAAATGTAAAATCAATGAACTATTTCTTGAACATCCTCTCACCCCAACCCTCTCCCAGAGGGAGAGGGAGAGAGGGTAGTGATTTGCGTTTATTCGCGTTTATTTGCGGCATGGCCTTTAAGGTAGGCGCGAATTCTCCTGTTGCTGCTATTCCTTATTTTTTTTGTACTCTTGCACCATCGCCTGACAGGCGCTGCCATCCGGGTCCGGCTCACATATCTGCTTGACGGATTCGCAGGCGGCCATGCCCATGGACATCGCCATACTACCCATGGCGTTTATCATGGCCTGGGCCTGGGGGTTGTCTTTGACAGCCTCATCTTGATTGGCCTTCATCTCTTCCGAGGCGGCACTCATCTGCTGTTTGCAGTCTTCGTATACAGAGACCCACTCCGGCTCTCCGCCACATCCGCTCAATACACCGGTCAGCAGGGTTGCCAGGGCGATATGTTTGTAGTGTCGTTGCATGGGTTTTTCCTTATTGGTTGTAAATTATTTTTGGTAATCGAATAGTAGCTATAGCCTATACCGATTTTGACAAAAAGTCTTTGATGCCATTGGTGACCGCATCCGGATTTTCCAGCGGCGACATATGACCGGCATCCGGGATGACGACCAGCTCCGCGCCAGCAATTTTCTCCTGCATCTGCTGCATCAGTGCAGGTGGGCTTAGGGCGTCATGTTCGCCGACCAGCAACAGGGTAGGGATCTGGATGTCTCCCAGGACATGGGTGGTGTCGGTGCGTACCGCCATGGCCAGCAGGCACCCCTTTACCCCTGCGGGTGATTCCGCCTGGGCCTGTTCCAGGGTGGCGTTGTAGATATCCTGGATGCGTTCCGCTGCATCTTTCTGGAAGGTCATGGAGACAAAATCGGAGGCAAACCTTTCCATCCCTTCTGTGTTTATCAGACGGATGGCGCTGGCCCGTTTCAGTTTGCCAGCATCGTCGTCCGCCTCGGTCTTGGTGTCACACAGGATGAGGGCGCGAAACCGCTCCGGCTCCCGCTCCATGGCCCGCAGGGCGATATATCCACCCATGGAGAAGCCGACCAGGACCGGGCGACGCAGGTCCAGTCCGTCGATCACGGCAAACAGGTCATCCACAAACATCTCCATGGTGAACTGGCCGTCGCCGGGCGGGGTTTCCCCCATGCCGCGCACGTCATAGGCAATGCAGTGGTAGTGCTCTTTAAGCTGCCTGATCTGCTGCGACCACATGCTGGAGTTATAGGGGAAGCCGTGGATGAAGATGAGCGGGGTCTTATCCTTCTCCCCGTGTTCGTGTACCGCTATGCCGCTGACATACTTTCCCATAGGTCTCTTCTCTAATCTGTTTTGAAAGTTTATTCGCCGGCGATGGTCATGGACTCGATCAGCCAGGAGCCGGTGCGCACGCTGGTGCGCGGGTCGATGTCATTGCCGACCGCCAGTAGTTGCATAAACATCTGCTTCAGATTGCCGGCCACGGTGATCTCCTGCACCGGGTATTGGATCTCTCCGTTCTCCACCCAGAACCCGGCGGCGCCGCGCGAGTAGTCGCCGGTTACCATGTTGGTGCCCTGCCCCATTAGTTCGGTGACCAGCAGACCCTTGTCCATCTTTTTCAGCAAGCCCGGTAAATCCAGTTCACCTTGTTCGATGGCTAGATTGCGTACCCCGCCGGCGTTGCCGGTGGTTTGCATCCCCAGCTTGCGTGCGGAGTAGCTGTTTAGAATGTAGCTCTGAAGCACGCCCTGGCTGACGAAGTCGCGCGCCTTGGTGGTTACGCCTTCGGAGTCGAAGGGGGCGCTGGCCAGACCGCGTGGCAGCAGAGGGTTTTCGTGGATACGCACGAATTCGGGGAAGATCTGTTTGCCCAGGTGGTCCAGCAGGAAGGAGGATTGGCGATAGAGGGCGCTGCCGTTGATCGCGCCGGTCAGGCTGCGTAGCAGTCCCACGGCCATTTCGGCCTGAAAGATGACCGGTGCCTCCCTGGTGCTGAGCTTGCGTGCGCCCAGGCGGGCCAGGGTGCGTTCCCCGGCCTTGCGTCCGACCTCGTCCGCCGCTTGCAGGTCTGACGCGGAGCGTCCGGAGGTGTACCAGTAGTCACGCTGCATGCCCTGTTCGTCTTCGGCCAGGACCGAGCAACTCAGGCTGTGGCGGCTGCTGGGATAACCGCCGATGAAGCCGTGGCTGTTGCCGTATACATGCAGGCCGCTGTGGCTGTTTACGCTGGCGCCATCCGAGTTGTTGATCTGGGGCGCGTAGTTCAGGGCCGCCGCTTCACACTCCTTGCCTAGCTCGATGGCGGTATCCACCTCCAAGTCCCAGGGGTGGTAGAGGTCCAGATCGGGGATGGCTGTCGCCATCAGTTCCGCGTCGGCCAGTCCGGAGCAGTCATCTTCCGAGGTATAGCGTGCGATGCTGCAGGCGGCCTTGACCGTGTCGATGATGGCCTGGGGGCTGAGGTCGGAGGTGCTGGCCGAGCCCTTGCGCTGTCCGAAGTAGACGCTGATGCCCAGGCCGTTGTCCCGGGTGTGTTCGATGGTCTCGACATCGCCCATACGGACATTGACGGAGAGACCGGCATCGCTACTGACCGCCGCCTCGGCGGAGCTGGCGCCCTGTTTCTTCGCCTCAGACAGCAGCTCTTCTACCAGCTGTTGCAGGTGGTCCTGGCGTTCGGCGATATCGTCAGTCTTAAGCATTGGTGCCACCCACGGTCAGGTTGTCGATCTTCAGGGTCGGTTGTCCCACCCCGACCGGGAGGCTCTGTCCCTCCTTGCCACAGGTGCCGACACCGGCGTCCAGCTCCAGGTCGTTGCCGATCATGCTGATTCGGCTCATCACCTCCGGGCCGTTGCCGATCAGGGTTGCGCCCTTTACCGGGCGTGTGATCTTGCCGTTCTCGATCAGGTAGGCCTCACTGGCGGAGAACACGAACTTGCCGGAGGTGATGTCCACCTGGCCCCCGCCGAAATTGGCTGCGTATAGACCTTTATCCACCGAGGCGATGATCTCATCCGGTTGCAGTTCCCCAGGCAGCATGTAGGTGTTGGTCATGCGCGGCAGGGGCAGGTGGGCGTAAGATTCGCGGCGACCATTGCCGGTGGGGGTTACCCCCATCAGGCGGGCGTTGAGTTTGTCCTGCATATAGCCCTTGAGGATGCCGTCCTCTATCAGTACGTTGTACTGGGACGGGGTGCCCTCGTCGTCGATGTTGAGAGAGCCGCGCCTGCCTGGCAGGGTGCCGTCATCCACCACGGTGCAGCCCTTGGCCGCCACCTGTTCGCCGATGCGGCCGCTGAATGCGGAGGTGCCCTTGCGGTTGAAATCGCCTTCCAGTCCGTGTCCCACCGCCTCATGTAGCAGTACCCCGGGCCAGCCCGGACCTAGCACCACGGTCATGCTGCCAGCGGGGGCGGCCTCTGCCTCCAGATTTAGCAGGGCCTGACGTGACGCCTCACGGGCGTACTCCAGGGCCTTGTCTTGTTCCAACAGGAACTGAAAGCCGTCTCTGGCCCCGCCGCCGCCTGTTCCCTGTTCGCGGCGACCGTTCTGTTCCGCTATCACGTGCACGTTGCAGCGTACCAGGGGGCGCACGTCTCCGCTCAGGGTGCCGTCGCTGGAGACCACCAGCACCACATCGTGGGCCGCCACCAGGCTGGCGATGACCCGCTTTACCCGTGGGTCCTGTTTGCGTGCCTCGGCGTCCAGTTTGTGCAGCAGGTCGATCTTGGCCTGATCGCTGATGCTGTCCAGCGGATTGATGGGTCGGTACAGGCTGTGTCCGTGCGGGGCGGCGTTGACCCGGATGGAGCTGTTGCTGCCGCTACTGGCGATGGCGCGGGCGGTCTGTCCTGCCTCCAGCAGGGTATCCAGGCGGATCTCGTCGGTGTAGGCGAAGCCAGTTTTTTCGCCGGAGATGGCGCGTACGCCGACCCCCTGTTCGATATTAAAGTTACCCTCCTTGATGATGCCGTCCTCCAGCACCCAGGACTCCAGGCGGCTGGCCTGGAAGTAGGCGTCGGCGGCGTCGATCTGTCCGCCCAGAAGTTGGCTTAGCAGTCGCTCCAGGTGGGAGTCATGCAGCTCGGCCGGGGTCAGGATGGTGTTGCGTGCGATTTCGATTAGGTCAGGCATTGATTCTGCAAGTTATCTGTCTGTGTTCGAGCGCGGGAAAGGCGCGGCGGGTATTGTGCAACAGGTCCAGGTCGATTTCACCCAGGGCATAGCCGTTGCCGCGGGCAAGCACCTCCTGGATGTTGCCCCATGGGTCCACCACCATGCTGTGTCCGTGGGTGACGCGGCCGCTTACGTGGTAGCCACCCTGGGCCGATGCGATCATGTAGCTCAGGTTTTCGATCGCCCTGGTCTGGAGCAGTGGCTGCCAATGGGCCTTGCCGGTGTGGGCGGTGAAGGCCGCGGGCAGGACGGCGATCTCCATGCCTTCGTCCAGCAGGTTGCGGAATTGTTCCGGGAAGCGCAGGTCGTAGCAGATGGAGAGCCCGATGCGGCCGAAGGGGGAGTCCACCACCACCGTTTTGTTGCCGGGTTCGATGGTCTCGGATTCGCTGTATTTTTCGCCGGTCTCCAACAGATGCACATCGAACAGGTGGATTTTGTCATAGCGGGCCACCTGTTCTCCCTTGTCGTTAAACACCAGGCAGGCCGATCGAATCTTATCGGGATCGTTGGCGATAAGCGGTACGGTTCCCCCTACCACCCAGACGCCGTGTCTGGCGGCAAGCTGGCTGAGAAAGGTCTGCTGCGGACCTTTGCCCGGCTCTTCCTTTAGTTTGAGTTTGTCCTGTTCCGTCTTTCCCATGAAGGCAAAGTTTTCCGGTAGGACGATCAATTCCGCCCCGGCATCCACCGCCTCTCCGACGATCTTTTTTGCCTCAAGCAGATTTGCGCTTACGTTTGGTCCCGACGCCATCTGGATGGCGGCTACTTTGTGTTTTCCGGTCACGAATCTTCAACTCTGTTGGTCTGATTAATGGGTCTCGCCCCAGAATAACATTCTTTGACATCCCGCAAAAAATTTATATTAGGGTCTGTTCTGCGGGTATCCCGTAGCCCCGCCGGATGTTGCGGGTTCCCGGTTTTGATTATCCAGACTAAGTTGTTCTATGTTGGGGTTATCCCATGAGCCTGTGACCGTGTATCTGGTAGTGGATACCTTATCCACTGTCTTGCCGAATATCTTTTGCGCCAGCACCAGGGCGACCCCGACCGCTGGGCCGCCGGCCAGGGCCCCGGCCACCGGGATGGTGCTGGATACGCTGGGGGTGATGGTGACCTGCTGATCGAAGTCTTGGGCAGCCAGTCCGGTGCGGCCGGATATATCTATCGAACCTGCCGGACCATCAATGCTCAGGTCGTTGGTGTAGGCGTCCCCGTGGTCAAGGTTGAATGTCCCCTCGGCCTTGTCAAAGCTGAAGCCTTTTTTGTAGGTGTCGGAGAAATCCAGGGTGAGGCGGCGGGTTAGCGCGTCTATGTTGAGAAGTCCGAATATGCGCCCCAGACCGGGATTTACCTCCAGAAAACGCCCGTCGCGAATGCGCATATCTACGCGTCCGGTAACGTCCGTGCTACTAAACTGGCGCGGGTCGCCACTCCAGACCAGATTGGCCTCGATCTTCGCCGGTGCGTCTTTGAGGCTGGGGGCGAAGCCAATGGTGGTGAGGAGCTTGCCCAGGGAGTCGCTCTTCATCTTCATGTTCAGACTGGAACGGTCTTTGTTGTTTTTGGTCAGCCAGCTTCCGGTTGCGGTCATGTCCAATAGCTTGGAGGAGAATTTTATCTTCTCAAATGAGAGCCCTTCCGGAGTGCTGGTCGCTACAAATTGCAGTGGACCAATATCCCTGCCATTGACGACAAACCGTTTGCTGTTGATAGTCATGCCGGGAAGGTTACGCGGATCCTTCCACATAGAGTCTGGAGATTTCGCTTGTACACTGCCAGAGAGTTCGTCCGGGTCCAGCTTAAACGCCAGCTTATCCAGATCGGCCAGTATGGGTTTGGATTTGATGGGCAGTGCCGTCTGTATTCTGCCATCTATGTTGTCGCTTTTGAGGTCCAACTTTAGGGCCTTGTCGTCTTTGGTAAAGCTGAGGGTTATGTTGTTCAGCTCGGTATCATTGACCTTTAATTTCCTGAATCGCAGATTGCTTCCTCTTATCTGCGGGAAACCGCCGTCGCCGTTTGTTGGCAGATAGCTTATCCAGGGGGTGAGGTCGAGTTGTGGCAGAGCGCCGGAAATCGTCAGCAGCCGTTCCTGTGGTGTCTGGGCCTTGCCTCCACCTAAGATTATGTCGCCACGCTCCAGCCGTATCTCGCCCTTCTTGTTTTTGCTGAACTGCATGGCGGTGCTAGCTACATCGGCATAGTCGATGTTCAGTTCCTGGGTTGCTTCGTCCGAGATGGTGGTGGTTATCTGTAAGCTACGTTTTTGATCTTTGGTCTTACCCAGTGGTGCTGGCATATCTATGGTTGTGCCTACCAAGTCTGAGGACGCAACTATCTTGTTGGCCGTTATTTGGCCCTTGTTTTTGCTAAGAGAAGGTATCTCGAACTGCAGGGTCCAAGTGCTTTTACCCTGCAGCAGATCCAGACCTAGCCCCGGAAACTGTTTGTCCAGTTTGGTGCCGGATATGCTGCCTCGCACCTTTATTGCGGCTGCGTCCTGCCCCTGGATGGGGGCTACGTCCAGTTTGATATCTTCTCCTAAAAGTTGGGCCTTTATGTCCTTAGCGTTGACGCCATTCTGGCTGAGAGCGAGCGCCCCAGTTACATCTGTTAAGGGAAATTTCGAGTTGTCGAGATTTATGCTTGCGTTATCAAACAGCAGCTTTACATTTATGTCGTAATCGCCTTTATCCAGAGGTATGGTCAGTTTGGTTTCTAGTTTGGTGTTGCCGGTAGCGGCGATCCGTTTGGCGGCCTCTCCGTAGTCTTTGGATAGTGGCGTCTCTGTCAGCAGTTTCAGGTTGTCACTTAATGGGCCGGTCGCGCTGCCAGTGATTCTGAGCGGTGATGTTTGTTCCAGGTCATCAATTCTGGCATACAGGTTGCGCACTTTGCTGTTCAGCATAGTGCCACTGCCCTCACGAATAGCGAGGCTGTTATTGTGAAAGCGGACCTCTGCGGTAAGGTTTTCTATGCGCGGCCAGCCGGGCTGATAGTCCAGCACCATGTCGCCGACCTTGAACAGTACTTCGAAGTGGCCGGTGTCGTTGTCGAATGGAAAGTCGGCCAGCGGGCCACGGAAGATGGCGCTTCCCGTAAGGACCCTGCCGCTTACTATGCTCTTATCCAGCCAGGCCACGACCTCGTCACCCATGATCCCGACCGGAAGGTATTTGTGGGTTGAGCCAGCCTTTCCGTCCTGGAAATCGGTTTGCAGGTCCAGGGTTGGGGACTGTTTCAGGTCTGGTTGTATCTTCAGTCGGAATCTGGTCTGGGTCTTGATGTCTGCATTGTTGGCGATAATCTTCTTGGATTGCACCAACCAGCCGCCGTCCGCGGCCCTGGACCAGCGCATGCGGCCATTCAGTTCCTGAAGTTGCATGGCGTCTCTGAACAGTCCGGGGAAGCTGATGCTCAGGCCCTTGCCGTCCAATTCCAGTGTGCCTTGATTCTGGTCAAGCCAGAAGCCGGCGTTTAGTCTGCGTATCTCCGGCGCCCCACGCCAGGTGTCCATAGAGATATTTTCCAGTCTGCCGCGGGCCGACCAGGACGGCCCTTCCGTGGTTCCATGGAAACGAAACTGCATGGATCGGATATCGGCCTGCGGTTGCAGTGAATGGACCAGGTCATCCAGCTCTTTTGATGGCAGGGGGAACATCTTTACGATGGAGAGTAGATCTTCGGTGCGGATAAACCCTACGCCGGATGCCAAGTGGAGATTACCTTCCTGGTCGTATTTGTTCACTAGGCTTAGATTTGCCTTGGGCCATGTCTTGCCATTGCGTCTGAACTCGATATCCGCGATATCAACCTGCCAGCCGTCCTGACTGTGTTGCCATCTGAATCTGCCGCCGATGCGTTCGATTGCTAAGGGTTCCATGGGGTTGTCATTGACCTTGCGTTCGGATACCAGTCTTAATTTGTCGAAGGCGGCATATCCTTCCATCGCAGTGAGGTGTCCATTTATCCAGCGGCTCCAGATCTCCATGTTGGCCGTGCCCGTTTCGAAGGCGGAGCCTTCCGGCATGCGGTCCTTTAGTATGGTGGCCAGCGCTAGTTGGTTGCCGGTCAGGTATATCTCTCCTGACCAGGCGTTTGATTGCTGGATTGCGCCCTTGATGTCGGCGACAAGACGCAGGTCACCTCCGCTCTGACCGGGAAGGCGCATGCTGGCGTCGATCTGGTGCCGGTTTTTTCCGTTACTGATAGTGAGGTTCACGTCGGTGAAACGCACCGGGTCCGCTCCTATACTCTGGTTCTCCCAGTAGATCACGCTCTGTTTCAGGCCAAGACGGAATGGCAGCAAAAATATGGCGCTGCTGTCGCCGCTGCTCCCTTTCTCGATGTCTTCCAGACCTGCTAGTACCACTGCGCCATCAGAGCGACGTTTGATCAGCAGTTGTGAACGATAAAAGTTGATCTCGCGTACGGTGATGTCCTGATTGAACAGACTATCTAAGATGCCTATGCCTATGCGGATTTCTGTTACGCGTAAAGATGATTGGCCGGTTTCCGGATTGATAAGGTCTACATTACCTAAGATCAACTCTGGACCATAACCACGCCAGCTGGTATCCAGGGTCTCGATCTTTACTTGTTGTCCGAGCTCCTTGCTGACCAATTCCTGGACCTCTTCTCTATATTCGGCGGCTATGGGCAACAGTAGACGTGCGCCCCCCATTAGTACCCCACCCAATATGATGAGCAGAATAAAGGCGAGCCACATCTTGGATGCGAAGGATTTTATAATATGAATCATTCGCTAGCCGTTTTTGCCGTTTGTATGAAAAGAGATTGTGTAATGCATCCGGTAAATCGTCGTATTAAATATCCATAGTCAAGAAGTTATCTTGTCTGGTCCTAGTTAGAGGACTTCTGATTAATTCAGAGCTCCTTGCGGCACAATGATAAGCCGCTATTTTCAATCGACATAGTCGATTGAAAATGAAGGAAATCAATAATCATATCTTTGATTTCCATAGAATGAAGATTACAGGAAGTGATTTCCATGTATTCTTTAGAGCAGTACTATATCGTAGTGTTCCTGGCTATATAGTGTTTCGGCCTGAAGCCTTATCGGTTTTCCCACAAACTGCTCCAGATTGGCCAGGTTGGTGGACTCTTCATCCAGCAATAAATCGATTACGGCCTGGGATGCCAGAATCAGCATCGACTCCACGTCAAACTGGCGCGACTCCCGTAGTATCTCACGAAAGATCTCATAACAGGTGGTCTCGGCAGTCTTTAGCGTGCCCTTGCCGCCGCAGCGTGGACAGGGCTCGCATAGTACATGTTCCAGAGATTCTCTGGTCCTCTTTCTGGTCATTTCCACCAGGCCCAGGCTGGAGACCTCGGTGATCTTGGTCTTGGCGTGGTCATGGGACAGGCACTTCTCAAAGGTGCGGAATACCTGCCTCTTGTGCTCCTCATCCTGCATGTCGATGAAGTCGATGATGATGATCCCGCCCAGGTTGCGTAGCCTGAGCTGGCGGCAGATGGATTGGGCCGCCTCCAGATTGGTCTTGAAGATGGTCTCTTCCAGATTGCGGTGTCCTACGAAGGCTCCGGTGTTTACATCTATGGTGGTCATTGCCTCGGTTTGGTCGATAACCAAGTGACCGCCGGACTTGAGATCCACCTTGCGATTCAGGGCCTTCTGAATCTCGTCCTCTACTCCATATAGATCGAAGATCGGTCGTTCGCCCGGATAGTATTCTATCTTTGTGGTCATATCCGGCATCAGTTTTTCCGTGAATTCAATGGCCTTTTGCCAGGTCTCTTGCGAGTCTATGCGCACCTTCTCGACCTCGGGATTGATCAGGTCCCGTAGCGCCCGCATGGCCAGGGGCAGGTCTTCATGTAACAGCTCTCTTGGTTTAGCCGTCTCCAGGCGCTCTTTTATGGACCTCCAGAGGCGGGTGAGAAATTGCATGTCCTTTAACAGGGTCTCCTCGCTAATACCCTCTGCGACCGTGCGGGCGATGAATCTCCCCGGCCTGCCATCTTCACCACGGATGGCGGCATCAATGGCGTCGCGTAGGCGTTGTCTTTCATCTTCGTCCCCGATCTTCTGGGAGATGCCCACTACATGCAGTGATGGCATGAATACCAAATAACGGGATGGGATGGAGATGCCGGTGGTAAGCCTGGCCCCTTTGCTGCCCAGGGGGTCCTTGGTTACCTGTACTATGATGTCCTCGCCTTCCTGCAGTAGATCGGTTATGCCGTTGTCGCTGCTCTCATCGTGGTTGTGGTGTACTATATCGGATGCGTGCAGGAAGGCGGCGCGGTCCAGACCGATCTCCACGAATGCGGCCTGCATCCCCGGAAGTACGCGGCATACCCTCCCTTTATATATGTTGCCGACGATACCGCGGTTACTGGCGCGCTCAATCATGATCTCCTGCACCACGCCGTTTTCAATCAGGGCTACACGAGTCTCTGGCGGGGTTACGTTTATCAGGATCTCTTCGCTCATCTGGTTATCCGTTTTTCTGTGTTAAAGGGTCTATCCCTGCCTGCATCAGCAGTTGCGCGGTCTCAAACAGCGGCAGCCCCATAACCCCGGAAAAGCTGCCTTCGATTTTAGATATAAAAAGTGCCCCTAACCCCTGGATACCGTAGCCACCGGCCTTGTCCTCTGGTTCACCGCTCTCCCAGTAGGCGATAGCCTCGTCTCTGGTTATCTTGCGGAATGTCACCTGACTTGTGCTTATTCGGCTCTCTATTTTATCTCCGGCCAGGGCTACGCCACTATAGACCAAGTGGCTGCGATTGGAGATCAGTTGCAGCATATCCCAGGCGTCAGCCATGTCTCTCGGTTTTCCCAGTATCCGATCATCGACCACAACGGTGGTGTCAGCAGCCAGGATCAGCCCATGCCTGCTGTCTTCAAGCAGGAGCTGTCCGGCAAGGGCCTTCTCCTGTGCCAGCCGGATAACATACTCTTGTGGGTTTTCTCCCCTGTGCGGTGTTTCATCGACATCTACACTAATTATGCTATGAACGACACCTATCTGCCGCAATAGTTCACTGCGGCGTGGTGACATAGAGGCCAGGTAGAGTGGTGGTTGCATCGGTTCCGTTATTGGTTGTGCCTGTTATTAGTGGCCCAATATTATCAGAAGATGTGACCGATTAGGCCCTATGGTAGGGATGATTACGCATCAGGCTCCAGGCCCGGTAGAGCTGTTCTGCCAATACTACTCGCACCAATGGATGGGGCATGGTCAGGGGCGACAGGGACCAGAGCAGATCGGCTCGGGCACGGCATGATTCATCCAACCCATCAGGCCCACCCACCAGCAGTGCCAGGTCGCTGCCGCTCTCCATCCAGCCGGACAGCTTGTCGGCGAGTTGTTCGGTACTCCACTCTTTGCCCTTGACCTCCAGGGCGATGACCAGACACCCCTTGGGAATGGCCTTGAGCATGCGCTCGCCTTCGTCACTTATGGCGCGGGTGATATCCGCCCCTTTGCCACGATGTCCCGGTGCGATCTCCACCAGATTTAGCCTGCATTCGGCAGGCAGGCGTTTGGCGTACTCCGTATATCCCGCCTCCACCCACTTGGGCATGCGGTTGCCTACTGAGAGGAGATGGATGTTCATGCCGCGGTATTTACTATTGTTCGGATGCCTGTGGTTCCGTCTGTTCGGCATCCAGGGACCAGAGACGTTCCAGTTGATAGAAGTCTCTGACCTTGGGCTGCATAACGTGTACTACTACATCATTCAGGTCTACCAGGGCCCACTCGCCATCCTCTATACCTTCGCTGCCTATGGGGGCGGCACCGGCCAGTTTGGCCTGGAAGGCCGCGGCCTCGGCGATGGATTTTACATGGCGTCCGGAGGTGCCACTGGCGATGATCATAATATCGGTGATGCTGGTCTTGCCTCTCACGTCCAACACTTTGATGTCGCGTGCCTTCATATCTTCGAGGGTCTTTATTACCAGGTCGCGCAGTTCTTCTACTTGCATAATCTCTGTCTGTCAGGGTTGAGATGTGGCCAAGGCCCTACTTTAAGCATAGGCCTATTCCCACAAAAAAAGGGGCAATTCTATACGAAATGGAGCGGAGATACAGTTATCTTCTGTACAAACCATCTCTTTCGATGATCTTTAGTACGGAATCGGGTAATAGATATCTGGGCGATCTGCCCATCCTGAGCATCTCTCTGATCTGGGTGCTGGAGATATCCAGCTGTGTTACCGGTTGCAGATAGATCCTTCCTGCGGGTGTGGAACGTAGTTTTTCCTGGCCATCGGTTACATGCTCAGGATATAGATTTACCCCCTGTTCTCCCGGGCGTTGCATAACCACCAGATGGGCTAATTGTAAGATGGCGTCTGGTCGGTGCCAGTCCGGGAATCCCCGGAAGGCGTCCTGACCCATGATCAGGCAGAGCGGGATCTCATCTCCCAACTCCGCGCGCAGGGATTGCAGGGTGAGCAGGCTGTAAGATTTACCGCTGCGGTTTAGCTCTCTGGCGTCGACAGCGAGACCAGGTTCATCGGCGACTGCGGCCTTCAGCATCTCCAGGCGCTGCTGCGGAGTGGTTACCGGTTGTTCACGGTGTGGCGGGTCCCGCAGTGGAATCAGGCGTAACTCTTCCAACCGCAGGGCATCCCGGACATCCAGGGCGGTGCGCAGGTGTCCGTAGTGGATGGGGTCGAAGGTGCCGCCGAGGATGCCGATCATAAAAGGTAAAGGTCCAGAGTAGGTATGGTCCTATCTCTATGCCATGGCTTTTGCAGTAGTTTCATTTTGGCTCTGCCACATTTTTTTGCCCACGAAATTTATTCATCTCGTTGCTTTCCAGAGTCTAAACGGAACTAATATTGTAATGCGTAGAAATAGATATATTAGCGTGATTGGGAAAAATATGATGGCTAGAACAAGCCACATCTTTTCCAGTGGCTTTGCTTTGGTAACTGCCTCGACATCTTCTCCGTTCCATTCTTCTCCCTCATAGAACAGTTTCCCCCCAAACAGACTTTTTACTTTTATCAGAGCCGAAAATACTGAATCCGGAAAATTACCTTCGCATCTGATCTCATAAAAATCATCATCGTAAAAAATCATGAACTCGTGTTTATCCGACGTATTTATTACATCGCTTGTTACCGTAAGATTCGTTTCTTTTTGAAACGCCATGCATGCCTCTTTATAGTGTTCGGGCACTCTGATCGAGATAACTTGGCTCATACGTCTCCCTTACGCGTAACTATGTTCTTATATGTCCATCTCCAAAAACGATGAACTTCACCGAGGTAAGCCCTTCCAGACCCACTGGTCCACGGGCGTGAAACTTGTCGGTGCTGATGCCGATCTCTGCCCCCAGTCCGTACTCGAAGCCATCTGCGAAACGGGTGGAGGCATTGACCATCACCGAACTGGAATCCACCTCGCGCAGGAAACGCCTGGCGCGGGTGTAGTTTTCGGTGATGATAGAATCGGTATGCTGAGAACTGTGGGTGTTGATGTGGTCGATTGCTTCGTCCAGCCCCTTCACCACCTTTATGGACAGTATGGGCGCAAGATATTCGGTGTCCCAGTCCTCATCCGTTGCTGGCAATGCGCCAGCGAGCAGACGTTGCGTGGTTTCGCAGCCGCGCAGCTCTACCCCCTTTTCCTGGTACATCTTGCCCAGCTCCGGCAGCACGGCCTCTGCGATCTCTTCGGATACCAGCAGGGTCTCCAGGGTGTTGCAGGTGCCGTAGCGCTGAGTCTTGGCGTTGAAGGAGACCTGTAGAGCTTTTTCTATATCTGCCTCTGCATCTATGTATATGTGACAGATGCCGTCCAGGTGCTTGATGACCGGCACCCTGGCGTCCTGGCTGATGCGTTCGATCAGGCCCTTGCCGCCGCGCGGTATGATCACGTCTATATATTCAGGCATGGTGATCATCCGGCCCACCGCACCCCGGTCGGTGGTGGCCAGCACCTGCACCGCATCCGCGGGCAGGCCAGTCTGTTTCAGACCCTGCTGTATGATCCCGGCGATGGCCTGGTTGGAGTGAAAGGCCTCTGAACCTCCACGCAATACCGCGGCGTTACCGGATTTGAGACATAGGGCGGCGGCGTCGGCGGTCACGTTGGGGCGGGATTCGTAGATGATGCCGACTACACCCAGGGGCACGCGCATGCGTCCCACCTGGATGCCGGTAGGACGGTAGTTCATGTCAAAGATCTCACCGATGGGATCGGGCAGGGCGGCTATCTGACGCAGGCCCTCGATCATGGAGTCGATGCGTGCCGGGGTAAGTTCCAGCCGGTCCAGCAGGGCGGCGTCCAAGCCCTTTTCGGCGCCGGCCTGCATATCCTTCTTGTTCTCGGCAACCAGGGTGGCGCGGTTGCGATCCAGATCTTCGGCGATAGCCAGTAGGGCGTTGTTTTTGTCTGCGGTGCTGGCGGCCGCCAGTAGTCTGGATGCAGCCCGGGCCCTGCTTCCTACCGCTTGCATGTATGCGTCTATGTCCTGAATTTGATTCGACATTGCTTTATGGGGCCTATTGTTGTGTCAGATTATCAGATTCTAACAAATAACCTGGGTGTAGGTACTAGGGTCTGACAATGATGGCCTTGCCTGCCAGGCGGCTGGTGATTTCCTGCATCAGTTGCCAGGGATCGCTCTTTTCTCTGCCCTTGATGGCGCGGTCGGCCCGGCCGCACAGTACCAGCAGTCCACGCAAAGTATTGATGGAGAGACGCTGCAATCCGCCGCCGACCAGTTGTTTACGTTTATCCCAGATCTCACGTCTGGAGGCGATCGCCTGTTGCGGTGGCTGTCCCTTGCTAATGGCGTAGGATAGTTCCGCTAGCATGCGGATCTCCCGGGTCAGGGCCCAGAGCACCACCGGGGCCGGGGTGCCTTCTCCCTTGAGTCCCTTCAGGACCTTGGAACAATATGCCGTTTTGCCTTGTAGGGCGCTGTCTACCAGATTGAATACATCATAACGGGCGCTGTCGGAAACCGCCGCCTCAAGCTGTTCTACGGTGATGATCCCA
>JBNKSV010000047.1:0-14983 GCA_050297535.1 Sedimenticolaceae bacterium
CATGGGTAACGAGTTCGCCCATGGCCGGGAGTGGGACGACGCCTCGGAACTGGACTGGTATCTGCTGGAGCGACCGCAGCACCAAGGCGTGCAATCCCTGGTCAGTGAGTTGAACCGTCTGTATAAACAGCTACCGGCTATGCACAGCCTGGAATTCGATGGTAGCGGCTTCGAGTGGATAGACTGCCACGACGCCGCCCAGTCGGTACTCAGCTATCTCCGCAAAGGCATGCATGGAGAGATGCTGGTAGTGATCCTGAACTTTACTCCGGTGCCACGGAATAACTACCGCATCGGCGTACCTGCGGCTGGAAGATACCGGGAGCTGTTCAATTCCGACTCGGAATATTTTGGCGGCAGCAATCTTGGCAACACCTACGAGATCGCCACCGAGCCAACCCCGTGGATGGGACAAAAACAATCTATGACCCTGACCCTGCCGCCGCTGGGAGCTTTGATTCTCCAGCCGGTAACATAATCATTCGTTCCTGCGCCCCTGCGTTGGAATACACAGGCAAGACGCAAATAACCGCAAATTCCCTCTCCCCTGGGGGAGAGGGTTAGGGTGAGGGGGAAAAGTAATAATTAAGCCACCATCCATGGAGAAATTGGGATCGGTGTAAAAACCACACCTATTTAGGAATCGATTAGACAGTCATCTATAGCGAGTTTTTACACTGCCCCTAAATATCACTAGACATCCTCGAATAGCCAACATCAAACCCGCATCTTCTTGCAGTAGTCGATAAGAGCGGCGGTTGAGCTATCGTGCTCACACTTGGCAAACTCACCCTGCAACTCCGGCAGGATAACGGCGGCAAGCTGCTTGCCCAACTCCACCCCCCACTGATCAAAGGAGTTGATATTCCAGATTATCCCCTGCACAAAGATCTTGTGTTCATACAGCGCGATCAGAGAGCCAAGACGTTGTGGCGTCAGCTTATCTATCAGCATGGTATTGGTGGGGCTATTGCCGGGAAAGACCTTATGCGGTAGCAACTCCTCTATCCTTGCCTGATCCATACCGGACGCCTTCAACTCCGCCCTTGCCTCCTGCACGGTCTTACCGCGCATCAAGGCCTCGGTCTGGGCCAGACAGTTGGCCAGCAGCTTCGCATGCTGATCACCCAACTCGTTATGACTCTGCACCGGCATGATGAAATCCGCCGGGATCATCTGGGTACCCTGGTGGATAAGTTGATAAAAGGCGTGCTGCCCGTCGGTACCGGCCGCGCCCCAAATAACCGGTCCGGTGGTGTAATCCACCGGCTGGCCGTCTCTGGTAACCCGCTTGCCGTTGCTCTCCATATCCGCCTGTTGCAGATAGTCCGGAAGCAGGCGCAGATATTGATCATATGGCAGCACCGCATGGGTGGCGGCAGCGGCAAAGTTGGCATACCAGATCCCAAGCAGGGCCAGGATGACCGGCATATTCTGTTCCAGATCTGCGCTGCGGAAGTGCTCATCCATGGCATGGGCACCAGCCAGCAACTCATAGAATTGCTCCATGCCAATCGCTATGGTGATAGGCAGGCCGATGGCGGACCAGAGCGAGTAACGCCCACCAACCCAGTCCCAAAACACAAACATGTTGGCGGTATCTATGCCGAATGCCGCCACCGCATCCGCGTTGGTGGATACGGCCACAAAATGCCGGGCGATAGCCTTCTCATCCTGCAGACTATCCAGACACCAGCTACGGGCGGCCTGAGCGTTGGTGATGGTCTCCTGGGTGGTGAAGGTCTTGGAGGCCACGATAAACAGGGTGGTCTCAGGATTTAGCGGCTTCAGGGTCTCCACCAGATGGGTGGAGTCCACGTTGGAGACAAAATGCACCCGTAGGTCTGGTGACTGATAGTGGCGCAGGGCCTCACAGGCCATGAGCGGACCCAGGTTGGAACCGCCGATCCCGATGTTGACCACATCGGTGATACGCTTGCCGGTGTAGCCTTTCCACTCGCCACTGCGGATCTGGTCAGAGAAGCGCTCCATCTGTCCCAGAACAGCGTTCACCTCCGGCATCACATCCTGACCATTCACCAGAACCGGTGTGTTAGAGCGATTACGCAGGGCCGTGTGCAGTACCGCCCTGCCCTCGGTGCAGTTAATAGGTTCACCGGCAAACATCCGCTCCCGCCATCCCGGCACATCAGTCACCCGGGCCAGGCGCAGCAACAACTCCACGGTCTCCCCGGTTATGCGGTTCTTGGAATAGTCCAGCAAGATTCCGCAATCTGAAACGGTGAACCGCTCACATCTATCCGGATCGGCGGCAAACAATTCACGCATATGGGTCTGTTGCATCTCACCCCAGTGCTGCTCCAGGGCCCGCCACTCTGTCAAACCGGTCACTGATCTCATAGTTAGTCAATTCAATATCAGATATGAGGTCGAAGTCAAACCATGAAACAATGCTAAGTCTAAACAAACACATTTGGATGGTTTGACTCCGACCCCGGAAGGTTCTACCAATTCAATGTATTAGAATTATTTTTCACTTTATGCAATTCACGGGTTAAAGTATATCCATTACAGATAATAAAACAGTGCTACAACAGAAATATGACCGGTCGTTCTACCTACACCCAATCAAATCAACCCAAAAAAATCTTGTTTGCCGCCAGCGAGGCCCAACCACTTATCAAAACAGGCGGCCTGGCCGACGTGGCCGGCAGCCTGCCTAAGGCCCTGGGGGCGCTGGGCCTGGACGTGCGCCTGGTGCTTCCGGCCTATCCTCAGGCGGTGGAACGGGCCATACCGCTGGAAACAGTGGCAACACTCAAGATCACCGGCATCCCGGAACCGGTGCGCATCCTGGAACAGAAGATGGAAGGCAAGATACATGTATATCTGATCGACGCCCCCAGCATGTTCAGCCGCCCAGGAAATCCGTATACAGAGGCATCTGGACGACCCTGGGGCGACAATGCCCAGCGTTTCGCCATGTTCTCCAGGGTAGTAGCCAGGATGGCTATGGGACAGGCCGGACTGGGCTGGAGCCCGGATGTCGTGCACTGCAATGACTGGCAAACCGGACTGGTTCCGGCCCTTTTGGCTCAGGAGTGGGATCGTCCTGCCACTGTATTCACCATCCACAACCTTTCATATCAGGGTACCTTTGATCAATCCACATTCGGACAATTAATGTTGCCGCAGCAGCTTTGGTCCCATGAAGGCCTGGAGTTTCACGGACAGCTATCGTTTATCAAAGGCGGCCTGGTATTTGCCGATTGGATTACCACGGTAAGCCATACCTACGCGCAAGAGATACGCAGTTCGGAATTCGGGTATGGCCTTGAAGGATTATTGGAGTATCGCGCAAACCGATTAACCGGAGTTCTCAACGGCATTGACTATCAGATCTGGAATCCGGCCACAGATCAACATATCGAACACAACTACGCAGCAGATAGTTTCACCAAAAAACGCGAAAACAAACTGAGTCTGCAACGAGAACTAGGCTTGGAGGAAAACCCGGATGCCATGCTGTTCGGCAACATCGGTCGCCTGGTTGAACAGAAAGGGATAGACATGATCATAGACATCCTGCCGCACATGATGCAGCAGCAAGATATCCAGATGGTCATCCTCGGCAGCGGCGAACAACACCTGGAACAGTCCCTGGAGACCGTCGCCCAGAAATACCCTGGCAGATGCGTAGTGAGAGTCGGCTATGACGAACACCTGGCCCATCGTATCGAGGCCGGATGTGACTGTTTTCTTATGCCCTCCAGGTTTGAACCCTGCGGTCTGAACCAACTCTACAGCCTGCGTTATGGTACCGTCCCCATCGTGACCCGCACCGGGGGTCTGGCAGATACCGTGACCAACCTGGAACCATCTTCCATGTTGGACGACACCGCCAGCGGCTTTGTTGCCGAGCGCACAGATGCCAACTCCCTGCTAGATGCAGTAAACCGCGCCATAGAGTACTACCGCCGTCCCGGACAGTGGTGGAAAAAACTCGCCATGCACGGCATGCAGCAGGACTACAGCTGGGACTCCAGCGCCGCCCACTATCTGGAAATTTATGCCAAGGCCATAGATTCACCGGCAAGAAATCCAGTGGCTGCAGCATAGGACCATCTGGCTAAACACACACTCTTTCACCTTGCATCCCTATTCTAATCTTGACAACATCACTTTTGTACACTAGTTTCAGTAATAACAGAAATTAAGGAAATGGCAAAAATGAAACTAACTCCGGTCATGGAAAAATACATACTGCATTGGGGCGAGATGGGCACCCGTTGGGGGGTTAACCGCACCGTCGCACAGATCCACGCCCTGCTCTATCTCTCTTCCAATCCCATGAATGCTGAAGAGATCACCGAAACCCTCAACGTGGCGCGTTCTAACGTCAGCACCAGCATCAAGGAACTGCAATCCTGGAGATTGGTTAAGGTGGTGCACATGTTAGGAGATCGGCGCGATTACTTCGAGACCATGAAGGACCCCTGGGAACTCTTTTACACCATCATGGATGGGCGTAAGCAACGGGAGCTTGATCCAACCATGACTGTCCTTCGTGAGTGCGTACTTGAGGGCGAAGAGGATAAACAGACCCCTGCTGAAGTGAAAAAACGCATGAAAGAGGTACTCGAGTTCATGGAAATATTGGATACATGGCATAACCAGATCAAGGTACTGCCTAAATCTACGCTGCAGAAACTGATCAAGCTAGGCGCCAAGGTGCAAGGTTTTCTGGGGGGGAAGTAACCCCTTTTTTATCTGTTTATTTCTGTTAATACAGAAATTTTAGAAACACAGCCATGGAGGAAATAATGATGAATACACTCATACTCTTCGTACTGGAAATAGGCATTTGTCTAGGCATCAGCATTGCCATGATCCTGTTGCTCAAACCCCTGCTGCGTAATGTATTGACAGATACTTGTGGAACACCACAAAGGGCGGAATTCTGGGTCATGTTCACCCAGTTAATGTTGATCATCTCCCCGCTTCTAGTCGTGGTCTTTTTCGCCCCCACCGCGACCTTAACCCATCTCAATATCGCCCATGAACTGCAACGGGCCCTGTTCAGGACACTGCTAGGAGACTTCATCGGACTGAGCCTTATCGGACGCGTTATCTGGAAATCCATCAACAACTTCAACGACAACCAGACCGCGATGCTACTTGCCCAGGGAGGTAAATAAGATGCGCATACTAATCACTGGCGCCAGCGGCTTTATCGGCAGCCATCTCGTTCAGGGCTTATTAGAGGCAGGACATGAGGTTGTTGCCTGCGCACGGCATCCGGAACAGATTAGGCAACGATGGCCAGACATAACCACCATACCTGCGGATTTCGCCAACGACCACGCAGAGGCGGACTGGATTCCACGGCTACAGGGTGTAGATATCGTCATCAACGCCGTTGGCATCATCAGCGAGGGCCGCAACCAGACCTTCGACGCCCTGCACACCCATGCCCCAATCGCCCTGTTCCAAGCCTGTGAATCGGCGGGAGTGAAGCGAGTCATTCAGATATCCGCCCTCGGTGCGGACGCAACCGCATTCAGCCACTACCACCTCAGCAAACGCGCTGCAGATAACTTCCTGAGAGAACTAAATCTTGATTGGGCCATCGTCATGCCTTCCCTCGTCTACGGTCCTGGCGCCAAGAGCATGGCTATGTTCAAGACCATAGTCACATTCCCGCTCATTCCCCTGATTGATGACGGTGGTCAGGAAACGCAGCCCATCCACATAGACGATATGACGCGAGCCATCCTACAACTGGTTGAGTCACCATCACCTCTGCGTACTGACATTGAGATGGTTGGTCCGGAACCGGTAACGATGAAAGCCTTGTATCAGAAACTGCGCCATTGGCTGGGACTCGGACCGGCCAGATTTATATCTGTACCCTACCTACTAGCCCTATACGGCGCACGTTGGGCCGGGCTGCTGGGAAACACCCCGATAAACGCAGAGGCGGTACAGATGTTGCAAAACGGCAATACGGCGGATGTAGAACCATTCATCGCCCGCTTTGGTTTCCAACCACAAGGCCTGGACCAGACGTTTGCGGCCACCCCTGCCCGGCAGGCCGATCAATGGCATGCTGGCTTATCTCTCCTGGCCCCGGCCTTGCGCCTCTCCATCGCCTTTGTTTGGATCTGTGCAGGGATCGTTTCTGCCTTCATCTTCCCGGTGGAACAGAGTTACGCCATGTTGGCCAGAGTTGGCATTGCAGGCACCTGGCAACCACTCATGCTCTACGGTGCCGCCGCCACTGACATATTGCTGGGCCTGGCAACGCTTTTCTCTTTTAGATTGCGACCAGTAGCCTTGATCCAAATCTGGATCATCCTGCTGTATAGCACAATCATCACCCTGTGGCTGCCCGAATATTGGACACATCCATTTGGACCAATCAGCAAAAACATTCCCCTTATTGTAGCCACCATGATCATGCTCGTGCTGGAAGGGAGAAGATGATGGAATACCTACTGCTAAAGACAATCCATATCCTCAGCTCCACCCTGCTGTTCGGCACCGGCCTGGGCAGCGCCTTTTACAAGTGGATGGCAGATCGAGGCGGAGATCTCCACGCCATGGCCAAAACCAACCGCACCGTTGTGACCGCTGATTGGCTATTCACTACCCCCACGGTAATCATCCAGCCGATCACCGGCTTTTGGCTGGTTCACGTCCTGGGCTTTCCACTGGATCAGGCATGGATCGTCATAGCGGTTGCGCTCTATGTCATAGCCGGAGGATGTTGGCTTCCGGTGGTGTGGCTACAGATACGCATGCGGGATCTGGCCACTGAGGCGATCATGAAAGAACAGGCATTGGATGAGCGTTATCACCGCTATGCCAGGATGTGGTTCTGGCTAGGTGTGCCTGCCTTTATCTCAATGGTAATCATCTACTTTTTGATGGTTTTTAAACCGGGAATCGTATTATAAGGAGATTAGCATGCAACAAGAGAGCCCAATATCCATCGTGCAGCAGGCCCTGGGGGGACAATGGGATAAGCTTGACGCCATCGTTAAGCGACACTACGAAATGGCCCCTGGTTTAGACTCGGATATGACCATTCACGGCACTATGGACCGGGTCTTCCACTCCAATATCGCCAAGCTGTTTCTGTTGCCAGGTCGGATTTTCGGGGCCCTGGTCCCATACCGTGGCAAAGATATTCCAACCGTTGTCAGAAACTGGACTAAAGACGATAACCAAAGCGCCATGTTCTGGCACCGCACCCTACAATTTCCAGATAAGCCACTAACGGAATTCAAATCTAGGATGGAATACGCCGGAAACGATGAAATCATCGAGTATGTAAAATATGGCCTGGGAATACGCATGCGTATGTCGGTTGATAACGGTGCTCTCGTGTTCACCAGCGCTGGATATGTTTGGGATACAGGAATTATCCGTATACCCATACCGACCTGGGCCATTCTTGGAGATGCCAGGATAGTTGAACGGGCCATCTCAGAAAAAGAGTTCTATATAGAGTTTGCTATGGTTCATCCGCTGTTTGGGGAGACCTTTGGGTATTCGGGTACGTTCTATATACAGGAGTCATATTAGGGATATTCTGGTGAGGGTGAGATTGATTCGCGCCTGCGGCCCTCTCGCCACTTCGTGGCTCGTGCTGCGCCAGCACTATGTGCTGGCTGGTCGAACCCGTCGTGGGTTCTCACCCACCACACTCAACTCTTCAAAATCAAAAGACCCCATAAATGGGGCCTTTTGTATTTGGCGGAGAGGGTGGGATTCGAACCCACGGATCCCAGAGGGATCACTTGATTTCGAGTCAAGCCCGTTCGGCCAGCTCCGGCACCTCTCCAAAAACCTGTACTACGCGCCTATCTATTAACTTGATTTACTCCGGGCTTCCATGCCCTTCGCCCTACGGGCCGCGCTAAAGCGCGTTCCAATTCGTTCGGCAACTGCTCCTGCGTTGCTCTACTACGATACATCCCTGTATCTATCCAGACGAATTGGTCGAGTCAAGCCCGTTCGGCCAGCTCCGGCACCTCTCCAAATAACCTGTGCTACATAACTATACATTCACTTGATTTACTGGGGTAAACCACATCTCAAACTTCCGGCCTGTTCCTGTGGGCAGAGGTCAGTTAGAATTAACTGCAATTTTACACAAAAAAGAAACATTGACTAAGCATAATATTTATTAAAACCAAGCTCGCTTACATGCGCCACTACTTCCCTATAATCATTCTACTCTTGCTTGCAAGTTGCAGCTTTCCAACCCCCTTGCTGGATCAGATCAAGCAGAATGGCGAGCTGGTGGTCATTACCAGAAACAGCGCCACCACATATTACGAGGATAAAGATGGGTTTACTGGTTTTGAGTATGACCTGGTCACGATGTTTGCTGAAGAGCTCGGGGTAAAGGTCAAATTCATTATCCCCGATAAATTCAGTGACACGTTTCCTATGCTGTTGGATGGTAAGGCGCATTTTGTAGCTGCCGGACTAACCATCACCCCAAACCGAAAGACATTAGTCAGGTTCGGACCTGGCTATCACACTATTACCCAACAGCTTATCTATAAGATGGGATACAAGAAGCCGCAAAAATTGGAAGATACTATTGGAGGTCTATTTGAAGTGGTTGCTGGCAGCAGCCATGAAGAAGAACTGCTCCGCCACAAAAAGGAGATACCAGGTCTGGATTGGATATCTAATAGCGAGTTGGGTAGCGAAGAACTGCTTAACCTAGTTTGGGAGGGAATACTTGACTATACGATCGCAGATTCCAATGAGGTATCTATCAATAAACATTTTTATCCAGAACTGGCAGTGGCTTTTGACCTCACTGAACCGGAAGAGCTAGCCTGGGCCTTTCCTCACTCTGAAGATTCCAGTCTGTACGACGCAGCCAGGAATTTTTTCCATCGTATGAAACTTACAGGAAAGCTTGATCGCTTAATGGAACGTTATTACGGCAAGACACGCAACATCGGCTTTGTAGGTACCAATACTTTTAAATTTCACAGCGAAGAACGACTACCTAAATATGCCGCCTATTTTAAACAGGCGGCAAAAACTCACGATTTCGATTGGAAGCTTATAGCCGCTATGGCCTATCAGGAATCACACTGGGATCCGGATGCGGTATCGCCAACCGGCGTGCGTGGCATCATGATGTTAACCAATGACACGGCACAAGAATTAGGCGTAGATGATCGTGTAGACCCGAAACAGAGTATCTTTGGCGGAACCGAATACTTGCGAAAGATCGAGAAAAAAATACCAGAAAGGATCCAGGGTAAAGACCGCCTGTGGTTATCTCTGGCAGCGTACAACATCGGTTATGGACACCTGGAAGACGCGCGCATCATTGCACAACGTATGGGGCTGAGTCCTGATAAATGGGATGATGTACGCAGGGCACTACCACTTCTGAGTCAGGAAAAATACTACAAAGATGCCAAACACGGTTATGCCCGTGGGCGCGAACCGGTAACCTATGTCGAGAATATTCGCACCTATTACAATCTTCTAAGCTGGATCAATCTGCAAAAGGCACAGAAGAACGGGGATGAACAACAGATTCCTCCCCTAAATCCATCTTCCTCTTCCGCTCTTTGATTACAAACTAATCGTTTCTGCGTTGCCGGAAAAAACCGCGCAACAGATCACCACACTCCTGCTCCAGCAACCCGCCCTCACACTGCAAGCGGTGATTAAACCTACTGTCTGGTGGTAACAGGCTAAAACAGCTGCCGGCCGCCCCGCCATTCGGATCATAGGCCCCAAAAACGACACGCCCGACCCTGGCATGGATGATGGCGCTGGCACACATGGGGCAAGGTTCCAGGGTCACATACAAGGTACTGCCCGGCAGGCGATAGTTACCCTGACTCATACCCGCATCCCGTAAAGCCATAATCTCTGCATGGGCAGTGGGATCATTGGTGCTGATCGGTCGATTCCATCCCTGACCGATAGCTTCATCACCAAGGACGATCACTGCGCCTACCGGTACCTCACCCTCACCCTCGGCCTTCCTGGCCAAAGCTATGGCTAAACGCATCCACTTTAGATCATGTTGGTTCTGGTTGATTGAATTACTATCTGTAATATTCTGCATATTGTGAAATAGTTATATTTTCAGTGTACATATCCTATTCCGAAACAGAATAATCCACCATCATGGCAAAATCCAATGCTATAGAATATTCCAAGATATATTTGGCTATGCTATAGATATGAGGAACAGTACCTCCAACCGTATTTTTCCGGAGGCAAAAATTGCCTAACCATCAGAATGACACAGAGAGCAAGATCACTCTGATTGAAAACGAGTATGCCTATCTGTGGTATTACCCTGATAGCAAGATTATTCATCACAAATTCATGCAACCTATTGCAGGCGAGTCATTCCGTAATGTGCTACTCTCGGGTTTGCGCTGCCTAAGGAAAGAAGGTGCTCAGAAATGGCTTTCAGATGATCGCAACAACTCTATACTTACGGCCGAAGATGGCGCCTGGTCGCAGGACTACTGGCTACCATTCGCCATTGATGCAGGGTGGAAATATTGGGCGATACTTATGCCGGACGATGCCAGAGGCAAGGTAACTATGCGGCGCTTGACTGGTTTTGTAGAAAATAAGTACCGAGTCAACGTCAAGCTGTTCTCAAACCTAGACGACGCTTGGCAATGGCTAGTACAGACGGAGACAAACAATAGTGAATAGGTACGTTTTCTGGGCCCTATGGACGCCGCCCATTAAAATCATGCAATGTTTTGGATAGTCTGTACAATTTAATCGAAAAAATAATTCTAGTCAGAATGACAAATAGGATAAGGATCATCAAGAGAGATAGGTGTAATGGCTACCAGAATTACCTTACTTGAAAACGAGAATGCCTGTCTTTGGTTTTATCCGGATACCAAAATCATCCATCATAGATTTCTCCACCCGGTTTCAGATGAAGCATTCCGCAATGTGTTGCTAACCGGACTGCGCTTGCTACGGGATAATGGAGCGCAAAAGTGGCTTTCCGATGACCGCAATAACTCGATCCTATCCGTAGATGACGGCGCATGGGCGCAGAACTATTGGGAACCATTGGCCATTAAGGCTGGTTGGAAATTCTGGGCGGTGCTACCACCCATCAAGGCTCGCGGTAACGTAAATATGCAGCGATTGATTGATCAACTCAAATCAACCAAACGTGTCACAACCAAGATATTCTCTGATCCTGATGAAGCCTGGCTATGGTTGGCGCAGCAAAGCATAACAGATAATCAACAGACCAGTTCAAGGAAAACACACCGCACCCCTATTACACCCGATCAGTAATCTAAGGGGCATCCTCATCTACGGCACCTCAGAATATCGCATACGTTTTACGATCAAGCGGGTCCGTTTACTTACATAATCAGAATACGGGTTGCGTTCAAAACTGCGTGGTGCCGGCAGCATCACAGCCAGACGCGCCGCGTGATGAGCCGACAGATTAGAGGCGCTCATTTTGTAATAACGACGTGCGGCGGCCTCAGCTCCGAAGATACCATTGCCCCACTCTGCCGTATTTAGATAGACCTCAAGGATACGGCGCTTGTCCCATAGCAGTTCCAACCAAACGGTGATGATCGCCTCCTGGATCTTGCGCCAAGGCGTCCTGGAACCTGAGAGAAACAGATTCTTGGCCAGTTGCTGGGATATGGTCGAGCCTCCGGCAACCACCTCTCCGCGGCGCAGGTTCTTCTCCAGCGCCTTTTGCATACCATCCCAGTCAAAACCTTCGTGAATAACAAACTTATCGTCTTCAGACGCCACCACGGCGCGCTTGAGATGAATAGAGATACGATCATATGGCATCCACTCATATTTAAGTGACGCCTGGGGATTCTTTTGTTGCAGCACCTCAAGCCTATGCTGCATAAATGACGTCATATCCGGATCGGCATACCGCCACCACAATACCCATGCAAAATACCAACCCTGCCAGATAAAACCCAGGATCAGCAGCCATAACATGATCCTACGCGCCCGCTTCTTGGTCCTCTTTACCCTTGCCACAATACCACCGATGCAAACGCCGTCTGCGGATATTCAATGAAAATATACCGGCCTCCATTCCATACCAATCTCCTCCTACTCAATATGCTCAACAGAGACTGCGCTGCCGATAAAACATCATCACCGTTATACATAATCTGAAAACTATTCATGCCTAAATCCGCGGACGGGAATATTAGTGCATTCTATGCATCTGCGAATAACTTTTAGCATCGTCAAATTATCGTAACGATAGGTATGCGATCCCTTGGAGGCTTTGGGATAACCGCAAGACACTCAATGAATACCCAGTGATTGTTATACATTTCTATCCGTGGATTTTAACCCCAATCAGGGGTAGTCAAGAAAGCATATATCACCCATACGGAATGCGTAAATTGCGAAAAATCAACGCAATCCAAGCCAATACATTATATTATTAGAATATTATTATTTATTTGTTATATGTTGAGTATTGTAAGTTAATGAGAAGTATATTTATCCTGTCAGCAGCTATATTAACGCTGCTATCCAGCGGCATAACCATTGCCTCTACCGCCGATCATAGCGAATTCGAAGAGCTGAAAGGCCCATTCGCCAGTGGTCCAGAAGTAACCAAGGCCTGTATCGACTGCCATAACAAGGCGGCCGATGAGGTACGCAACAGCATTCACGGCACCTGGGAATACGATCACCCAAAGACCGGTCAAAAGCTGGGCAAGAGGACCTCAATCAACTCCTTCTGCGGAAACACGGTATCCAATGAACCGCGTTGCACCAGTTGCCATGCCTCATACGACTGGCGCAACATGAATGAGCAACCACCTTCGGCCACCGATGACAGCAAGATCGACTGTCTGGTCTGCCACGACACCACCGGCAACTACAGCAAATGGCCTACCGGTGCGGGACATCCGCTTTATGAACCGAAGACCGTAAAAGGAAAGACCCATATGCCGCCGGATCTGGCCAATGTGGCCCAGAACGTCGGCATGCCCCAGCGTCAGAATTGCGGCTCCTGCCACTTCTATGGCGGTGGCGGCGACAATGTAAAACATGGAGACCTGTCTTCCGTGCTGGTGGAGCCCAGCAAAGAGGTTGATGTCCATATGGACAAGGCAGGACTCAATTTCTCCTGTAACAAATGCCACGTCTCCTCCGACCACAAATGGGCCGGCAGCCACTACAATCTGATGGCGACAGACAAGGAAGGCACTGGGAAGCCAGGCGAACGCCGCGATTCAGCCAGTTGTGAAAGCTGCCACGGTCTGGAGCCACATTCTAAGACCAAGGTTGTTGGATTAAAACTAAACCACCATGTCGAGCGGGTGGCATGCGAGACATGTCACATCCCAGAATTTGCCAAAGGTGGTGTGGCCACCAAGACCTTCTGGGATTGGTCTAAGGTAGACAAGAGCGGCGAACTGGGTAAAGGTGCTGAGGATTATGTACAGGGTGACGGCGAACATCGCCACGGCTATCTGAAGCAAAAAGGCGTCTTTAAATACGGCGAGAACGTCAAGCCCTACTACGCGTGGTTCAATGGCGTCATCGAGTACACCAATACCGATCATAAGATCGACCCCACCAAGGTCGTAGAGGTCAATAAGATCCACGGATCCCAGGACGATCCGGATTCACGCATCTGGCCGTTCAAGCGCATGGTGGGACGCCAAGCATACGACAAGGTAAACAACAACCTGGTCTATAACAATGTGTGGGGTCCGACTACTGATACAGCCTTGTGGACCAACTTCGATTGGGAGAAGTCTATTCCTGCGGCCATGGCCAAGGCGGGCCTGCCATACAGCGGTGAATACGGTTTTGTGGATACCTACATGTATTGGCCAACCAACCACATGGTAGCCCCCAAGGAAAAGGCGCTGAAATGCCAAGAGTGTCACGCCAAGGAAGGGCGTCTTAAGGATCTGGACATCCCCTATATGCCTGGCACAGGCAAGACCAGCCGCCTGGATCTGATCAGTATATTGGCCGTGCTGGCCACGCTGGTCGGAGTATTGGGGCATGCCATCATTCGCAAAGTAACAGCAATGGCGAGGAAGAAATAATGGCCATACATACAATCCGCGTTTTCCCTATTTTTGAGCGCATCTGGCATTGGGGCCAGGCGCTCTCCATATTTATCCTGGTATTTACCGGCTTGGCTATACATGGCATCCATGACTGGATGAACTACGGAATGGCGGTCACCATACATACCATAGTTGCATTGGCGCTGTTGGTGCTTTGGGCCTTCGCCACCTTCTGGCTGTTCACCACCGGTGAGATCCGCCACTTCGTCCCAGCCATGACCTTGAAATGCCGTAATACCCTGCTATCGGTAGCAAGATATTACGCCTGGGGCATCTTCCACGGAGAACATCACCCCTACCAGAAGACCATGCTGAGAAAGCACAATCCACTGCAGGGAATATCGTATCTGCTGTTGAAGATTGTCGTCTTTCCGGCCATCTGGATATCTGGCATCGCTTATCTATTGCAGAGCGTAGGCATGGTGGATTTTACCGGTATCCTTGGTATTAAGGTCGTTGCACTCGTACATACAGTGGCAGCCGTTGTCATCATTATGTTCGTAATCCTTCACGTCTACCTACTGACCACCGGCCACTCATTCATGGGGCATCTCATGCCGATGATAAACGGCAAAGACAAGGTAGACCTGACCAAGGAGCAGTACGACTATCTGTTGGCACACGAACCAGAGAAATTAAAGCTGGACTGAGACCGATAAGATAAGAAACTGAAATACAAACGCCGCAGATATCCGGTCTATATACCGATCATCTGCGGCGTTTTATATCGTAAGGCAACAACTACTCCCACTCAATCGTAGCCGGCGGCTTGCCGGAGATATCATAGGCCACGCGGGAGATCCCCTTCACCTCGTTGATGATGCGGCGTGACACCAGTTCCAAAAACTCAAATGGCAGATGGGCAAAACGAGCGGTCATGAAATCTATGG
>JBNKSV010000048.1:0-14419 GCA_050297535.1 Sedimenticolaceae bacterium
CGATACAGAAGAGCGCTTGAGGAGAGAACATGGCATTCAGGATTATAGAGAGCTGTACCAACTGTTGGGCCTGTGAACCGCTTTGTCCCAGCAAGGCCATCGTTGCCGCCGATCCCCATTTTCTGATTGAGGCCAGCAAGTGTACCGAGTGCGCGGGAGATTATGCCGATCCGCAGTGCGCCAGCATCTGTCCTATTGAGGGCGCGATACTGGACAGCCAGGGGCAGGCGCTCAATCCTCCTGGGTCGTTGACCGGTATTCATCCCCTGTGGTTAGAAGAGGTGATGGCTGAGATACGGGCGCGTTGAATGTAATACCATTGTTGAGGTGCTGCGATGTGTTCGGATAAGACCAGCATGGAAACACGCGACGACATATATTTCTGGTTGCTGGACCACGCCCAGCTTGAGTATAGCTACGGGGATGAGAATACCGAGTTGCTGGCGCGCATCTACGCCAGTTGGTCGGTGGGCGAGGGGGCGTTGCCGGATTGGCTGGGCCTGGAGCCGGAGATGTTTATGGGCATGATGGCCCACCATTTCCCCCACTATAATATCGAATCGGTGCCTAATCCTGGTCGTAGTCTTGATCTTTCCCGATCTCCGGAATCTGCCGACCTGACACAGCTGTTACTGCAAGGCCGCACCCAAGGCAATCAGTCCGAGCTGTGGATGACGCATATCCTGGTGGCCGGGTGTATGGGTAGCGATCACCTGTGGCAGGACCTGGGTCTGTGGGAGCGGGCCGATCTTTCCCGTCTGATGTCGTACAATTTCCGTTCCCTGGCCGCGTCGAATTACCGCGACATGAAGTGGAAGAAGTTTCTGTATAAACAGCTGTGCGCGGCCGAAGGCGTTTATGTCTGCCGTTCTCCCAGTTGTGAGGTGTGCGCCGATTATCAGGAGTGCTTTGGACCGGAGGATTGATGTTTAATTTTCTCAGACCGGACCTGTATTCATCGGGCGTCTTACAGCGTGATCTGGAGAGGCGGGCGGTTGGCGCCTATCTTGGCGTTGCCGTGGGCGATGCCCTGGGTGCGACTACGGAGTTTCTAACCCCAAGGGAAATCGAACATCAGTATGGCACCCATAGCAAGATTATCGGTGGGGGCTGGTTGCATCTGAAACCGGGACAGGTGACAGATGATACCGAGATGAGCCTGGCGTTGGGACGCTCCATCTTGGAAAACGATGGTGTGGTTGCGACCGCAGCGGCCGAGGCATTCAGCGATTGGATGCGTAGCAAGCCGGTGGATATCGGGCACACGGTTCGGCGTGGACTGGTTAACTATCGCAATACCGGCGAACCCCGTGTGCCGGAAAACGAGTACGATGCCGGTAACGGCGCCTGTATGCGCTCGGTGCCGATCGCCCTCGGTTATTGGAACGCTCCGCAGGAGGAGTTGTTGCGGGTATCGCGGGTTCAATCCCACATTACCCACCACAACCTGCAGGCGGATGCCGGAACCGAGACCGTTCTGCGGATGACTGTCGCGGCGCTTAAGGGGAAACCCAAGTCTGAGTTGCGGGAGATGGCGGATGCCCTGGTTGCGGAACATAAGCCTTACCGTTTTGATCGAAAGAAGGCGGAAAATCCCAGCGCCTGGATCGTGCATACCCTGAAGGCGGTGTTTCAGGCATTTTTTGCCCACGACAGTTTTGAGGCGATACTGGTAGATGTGGTCAATCGGGGCGGGGATGCAGACACTACCGGAGCTATTGCCGGTATGTTGGCCGGTGCCTATTACGGTGTAGACGCCATCCCCAAGCGTTGGTTAAAGGTGTTGGATGCGGAGGTGCGCAAGAGCTGTGAGGGTCAGGCGTTGGGGTTATTAAGACTAGCTGAACAGAGGGCTTGACCATGCGGATACGTCCGGCCAAGAAGACTGATATCACCGGTATGTCGCTTTTGCTTACCCAGCTGTTTTCTATCGAGTCGGATTTTAAGCCAGATGAAAAGAAGCAGTCTCAAGGTTTGTCACTGCTGCTGGATGCTCGGGGCGCTCACATACTGGTGGCGGAAGAGCAGGGCGCAATCGTCGCAATGGCCACGGTGCAGATTCTGGTCTCCACCGCAGAGGGAGGTCATGTCGGTTTGATAGAGGACGTGGTGGTGGACCAAGGATATCGTGGCAAAGGGATCGGCAAGGCGTTATTGAATCATCTGCACGAGTGGGCGCAGGATAACGGTTTGACCAGATTACAGCTTGCGGCGGATCGGGATAACAGCTCGGCGCTGGAGTTTTATGTCAGGAATGGTTGGAAACAGACTAATCTGGTGTTGTTAAGGCGAGGCCGCCTATAAATCATACTGGCTGGTTCACACCTTTATGAAGAACGGCATCAAGACCAAGGCAACGCCGACAATGATAAGCAGGAATAGGTTGCTAATAAGATACGGAATAATAAATAAGGCGACACCGACGGCAAACGGAACCACCGCCCTTTGTCGCCTGCCATAGGTAAAGAACCCTAGGCCGAGCGCCCCAAATATCAGTGCGCAAACTATTTGAATGGAGTTATCCATGAGAGAGTCCCGGTTGATTTTTATTTCTCTGAACTGGGTTTAGCATGGTCTATTGATACTTGTGGAAATTGTACTTGTCTGCAAGCTCTGTTTTCTCCTCCTGCGGAAGCGAAGAAAAATATCTTTTCCAGCCTGGGCAAATGTTGATATGCCAGCGCCATAACCGACCGGGGATAGATTCGGGTTTGGCATCATAATTAGCCCGAAATCTGCAATTGCCACAGTTGTGTTTGGTCATATCTTATGCTCCATCCAAAGATAAATTATGTGGTTACTAAGCGCGTAGGATCTTCATCTCTGATTCTTGGATAGTAGCATTATTGCCAGATTTTCTCTTGACCACATATAGCAAAACGGTGCAATATCGGCCCATGCATTACTCACACGCCAAAATGATGGAAATTACCCCGGTACGAGTCGTCCTGTGGCGACCAGTGTCGGTCCGTTGGCGTTTGGAGGAAAAGCTGTAATTTTCAGTTAATAGATTTATCAACCTACAAAGGCCGCGGAGTCACACTTCGCGGCCTTTTTTTATCTCTGGAGGAAATGATGTCTGTTCCCGCGGCGTATATCGGGATTGTCTTGATCTGGGCGACCACGCCCCTGGCGATCAAATGGAGCAATGACAGCAGCGATTTTTTGCTGGCTGTCAGTGCCCGTATGTCCATCGGATTCATGCTTTGTCTGTTATTGCTGTTGCTGTTTCGCGTGCCTATGCGCTGGGACCGCGTGGCGGTGCGAAGCTATGCGGCTGGCGGGCTCGGTATATTCGGTGCCATGATGAGCGTCTACTGGGGAGCACAGTACATTCCCTCTGGGTTGATCTCGGTGTTGTACGGTTTGACGCCGATGGTGATCGGGATATTTGCCGCCCTGTGGCTGGGAGAGCAATTCTTTACCCCATCCAAGATCCTGGGGTTGCTGTTGGCTGTAGCGGGATTGGGGGAGATATTCTGGCCGCAGGATACCGGTATACCGATTAGCATATATGGGGTGATTGGGGTGCTGATGTCGGTGGTTATCCATTCCCTGAGTTCGGTGTGGGTCAAACGTATCGGCGCAGAGATTCATCCGCTGGCGCAGAATAGCGGTGCCTTGGGCATAGCGGTTCCGTTGTATGCGATTTGCTGGTTGTTGTTTGGCGGGTCGTTCCCGGAGCAATTGCCTCAGCATACTATGGGAGCGATTCTCTACCTGGCGGTGATTGGAACAGTGTTGGGTTTCAATCTCTACTTCTATGTGCTGAAGCGGGTGCCTGCATCTATGATCGGCTTGATTACCCTGATTACACCGGTCCTAGCGTTGTTGCTGGGGCAGACGCTGAATGGCGAACAGATAGGTATGCACGTCTGGTTTGGCACGATTGCCATCCTTGCGGGATTAGGGATGTATCTGTGGGGAGGACGCCTTTATCGGGTTCTGATCTATGTAAAGTGATTGCTGTTGGCAACTCCCCTGTGTCAGGGGAGCATGCCACCAGTCAGTAAGAGTAACAATTTGCTTGCGCAATCCTTGGTGGGTGTCTATTGTGATTTTAGGGACCTGCATGTGATGCTGTTTTGTTCTACAAATCCCTGCCTACTTAAAGAGAGACCACAATCAAGGAGAGAATTATGGGTACATTAATAGCAATGGCATATCCAACCACGTTGTTCGCTAAATTGGCGGATCACACCTATGTGAAATGTGGTACCGGTAAAAAGGCTTGGGGTTGTTGGGGAGGTAAAAAAGGTGGGAGCAAATTACGCCAGGGAACTGGCAGCACCAAGCGGGCCAATTGTATTGCCGGGCCAGACGAGAAGGCCGGTATTAAGTGCTATCTGGTCAACGGAGTTTGTCATCAGGCAGCCAATCGTATTCTGCTTCCTGCCGGTATTACGGTGCGTGGTGCACGCGGCTATACCATTTCTGAATCGTTGTTCGGCACTTATGGAAGGGTCGGGATCTGGCCTTGTAAATCACCATTCAACAAATGCCAAAATGTGACGGGAGATCTTCCTGAGTGTGCTGAAGCGAAACGCGTTAAATACACACCCAAGATGCTGGAGACCCTCTCACTGGCGCCGGAAGATAAACTCGACTGGCACTATATCAATGGTGTTCTGAATATATACAATGAAGCGAATAGTATGTTTGCCGCCAAAAGTGTGACTGCGACGCAGGCTAAGTCATTTCACATTAAGCTATTTATGTATATGGCTGAGTTCCATTTGGGTTCGATGTTGGATAGTAAACTTGCCAAACGTCTGAAGCAGGTGCGTGGAGAAACCGAGAAGTCATGGTTGAAGATAGAAAGGCCGTTTGCGGCGGCGGAGGCCGATGTTGATGATTTTGTGGCTGAGTTTGATAAACTCACGCTGACATTTCAGGACGAAATGGCCAATGCCATGACGCCAGAACAGTACGTTACCTTGTTTGATCTGAAACCATCTGAACGGATTATTCTGGCTGACCCGACTATTGTTTCTAAAGTGTTTAAAGGAAAGTAGGGTGGTACGGAGTCTGTATGGCGGGAGCTGACGAATTGGATTATGGGCCGCGCCTCAGTGATGAGGAGTACGACCGGTCAATAGTAATGCTTTACAGTGAGTTACCGCCAGTTCCATCGTTAGAACAGCGGCGTGAGGTGCGTCGCCTGGAAATGGATCTTGCCATTGATCACCGCCTGGGGTGCGATTTTCCGCGCGCCAGGCGGGATGCACTGTGGGCCGTGCAGCAAAAAGTTGAACGGCGACGCATTATGCTTATGTTTAAGTATCTATTGCGGCGGCTTTTCACCAGGAGTTTGCTCAAGGATGCCCAAGGACTTGCCGGTTATTTAGTCGATGCATATGGCAGCGTCCTGAACAAAGCAGAACTGGAACGTTTTTTCGGCGAAGAAGAGGCCCGTAACCCCACTTTGCCTCTTGGTACCGAGCAGCTCAAGAAATAGACAAGCCATTAATTTGTGGAAACTGCCACTGTTTTTGAAAGGCACATCCCTTGAACGTCCTTAAGTCAACCCCATCTTTGCCCCCAGGTTTGCCATCCCTGCCTGATAGACTGCGCTGGTAACAATGCCGTCGATCCCGGTTCTGGCAAAAGACTCAACATTATTTATATTGACACCTCCGGCGATCAGTATCTTGACCAGCTGGAACTCGTTATCTCTATATTCGATAATCTTGCCAATCTGTTCCAAAGTGAGCTTATCCAACTGTATGACATCGGCTCCATGTTGCATTAACGCGGTTGCATCATCAAAGCTCTCGCTTTCTACCACGATCTTTTTCTCAACCACATGACGCTTGAGTTCTTGGATGTAGGCATAAAATTCCGTATCGTTTTTGTAAAGTATGCGATGGGCGTTAAAAAACAGGATGGTCTCGCTTAGCCCTAACCGGTGGGGCATAGCTCCTCCGCTCATAGCTGCCTTGATGCAGAGTTTCTTGGCGAAGGGAAAGGTTTTGCGGGTGGTCAATAGTTCACAGTATGGATTTATCTCCTTGATGAACTGATTCATTAAAAAAGCATAGGTGGATATTTTGCAGCTGTACTCCAGAAGTATTTGCGTCAGCCGATAGGCCTTATGCACCAGGGTGTATTCGCCTTCATAACTTAAGATTACATCATCTTTCTGTGCCTTATGGGCGCTGGGGATAAAAGAGAGAATCTTGCAATCAAAATGTTCCGCTATCCTTGCAGCCTCCTCGCTACATGAAACCATTAGGTCTTCGCGGGTAAATATATCAATTCTCGCTGTGCGTCCGGCGCTATTTTGCAAATGTGTGGTTAAATCAAAAAAAGGTATATCTTCATTGATGTAATCAAGTAGTTCTTTATCGGTTAGGTTAAACATTATTGGTTCCTGCATTATGACTAAGCATATATCTTGGTATGTATAAAAATAGCATGTGCCGTTACAAGCACTAATTGATAATTCTTCTCTTCAGCGTATTTCAATCATATCTCCTGCCTCTAGCGCATGTCGTATTTATTTAGAAGACAGGGATGTAATTGTTGTTATTGCCACATTGTAAGAAATCCAACCTATACGAGATTCAGTAACTTATTGAATAATAACTATTATTGTTAATGGCATGGGATGTGCTTTATAGCAATATGCAAATATATTGCATAACGCTATCCGGACATTAAAGAGAGATGTTACCTATGAAAACAATATCCACATGCAGTGCTATGAAGAGGGCGCTTTTTACCCTGTTACTACTGGCGGCAACGGTAACGCAGGCAGAGCAAATTTTAGTCTATTCCGGTGCCGGATTGAGACCGGCAGTGCAGGAGATCGCCCTGCTTTATGAGAAGCGTGCCGGGGTAAAGGTTACGGTGGATTATGGCGGCTCTGGTCAGCTGCTTACCCGTTTTAGAGCAAGCGGGAAAGGGGATGTGTTTATTCCTGGATCCAAGATCTACTTTGAAAAGCTGGGGAAGGATGTTCATCCTTCACGCGATATTGTTGCACATACTCCAGTTATAGGTGTGGCCAAGGCGAGTGCCAATATAGTCAAGAGTTTTGCTGATCTTGCCAAACCAGGGGTGCGTGTAGGGTTGGGCGATTCCAAGGCGATGGCGCTGGGGCGTACTGCTGAGAAGATTCTCAAGGCATCGGCGTACGGTGACAAGATACGCGCTAATGTAGTAATGCGTGCCGGTACGGTAAAACAGCTGGCGTTATATGTGGCCCAAGGCGATGTGGATGCGGCGATCATCGGCCGTAGTGATGCGGTACAGAATGCTAAGAAGATAACTCTGGTCGATATCCCGAATGAGCTTTTCCAGCCTGAGATAGTTGCGGTTGGTGTACTGGCAACAAGCACCAAACCGAAGCTGGCTGAAGGATTTGCTGATTTGCTGGTGTCGGAGGAGGGTGTCGCCATCTTTGAACGGTTTGGTTTCCTTCCAGCGCCATCTGCCGCGCAATAAAACCGGCGGACACAAGTAGTGAAAAGATCAGCACTAAACCGTATGGCCATGCTCTTTATCTTGCCGCTGGCTATGGTTTCATTGTTGGTGCTCGCTACTATTGGCGCCCTGCTGACCCATCTGTCACCGGCTGCATTGAATGAGGCGTTATGCGCAGATGAAACCTTGTTTGCGGTGGCGCTTAGTCTCAAGACTTCTCTGTTGTCGCTGTGTATATCTTTGCTGATTGGTGTGCCCAGTGCGCATTTGCTGGCGCGCCACAGTTTCCCGGCAAAGACCGTTCTGGAAACTTTACTCGATATCCCATTGGTGACACCGCCATTAGTTGCAGGTGTGGGGTTGCTGTTTTTGTTTGGGCGCAACAGTATGCTTGGTGGTGGATTGGTTGAGTTCGGCATTGAATTTCTGTTTTCCCCCTTGGGGATTGTCTTGGCACAGACCTATGTTGCGACCTCAATCATTATCAGGACTGCGCGTACGACCTTTGCCGGTATCGATCCGGACTATGCTGATATGGCAATGACCCTGGGGATGTCTCCGTTTTGGAGCTTTCTCTTGGTGGAGTTGCCTATGGCGGCGCGCGGGCTAGCTGCCGCTGCCGTGTTAGGTTGGGCGCGTGCGTTGGGCGAGTTTGGCGCCACCTTGATGGTGGCAGGGGCTACGCGCCTGCATACCGAAACCTTGCCAATGGCCGTCTATCTGAATATCGCCAGTGGCGAAACAGATCTCGCCATAGCCTGTGCGGTTATTTTACTGGCATTGGCCTTCGGACTGCTGCTGTTGACGCGCCTGTTGAGCGCGGTGTCGCCTCGTGAGGAAATATATGTGCAACGTACGGCTTGAACAGGTCTCATGCGGTATCCTGGATCAGGTATCCATGTGCGTGCGGAGTGGCGAATCGGTCGCCCTACTTGGGCGTTCCGGGGCAGGGAAGAGCACCTTGTTGAAGGTCATTGCTGGACTGTTGCCTTACCAGGGTCTGGTATGTATCGGTGACTGTATTTCCAATAGCTTGCCACCACATCGTCGGCGTTTGGGATATCTGAGTCAGAATCTGCATCTCTTTCCACATCTCAGTGTTGCCAATAATGTTTTGCTTGCCATGGCCTTTGGCTTCGATGGGGAGGGGGCGCGCAGAGAGCGTGTGTCTGAAGCACTGCGCCTTACGCACGCTGATCATATCGCCAACCGCCGTCCTGACATGTTGTCTGGTGGCGAGCGCCAGCGTGCGGCATTGGCACGCTGCCTGGTCAAACGGCCACGCCTGCTGTTGTTGGATGAGCCATTTTCAAGTCTTGATCCTGAGACTAAGCGGCTATTGTGGTTGGAGCTGGATCAACTGCGCCGCCGTTTTGCCATAACTATGCTAATCGTTACCCATGATCCGGCAGAGGCTTCAGCACTTGCAGATCGAACCATCCACCTCAATCAGGGACGGTTGCTAACTTGCGCCACTGAGACAGTTAGTGAAACACAATCTGCTGTAGGAAATATTTTAGAGTGATATACGGGTTTTTATCTCAGAGAATATGGCTATTCGGGCTTATTGTGTTGGGACTTGTTATTCCATCCAGATTTGAGTGTTGCCCTGATTATGGCGGTCTTGTGAAAAGGTATCTTGGGGCCTTCCCTGACTATCAAGCCGACATCCCGCGCGGCCTTAAGAGACCTGTCAAAGGCGCTTTGTGAGACGTGCAAAGGTGGTTCTACCATCAGCATTAAGCCATTGGTCTTGAGGATGGATTCGATCTCTTTGAAAAACTTATCCTGATTAGGTACTTCGTGTACCATGTAAAAGGCCAGGGCAAAATCTACTTCTTCCTCCAGGCCGATCTTATCCTCGGCACATTTATGCAGCAGGATACGATCTTCTAGTTCAGTACCATGAATCTTGTCTTTGAGTTTTTGCAGCATCCCTTCTTGTAAATCGACGGCGATAACACGACCGGATTCTCCGACCATCTGCGCCATGTCGAGCGTGAAGAAACCAGGGCCGCATCCCAGATCCGCAACGGTCATGCCTTTTTTTACATATGGCCGCAAGATGGTTGCTGGGTTCTGGAACCATCTGCGGAATTTACTTTCCAGGCTTCCAGCGAGAGCAACCGGGCATGTGTGATTGTTATCTGCCATTTGTTATAAATATTCTGTTTCCACAGGGTGTTAATTATGAACAACACTCTAAAGAAATTCAGTTCCTTATCTTCATATCATGTGGAGAAGGGTACTTGTCCTCTATCTCCTGGGATTGGCTTGCGGAAGGCCTTAACACACGCGGCCAAGGCGCTATCCATGGTGGCTGCATGTTCCCGAAACCAGCTCGGTAGCGATTGCACGAAGCTGCGACCGGCAGTGATGGAACCGCCTGCAACCTGCTCTGCGATGTGACGCGCCTGTTCCAGTACCCGGTGATGTTCGCCCATGTGGATCTGGATGGGTGGAAAACGTACCTCCTCCATCAGATGGTTCTCTGCTGTGAAGTGCGCTTCGGTATGTTCCAGCAATTCCCGGAATAGCTCAGGGAATGCTTCATCGTCGGCACAACCCAGACTGTTTACCAAGGCTATAAATTCCTGATGGGTGGAGTCCATGGATTCAACACCCAGACAATACTGTGGGTCAGTCGGGTCGATCAGTTGCGTTGTTTCTTCCGGATTCATCAATGATTTTTCCTTTGCTGAGTATATTTCCACCAAGGCCTGGGTTCGCCACCGTTGGTAAAGTCCGTGATAGAGAGAAATACATCAATCACGCATGGGTCATGCCTATGGCCGGATATTTTGCACAGCTGATTGTACATGTCATAGGCCGATCTTCCCAAAAGTTGATCTGGTTCCGAGATTCCCAATAGCTGCAAATCCCTGGCCATGGCCGGGCCGATGTTGGGGAGGTCGGTTAGGGTTTTGACTTTTTCTCTTTTAACTTTGTTAGGGTGCATAGCGGGTGACGATTAATTAGTGGACGCTCAGAGAAGCTAGTACATATTATGTCGGTTTTGATGAGAAGTGATTATAAAACTGCTTGGCGGTTCTGCCGCTTTTGGAAGCCCTTTGTTGAGCAAACTTCCTTGCCTCGTCGTGGAGGTGTTCCTTGTCGCCGGTATATCCGGGGAAATAGCTGTCAACAATCTCTAGGTACTCTTCGGTACTTGGTGAGTAAAAAGATATCCATAATCCAAAACGGTCCGACAAGGAAATTCTTTCCTCTACCGCATCAGAATAGTGTAATTCTCCATTCACAATCTTAGTGTCAAGATTATCTTTCATGTATTCCGGCAATAAATGTCTGCGATTAGACGTTACGTATAAAAGCGCATTTTTCGGGGGTGCCTCTATTGATCCCTCGAGAATGGTTTTTAATGCCACATAATTGCTTTCATTCTCTTCAAATGAGAAATCATCACAATAGAATATAAACTTGTATGGTAGATCTCGTATCTCATCCACTATTTCTGGCAAATTAATCAGGTTGTTTTTATAGATCTCGATTAGCCTAAGTCCCTTGGACTTATATTCATTCAGTATTGCCTTGATTAGAGATGATTTCCCTGTTCCCCGTGCACCCCACAGAAGGGCATTGTTTGCCGGTAGATCTGCGAGAAATCTTTCGGTATTTACTATCAGCTCCTCTTTTTGCCTGTTGATGCAAACTAATGAGCTGAGTTCGATCGAGTCTACTTCTTGCACGGCGTGCAGCCTGTTGTTGTTTGCCCGGTATATCGCAGCAGGTACATCGGCCCAATTCATGGCAACGAATCCTATTTTGTTAGATATGTATGCAGAATATAACAGATGATTCTAATGCCAACATATAACTTGGACTATATATCCAGCGCAGATAACGTGATATATCGTGAGAAAGTTGGGAGATGGTTGAAGCGGTATTTTTTTGTTGTTGCCAAATCGGGGTGCCGTGCTCCCCATTGGGGGGCGGGAGTGTTTATTCGCGTTATTTTGCGGTGATTTGCGTGTATTTGCGGCATGCTTTTATCGCCCAGAGGACTGGGCTCCTACCGGACCTAGGAACTTATTTATACTCCACCGCTATGCACAATTTCGTAATATAGCTTCTCCAGCTCTATCTTATGCTTGGTCTCTTCATTGGCCAGGTAGCGGAATAGCTCGCGGATTGGTCCTTCCGGTGCGCTCTCCGCCAGTTCGCCGTAGTGCTGCATGGCGGTGTGCTCACGGCCCATGGCAAATTGCAGTACCTCCTGGTCGTCCGGTTCTTCTCCCAGTTTTGGGATGTGCAGGCAGTCGGAGAACTTGCTGTCGGTGGTGGGGCGGGCGATCTCCTCTTCTATCTGTGCGGTGAGATCTGCGCGTTGCGCCAGTTCGTTGAATAGGTCGAAGTGGCGTTGTTCTTCTGTAGCCAACTCTTCCGCCAGATAGCGGATGCGTTTGCTGACCCTGGGCGCGAGATCGGTGTAGAAATCGCGGGCAGTGCGTTCAAAACCTATGGCGGTGTCGAGGATTTCGCGTAAGGTCGTTTTGCCAGCGAGTTGGTCTTTGCTGCCTTCATCGCTCATGGGTTAATCCTCCTTGTCAGATGTCAACGCGGCATGGATGCTGGCGGCGACGCGATGTCCGTCGGCCACGGCCGATACCACGTCCGGTCCGCGCACCATATCACCGGACGCCCATAGCCAGGCTTCGCTACTGCGGCCACCGGCGTCCACCTGCAAGCGTCCTCTATTCCATTCCAGTTTTTCGGTTAGTTCATCCCCCAGCAGACTAGTGTCACTCATCTGGCCGATGGCCTCGATCACCATGACGCCTGGGTGGAACTGCTCATCGTTCTCATCATAGCTGGGGGCGAAACGGCCCTCCTCATCGAAGATTGCCTTTACTCTCCAGGTGGTTAGGCCTGTGACCTTGCCGTTCTCGCTGGTTACCTGTTGCGGACCGCGGGCGTCGAAGATGGCTATGCCTTCTTCCTTGGCCTCTTTCACCTCGTCCGGATCTGCCAGGAAGTGGTCGAAGTCTTCCAGTGCGGTTACCGTTACCTTCACCTCGCCGTATTTCTGTTTCTGCAGACGCGCCAGGGTGCGGGCGATATCCATGGCCACGTTGCCGCCGCCGATCACCACCGCGCTCTCTGGGGTGCCGAACTCTTCACTGGCCGTGGTCTGGCGCAGCAGATCGACCGATTTTCTGACATCTGGATGATCGGTGCCTGGCACCCTGGTGGCGCGTCCCTGTTGCAGGCCAAGGGCGATCAGCACTGCGTCGTGGTTGGCGTGCAGTTCGTCCAGGGTGATGTCGCTGCCGACGCGGGTGTTGCAGCGAATCTCCACGCCCAGAGAGCGGATCATATCCACGTCCTGGTCGATGATGTCGTAGGGCAGGCGATACTCTGGAATGCCCCAGCGGGTCATTCCGCCCGGTTTGTCCAGGGCCTCGAATACCGTGACACTGTGGCCCAGCTTGGCCAGATCAAAGGCGGCGGTGAGGCCGGACGGTCCGCCGCCGATGATTGCGACCTTCTTGCTGCTGGCGGGTGCCGGTTTGCCGATAGCCTTCTGTATCTGTTCCACAGATACTTGATCCATGATGTGGCGCTTGAGCCAGCGGATGGCTATCGGGTCGCCCTCATGTCCGGCGGCGCAGGCGGTCTCGCAGCGATGGGTGCAGACGCGGCCACAGATGCCGGAGAAGGGATTGCTCTCGTATAGCAGCTCCACACCACGTTCATAATCACCGTCGCGGATGGCGGCAATGTATTGTGGTACGGCCATGTGAGTGGGGCAGGTGGCGACGCACAGACCGCAGGCGACACAGCGATCCGCCTCAAGTTTGGCCTGGGCGATGTCGTAGCCGTGCACGATCTCGTCGAAGTTGCCGATGCGTTTTTCCGGCTCCATCTCGCCCATGTGTTCACGGGTCTCTTCGGTCAGGCGATAGTTGTCGATGCGGCAGTAGCCGAGGTCGTTTTGATCCCATGGTTTGGCGTCGCTGCCTGGTATAAAGAGGAAGGCGTTCGGGTCGGCATCCACCCACTTGTATTCGTTGGACATGGTGAGGGAGCCGGTCATGCATATATCCACACACAGGGCGCACCAGCAGCAACGACCGTAGTCAATGCGCGGGCGCAGGCCGGAATCGCCTTGCTTGGTTTCACATTCCGGCGCTGGAACCATATCTATGGCGGCGTTCTGGCAGATGGACTCGCAGGTGCCGCAGCCGATGCATATGTCGATAGCGTTCTGGTGAAAACCGCGGTAGCGCTCAGACCCAGGGCGCTCGTTGAGCGGATCACGGATGGTCACCGGGTCGCGGAAGAAGTATTTCCACGCGGTGAAGGGCGATAGCAGGTTGCGTACATTCATCGCTCGATCTCCGGTGGGTAGGTGTGTAGGGACACCATCAAGGCGGCGACGTCTGCGATATTTACATTCACTATCATCCGTTCCAGCAGCGCCATGGCGTGGGTGTAGGAGGGGCCGCGTACGTTGATACGGCGTGGATAACCACTGCCATCGGTGACTACATAGTAGCCGTACTCGCCGCGTGAGCACTCACCGCGTATGTAGGTTTCGCCACGCGGTATCTTCCAGTGCAACACGTTGGGCAGCTTGGCCGTCACTGGACCTTCATTCGGCATCTTGGCCAGGATCTGGCGGATTAGGTCGATTGAAACCGTGACGTCGTGGTGGCGCACCTCGGCGCGGGCGAATACGTCAGATGCGGTTCTGGTCACCGGCTCGAACTCCAGTTGCGGATATACCAGATAGGGCTGATCCTTGCGCACGTCCTTGGCCACGCCACCGGCACGGGCATTGGGGCCGGTAACGCCGTATTCGTCCATCAGGGCCGGATCGATATAGCCCAGACCGATGGCGCGTTTTCTGAATACGGAGTTGTGAAACATGACGTCGTCTACGTCCTTCAGGGTTTGCTCTATCTCCCGTAGGGTCTCCTCCATGCGTTTGGCAAAACCCTTGGGCAGTCCGGCCCGCACTCCGCCCGGC
>JBNKSV010000049.1:0-14017 GCA_050297535.1 Sedimenticolaceae bacterium
CGCCCTGAACGGATCTGGTGGTCGCCTAAAAAGATATCCAACAACAAACACCAGCAACATGATCAAGGCCCGCTGGGTAGGTATGGCAAAACCGGCCAGTGCGGCGTAGATGATGGCCGCGATCAGACCGGAAACAGCTGCCGCATGCTGGGCCGGAAGTAACGATGGCAGTACAGACTCCAGACACCAAACCCGGCGCATAATAAAGAACATCAAGCCGAATACTATGCCGATATGCAGACCGGATATGGCTATCAGATGACTGGTTCCAGTACGAGAGAACGACTGCCACTGTGCCTGGCTGATCCCGCTCCTGTCGCCGACCGTCAGACCATTTAGCAGAGCCGCGCCCGTTGGGTCTGTAGACAGGGCATTGATCCTATCTCTAATAGACTGACGCCAACGTTGAATAGCCACCAGACCACTGCCCTCACCCAGCAATCCATTGCGTTCACTCTTGCGAACATAGCCACTGGCCCTGATGCCTCCCTGGAACATCCAGCCTTCATAATCGAACCCACCAGGATTGGCAAAACCACGCGGACGTTTCAGGCGCACCATAAGCCCCAAACGCTGCCCTGCCAGAATCCTTGGCGCCCCCCGGTACCATGCCAGTCTGATACGCCCCGGAGATGGCTGCTTACCTCCATCCAACTCCATGCGTTCCACCTGAAACTCGAACCTGGCACGCTTCCCGGTCTGCTCAGGGAGTGAGACCACCACCCCTTCCACATAGAGGTCCTTGCCCTGCAACTCATCGGCGATACCATCGCTCAATATTGCATGGGCATATACCAGCGCCCATAGAAAACCCAGTGCCAAGGCCAGTAATGGGCGCAAGCGCCGATAATAATAGAAGGGGATAAGTAGTAATGGGATTGCTCCCGCCCAGAATACGGATGGAAGCTCTGCCTGCCACTGCAGCAGCATAACACCTGCTAAAAAATGTAACGTCCCTGTAATCACAATCGTGTTATAACATTTTTGTAGTCAAATCACCGCGTCCATGCTTGAATAGAGAACGATAACAATAAAAAATAGTTGGTTAAAACCATTGTTGGAATTTGCATGCCAAAACGTATCTTCAAGCGTTTTACGCCTGATCGTGAAACCATAAAAAATCACAAGCATCTGCGCATGTTTGGCACCCTGCTGCATGACCCCAACATCTGGCACATGAATCGCCGTTCGGTCTCAGGAGCCTTTGCCGTGGGCCTGTTTTGGGCCTTTGTCCCCATGCCCTTCCAGATGGTAGGGGCGGCGGCCACCGCCATAGCCACCAGGGTGAATCTACCGATATCGGTCGCCCTGGTATGGATCACCAACCCCATTACCATCCCACCGATATTCTACTTCACCTACTTGGTTGGAACCTGGATTTTGGACATGCCGCCCCAGCAACATCAGTTCGAACTCTCGGTTGAATGGATGACCACAAGCCTGGGAGACATATGGCAACCGCTATTACTTGGAAGTTTTTTATGCGGGGTGATCGCCGCCATCCTTGGGTATCTCATTATCCGTGGTTTCTGGCGCTGGCATGTCGTGGCCAGCATGCGTAGGCGCAAAGAGCGCAAAAGCAATAACTGCTAAGGATTCACAGGGGACGCATTTAAATGCGTCCCATTTTCCTATTCAGAAATAATCATTCCATCTTCCAGGTGCAACACCCGATCCATCCTGCTTGCCAGATCCTGATCATGAGTGACCACTACGAAACTGGTGCCCTGCTCGCGATTCAGTTCCAACATCAATTCATAGACCTGTTCTGCGGTGCGCCGGTCCAGATTTCCCGTGGGTTCGTCGGCGAACACACACTTAGGATTGTTGATCAGGGCGCGGGCGATCGCGGCCCGTTGTCTCTCGCCGCCCGACAACTCACCCGGCTTGTGGGTCAGCCTTTGCCCCAGACCTACCCTCTCCAGGATCGCGCTGGCCCGCTCCCCGGCGCTGGCCACATCCACCCCGCCGATCAAGAGCGGCATGGCGGTATTTTCCAGCGCGGTAAACTCCGGAAGCAGGTGGTGAAACTGATAGATGAAACCCATAGCGCCATTGCGCAGACGTCCACGTTCCGCCTCATCCAACTGCGCGATATTCTTGCCGGACATCAGGATCTCACCGCTTGTTGGCAGATCCAGTCCGCCCAGACAATGCAGCAGGGTGCTTTTGCCGGAACCGGAACAACCGACCACCGCGATCCTCTCTCCGGATTTGATATCCAGATCAATACCCTTCAGCACCTCAACCCGGGATGCCCCATCGTCGAAGGTGCGCACCAGGCCCCGGCACTCTAACACGGTTCCGTTATTCATAACGCAGGGCCTCTGCAGGCTGTACCCGGGATGCCCGCCATGCCGGATAGATGGTCGCCAGCAGGGTAATCAGGAAGGCGGTTATGCTAACCCCTAGTATGTCGCTGAGTTGCATGTCTGAAGGCAACTTGGTGATGTAATAAATAGTAGGATCAAGAAAATTGACGTTGAAAAGCCGCTCTATATTTCCGACTATCGTCTCGATGTTGAGAGACAGGACAACACCGCCGATGATACCGGCAATGGTGCCAGCGAATCCTATGGTCGCCCCCTGCACTACAAATATGCCCATTACACTCCTGGGCGATGCCCCCAGGGTGCGCAATATGGCGATATCGCTCTGTTTATCGGTGACCACCATCACCAGGGTGGAGACGATATTGAAGGCGGCGACGGCGACGATAAGAAACAGGATCAGACCCATCATGCGTTTTTCGGTATGCAGGGCGCGGAAGAAGTTGCGGTGATGCATGGCCCAGTCGGTAACTCGATACTCCCCAGGTAGCTGGTAGGCAAGTTCATTCGTAACCTGCGGCGCCATAAACATGTCATCCAGCTTCAGACGCACCCCGGTAATACTATCCCCCATACGCAACACCTTGGCTGCATCCTGCATGTTGACCAGGGCAAGTCCGCTGTCATACTCCCCCATGCCGACCTCAAAGATACCGGTCACGGTAAAGGTCTTTAGGCGCGGTAAGATACCGGCGATGGTCGTACTCACTTTTGGGGTAACCACCGTTACCTGATCACCTACCACCACATCCAACAGCGTAGCCAGTTCACTCCCCAGAATAATCCCGAACTTACCTGCCTCCAGATCTGACAGCTTCCCTGCGCGCATATGCTCGCCCACGTCAGACACCTTGCCTTCATATTCCGGCAGGACGCCCCGCAACATCACGCCACTAACCTGCTCACCACTGGTCAGCATCGCCTGGGACTCTATATATGGAGCCTCGCCTATCACCCGTTTGTGTTTCTTGGACAGCTCCATCACCTGCCGCCACTCCTGCAGAGCCCCGGATGCAGCGCTAATGGTGGCATGGGATGCCATACCCAGGATGCGCTCCCGCACCTCCTTGTGAAACCCGTTCATCACTGACATAACCGTAATCAACGCCGTTACCCCGAGCATGATACCGAGCATGGAACTGATGGAGATAAAGGATATGAAATGATTGCGGCGCTTGGCCTTGGTATAGCGCAATCCGATGAAGAGTTCTAGCGGTCTAAACATAGTACGCATTAAAGCATATTTGCGAACTAAACCATATTCCTTAACAAATTAACGCACCGGTCACGGATTTTAATATCGACCCTGGATGCGTCCTGTTAAATGCCATATAGTGATGCGATATCTCGTCCAGCTATGATCATTACGGAAAGGAGTACAGAAATGAGCCCAGGATATGCACGTCCATTTTTGCGACTGATACTAGTAGCCTGTTTGTCAGTTACGGCATTTGCAATTAGCGCGGACACTCTGTTGATCGACGCCATCAACAACGCCCCAGCCAATGACCCATCCGGACTGCTACGTCCAACCAACGGACAGTCCATGCAGATGGTGTTGACAACGTTTGGCGAACCCAAGGAAAAGCTGGCCGCGGTAGGCAACCCACCGATCACCCGTTGGGTCTATGATGAATTCACCGTCTATTTTGAAAACAAACTAGTGGTAAACAGCGCTGTTCATCTGGGTCCAAAGTAATAAGCGCCGCCCCTGAATCTATCAGAGGCGATTTCGTATCTATATCTACAGACATTTCTGTTCCGTTAGCCATAAATGCTCAAAACAGCGGTCCCTTCTCCCCATTGGAGACCTAGGTACCCCCTTGCGGGTGGAAGGACACGACTGCACGGATGCAGGAGGTACGAGCCCATGGATGGGCGCAGGTAGAATAATGCAGGAGCAATTATCGAGAGCGACGCAGGAGGCCAAAGCCGAGGATGAGGGGAAAATATAAATAAAGTGTTACCTTTAAAATATCCCCTCACCCTAACCCTCTCCCGCAAGGGTAGAGGGGATAAGCGTGGTAAACTATGTCCGGGTTGCACAGCGTGACAGCAGTTGGAATCCCCTAAGTTTTCTTCCTCAATATCTTGCGTATCTGCCTTCCATGCACCCACTGATGAACCGCAGACATGATTAGCCACTGATGGGGATTCAGTGGTCCAAACCAGGGATGGGCATGGTAGTTACGAATATGCCTATCATGCACATTCGCCTCAATGGTCTTTTTGAAGCCCTGCAGGAAGGCTTCGTATTCACTTACTATATCTGGACTGATTTCAACAAAGGGTTTGAAATCTTTTATCTTTACCACAAAGTCCAGCTTCTCGTTCCTGCTTAGACAGATGATGCCATCTTGAATAGTTTTGCCGACATAGATCAGATGCAATAACACCATGGCCGGAGAGTAGTATCTGGAGTTATCCTCAATGCCAACTATCCGTGGTATCAGCACCTTCTTGAACAGCCTATCCTGATCCAGCGCCCTTACAGCATCCAGTATCCTCATCCCCTCCCGTTCAAAAAAACCCATGGCCGTATCCCAGGGCACAAATATCTTAAACAAGGGAAATGCCACATAGCGTAGAAACAGCGCATCCAGTGCGGGCAAGCCCTTGCCAGGACTCTCCAACTGCTCCTGTATCCTTATGTCTTCTTCAGTCTGCATGAGTTATCACCCTCCCTTTTCTATCACTCGTATCAACCGTTTCCAACAAGCCACATTCTATCGCCCAATCGAACCATAGGTTAGTTATATCGAACCATCTCTCTCATTTACAAAGCTGGTCTCACGGCGTAGTTTCATTATATTCATGTGCATATGCACATTTTATTGACAACCCGCGCCATCTCACTATAATGTGCATATGCACACTTCAACGGAGAAAAACCATGCGTATAGCTGTACCAACCAATGACCGCGAGACGGTCGAAGCCCACTTCGGGCATTGCCGGGAATTTGCACTTTTGGACTGCGAGGGTACCGAGATCCGGAATACCGAATACGTCACCCCGCCGCCCCACGCCCCCGGCGTCATTCCTGCGTTTGTCGCCGAACATAATGCCGACATAATTATTTGCGGCGGCATGGGACAGATGGCCGTAAATCTGTTTAAGAAACATGATATTGAGGTCATCCTCGGTGCGCAGGGTTCTATTGTGGAGAATCTCAACCACTTCCTCGCTGGCAATCTAGCCTCGACCGGAAGCGTTTGTGAACACCACCACCATCATTCATAAGGAGTATATATATGAACGGTAATCATATGGGCCCAAGAAACGAGGGGCCAAAGACTGGTAGAGGTATGGGATTTTGCGGTAAAAACGCTGGCCCAGGATATGAGGGTGCTGGCCGAAGAAACGGCCGTGGACATGGGCATTGTGGTCAAGGTCAGGGGCTTGGACATGGGAGGGGCCGTAACCGCGGCACAGGCCGTAGCCATAACAGAGGCCGTATCATCGACGGAGACACCAGATGATCGTTGCCGTATCCGTGACCGGCAATACAGCACCCGCAACCATAGATATCCGTCTCGGGAGGGCGCCCTGGTTCCTGTTGCACAATACAGAAACCGGAGCGGAGCATTTCATCCCGAACCCCTCATCTGAGGCGGGGACCGGGGCTGGTACCGGCGCGGTACAGACCCTAGCCGACGCGGATGTTGACTGTGTCATTGGTGCGGAACCTGGGCCCAAGGCGGAGAATGCCCTAAAGGCGCTCGGCATTGACGCCTTCAATCCTGGCGAGATATCCGATGCCGCTGCGGCCATAGCCGCATGGCGTGAAGGCAAGTTGGAACGTTACCATAAACCTTCCGGACTTTATCGGGCATAATAGGCACCATGAAATTATGTATCGCCAGCGGCAAGGGTGGAACTGGCAAGACCACCCTCGCCGTAAACCTCACCCGACTCAGCGGCGCAATCCTGGTAGATTGTGACGTGGAAGAACCGAACAGCCATCTCTACTTTCCAGCTGGGGCGGTTACCAGCATCCCGGTAACCACGTCATACCCAATCATAGACATCGAGCGTTGTCACAGCTGCGGCGACTGCGCCCGCGCCTGCGAATTCGGCGCCCTGCTCATCAGCAAACGCGGAAGATCAGTCATCAAGGAGCTCTGCCATGCCTGCGGGGCCTGCGAGATGACCTGCACTAAAAACGCCATAGGCTGGGGACAGCGCGAGACCGGTGTTATTTACGACCGGATCCAAACCGATATTCCAATTTTGACCTGGGGCGTATTGCACGAAGGGGAACACTCCGGCGTACAGGTCATAAAAAAGCTCAAAGATCACGCCGACACCATCGCCTTCTGCATAGATCAGATCATCGACGCGCCACCTGGAACCGGGTGCCACGCCGCCCATGCCCTGGAAGAGTGTGACTACGCCCTGCTCGTAACCGAGCCGACGTTGTTCGGTCTGCATGATATGCAACTGGCCATCGGCATGTTGCGCGCCATGGAAATGCCTTTTGGTGTCTTCATCAATAAAGACACGCCAGATGTCAGCATCATTGATGAATACTGTGAACGCGAGGGGATCGCCATACTGGGACGCCTTGCATTCAATGCCGATTTTGCCCGGTCGGGAGCAGACGGCCACCTACTGTCAGAGACATCACCAGAGGTCAGACAGGTCATGCTATCACTGCTTGAGGCGATCAAGCGCGAGACCGGAACCGGACTGGAGCTGCGCGCATGAAGCCATATCGCGAGATCGTCGTACTCTCCGGCAAGGGTGGCACCGGCAAGACCAGCATCACCGCATCTATCCTGCCCTTCCTCCCGAACTGCATTGTTGCCGATTGCGACGTGGACGCACCGGACCTGCACATTCTGCTGCAGCCGATGTTGAGTTGTAGTCACGATTTCAGTGGCAGCAAAAAGGCGGTTATGGACAGGGACCTGTGCATGGAATGCGGCATCTGTTTGGATGTCTGCCGCTTCGATGCCCTCAGGATGTTAGGTGACGCCCCCGAAATATCGACCACCAACTGCGAGGGCTGCGGGACATGTATCGTCGCCTGCAAGCGCGTGCTCAAAGACGAATCTGCCATCAGTCTCAAACCTGCGATTACCGGGACGTTGTCCGAATCCCAGATCTCCTACGGGACCATGATCCACGCCCAACTAGTACCTGGAGAAGAGGCCTCCGGCAAGCTCATCGCCGCGGTACGCAGCCGGGCCCAAAAACGCGCCGAGGAGACCGGCGCCAGCTACATCCTGATCGACGGACCACCGGGTATCGCCTGCAACGCCATCTCGGCCGCAACTGGAGTAGATCTAGCCCTGATCGTGACCGAGCCGACGATCAGCGCCTATCACGACCTGCTGCGACTGCTGAAGATCACCCAGACCTTCCGCGTTCCAACCGCCATTGTTATCAACAAATCCCGCGGCGACGATGAGCATGAACGCAAGATACGCAGCACGGCGAACGATTTGGATATTCCGGTCCTGATGACCCTACCCCTAGACGGCCGCATACCGGCCAGCATCAACCGCCGAGAGATCCCCTACCTGGGATGCCCAGAAGTCTTCGACCCCGAGCAATGGAATGGGCTGCTTAGATATTTGCGCCGTCCGGAGCACAACCAAGAGGAAGGGCAAGATGCCGGGTAGACGCAAACGCCGCAACTGCCGTAATTTCAACGGAGGCCGCAACTTCAAGCCTTCCGGCATTCCCGCATACAAACTGGAAAAGACCCTGCTCCGTCTCGACGAACTGGAGGCGATGCGCCTGTGCGATTGGGATGGCAAAAGCCAGATCGAGGCCGCAGAGGCGATGGGCATTTCGCGCGGTACCGTCCAACGGCTGCTATTGAGCGGCAGAAGCAAGATCATGGACGTGCTGCTGCATACCAAGGAGCTGCGCATAGGTGAAGGCGAGGCCGCACCGGATGCAGCCCAGGCAACAGCCTCTACGGCAGGCGAGGATGGGGACGACTCAAAGGAATAATTCGATTATATAAAAATCCCAATTATTGTTAGGTAATATCCCGCCAATAATGTAGAATCGCCTCCCTTCTTATCTCCGCCCGGAAACCCCGGCGTCGATTACACCCAGGCCATCACATTACAGGCAGCCCAATGTCCACCAAAGCCAACTCCGCATTTTCTCAGCTAGGATTAGCCGACTCCATCCTCAAGTCCATAGAAGAGATCGGATACGAGACCCCGTCCCCGATCCAGCAGCAGAGCATTCCGCCACTGCTCGCGGGCAAGGATATTCTGGGACAGGCTCAGACCGGAACCGGCAAGACCGCGGCCTTCGCCCTGCCCCTGTTGAGCCGTCTGGATGCAACCCTGGCGAAGCCGCAGATCCTGGTACTCACCCCTACCCGCGAGCTGGCCATCCAGGTCGCGGAGGCCATGCAGTCCTACTCCCGGCATATCCGCAACTTCCATGTGCTGCCGGTCTATGGTGGACAATCCATGTCCATCCAGTTGCGCCAATTAAAGCGCGGTGTGCACGTAGTCGTCGGCACCCCGGGTCGCATTATGGACCACATCCGCCGCAACACCCTGGAACTGAACAGCCTGAGCAGCGTCGTGCTGGACGAGGCGGATGAGATGCTGAACATGGGTTTCATCGAGGATATCGAGTGGATCCTGGAACAGACCCCGGAACAGTGCCAGACCGCCCTATTCTCGGCCACCATGCCGACCCAGATTAAGCGTGTCGCCCAGCGTTATCTGCGTGATCCGGTCGAGATTCACATCCAATCCAAGACCAGCACGGTGGACACCATTACCCAGCGCTACTGGCAGGTCACCGGCCTGCACAAGCTGGACGCCCTGACCCGCATGCTGGAGGTGGAAGAGTTTGACGCCATCCTGATCTTCGTGCGCACCAAGACAGCGACCATGGAACTCTCCGAGAAACTGCTGGCGCGTGGTTACTCCTGCGCCGCGCTGAATGGCGACATGAATCAGGCCGCACGCGAGTCAACTGTGGAGAGGCTGAAGTCCGGCGGACTGGACATCATCGTCGCCACCGATGTAGCGGCGCGTGGACTGGATGTGGAACGCATCAGCCACGTCATCAACTACGACATCCCGAACGACACCGAGGCCTATGTACACCGCATCGGTAGAACCGGCCGCGCCGGACGCAAGGGCGACGCGATCCTGTTCGTATCTCCCCGCGAGAAACGCATGCTGTACGCCATCGAAAAGGCTACCAGGCAGAAGATCACCCAGATGCAACTACCCAGCCACAAAGAGGTGGCGGGCCGCCGGGTGGAACGCTTCCAGCAGACCATTACCGACGCCATCACCTCCCAAGAGTTGGGCTTTTTTGAGGACATAATCGCCGACTATCAGGAGAGACACGACATCGAGCTGACCCAGGTCGCGGCCGCCCTGGCCTATCTGGCCCAGCAGGATCGTCCGCTCCAGATCGAAGAGCAAAAGAGACCGGATAGACAGAAAGAGGAACGTTCCGAAAATAAACGGCCACGCGCAGAAAGACCGCGTACCGAGGAACAACCCAGGCGCGAAAAACGGCCAGTAAAAGAGAGCTCACCAGAAGACGGCATGGAACGCTATCGCATTGAGGTCGGCAAAGAACACAATGTGGAACCGAAAAACATCGTTGGCGCCATAGCGAACGAGGCCGGACTGGACAGCCAATACATCGGTCAAATCAAGATCCATGACAACTACAGCACCGTAGACCTGCCGGAAGGCATGCCGAAAGATGTCTACAAGCACCTCAAGCGGGTGTGGGTATGTGGACGCCAGTTAAATATCAGGCTGGAAGAAGATGCTAATGCTTCCGGTGGTGAAACAACTTCCAAACCACGAAATAAAAGACCTGATCAGGCCAAAGATAGAAAACCGGCAAAACATAAGCCGAAGAGCAAAAAGAAAAAAATCGGCGCTGACTAGACCGTGTTAGCTTATGTGCATTGCCATACGGTCTTGGATTCCCGCCTACGCGGGAATGACGTAGATACTTAACATTTCGCTGTCATCCCGGCGAAGGCCGGGATCCAGGGAAACGACCGTATTGATTGGATCCACCTAGATAATAAAATAGAGTCAATCAGACCGTGGGGCACAGGAAGAAGATGGCAACGCCTATGGCGGTGAAGCAACGCTATACCCAGGCATAAAAGCCTGAATAAGGCAAAATAAAAAAAACGAATAAGCGCAAATCAAAGGATAAAAATAAAAAAGTATCATTGGCTAGAACATATTACGTGCTTATGTGCTGACTTAAAGTCAGCCGCCATTACTTGACCACACGAGCTTTATCTTTGCTGCATTTTTTGTTCTCATTGCGGTACTGTTCCCTTTTCTAACCCTGTTCCACCTGGGCAACCAAGCCCCCAGAATAAGAAGAGAGCACATAATGACGGTCCAGACAGATTCCAGGATACTCCATGCCTTAACCGGCCATATCCTGAAACATAGACCAACTTCATATGCGGCCATTACTGCAGCACAGACGCTGATGCTGATCGGTCTATGGGATGTCTTTCCTCACGGAATTCTGATCACCTGGTATGTCGCTATGCAGGTGATCGCAATACCACACCTCATCATATGCATAAAATTTGCTGGCAAGGAGTTATCCGAATCCCAGGTCAGATTTATCAAAACTGTTTTTATACTTTACGCCTTAGCCAGCAGCACTCAGTGGGCCTCACTAACCTGGTTGCTGACTGACAAGTGGGATATACATTCATTCATTGTTCTTTTGCCACTGTTGGGCATATTCGCAGGCGCCATTAACACAGCAGCTATCCTTCCAATCTACTTCTGTTTGATCATGCCAATATTGGTGCAGTCTCTTTATGTCCTGTTCTTTACTGAGGCTTCTGACCCGCTTATTGCAGGGCTGTTTGTTATCTACTATGGGGGAATGATCAAATTTGCCCTCGAACTTAATAAAATGTTAGTACGTACCTACAGCATGCAGTTTGAGTTGGGATCGGCTAATAGAGAACTGATACTGCAAAAAAAGGCTGCCGAAAAGGCAAACATGGATAAGTCCCGTTTTCTAGCCGCTGCCAGCCACGATTTGCGCCAGCCCCTATATGCAATGGAGCTGTTTCTAGGCGGGCTGACACAAGCATGCAATACCAATGACACCAACCAAAGCTACCTGCTTTCACGTCTACGTTATGCCCTGGATAGCATGCGGAATATGTTCTCATCCCTACTGGATATGTCCCGCTTTGACGCGGGGGTCATCACGCCGAAATATCAGAACTTCTCAGTGAGCCTGTTGTTAAACACGATCAGGTTTAAGTTTAGCGAGGAGTTCGAGAAAAAAGGACTGAAGCTTATAGTAAGATCCTGCGACCATTGGGTTTATAGCGATCCGATACTGGTACAAAGGGTACTTGAGAACTATGTCTCCAATGCGTTGAAATACACCGATTCAGGCGGTGTACTGTTAGCATGTCGCACACGCGGCAATAACGTCAGACTTGAGGTGTGGGATACTGGCAGAGGCATCAAGGAAAGTGAATTCAGCACCATTTTTGATGCCTTCCATCAACTGGATAATCCAGAGCGCGACAGAGAGAAAGGAGTAGGCCTTGGACTTTCTATTGTCCATCAGATATCCAGCCTCCTTAATGCGCCTGTAACAGTAAATTCTAAATATGGCAAAGGCTCCCTGTTTACCATTACAGTCCCTCCGGGTGAAATGGACGTGGCTACAGATATTGAAGAGGATCATCATTTAGAGATAGTGGATGATGTTTTCCTCGATCTTGCGGTCTGGATTGTAGATGATGATGTCAACATCCTTGAAGGGCTTCAGCTGCAACTAGAAAGCTGGGGGTGTATTACCAGAACCTTTGAATCACCGGATCAGATAAGTGAGTTCACAGTAGATGCTAATGATCCACCTGATCTGCTGATTACGGACCTGCGCCTAAGAAAACACAAGAGCGGATTGGACGTTATCAAGATGCTATCGGATAGATTCAGCGCGGATCTGCCTGCAATAATCATCACTGGCGATACCGGCCCTAATGAACTGCGCACCATCAATGAAACCGGCACGCCCATATTGCACAAGCCAGTCACTGCAGCAATACTGCAACAAACTATCGCGACCATCTTGCAGGAACGGAAATTAACCTCGATCCAATAACGAATTCCCAGAAGCAAGCAGTTGGGAACGGCTGGTTACTCCGGCAGTTTTAAGAATAGTACTTACATGCATCTTGACAGTACTCAGGCTGATATAAAGTTTGTCTGCGATTGCCTGATTACTCATGCCTTCCATCAGCAGCCTATAAACATCCTGCTGTCTCCTGGTAAGTCTATGCGCGTCTGCGTCTTTCTCATGCGCGCCCCCAAGAACCTCTTCCGGAATATAAGTAATTCCGTTCAAGACCATGTTTAACGCCCCATGCATTGCCTCAAAACTATGGGTTTTAGGAATATAGCCTGAGATACCATACGACATAGCCTTGCGAATAATATCAGGTTCACTATACATTGAGACCACGATGACAGGGATATCTGGAAAGCGCTCACGAACCTCTCTCAAGCCCTCAAATTCGTTCATTCCAGGCATCTTAAGATCCATAAGGATCAGGTGTACATCCTTATGTTCACCCAATAGATTTATAGTCTCTTGCAGGGTCTCGGCATCATAGCAAGTCATCTCCTGCTGCAGCATGCTGCGCAGGCCATCCCGGAACAGTGAATGATCATCCGCCAAGATTATTTTCATATTATATTTCCCTGGTCTTATAGGTGTTAGATTATCCTGATTTATAGCACGAAAATACCTACTAAAGTACGTAAAAAACTGTACTTGTGGTGAATATAAGCAAAGAACAGGACCGGATAAAATGTCGCCCACAGAAGAACGTTATGCTGGCATGCTGACAAATCTTAAATAACATAAGTGAGTAATCTATTGGCTGATTGAGGAGAAAAAATGCGATCCCCAATGAAAAATATCCTGTTTGTACTGCTTATTATTGGTACTTTACCTGTGCATGCAGCCTTGGTAACTGATACCTGGCAGGCCAATATATACGCTGTTAACCTGACCCACTCCAATTTCGTTGTTGGGGACACTATTCAGTGGACAGTCACATACGATGATGCAGGCACTGAAATGCACAGATTTGATGACACTGGCAGCAATATCCTTATCACCTATACAATGCCAAACAGTTCTTACAGCTATTACTCTGATGCCGTATTTGATTTCGGATCTATATTCACCGAGATTCAAAATAACCAGACTCTCTACGACATGTATGGCTGGAACGCCAGTTTTACGACAAAGTACCAGTATGATCCATCTCCCAGTATGTCCTTTTATGATGATTCATTCATTTTCGTTATGCAGGGCAGCAGTGGCTTTGGCTATGCGACTGTATCTATAAATTATTATGGCAATCCGGCGAACCAGACTATCAATTTCAGAACACCACAACTTGTGTCACATACTACTAATACAGTGCCACTGCCTGCAGCGGCATGGCTGTTTGGTTCCGGAATGCTGGGTCTAATTGGCATATCCCGCCACAAGAAGGCTATGACTGCTTAATAAAGCATCTGGTTTTGACTAAAGAACCCGCCTAGATGGCGGGTTTCTTGCTTTGGGAATATCTCAGGACCTTAGGACTACCTAATGGTAGATATTAGTCCACTCTTTGCCGAATACAGCAGTTCAGTGCCCATAAGATACATAA
>JBNKSV010000050.1:0-13716 GCA_050297535.1 Sedimenticolaceae bacterium
CCAAACTCTGAGAGTAGACCGCGTATCTCATTCACCAGGGCAGTACGGGCCTTCACTAAACGCCTTCTGACTCGATGCAGTGCCTGTCCAGCTTGCTGTTCGGCTGTCTTTATCGCCACATACCACATCGTTGGGCGACTGGATGCCTCGCAAATAGCTTCAGCATCATTAGCATCATTCTTGCCACCCTTAACGTAGGGCTTTACAAACTGAGGAGAGATAATCCTTGCCTGATGCCCAAGCTTCTCTAGTTCGCGTGCCCAGTAGTGAGCACTTCCGCATGCCTCCATCGCAACAATGCATGGTTCGATCTGACGGAAGAAATCAAGCATCTCCTTGCGCTTCAGCCGTTTCTTCACCGCAACTCGCTCGTGACTATCGACACCGTGAATCTGGAAAACACTCTTTGCTAAATCTACACCAACTCGTTTAAGCTTCATTTGGGCTCCTCCTTTCTATTAACTGTGATCTTAGAATCCACAGTTTGGCACATAGATGCCGCTTAGGAGGGAGGAGTCCATTTCATTGCCCTACACCTGACTCTGCCTCCAGAATCGTTATGCTAGGATATTCCCCGCCCCGGTAAAGATCAACAAAGCCGCGCTAAGGCGCACAATATATTTGTGACTATTGCTTAACTGTTCCCGCAGTCGGTCGCCGAACCAGGCGAAGCCGATGCCGTAGAATATGCTTGGGATTACGATGGCTCCAAGCCCAAAACCAAGTCCCAACCACAACCCGTGCCAGGCATTGGCGCCGACGGCCGCGGATAAGATGACACTGCCCAGCGGTGCGCAGGGTGACAACGCCATGCCTGCACCCAGCAGAAATAGTCCACCTGGCAGCATGGCGTCTGCCGACTCGTTGCGCAGATCGCGCAACGGCACCTCGTTGTTCGATTTCTTGGTGCAGAAACTCTTTCCGGGATTGCGCAGCAGCATGGCTATACCCAGGATCAACGCGGCCATCCCCAGCAGCCAGCGCAACTCCTGATTGGCGGCGCTGCTGTTGCCGATGATCTGCCCGGTAACACCGGCGGCAGTGGCAAGTATGGTGTAGCTGGCGAGTCGACCGAGAGAGAAGGGCAACATTATGCGCCAGGAACGGCGTATGCCGCCCTCGCTGGCGATAAATACCGGACCCAGGAATGGCAGGCATGAGATGGTACATGAACTCATGCCGAATACCAGGCCAAGAATCATGGCCATGGGTATGGTAAGCAGGGTCTGATCGACCGGTGTCATGCCGGTTGCTCACACTCGGCAAAATATTCATTGCGCGCCAGTACCGCCGCACCGAAGGCGGTGGTGGTCTGGGGATGTTCCGGTACGATGATCTCCCGTTGCATCTCGTCTTCCAGTGCTGCAACCAGTCCCTTGTTCAGTGCCGGACCACCATCGAAGTAGACGCGATCTTCAATGCCGACCCGCTTGGCCAGACGCACGGTGCGTTTGGCGATGGAGTAGTGGATGCCGGCGATGATCTCCCCCTTGCCGTGGCCATTGGCCAGCATGCCTATGATCTCGGATTCGGCAAACACGGTGCAGGTGCTGTTGATGGAGAGCGGTGCGGCCTGTGCATTGAAGTGGTAGTCACCCAGTTCCTCCAGGTCGATCTCCATATTGCGCGCCGCTACGTCGAGAAAGCGTCCGGTTCCGGCAGCGCACTTGTCGTTCATGGCGAAGTTGGCGACGTGTCCGTCGCTATCTAGTTGGATCGCCTTGGAGTCCTGGCCACCGATGTTGATTATGGTGCGCACGCCACCGAAGGCCTTGCCGGTCTCATGGGCGCCGATGGCGTTGGCGGTGATCTCGCTGATGGAATCGTCCGCCTCTTTGAATAGCTTACGACCGTAACCAGTGGCGATCAGATAGTGCACATCATCATGCTGCAGGTTGTGTTGTGCCAGCAAATGGGCCAGCGCTTCTTTGGCGTTTTTGTGAAACAGACTACCGGAGGCGGTAACGTGTACGCCTACATGCTTTCCCTCTTCGTCCACCAGGGCTACCTTGATGGCGGTGGAGCCGATATCCAGTCCTGCGAAATACTTACTCATACAATTTTTCCTTCGTAATAAAACTCCCTTCTCCCCGGTGGGGAGAAGGGCAGGGGATGAGGGGGGTGTTAGTTGTTGCCCCCTCACCCCAACCCCTCTCCCCAAAGGGGCGAGGGGCTAAATGTAACATGCAATTCACCCCCCCCCCCTCTCCCCAAAGGGGCGAGGGGCTAAAATATAACATGCAATTCAACCCTCCCCTCTCGCCAAGGGGGCGAGGGGTAAATGTTATGCCGATTTTCTCTTCCTGTTTTTGATTGATTCAATAAACGCCTCGATACGGGTGGATAGCTGTCCCATATCATCCATGCTGTAATCGGTCTCTACGTAGAGCATGGGAATGTTCTTTGCCGCCAGTGCATCGGCTATGCTGCGTTGTTCCATCTCATAGACCTGGCAACCGGCAAACACTTGATAGACTACGCCGTCGGCGTCAAAGCTGTCTGCTAGTTCCAGCATGCGGCGCTGGCGATCCTCATTATTAGGGAAGATGGGACAGGTACAGGGCTTGAGGTATCTGTCGGCCAGGCTGTCTACCATGTCACCCACCAGCCATTCGTCTACAGCGGTCATATCATAGAGCATGCGATTGGCTGAGCAGGTCTCATCGGCCACGACAATGCCCCCAGCCTCTTCAATAAGCAGTGGTAGTTTGAGATTTGGAAAGATTGGTGGTGAACCGGTAAAGACTATGCGCGGGGCCTTGCGTTGCGCCGCCTGGAATCCATCTTGCTGCCGTTGTAGCAACTCCTGGTTTAAGTTTTCTACCGCCTCTGTCCAGCTCTCAATATCGTCAAAGAAGTAGGCGTTGGTAACCAGGAATGCATCTTTTCCGAGAAACAGCGCCGGGCTGCTCTTGCGCAGGTTGTGCATGGTGCGGAACGCGGTCTGGGCGCGGGCTATCTTTGCTATGGCTGAACGCAGGTTTTTGCGTGTTAGCTTTTTCCCGGTCAGTTTACGTAACTGCATGGCGAAACTACGTACCGAGCGTTGCCAATAGATGCGTGCCTCTTCGCTGTCCTTGGATGGTGGCAGTTCCAGATCGTATACGTTGTAGCCCATATCCGCGATCATGGCGCCGGCCTTCTTTTTCTGATCACAGGTGGTTAGGTTTACCACCATATCCGGCTTGCCGGTACGCGGCACCGGGTTTTCCGCGTGCAGCATCCCCAGCGTGGCCTTTACCAGGGAACAGGATTTGGCTGGCATGAAATCACCGCCGATCTGATCGTAGTGATAGGAACCGTTGCAGAGACGCACCGGGGTGGCGCCTGACGCATAGATCAATTCCTCCGGCACATGGATGCAGGTGGTTCCCACCAGCGTCTTGTTCTTCGGCAGGGTTTCTCCCTGGCAGTAGACGCGGCGGAACAGGGAATAGAAATACTCCATGCCCTTGGGGTTGTCATCGAAGCGATCTGTAATGTGATCAAGGATGTTCTCCGCTTCACGCGCCTGGCGGCTGCGGTTATATGCGGCTGGATCAGTTTGTGTCGTTGTTTGGTTCACGATTAGGTTCCTGGTGGTGATTCATGCGTTTAATAAAGCCTTCTTCAGTCGATTCAAAGATGGTTTTTCCGATGAAGGTTACCTTGAGCGCCCCATCTTCCGGGCAAGCGGCTACGCACTTGAGGCACAGGATACAATCGTCCTGCATTATGCGTTTGTTCTCTACATCGTCGGCGATCTCTTTGATCTCCAGATCGCACACCCGGAAGCAGTCGCCGCAACGGGTGCATTTATCCCCATCCTTTTTCAGATTGAGTAGGGCGGGCTTGGAAAATAGATACTGCAATGCGCTCATTGGGCAGAAGAAACAGAAGAAGCGTTTCTTTACAAAGGCTCCGACAAAGAATAGGCCGGTGATGAACATGCCCAGGGCGGTCAGCACCATGCTGGTCTTATCGGAGAAGTCGATGGTGAACTGAGAAGCATCGCCGGTGAACAAGGGTATGATCATGCGCCCGGGACAGATGTCACAAAAGGGCGTACCCATAGAGTGGGATAGAAATCCTCCCCCAATAGCGAGTGGGATCAGCATGGTCAAAGCCAGCAATATATACTTGATTACCGTAAGGTTCCGGAACTGTCCCTGGCTGTAACGTGAGTAACGGATTCCAATCTTGGTGCGCAGGGAGGTGATCCAGTCCTGAAGAGTACCAAGAGGACAGGCAAATCCGCACCAGGCCTTGTTGAGCACGATGAACCAAAGGGCGAAATAGAGAAATGCCATTAGCACCGCTATACCGGCATAGCTGAACAATCGCGACCAGTTACCAGACAGCAGGTGTTGTAACGGCAGTAGGAAACAGACGCCGCCGCGTCCTTCTTGATTAAAACCACAGGCGAATGTAGGCAGGCTGTTTCCCAGGTTGATGGCGAAGTAGCCTCCATATACGAATAGGGCAAAGAACGCGATCTGCAGCCAGAAGCGAAAACTGCGCAGATTTACGTTGTTTACTGCGGTACGTAACTTACTCATCGAAACGTACCTCGCGATAGGGGCGGTTACGCCGCCGCCGGTACAGATAGACCGCCAGGCCGCTAAATACCAAGGCGAAGGTTCCGATCATCAGGCCATAGGCATATGACTGGTAATCACTCTCGGATGGGTAGTAATTGCCGGAGTAGCTGGCGCGATAGAGTGTGGCATCGTAGCGCTGTCCATCTGCGTCTCCGGCCTCTGTCGTTTGATAATCAGCACTTACCATATAAGGTTGAGGGAAGCGTTTGTTGAACATGCTCCAGGGTGGAAAGTAATCACGAATCATCTTGAAGCTTACTCGGCCCTGGCTATCACTGGTCTGTTGATTAGTCCAACCCTGAGCTGTGGTCATGGTTACTTCCGCGCCAGACTGCGGCTTGCCGTTACGCAGTACGGTGAAGGTTACCTTGTCGCCATAACTCAGCTTACTGTGAAAGTTTTCATGGGGGATGCGTTCACGCACCATCTCCAGTGGAATATCTGGGTTGTATTTAAGCGGCATCTTTTCCTGTACGTTATCATGCCCTTCCCGACAGCTGTGTTTCAGGACCTCGGCCTTGGCTATCTGTATCTGGCGGACATTCTGGTCGATCCAGGTATGGCTTATATAGGCGTTATAGAAACCCTCGTCAGGCATGGGGAAGTCCACATTCAGCATGCCGTGTTGCTTGTCTTTCTTGATCTTGAGTTCCTTTATATCTCCCTTCGTATCCATCAGGATCAGTGGAGAAAACTTGGTGCCCATCACCAGATAGCCGGAATCCGCCGGGGTGGCGCCATTCCGTAACCACATCTGTTTGTAATAGATTCCACGACGCATCTGCACCGGCCCGCCATGGGAATGTCCTCCGCCATGTCCGGCATGGGGAGATTGGTCAGAGAGCCACAAGGTGCCTGCAATAGAGACACTGGAGCACAGCAGCATGGTTAATGCGCCGACGACAAATCGGCATGATCTGGTTAGCATAAGATTCTCTCCAAACAACAAAACGGGTTTGTTTATACTGAGACGTTTCGTTAGGGATAACATGTTATTTTTTATGTTGTAATGACTCATTTAACACATGGCGACGGGATCACACAATACATAAAAATGCGATTAATATTCAATATGTTATTTCACACACAAAAGTGTGTGAAATAACGCATTTTGTATAAAACCCTCGGCGCATCTTCTCTGCTGACACATTAGGTATATGCCGATTTGGCAGAGCGATTTTCTGATCTAAAACCCATAAGCTACACCGGCATAGAAGGTCCTGGGGCTGCCAACGGTGTTTGATCTTCCTGATGATCCGTAAGATACGCGTTCTGCGTATTTACGATCAGTCAGATTCAGTATGTGACCCCAGAACGACCAGTTGTTGTCCATGTCGTATGAAACTCTGAGATTGAACAGGTCTGGGCGTTTGGCCATGCCTTTAGGATCTGCGTTGTCGTTGCTGGTGTAATATTCACTGATGTGATTCCACTCCAGCTCCGCCTCCAGGTTGTGGATTGGCATCCAGGTGAGGCGGGCATCCAGATGATGCTTTGGAGATGCTGGCAGGGTGTTGCCGCTGTAAACCGTGGTTCCGGTGACAAAATCTATGTATTTGTTGTCCGCGTAGGTGTGGGTGATATCCAGACGCCAATGGTCGTTTATGCTGTAACCAATGGCGGATTCCAGACCCTGTACCCGCACCAGTCCGGCGTTTACATAGGTTTTTAAGGTGTCGTCGGCCACTAGCATGTCTTCGATATCGGTGCGGTATGCAGTTATGTCGTAGTTGAGCCGGTCATTAAACAGTCTGCCGCGCACGCCAATCTCGAAGTTCTCCGCCGTCTCCGGCAACAGATTCGGGTTGGGATTGTATTTATTTGCACCATAACCACTGCCCACGAACAGATAGGTACGACTGGGCACCACAAAGCCCTGGCCATAGCCGAACCACAGGCTGTTGTTGTTGCCCAGGTCGAAGGTGATACCGGCCTTGGGACTCAGGTTGGAATAGGTTACCTCCTCATCATATTCGGTACTGCTCTGATTGCCTACCGCGGAATACTTGATGTGATCATGGCGCGCCCCCAGTGACAGGCGCATCCAGTCCAAAGGTGAGATCTCATACTGAAAGAATGGAGATGTAACCTCGGCCAACATATCCCACTCCTTGGAGATGCTGGAGCTGGTATTTGGGCCGGAATAACTTGTCTCATTGGTATCGCTATGCTGTAGATCAATACCAGCAACCAACTGGGAACGATAAAAATCAAAATCTCGTTTGAACATGCCAACCAGGTTCTGGTTGATCATATCTTTGGTGCTGAAGGTGGAGTTGTAGGAGGCCATTCCTTCGGAAAAGCCATCGCGATAACCATAGGATATTTCGATACTGGATTTGGAACTTAGGTCGAGCTCGTACTTGACGTTGGCGGTTTTTACAAGACCGGTGCTATAGGAATCGTAAGTCGATGCTTGTTGCCAATCAGCATCGAATTCTGCATCGCTTAGAGTACTAGGTTGTTCCTGATAGGTGTTGAGATATTCGGCTCTTACCGTAAGCGTGGAATAGTCATTTATATCGAACACCATCTTACCGCTGGCTTGGTCGCGTTCGTTGGTGGTTCGATCCTGCCAACCCCTATAATCCAACTTGTTCACATCCAGAAAATATCCTACCGGTCCTGAACTGCCTGCTGCGGAGACGCCACCACGGCCACGTCCGAACATACCAGCCTCGCCCCATACCTTGTACTCAGGATTAACAGGGGGTTTGCGCGTGATGACATTGATTACACCACCTACGGCATTACTACCGTACAGGGCGGATGCCGGGCCGCGAATGATCTCTACTCTCTCAATGTCTGAGGTGTTGATGTCTTCAAGGGAGCCGATGGTGCCGCTACCGAAGGAGGAACTGGTGGCCATGCCGTCGATCAGGTTGACCGTGTAGTTTTTGCCACCCATAGGGATGCGCAGGTTCCTGATCATGCTGTAACCTGGGATACGCTTAAGCAATTCTGTACGTGAATCAATAAATTTGACCGTATCCAGCTCTTTTGAATCTATGACGCTTACGCTCGCGGGAACCTCCTCAATCTTTTGCTCGGTGCGTCCCGCCGTAACCACTACCACACCTAGATATTCCGCGCTTGCTGTGGCTGGTATGACTATGCCGCTGGCCAGCAACAGGCTTTTGCGGGTTAAATCCCGCATGCTCTTTTTCCTCATTATGAAAACTCCCATGTTCGTGCTGTGTTTTTTAAAGTTGTTATTCGGTGATTTACATCACTCTTTGAATATGGTGAAGCTACAACCCACAATACATAAAAATATGATTAAAAATCAATATGTTATTTCACACACTATAGTGTGTGAGATGCCATGTTTTTGGAGTAAAAAATTGTGTGTTGGATGGCGTGGGCCGATTTGAGAATAAGGCTCATTTAGGGGGAGGTTGTCGCAGTTAAAGGGTTTGGCGTTGCTGCCGCTAACGTATCTACTGGCCGAACTTTTCAATACTTTAACTTGGGTGTAGGGGATGATAGCTGTTGAAGATAAAAAGATGATGGAAGTACTGGAAGAGTGTGCTGAGCAGTTGGAGCATCTCAACATGACCTACCCAAAACTTGCCAGTGAAGCATCGCATGAGGGTGTGCAGAAATGGCGCAAGATGAAAGGCGAGATTCACCTGGTCATGCAAGAGGCACAGAAGCGTCAGGGGGTTGAGTATGTGGTGGATTCCGGCAGGCTGGCAAAGGACTTGTTGGTATCGCACAGCATTGAAGAGACCTTGGACCTGTTGTTGAAAGATCATGGTATAGAAATGGATGTGAAGACTATGATCAAGATGGTTGGCAAGCAGGCTTATCTGGGTTCCCTGAGAAAAGAAGTAACCTTCCTCCATGCCAACGGTATATCCAATGAACAGATCTCAGAACTATGGAACGAGCTGGAACGTCCCGGTCCCAGTGGCGATCCCTGGTGTAAAGAAACGGTAACTTTAGTTGGCGGTGGGTAGAACAATAATCGTCTTAACTCTCTTCCTCGCCTTTGCTTAAATCTATCTGTTCTATCCAGGACATTCTGTAGTTACATTCTGTTACAATTTTTCTCTTGTCTAAAAGTCCATCGATAGGTAGTTTTGCATAATATCAATGCCTGTGTTAAATCGTCTTGCGATTATTCGAATCTTGGGAACATCCTGTAGGTGTGTGAAATAACACAATAAAATATGAACCTTCCACAATTTAAACTGGACTATCGGAAATATCTTCCGTTATATCTGCTGGCGTTTTTTGTATTTGTCGCATTGCTTCTGGTGCTTTTTAAGCCTGGGGCTGAGAAACATAATATGCCGCCGGCTCCAGCTATCTCTGTAGAAACGCTTACCGTCGTTCCTCAAAAGTACAGGGTAATGATTAGCTCTTTTGGTCGTGTAGAACCACGCATTCAAGGTCAGTTGGTGGCGCAGGTGTCGGGCCAGATTATAGAAGTTAGTCCCAATTTTCGTGACGGCGGCTTTTTTGAGCAGGGAGAGGTGTTGGTCAAGATAGATCCACGCGACTACGAGATTCAGGTGGATATTGCGGCCGCCGAACTGGCGGACGCCAAGGTTAATTATGCCGAACAGCAGGTGCTTGCCGATCAGGCGGTCAATGATAGAAGAAATCTGCGAAGTAAGGGGCCAGTCACCGATTTTGCACTCAATATCCCGCAACTGGCGGCGGCCAAATCAAAGATTGGTGCAGCGGAGGCGAAGCTAAAACAGGCAAGGTTGGATGTGGAGCGCACTCAGATACGCGCTCCTTATGCGGGTCGTATTCTCTCCAAGAGCGTGGATATAGGCGATGTGATTTCTGCCAATACCAGTCTAGCTAAGATCTATGCTATTGATTATGTCGAGGTACGCTTGCCGATCAAAAACAGTGAACTACCATTTATTATTTTACCTGAACATCCTTCGAACAAGGATAATGGCGGCGAGGGTTTACCCAAGGCCAGGATCATAAACAGTCTGGGTGAGAAGCCTCAGTCCTGGTCGGCCATTCTGGTGCGCACGGCTGGTGCAATAGATGAACAGAGTCAGCAGCTTAATATAACCGCTCAAATCAGTGCGCCTTACTCGCAACCCAACAAAGAGCTACGCCCACTGAAGATCGGTCAGTATGTGACTGCCGAGATTGAGGGTAAAACTGTTGAAAGCGCAATCGTCATTCCTAATGCTGCTATCTACCAGGGTAGTTATGTCTACCTGTACAAAGATGGTGTGCTGGAGCGCAGAGAGATAGAGATTTCCTGGCAGGGCAGCAAAGAGGCATTGATCAAACGGGGGATAGTGGGAGGAGATCAGCTGGTTCTGACGCCATTAGGCAGGGTTAGCACCGGTACCCCGGTAAAAAAATTGGCGCCTGGCAATAAGACTATGGAAAAGCGTGGAACTGGTGCCGGTATGGATAAGGTACGCGCAGACAAATCGCGCAAATCGAGTATGCAGAAATGATAGCCTGGTTTGCGCGCAATCACGTCGCGGCCAATCTGTTGATGTTCAGCCTGCTGGTGGTAGGGCTGTTTTCACTCTCAGAACGGATCCCGCTGGAGGTGTTTCCCGACATAACCCTAGAACAGGTTACTGTCAGTATCTCTCTGCGTGGATCAACCCCGGAAGATGCCGAACAGAGCGTCGCCATCCTGGTTGAGGAGGCGGTGCAGGATTTGGAGGGTATTGATGAGATAACCAGCACCTCTTCTGAGGGTTCCGCCCGCATAGACATAGAGATTGATCCCAGTTATGACCCCAGGGAACTGTTATCCGACATTAAAAGCCGGGTGGATGCCATCAACAACTTTCCTGGCGAGGCGGAAAAGCCGGTTATAAGCCTGACCACTAGGCGCCGTGAGGTTATCTCCGTTGCCATAGCTGGACCCTATTCAGAGAAAGAGATCCGCGCCATGGCGGAACAGGTACGGGATGATCTGTTGCGTGTCCCAGGTATCACTCAGGCCGACCTGGATTCGGTACGCGACTACGAGATTGCCATAGAGGTATCGGAAAATCGCCTGCGCCAATATGGGGTCTCGCTTAAGCAGGTGGCGGACACCATAGCCAAGAGCGCCCAAGATATATCTGCGGGCACAATTAAGGCCGACGGTGGTGAGATCCTCATTCGTTCTAAGGGTAAGGCCTATGACCGCGAACAGTTTGAGAGCATCGTAGTCCTAACCCGTCCTGATGGCAGCAAGGTGCAGGTCAGGGATATTGCACGCGTATATGATGGCTTTGAGGAGACCGTGCTGCGCAGCCGCTTCAATGGCCAGATGGCGGCGTTTGTGGATATATATCGGGTGGGAGACCAGAGTGCGATAGATGTGGCCGATAAGGTGAAGGAGTATGTGGCAAGCCGTCAGGCCGGTCTGCCTAAGGGAGTGGAGTTGTCGGTGTGGCGTGACCGTTCCCTGATAGTGAAAAAGCGCCTCCAGACCCTGACCAGCAATGCGATCCAGGGCGGTGTATTGGTGCTGCTTCTGCTCACCCTGTTTCTGCGCCCGTACATCGCCTTCTGGGTGTTTATCGGTATCCCGGTGAGCTTTATGGGCGCGTTTGTGTCCATGTCCTATTTCGGCATAAGCCTGAATATGGTGAGCCTGTTCGCATTTCTGTTGGTGTTAGGTATCGTGGTGGATGACGCCATTGTTACCGGTGAGAACGTATACACCCACCTGCGTAATTCGGAGAACGGCCTGGATGCGGCCATCAACGGCACCAAGGAGGTGGCCATTCCGGTTACCTTCGGTGTGTTGACAACCGTTGCTGCGTTTATCCCCTTGGCATTCGTTGAGGGCGTGCGCGGGGAGCTGTTTGTCCAGATTCCAATAGTGGTGGTTCCGATCCTCCTGTTTTCCCTGATTGAATCCAAGTTCGTATTGCCAGCACACCTGAAGCATATAAAGTTGCGTTCCAAGAGTCAGAGCAATAGTAAGTTAGAACGCTTTCAGGTCAAGTTTGCAGATGGCTTTGAGCAGGCTGTACTGAAGTACTACAGACCGATCCTGAAGATCGTGTTGGATAACAAATGGAGTACTGTGGTTGCTTTTACCGGTGTTCTGCTGCTTATGGTTATGTTGGTCGTGACCGGATACACCAGATTCACCTTCATGCCCAGGGTGCAGAGTGAGGTGGCTCGGGTCACGCTGACCATGCCTGCGGGTACGGTGTTCGAGGTTACTGACAACTATGTAAAGAAGATTACCGATGCCGCCTTCGTTCTGAAAAAGAAGTACCATGATGAAGACGAGGGCGATCTTATCCTGGATATCCAGTCGACCACCGGTGGTTCCAGTTCTAATACCGGACGAGTAATGATAGAGACGGTGCCGCCGGAGGATCGTAAATCCCAGATCACCAGTTCTGAGCTGGTGCGGGAGTGGCGAAAGATGATCGGTGTTCTGCCAGGAGTGGAGTCGCTAAACTTTAGGGCCGAGATCATGCATGGTGGCGATCCAATAGACATCCAGTTCTTTGGTGGTGAACTGTCTACACTCTCCGAGGTTGCGGATAAGATGAAGACCTACCTGCACCAATTCCCCGAGGTGTTCGATATACAAGACAGCCTATCAGACGGTAAAGAAGAGTTGCTGGTGGAACTTAAACCAGAGGCCTATGCCCTAGGCTTTACCCGTTCCGATGTTTTAAACCAGATACGCAATGGTTTTTTTGGTTATCAGGTGCAGCGCATTCAGCGTGGACGTGACGATATTCGGGTAATGGTGCGTTTCCCGGAATCGGAAAGAAAATCTGTCTTTAATCTGGTTGATCAGCGCGTTACCAATAGCGAAGGGCAGAGCGTTCCGCTAGGGCAGATAGTTGAGCTAAAACCGGGCAAGAGTCCAACCTCTATTATTCGCATCAATAGGTACCGCACGGTTAAGGTTACGGCGGATGTGAATAAGGAAAGGGCCAACATGACCCTGATCCAAGAGGATTTGAACAGATACGCAAACCAACTGGTGGCCAAGTATCCAGGTGTTAGTTTTAAATTTGCCGGTGAGGCGGAAGAGCAGGAGGAGTCGTTTCGGTCGATAGCATTCGGCCTAGTGATAGTGTTGTTTGTCATTTATGCCTTGCTGGCCATACCATTTAAGTCCTATGCGCAGCCCTTTATTGTTATGTCGGTCATACCGTTTGGCATCATAGGAGCCCTGGGTGGCCATTGGATAATGGGGATCGATCTGACTATGCCTAGTCTGTTGGGATTGATGGCTCTGGTCGGTATCGTGGTCAATGATAGTCTGGTGTTGGTGGACTATATCAATAAGCATAGAGAGGATATGGGGCTGAGAGATGCCATTCTCACTGCAGGCGCAGCCCGCTTTCGTCCGGTGATGCTGACCTCTCTCACCACCTTTATTGGATTGATGCCGCTGCTGTATGAGCAGTCCACCCAGGCTCAGTTTCTGATACCTATGGCCGTATCTCTCGGTTTCGGCGTGCTGTTTGCCACCTTCATCACCATGTTGTTGGTACCGGTTAACTATGTGCTGATGGAGAATGGTAAAAACATAATGGGTGATTTTATACGCGCCAGGGTGCGCGCTATTGTGAGTAAGATAGATGCGGAAAAGTGATATCCAAATGTCGAAAGGCTTGTATGATTATTTGCTCTCCGTGTCGCTGCGTGAACACCCGGTGTTGTCCGCGTTACGCAAAGAGACGGATAAAGACCCTAACTCCGTCATGCAGATCCCGCCAGAGCAGGGGCAGTTCATGGCGTTGCTGGTGAAGATGTTAGGTGCTCGCAAGACCCTGGAGATTGGAACCTATACTGGATACAGCGCTCTCTCGGTCGCCTTGGCGCTGCCGGATGATGGATTGGTTGTGGCTTGTGACTCCCATGTGGAATGGACCAATGTTGCCAGACGTTATTGGAAACAGGCAGGAGTGGATCACAAGATTGATCTGCGAATTGCCCCGGCAATGGAAACTCTGGATGCGCTACTGAATGATGGTCAGGCCGGAAGTTTCGACATGGCGTTTATAGATGCGGACAAGATCAACTACGACGGCTATTACGAACGATCACTGCAGTTGCTTCGATCAGGTGGGTTGATAGCGCTGGATAACGTCTTGCTCTTTGGCTCGGTTGCTGATCCCGATGCCCTGGATGAGCGGATGCGGGAGCGAATATCATCCACCAG
>JBNKSV010000051.1:0-13213 GCA_050297535.1 Sedimenticolaceae bacterium
ATTTTCGGACATTAGCTCAAAGCTATCCTTCAAAAATAAATGCATCTCTTTTATTAGGTATCCCGCGGGCTAACCGCGGGATCCTTAAGTCTAGACAGTTTGTTTATTCTTACCCCGGCTAATACCCATTAAAAATGTTAGGCCGGAACCCAGAAGCAAAATAGCGCCAGGAATGGGAACGGTTGAAGTTGCCGCAAATAAAGGTGTCCCATTTGTTCTAGTTGCAATCACGTTACTATTAGTTATCGTATGCCCATTAAGCATATAAAGAGCGGATACTCCATCAAAAAGAGGATGGGTACTTGAAATAGGTATGTTCCCGCCCATACTCAAAAAGCTAGTACCAAAGGCCAAATCATATTGACTTAGGAAAGAATTCCAAGCAGCCGCAGCTCCGCCTGGATTGCTCATGCCATATCCTCCATGTATATAAATACCTCCACCATTAGCAACATATTGTGAAAGTATGTCTAATTCAGTTTGCGAGAATGAGCTAATGCCGAAAAATAACGCATCAAATTGTGAAATTGTTTGAAGATCAAATGATATACCTGTTCCAGTTGTGTATGTATACCCTGCATTGCTTAGCGTACTAGCTAAGCTGGACTGCGTTAAAGACTGAAAATTAGTATAAGCATGTATCTTACCTGCTGTACTTCCAGTAAGATATTTAGCTAAATTTATTGCGAAATTGGCTGTATCTACTGGGCGACTGGAAAATCCTTTATTGGTAAAAATCCAATCATCACTAGCTATTACAACGTGCGCAGCTTCAGCATTACTAATAGCAATTCCATTCAACTGCATGACGAAAAACAATAGGACAACTATATATAGTTTCTTCATTACTTTTCTCCTTAGTCATTGTGCATTATCGAAGCACTTCCCACGTTCCTTTTTTGAAGCATATAGCCTTAAGATTTTATAACAGCAACTTCATTCTACTAAGAGCATTAAAATCACCCCCCATTAAAAATAAATGAAATAGCCCCTGACGGCCTGACGATATTTCAGGGATTGTGTGAATACTTTCGGATATCTGAAAAGAACGCATCCTGCTGTATTGTTATTCCTTACGAATTGTGCAGAATATCAGCCAACTCGTCTTTTATAAAGTTGTTTCGAATAGTTCGCTTCTGACCGTTCAGTGCCATATCCGGCAGTTCAGTGCCCTAAGCGGACCATTCAGGAAATTTCAATTGAGCCTGTTTGTATGATGCATTCTTTAAGCATTTTTGTTTAGAACAATAAGTCTATACCCAAAATCAAACTCCAGCATTTCTTTTAGGTAGCCATATTTTCTATACCATTCTCTGCTTTCCAGATCTCTTGAAAGCATCTTCACTCCTTCCTCTACTTTATTTATGCGTGAGAATGTCGATATAGCAGATCGAATTCTTGAATCTAAATAACATTCAGGACGAGACCAATAGGCACATAAAAATCCATCGGTGCAATCTGATGGTATAGGAACCGTTTTTACATCAACATCCCCAAGCACAGTTGATAGTTGTTCAATCGACGGAAACAAATCTTTATCTATATATTCAATTTCAGGGAAATAATCAAAAAGCCAAAAACCTTCCGGCATTCCTACCCAAGTTAGCAATACAATTTTATCCCTAGTTACTCGTAGCATCTCTTGAAGGCCTTCTTGCCAATTATTCCAATGATGGATTGTTAAAATAGCCAAAGCCGCATCAAAAGAATTTGATTCAAATGGCAGGTTTTCGGCAGAGGCACGATATACCTTAGTGTTTACTCTATCGATTCGTTGAGCAATCATAGTTTCTGATGGTTCAACTGCCACGACCTGCCTATCAAAAGGCTCATATGATCCAGTACCCGCTCCGATATTTACTATTGAGTCTGCGCCATCCAACTCAGCATGGATAGCTTTAGCAATTCTAGGATCAGGCTGACGAAGACTCGAATAGTGTTTTCCGACGATTTCGTAATTTGCTGATGTCATAGCCTAGGGAAAGTTAAGTAACGCTTGGCTCACCGGAAAAATGCGAGCGTTGCGAGTATTTTGTCCGGTGTAGCCACTTGTTATACGTTACCTTTCGTACTCGCCAGTTTTCACCAACTCTGTTCTACCGAGATGCGTAAGATCAATGCATTGCGCGTCTCTCGCACTTCTGTATTTCTTCACCACGAATCCCCCTTGGATAAGCTCGCCCAAATTGAACTCAGCCTTTACTCGTGTTTGTTTTGAGGCACTTAAGACAGTTTCTTCAGGCACCCATTCCCCGTGTTTTGCAACAATTCGGAGGAGCTCCATTTGTTCTTCATTGGGGCTTTGCCCTTCAGCTTCGGGGGTATCGGAAGGCTCTAAGGGCTTTTGTTCAACAGATGAAATAGCTTCAATCTCTTCCTTTAAGCGTTGAATCTCTTTATCTCTACTATCGATCTTAGACTGAAGAGCGCGTTCTAAATTTAGCGCCTCTCTACGAATGGCACGTGATTCTTTTTTCGTTAGTGGTGTTTCATCATCAATTTTTTGCCGCAATTCTTTCAGTTCTTTTTGGCGATTCCTTGAATAGCCGTAAACCCATCTCGCTGGATACGGATAAAAGAATATGAAAGCTAGAGCTGTAACCAATGGGAAGATGCCGCCCTGCAAGAGATAGCCGGAAGGCTCGCAGTAGATTGTTTTGTCGATAATTTCGAATTTCTTTGTTACCGGTTCCGAGCTAGTAATAACTAATAAGAACCGGTAATTCCATAGCCCCCAAGATACGACGAATGCACCAAGAAGCGGGCTTGTAGCTCTTTCGTAAAGGTGCACCTTAATGGAATTCAGTAAATCCTTAATCATTATTCCGTGTCTTTTTCGTATAACAGTTATATTAACGAGACCTTATGTCTCGTTATACATTTTTCGTGAAACCTCTATATAGCACCATAAAAAATATAAAATCAATATGATAGATCTGCGAGGTCTCGCTATACATCCTCTGAATGTCGTGATACCAGCAAAATACTACCGTTTACTTCCGCTATTTAGATCATTGTGATACCACTTACTTTATGCCAGTCCTTCCGCTTTTGGCCGAATGGAGGCACATCTTCTACTGAACCCCGCGCTCAAGTCGCGGGGTGACGGTGAAGGTTTTCAGGATGCCGGTTTATAGAGCGCCAAACCCCAAACTACTTCAACACATATCTCCGCACCAACTTATGCCCTTCCATAACCAACAACACCGTTAGCGCCATAACCAGTAGGTGCAGCCATAGATCAAACGAGACCGGATGGATGTGCAGCACATCGCTGATCCAGGGTGTGTACATAGCCCCTATATGGATCATCTGCGCGATAGCGGTTCCGAACAGCAGCAGTGGGTTACGCATGGGGTTATGCAGTAATGCCGAAAGGGTTTCGGAACGACTGTTGAACACGTGGATGTTTTCAAACAGGACCATCAGCAGCAGGGTACCGTTGCGCGCCTCGTCCACCGACATGCCCAGCCCCAGCAGTTGTTGGAATATGAGAAAGGCCACTATGCCGATGACCAGGGCCGAGAGCAGCACCCGCTCGATCATGATTCGATTGAAGATCGGCTCCTTTGGTGGGCGCGGTTGCTGTTTTAGTTCATTGCCTTCCCCCGGCTCAAACGCCAGGGCCACATCCTGGATGCCGTTGGTCACAAGGTTCAACCAAAGCAGTTGCACCGCCAGCAGCGGCAAGGGCAGATTCGCCAACAATGACAGAGTGAACAGCACCAATTCAGCAGCGCCGGTGGAGATCAGCAGGAAGATCACCTTGCGCACATTGGCGTAGGCTATGCGACCCTCTTCCACACCGGCCACTATGGAGGCGAAGTTGTCGTCGGTGATGATTATCTCGGCCGTCTCCCTGGCCACATCGGTGCCGCTCTTGCCCATGGCCACACCGACCTGGGCCGACTTCAGGGCCGGGGCATCATTGGCCCCATCTCCGCTGGCGGCCACAAAATGGCCTTGGCGCTGCAGGGCGGTCACGATCTCCAGCTTCTGCCGCGGCTCCACCCGGGCGAACACATGACTGCGCAGGACCATGGCATCCCGTTCCGGGCCATCCGGGGTCTGCCTCAACTCCGGTCCGGTCATGACCTGTTGCGAACCATCCACCAGACCCAGCTCTTTGGCGATGGACATGGCCGTCGCCGGATGATCCCCGGTGACCATGGCCACCTCGATACCGGCCTCACGACACTGAGCGACCGCCTCCTTGGCCTCCGGGCGCAGGGGATCGATCATCCCCACCAGTGCGATCAGGCTGAGACCGGTCAGGTCATGCTCGTATAGTTCAGTGTCAGAACCCTTGGCCACCTCCCCCGAGGCCAGGGCGATAACCCGGTAACCGTCGTTGGCCATGGCGATGGTTCGCTCCTGTATCCACCGCTCATCCAGCTCGACTTTGCCGCTCAGGCCGAGCATGTGGCTACACATGGGCAGTACGCGTTCCACCGCCCCCTTCACGTTTACCTCTGTTGCGCTACCCGCCTGGTTGAGACAGGCGGCGAACTGGCGCTCTGATTCAAACGGGATAGTGGAGATGACCGGGAACTCGTTCAGAACCTCTGCCTGGATAATGCCCTCTTTGTGGGCCATGATCAGCAGCGCCACATCCACCGCATCTCCATGACTGCTCCATCCGCCATCTCTATGGGCCAGCAGACCTTCATTGGCCAGGACCGAGGTACGTAATATCCTGCCAAGCAGCGTCCCCTCATCCGCCGTCATCGCGCCGGATGGTTTCACCACCGCCCCTTGCGGCACCAGGCTATCCCCTATCACCTCCCAGGGTTCTGCGCCCGGGATCAGGATGGTGCGCGCCGTCAGCTGATTTACCGTCAGGGTGCCGGTCTTGTCCGTGGCTATATAGGTGCAGGAACCGAGGGCCTCCACCGCCATCAACCTGCGCACAATCACATTGCGTTTCGCCATGCGGCGCATACCGATGGCCAGGGCCACGGTGAGCGCCACCGGCAGACCTTCTGGGATGGCGGATACCGCCAGCGCCACCGTCAGGAAAAAGATCTCACTCAGGGGCATGCCCCTGGACAGGGCGACTGCGGCCATCAAGGCCGCGGCGATGACCACCAACAGCGCAACCCTACCGGTGAACTTCTCCATGCGCAGCAACAGCGGGGCCTTGGCCATGTCCTTGCCCAGAACGATGGAGGCGATACGGCCCAGCTCAGTGGCCAGCGCAGTCCCCACCACCAGGCCGGTACCGCGTCCGCGGCTCACCATGGTCCCGGCGAACGCCATGTTGCAGCGGTCGCCCAGGGCGGTCTCTCTATCCAGGGTCTGTTCCGCATCTTTCAGGACCGCCAGAGACTCTCCCGTCAGGAGGGACTCATCAACCTCCAGATCGCGGCATGCGAGCAGACGCAGATCGGCCGGCACCTTATCCCCGGATTCCAGCAGCACTATATCCCCCGGCACCAGCTGTTCCGCCCTCACCTCATAGGCGTCGCCCTCACGCAATACCCGACAGCTGGTAGTCACCAGATTATTCAGGGCCTCCGCCGCCTGTTGCGCCGAATACTCCTGAACAGCGCCGATGATGGCATTCAGCATCAGGACCGCCGTGATAAACCCGGCATCGGAGTACTCCTGAATCAGCAGTGAAATGGCAGCGGCAACCCCCAGAACATAGATCAATGGACTGGCAAACTGGCGCAGGAACACCATGACAATATGGGAGGGCTTGGCCCTGGGCAGTGCGTTGGGGCCATATCGGCCCAAGCGCCGTTCGAACTCCTGGCGACTCAGGCCATGGACCGAACTGGACAGGGTGGATAACAGATCATCACCGGAACTGGCATAGGGGGCATCTGGATAGAATGCGGCTCCAGCCGCATCGCCTTGATCAGAAACGGATCTTTGTGTCATAGCTCTCGGTACAGTTATTTACTCTAGACTTAACTATAGGGCACATCTAAATATTCGTGAGTACATTTTGTAACCCACCAAAGGCGAAGGTCACTGGCTCGACAGGCAACCGAAGATTGCGCAAAACGCCTAAGCAAGACGACGGCAACCAGCAGGGATGATCCGCAAAGCGGCGAATACCCCTGTCAGGCGCGTCATATCCCCAAAGGCCATCCGAATCCGGATGGCTTTTTTATCGAAAATCTGCGACCAACTCCGCATAAAAACCATTTTTATCTCACTTGACCCACCAGATCCCCAGGAATTTTAAGAAACTCTTAAGATTCATATCCAACACTGTAATTAAACCCGCGACTTATTACATCCAAGCGCATGATGGAGTAACAACACCTGTATGCGCCGATGATCAACCCTTGGACAGGATCCAAGAACATAGTACGCATAATAAAGTGACACCAATGAGGAGAGCATGATGCATAAACTTATTACCCGTATACCTCCGCTGGCACTGCTGTGCTTTACCGCAACGCTGCAAACCGCACAGGCCGCCGACACCGCGGTAAACCGGCTTCTGGCTTCACAGTGCGCCCAATGCCATGGCACCAATGGTCACGCAGTAGGTGACTTCGAATCCATTGCCGGAGAAGAGGCAAAGGATCTGTACGAGGACCTTATGGACATGCGCAACGAAGATAGACCAGAAAACATCATGGACCACCAAGCCCTTGGCTACACAGAAGATCAGATTAGGCGCATAGCCGCCTTCTATGCAACGACCTCTGAGAATAGCGGTTCGAATTCTGGAGGATCTAATAACAGCGACACAACTGAACATGATTCAGAAAAAGAACATAAGCGTAAGAAATCGGAACGTTCCAAAAGATCCACAAATAGAGAATCTAGGCATTCGGATTAACACCTGACCATACAAGGACCATCACCCAAATTCTCAAGCAAAAAGTGGAGAACAGAATCATGAAAATCAACCGCAGAAACTTCATCAAGGCAACGAGTACCGGTCTGGCCGTGGCCGGATTTCCAGGCATCATCAGCGCCGCCAGCAACCCCAGCGTTTTAGTTGTAGGCGGCGGATTTGCAGGCGCCACCGTTGCCAAATACATCCGCATGTGGAGTGGACAATCTATCGACGTAACACTGGTAGATCCAAACCCGTACCATACATCATGCGTACTAAGCAATCTGGTATTAAGCAATGACCTCTCCCTGGGAGAGCTGCAGTTACCCTACGCCAACCTGCAGTCGAAATATGGTGTGACAGTAATTAAGGATACGGCCGAGGAGATACAGGGAACCAAGGTTCGACTGGCAAGCCGCGGCTGGGGTACATACGACAGAGTGGTAATTGCAACCGGCATCGGTTTTAAAAAACCAACCGGACTTGATTTCAGCAAAACCCCCCATGCATGGATTGCCGGAGAGCAAACAACTCTCTTGACGCAACAGCTTAGCTCCATGGGACCGAACTCCACCTTCGTGATGACGATTCCAAAATCACCATACCGCTGTCCTCCCGGACCTTATGAGCGTGCTTGCCTGGTCGCAGATTATATGATGAGGAACGGAGTAACATCTGTAGACAATCCAAGCGTGATAGTGCTGGATGCTAATCCCAGTATTCAGGCCGAAAAAGAGACCTTTACCCGCGCCTTTAATGATCTGTACGGCAACATCCTTCAATATGTACCCAATGCGGACCTGCTTAGCGTGAACTCATATTCGGGACAAGTCTACACCAGCGCCGGGCAGTTCCAGGGTGATGTCGTGAACGTAATCCCGGAGAATCAGGCCACAGGTTTCGTGCTGGATTCAGGACTGACCAACTATGGTAACTGGGCACCAGTAGATCCAACCACATATGAATCAACCCTCTCTGATTTCAGTGGTGTGCACATCATCGGAGACTCTCAGAACACCAACCAACCCAAGTCCGCCCATATGGCAAACGCCCAGGCCAAGATATGCGCGGATGCGATCATACGTTCGGTTTCCGGCCTGCCTACAGACACCATCGAACGTCTTGATAACATTACTACCAACTCGGCCTGTTATAGCCCCATTAAGCAGGGCCAAGCATCATGGCTGACTGCGAACTTCGCCTACAATAGGAGCGCAAACAAGATGGAGATGACGCATATTGGCGAGGCGGGAAAATGGAGTAGTAAAAACTATCATGAGATGTTTGATTGGGCCAACAATCTGTTTGCGGATTGTTTTTTCTAGCCACTCGCTGTAAGTCGCCATAACCAAAAAAGCCATCCGATCCAGGATGGCTTTTTTGCGTAATATGGTTACTGGTCAGAGGTCGTAGTTGCTGACCTTCCTAGGATACAAAACCTTCTCCAGGCGATGGAACAACTCCTCTCTGTTGAACGGCTTCTCCATGTAGTCATTGGCCCCGATCTTCTCGACCCAGAACATCTCCACCGCCTGCTTATTGCCGCTGATGATTATGATCGGTATATCCTTGGTAACGGCATGCTTGCGCAACGTCCTGGTCGCCTGGAAACCGTTTATGCCGGGCATAACCACATCCATAAATATGATGTCCGGCTTATGTTCAACCGCCATCTTGATGCCAGCCTCGCCGTTCTGGGCCTCGACCACATGATAGCCTGACTCCCACAGCATCTTGGACATGACAAAGCGGATGGTCGTCGAATCATCAACGATAAGCACCTTTGTGCCGACGCGCGGAACGATGCGCCTATGCTTGCGCCGCTCGCTACTTTTAGTGCTTTCTGCTTCTTTTTTTCGAAAAAAACGTCTTAAGAATGACCGTTCCACCATACTGCTCCTGATTTCCCCTCGTGTAATCTACCCTACTTTTTTTTCCAGAACTGAGAACTACGTCAAATCGCACAGCCGCATAAAAGATACCCGTCAACGAAAAACCAACGCATTTTCACCTTTTTCCGTATTCGATTGGCACCAATGATATCACGTTGAGATAGATTCTCTAACCTTTTGTATCGACAAGGGATTATCCGCCGTCACCACTACCGCCGATCTCCGCTCCTCTGTTGTCAACGGATCAGCCGCGCCCAGCTGCATATCCAGCACCGTTTCATTAGCCTCGGATACGCCATCACCATGTTCGAGGCGATCCCTTACCCGCTCATGCAACAATTGGTCGGGTAAGTTCATGTCCAGAATAACAAACGGCACCAACATCCGCCCCGCCATAGCTGCGAACAACCGGCGCTGTTCCTGCTTCAGGAAGGTAGCGTCCACAATAACGGTATAGCCAAAGGCGACGATATCCTCCGCCAGATCCAATAATCTCTGGTAGGTCTTGCTAGTAACCTTTGTGCTGTACATCCCCTCCCGAGGCTTGGAGTCGCTGCCCTCCTCAGGCCGCAATCCGTAAAGGCGCTTGCGCTCCACATCGGAACGAATCTGTAGCGCAGGCAGCCACATGGCCAGGAGCCTGGAGGCGAAGCTCTTACCTGAACCGGACGGCCCGCGGGTTATGATCACGGCCGGTTGTCCGGCATTAATGTAACTTTCCGCCAGGTTGATATAGTCGCGCAGGTCCCGCTCCAGATCGGGCCGTTCCCCTTCCGAGACATCATCCTGACTCAACCGAATAGCCGTAACCTTGGCCCGGACCAGCGCCCGGTAGACCTTATAAAAGGCCAGCAGCTCCAACCCGTCATAGTCTCCGGTCCGCGCCAGGTAGCTGTTGAGAAAACGCCAGGCCAGCTCCAGTCTGCCGCGCTTCTCCAGATCCATCACCAGGAAGGCGATCTCGCTGATCACGTCGATCCAGCGCAGTTCATGGTTGAACTCGATACCATCGAATATCACCATCTCTTCGTCGATGAGGGTGATATTGCCCAGATGCATATCGCCATGACATTCGCGCACGAACCCCTCTGCCTTACGCGCCGCAATACATCCGCTCAGATCCGCGTGGACCTGCCGCGCCCACTGCTCCATCCGGTCCAGTTGCACGGCAACCTCCGGCTCGTGATCCAGGAGCCGGATCATGTCGAAGTTCTCCTGCATGGGGCGGTACACATGCTCCGGTGAACCGCTGACATCATCAACTGCAGCCCGGTCAATATCGGCGTGAAACTCGGCCACCTTGAGCGCCAGGCGATCCACCAGCTCAGGTGTCAAGCGCTCGATGTGTTGCGACAACAGCCCGTTGGCCGGGAAACGCCGCATGCGCACCGCATATTCCAGGACCGGACCATTGCCGCCGATCTGCGGATGCTTGTAGTCGCCGGTTATGGCGTCCACATCCAGATAGATATCAGGGGCCAGACGCCGGTTCAGATGCAACTCCTTTTCGCAGTAGTATTGACGCTGCTCCAGGGTGGAGAAATCTAGGAATCCGAGATTGACCGGCTTTTTGATCTTATAGGCGAAATCCCCCACCAGCAGCACATAAGAGATATGGGTCTCAACCAGCTCCACCTTGTCCGCGGGATGGGGCCAGACCTCCGGGTCTTGTAGTGATTCGATCAGATCAGCTAATGACGGCATGGCGATAATCCATTCACATGACGTTGACTTTATACCGGGCTCCAGGTATTAACGCCCACCTAGAACCATAGATTTCGAATGAGGATTTAATAATGAGTATAGACCGAATTGTGTTTGCCTTTGCGGGCGCGGCGATCCTGATCAGTCTGGCCCTGTCCCAGCTGCATCACCCGTACTGGTTGTGGTTCACCGCCTTCGTCGGTGTAAATCTGTTCCAGTCCGCATTTACCGGCTTCTGCCCGTTGGCCAGTATCCTGAAGAAACTGGGTGCAAAGAGCGGAGCCGCGTTCTAAGCCCCGGGGTCAGAGTCAAACTGCAATACTCTATTGGTTAAACTACTGTAGGTGGCCGGTTTGACTCTGACCCACGAATCTACTCAACGCGCAAAGCTCAGGCGCTGACCCCGTATCCGATCATCCACCTGGCCATGCCGGTAGACCAACTGCCCGTTCACGAAGGTGGCGGCGACGGATGATCTAAGCCGCATCCCCTCCAGCGGCGACCAGCCACACTTGTATAGCACATCATCCCTTTCCACACGGAAGGCGTGGTCATAGTCGATCAGCGCCAGATCGGCCCAGTAGCCCTCGCGCAGATAGCCCCGCTCTTCGATCTGGAACAGCCGGGCCGGGGCATGGCTGGTCTTCTCCACCAACATCTCCAGTGTCAAATACTCATCCCGACATAGTTCCAGCAGCATCGGCAAGGCATGTTGCACCAGGGGCAGGCCGGACGGGGCCTGAAAATAGTTGCCTAGTTTCTCTTCCAGCAGGTGGGGGGCATGGTCCGTACCAACCACATCTATCCGTCCGTCCCTCAGGGCCTCGCGCAGGGCGTCACGATCGCTGGAGGTCTTAATGGCGGGATTGCACTTAATGAACGCGCCCTTGAGATCATAATCCTTGCCGGAGAAGAACAGGTGATGCACGCACACCTCGGCGGTGATCCGCTTCTCTTCAAGAGGCTTGGGCTCGAACAACTCCATCTCCCGGGCCGTACTCAGGTGCAGCACATGCAGGCGGGTGCCATGTCGCTTGGCCAGATCCACCGCCAATGAAGAGGATAGATAACAGGCCTCGTCACTCCGGATATGGGGATGCATGGATATGGGCACATCATCCCCATACTTGGCCCGCGCCTTCTCCTCATTGCGCTGGATGGTGGGCGAATCCTCGCAATGGGTGGCGACCAGCACCGGGGCATCGCGGAATATCTGCTCCAGGGTCGCCTCATTGTCCACCAGCATATTGCCGGTGGAAGAGCCCATGAACACCTTGATGCCGCAGGCCTGGCGCGGATCCAGGGCGCGAATCACCCCGATATTGTCGTTGCTGGCCCCCAGATAAAAGGCGTAGTTGGCCACCGATTTCTCCGCCGCCAATTTGTACTTGCTCTCCAGGGCCTCCAACGTGAGGGTGTTGGGATTGGTGTTGGGCATATCCATGAAGCTGGTGATACCACCGGCCACCGCCGCGATAGATTCGGAGCGGATATCCCCCTTGTGGGTCGCGCCCGGCTCGCGGAAATGGACCTGATCGTCGATCATGCCGGGGATCAGCAGACGCCCCTTGGCGTCCAGCACCTGGCCATTCTCAGGGGCCTTGATCTCAGAATCGACCCGCTCGATACGACCATTCCTTATCAGCAGGTCACCATCCAGGGTGATGCCCTCGTTCACCATCCTGGCATTCTTTATCAGTGTTGTTTCCGCCATCAATCGTACTCCTTGTCCTTCCAGTTACGGATTGCTGTGAACACCTCTGCGCCGGATGCAAGTTTGCGCCCGGCATAACGCTCCGCCGCCGCAATCACATGGGGCTCCCCTACCCGCAGGAACGGGTTGGTCTCCAACTCATCTCTTAGTATAGAAGGCACCGTGGGTTCTCCCCGGACGCGCAGTTCGGATGCCAGTTCGAAACGTGCCTGCACCGCCGCACTATCCGGCTCCACCCACTTGGCGAAGCCCAGATTGGCAATGGTGTATTCGTGGGCGCAGTAGACCTGGGTCTCCGGAGGCAGGGCGGCGATCTTCTGCAACGAATGGTGCAACTGTTCGTGGGTGCCGCTAAACACGCGCCCGCAACCGGCCGCGAACATGGTATCGCCACAGAACAACACCCCGGCGCCATGATAGGCTACGTGTCCCTCGGTGTGACCCGGCACGTCCATTACCTCAAACTCCACCCCCAGCCACGCCAGTTTGATTCGGTCTCCACCTTTCGCCGGATTAGTAAGGGTTCTGATCGGCTCGTTGGCCGGACCATACACCGCCGCATCGGGCCAGACCTGCAACAGATCGGCGACTCCGCCGGTATGATCGCCATGCTTGTGGGTAAGCAGGATCGCACCCAACTCCAGGCCCTCCCGCCGCAACAGCTCCAGCACCGGGGTCTCGTCCCCCGGATCGACCACCGCCACCTTGGACTGGCCGACGTTCTGCAACAGCCAGATATAGTTATCGTCAAAGGCGGGGATGGGCCGGATAACGAGCATAAGGTTATTTTCCGTATAGTTCCTCGGGCGAGATGAGTGGGTCGCTGATCACCTCCAGGCTATCGCCCCGCACCGCGTTATAGAAGCAACTGCGCCGCCCGGTGTGGCAGGCGGGCCCGGTCTGATCGACTATCAATAGTATAGCGTCACCATCGCAATCCAGACGCAGCTCCTTCAGCATCTGCACCTGACCGGAAGATTCACCCTTGCGCCACAACTTCTGACGGGAACGGGAGAAATAGCAGACCCGGCCGGTGCTCAGGGTCTCGTCCAGGGCCTCGCGATTCATCCAGGCCATCATCAGGACCTCGCCGCTGTCATA
>JBNKSV010000052.1:0-13128 GCA_050297535.1 Sedimenticolaceae bacterium
GTCATCGGCATTATTGTCGCCGCACGGGTGCAGATGACAGACATGCCGCAACTGGTTGCTATCCTGCATAGCTTTGTTGGTCTGGCCGCTGTGTTTATTGGATTTGCCAGCTATCTCGATCCCGAGGCCCATTTCACCGGGACGGAAAAGACCATCCACGATGTGGAGATCTATCTCGGTGTCCTGATCGGTGCCGTCACCTTTACCGGGTCGGTGATCGCCTTCGGTAAGCTCAGCGCCCGCATCACCAGCAAGCCGCTCTATCTGCCGATGCGACACTGGCTGAACCTGGGGCTGGGCCTGATCTGTATCTGGCTGGGTGTGGGCTTTGTCGGGGCCGAGAGCGTTGGCGGCGGTCTGTTGCCGTTGATCCTGATGACCCTGATCGCCTTCGCCTTCGGGGTGCACATGGTGATGGCCATCGGCGGTGCCGATATGCCGGTGGTGATCTCCATGCTCAACAGTTACTCCGGGTGGGCCGCGGCAGCCACCGGTTTCATGCTCTCCAATGATCTGCTGATTGTCACCGGCGCCCTGGTGGGGAGCAGCGGCGCCATCCTCTCCTATATTATGTGTCGGGCCATGAACCGCCGGTTTCTCTCGGTGATCGCCGGTGGTTTCGGTTCCGATGGCGGCGTGCCTTCCACCGGAGGCGAAGAAGAGCAGGGCGAGGTTACGCCGATCTCGGCAGAGGAGGTAGGGCAGCTACTCAAGGAGTCGAAAGAGGTGGTTATAGTCCCAGGCTACGGCATGGCCGTGGCCCAGGCCCAGCACACCATCCATGACATCACCAAAAAGCTGCGTGATCACGGGGTGAATGTGCGTTTTGCCATCCACCCGGTGGCGGGCCGCATGCCCGGGCATATGAACGTGTTGCTGGCCGAGGCCAAGGTGCCATATGACATTGTTCTGGAGATGGACGAGATCAACGGGGAGTTTCCCGATATAGATGCGGTCTTGGTGATCGGGGCCAACGACATCGTCAACCCCTCGGCCCAGACCGACCCGAACAGCCCCATCGCCGGTATGCCGGTGCTGGAGGTGTGGAAGGCCGAGACGGTGGTGGTGATGAAGCGCAGCATGGCCACGGGCTACGCCGGGGTGCAGAACCCGCTGTTCTATAAAGATAATACCCGCATGCTGTTCGGTGACGCCAAGGCCAGCGTGGAGGGGATACTGGCCACTATTTAGCTGGCCAAGGATAGGGAGGCGGCTTTATTAAAGAAAAGAGGGGCATAGCAATCTTAAAATATTATAGTATTAGCGGAATCTGATGTAGGTTAAGATCTTTTTATTATTCTTGGCCTGCCTGTTTTTAATACTATGTATAGATCGGACACCGATAGACCTGAATCGAGACGGTTGAAAAGAGGCTGATTATGGCAAGACCAGAAAAACATGTATTCGTCTGTACCCAATCCAGACCAGCCGGTCATCCGCGTGGCTCCTGTGCGGAGAAGGGGGCAGGGGATCTTATGGGCGAGTTTGGACAGCAGTTCGAGCAGAAGGGGCTCTGGGGCAGATTCCTTCTGACCAGCGCCGGTTGCATGGGTGGTTGTAATTCCGGCCCGGTGGTATTGGTCTATCCCGAGGGTGTTATGTACGGTGGTGTGACCAAAGAGGATGTAAGCGCGATAGTCGATGATCATTTGCTTGGCGATAAGCCCGTCGAGCGTCTGAAGGTCTCTTCAGAGGTGTGGTAGACACCTCTGCATTCGGCGAAATTTTTAATCAATAAATTTTTACAATTCCGGTAGAATTGACCGCTTGGTAACCATCCGGACCTGTTTAACTGTAGGGGAGTCCCATGACGGAAAAGAATGATCTGATCATAAGGATTGCTGGTGAGGGCGGTGAAGGTATCGTCTCTACTGGTGATTTCATAGCCGCGGCCTGTGCCCGTGCCGGTCTTGAGATATACACCTTCAAGACCTTTCCGGCCGAGATCAAGGGCGGCTACTGTCTGTATCAGGTACGCGCCAGCGCAGAGCGTATCTATAACCAGGGCGATACCTTTGATGTATTCGTGGCCTACAACGGTGAGGCCTACGAACTGAATAAGCATCTTCTTACCCCCGGTACCACCTTTGTGTACGACGGCCCCGGCGGCGATTTTGAGCCGGAGATCCCGGAGGGTGTAACCGCCTATGCCATCCCCATGTCCACGACCGCAAAGGAGCTGGGGTCCTATCGCTCCAAGAACATGGTGGCCCTGGGCGCCCTGTCGGTGCTGTTCAATATCCCGGAAAAGACCCTGATCGAGGTGCTGACCAACAAGTTCAAGTCCAAGGGCGAGGACATCCTGGAGTTCAACCTCAAGGCCTTTGCCGAGGGCAAGAAGTTGGCTGAGGTACATGAGAAGACAGACAAGTGGCGGGTTGCCGATGCCACCGAGCCCAAAGATGTTATCGTTATCTCCGGTAATGAGGCGGTGGGCTTAGGCGCCATCCTGGGCAAGCTGGATTTCTTCTCCGCCTATCCCCTGACCCCGGCTACCGAAGTGGCTAAATTTGTCTCCAAACAGATCCCGAAAACCGGCGGCACCCTGATCCAGGCCGAGGATGAGATCGCATCCATCTCTCAGGTGATGGGCGCATCCTTTGCCGGTAAGCGTTCTATGACCGCTACCTCTGGTCCCGGATTGGCGCTTATGAGTGAGATGATCGGCATGAGTACCATGGCCGAACTGCCTGCCCTGATTGTGGACGTACAGCGTGGTGGTCCTTCCACCGGCCTGCCCACCAAGCATGAGCAGTCCGATCTGTTTATCGCCGTCCACGGTGGCCATGGCGATTCCCCACGTATCGTGCTGTCGGTAGAAGACGTAAACGACTGTGTGCATATGACGGTGCAGGCCCTGAATATGGCCGATAAGTATCAGGCCCCGGTCATTATGCTTTCCGACGGTTCTCTGGCATTCGCCACCCAGACCATCCCTGCGCCCAAGCCGGATGAGATCGAGGTGGTGGAGCGTGAGCGTTGGGACGGTCAAGGCGAATACCAGCGCTACAAGATGACCGAGAACTATATTTCACCTATGGTGGATCCGGGTACCCCGGGCGGTATGCACGTGGCGGCCAGTCTGGAGCACTCTGAGTCTGGCGCACCTAAATATACCGCGGAGAATCACGAGGCCAACGCGGTCAAGAGGTTCGAAAAGATCAAGGCGGTTATTAATGAGTATCCGCCGGTCGAGATCGACGGCGAGGGTGAGGCAGACATAGGTATCATCACCTGGGGCAGCACCATCGGTGTGGTGCGCGAGGCCATAGATCGTCTGCAGGCCGAGGGTTATAAGGTGAAGGGCTTCTATCCCAAGCTTATGTACCCGATGCCGGTTGAGCAGTATGAGGCCTTCGCCGCGACCTGTAAGAAGATCCTGGTGCCAGAGGTGAACTTCCAGGGTCAGCTTTCTCACTTTATTCGGGCCGAAACCTCCATCAAGCCCATCCCATATACCATCTGCGGCGGTCTCCCGTTTACCCCCGCTATGATCGTGAACAAGGTTAAGGAGATCAGCTAATGGTTAATGCACTATTCAATAAGGTTGATATGAAGCCGAAGGATTACAAGTCCGAGGTTAAGCCGGTCTGGTGTCCTGGATGTGGCCATCATGGCGTTCTGGCCAGTGTCTATCGCTCACTCTCCGAGTTGGGTATACAGCCGTCAGACTTTATAAATATTTCCGGTATCGGTTGTTCTTCGCGCCTGCCTTACTTCGTGCAGTCTTACAAGATGCACACCCTGCATGGCCGTGCCGGTGCAGTGGCTACAGGTACCCAGTTGGCGCGCCCTGATCTGCCGGTCCTGATCACTGGCGGCGACGGCGATGGTTTCTCCATCGGCGGCGGCCACATGCCGCACATGGCGCGTAAGAATGTGAACATGACCTATGTGCTAATGGATAACGGCATCTATGGTCTCACCAAGGGTCAGGTATCACCCACATCCCGGCGTGAGATGAAGGCCTACACCACCCCGTACGGCGGTGTCGAAGAGCCGCTGAACCCGATTCTGTACATGCTCACCTACGGCGCTACCTATGTGGCCCAGGCCTTTGCCGGTAACCCGACCATGTGTGCCGAGATGATCAAGGGGGCGCTACAGCATAAGGGCTTTGCCTATGTGAACATCTTCTCCCAGTGTCCGACCTTCAACAAGATCGACACCGCCAAGTTCTTCCGTGAGGTCGTGGAAGATGTGCCGGAGGATCACGACACCAGCGATGTTGAGGCGGCCATGCGTCTGGCGCGCCGTCCCAACGGTAAGGCGCCGGTCGGTCTGCTGTACAAAGAGGAGCGCGAGACCCTGGATGAGGCCATGGCCGGTCTGGTCAAGCTGGTGGGTGGTAGCAAGGACTACGATCTGAACAAGATCGTAGACGCAAACCGGCCCTGATACGCCTGCATTGTGGATGAACCGCTAGAACGGTTTGCAGACAGGGAAAGTCTGTTAAGAGCCAGAGGAAAGGATGGGAACCTGGTCGATGCGGATATATCGTTTCTGGATCTGCATGGCCTGGATCTGTCAGGACTGAACCTCTCAGGTGCCCTCCTCACGGAGAGTAACCTGAGGGGAGTCAATCTGGAGGGATCGAATCTCACCTCCGTGTTTGCGCAAGACGCGGCGATGGATGGGGTTAACCTTAAACAGGCAGTGTTGTGTCATGGCCTGTTTCAGCGCGTATCTCTTACTGAGGTCGACTTTTGCGGAGCTGATCTGGCCGAGGGCAAATTTTTTATCTGCAATCTGCAACGGAGCAGCTTTTCCGGGGTGAAGATGCAGGATGCCGAGATGCTGGCCTGTGATCTGAGCCAAGCCAGATTCGAGGGCAGTGATTTGCAAGGAGCGGTATTGCGCGAATCAGAGCTAGATGGAGCGGAATTTATCTCTTGTAACCTGTGTGGAGTGGATTTTCGCAAGGCGACGCTGTTATCCGCAAGATTTGAGTCAGTTGTGGTCGATGGGGCGCTCTATTATGGCAAGCCGCCTTGGGATGGAGATGCCAAAAAGGCGGATTGGGAACGGATAATGCCGACCTTTGATGGGGAGTGAAAGTGGATGTTACTTATTGAATTTATTGGAATTTCAATATATTAATGATTTCAAATAAATCCCCCCATAACAATTACTAATGAGCGGATCAGATATAAGAGTTTGACGGGGAGGCTAGGTTTCAGTTCACTTACCGATCCGTGCTGTTTTTTGTTTTGAGGTATTTGCTTTGAGGGGCTGTAAAAAAGTCCATTAATTTATTAACATCTACTAAATATCTACATCTCCGGATGTGCCCTGCGTGTGCAGGTATGTGTAAAAGAACCTGGAGTAGAACATAATGAGTAACACAAATCTTACTTTTCGACGCTTCGAAGATGACGATAACGAACATGTATCGTGGGATGAAGACGTCATAAGTTCCGGCGAATCATATATCTGCCCAACCTATATTCAACGCACACCGCCTTGTCAAAATGCATGTCCTTCCGGCCATGATATCCGTGGTTGGCTTTCTATAGTACGTGGTTTGGAGCAGCCGCCTGAGGGTATGGCCTGGGAAGAGTACGCCTTCCGGCGTATGACCATGTCTAATCCGTTTCCGGCGCTTATGGGCCGCGTCTGTCCTGCCCCCTGTCAGGATAATTGTAACCGCATTGAAGTGGACGGTTTCGTGGGGATCAACTCCATTGAGCAGTACATCGGTGACTGGGCTCGGGAGCATAACATCAAGTTTGATGCGCCGCCTGCAGATACCGGCAAGAAGGTAGCCGTTGTGGGTAGTGGACCTGCAGGTTTGGCAGCAGCCTATTTTCTGCGCCGCCTGGGTCATGGCGTCACCATTTTTGAAGAGTATCATGCCCTGGGTGGTATGACCCGTTTCGGTCTGCCTGAGTATCGCGTGCCGCGTGATATGCTGGAGGTCGAGATTCAACGCATTCTGGATCTTGGTGTGGATGTAAAACTCAACACCCGTGTGGGACGTGACGTCTCTGTAGAGACCCTGGAGAAAGATTACGATGCGATCTTCTGGGGTATCGGTTGCGTTGAGGGTAAGGCCCTGCCGATCCCGGGCAACGAGGCCCCTAATGTCACTGACGGTATGACCTTCCTCAAGGCCTTTAACGAGGGCAAACTGAAATACCTGTCCGGACGTATCTTGGTTATCGGTGGTGGTGATACCGCCATGGACGTGGCCGCTGTCTCCAAGCGTATCGGTAACGTCGCGGACGCCGATCCAGCCAACTACACCGAGAACGTACTCGCCGGCAAGGTAGCCCATACCGATGCGGATGCGGCCAAGCGTGAAGCGGCCGACTGCTGGTTGGTCTATCGCCGTCCGATCGAGAAGGCCCCTTGTACCGCCCATGAGCTGAAGGCCATCAGAGATGAGGGTGTCGAGATCCACGACAGTCTTGCCCCAATCGAAGCGGTATTGGACGAGAATGGCCGTGCTCGCGCCCTGAAGGTGCAGCCGGTGGATTGGTCAACCGGCAAGATGGTTGAGAGTGGTGAACCATTCGAGATCGAATGCACCATGATCGTTGGCGCCACCGGCCAGATGGGTAACTATGAAGGTATCGAATCTCTGGATAATGGCTCTGGGCAGATTGCAACCGATAAGTCATATCAGGTGAAAGGCAAGCCTGGGCACTTTGTAGGTGGTGATGCAGTTTCCCCGAAACTACTTACCACAGCTATCGGCCATGCCTCTATTGCGGTCGAGAGCATAGATTCGTATCTGAAAACCGGACAGGTTGCTGAGCGTCCCAAGATTGACGTGCATCACTTCGACATGCTGAATGAACTGAAGCGGCGTAATCTGGAACCGGAGCCGTACAACCATGTTCAGGATTGGGGTACATCCCAGTCCAAATTCGCTATCCATAACTTTGAAGATCGCGCTGAGGCCGAAGTGGTCAAGCATGATGAACTGTTCAAGGCCTATTTTACCTATGAGCCTGCCCATGAGCGTGCTGAGACCGAGGTCAACGCAAGTAACGTTCTGGGGAACATGATGGAGCGTTTCACCGGGCTAGACGAAGAGAATGCCAAGAAAGAGGCCGGTCGCTGCATGAGTTGTGGCATGTGCTTCGAGTGTGACAACTGTATCATCTACTGCCCGCAGGACGCAGTAATCCGCGTCAAGAAGGATCAGAAGGCCACGGGCCGTTATGTGGAGACCGACTATTTCAAATGTGTCGGTTGCCACATATGTAAGGAGGTCTGTCCTACCGGCTATATTGAGATGGGATTGGGCTTCGCCTAAATAAGGCGCTATCCCAGAAAGGCCGACTTCGGGAAACGGGGTCGGCCTTTTTGTTTGCCTGGAGATCTTGATGGCATGGACAAAACAGTTATAGGGTTGGGTATTTGATGGGCTACAATCTGGGATTATTTTTTAAGAGAGTGAAATTGCAATGTCGGAATTTGAAAATGTAACGGTAGTAAAACAGGCCAATGTCTATTTTGATGGCAAAGTCAGTAGTAGAACCGTCAAGTTTGGCGATGGTTCTATCAAGACCCTGGGGCTTATGCTGCCGGGAGAATATCGGTTTAGTACCTCGGATAAGGAACTAATGGAGATCATGTCTGGTGAGGTTGAGATTCTGTTGCCGGAGCATCAGGAGTGGATGTCAGTACAAGGGGGAGAATCCTTTGAGGTCCCCGCCAATGCGGCATTTGATATCAAAGTATTGAGTCCGACGGATTACTGTTGTTCATATATAAAATGATAAATCATAAGCTGGTACTTCCGGGGCATCTGAATCACTATGGGTTCCTCTTCGGCGGAAACATGCTGCAATGGGCGGATGAATATGCCTGGATAGCGAGCACCTTGGAATATCCTGGCTGTAATTTTGTAACCATCGGCATGGATAAGGTGCGGTTTCTTAAGAGCGTTAAGGAAGGGACCATACTGGAATTTTCTGTCATTAAAGAGACCGAAGGAAACACGACAGTTAAATATCAGGTTGATGTCTACGGTCTACATTCCGAGCGTGATCGCGATCTGATTTTTTCCAGCGAGGTTACGTTGATACGCATAGACGAAAATGGAAAGAAGATGAGACTGCCATAGCCGAGTTGATTACTCTATTGCAGTTTTTCTTCTTCCCTGCGTAAGACCTCAACCTTATCAATATCGCCTAAATTTACGTGGGATGTCATCTTGCCATTAAATATCAGCTGCTCAATGTTGAGGGTATTGTTATTTATGGATACTAAAATACCTCGTTTGGGCAGATTATTATTTAGGGTATATACGCGTATCCGATAGTTTATATAGTTAGACAGATCAGATACATCTGTATCCAGATAGAGAAATCTTGATTTTGGTTTCTTCCTGATTGTCTTCACGGCAGGGGCTACGGGCGTAGATATTTCCTCCCTGGAGGCGTTAGCGGGCGGTTCGGCTTTCTGCCTTGGAGAGCTTGGTTGCACGGAAAAGCTTAGGTCGGTTATGGGGTTGTCGTTATAACTTGCGGTGACACCGAACAGATCCACAAGGTCTTCGGGGCGATAGGCGTTCAATATCCCCGGGCTGATTTCACTGGATGGTGTTGCCCGTATCTCAACCGTCCCGGCATTGGTAATTAATTGCCGGAATAGCTCACTTAGTCCCGGACCCGGGATGAAGCCTAAAGTTTTGAGGTAATAGTCATCGGACTGGGTAAAGAGATCATCAATGAATGCACGCGTGCTTAGGTTTGCGGTTGTAGCGCAGTGCTTGATCATCTGTTGCATGTACTTGTTGTTGAATTGGCGAACCATGCGTAACTCTTCAATTATGGGTAATTGTCCTAGCCCCATCATTCCCGCAGCGGAGAGTTGACTTAGCCGCATCTCTAGCGAGGAAGACTCGACTCCAGCTAAGTCATATCTGAGATGATACTCTGCCTGTTCGGCATCCTGGTCAAAGACGTATCCCATGCTGCCAGTTATAGAAATTGAATCAGTATCAAGCTCCTTCAGCCCAACTGCGTTTAAGATGCCGGGAATTGTGCAGGCAACGAGCCGTTTTTTGTTACCGTCCTTAGCAATATAAGAGGTAAGATTTGACAGGAAAGGACTCGTGGTTGGCATCTCAAGCTTAGTAAAAGAGATGGTCATCTGCGCCGGGATCTCTCTATTGTCAAATCCTCGCGCGAGGGCGAATAGAAATTTATAGCCATCGCCTGCGATCTCGATCTGCTGGATGGTTAGTTGATTGTAGGTCCCGGTTGGGGTGATTCGCACGTTTTCGATCTGGATACTGCCAGTTAGCTCTGATCCGATCCCGCTGTAATCTATCTGGACGACTGGCGCCGCCAGTGCAATCATCTTGTCCAGACCGGTTTTTACTTTGTAATAGATGTATCCTTTGGCGCCAGCGTATACCAAGGCAACTATGATTAGCGGAACAGTTATTAGTGTTTTAAGTTTCACGGTCAGATTACGTCTCGGTGTAACGCTAGTTAAGGGTTACCTATACAATGATAAAAGAGAAATTTTGGCTTGTTATTTGTATAGACACTGTAATAGTACAAAGTCTAGTCTACTTTTGGGATCTGCTTTATGAATTGCTTCACATGCGGAGTAGTGTAAATAAGCTGGACAAAGTATGTAGGTAGTGGTTTCATCCTGGTACCCAGAAACTAGCAATTAAGAAGAGTTATGGAAAACAGAAAGATATTCATCTGTGGCGCGTTATTGTTCTGTTTGAGTATGTCGGCGCAAGCGGCGATGTATAAGTGGTATGACGAAGAAGGAAATGTCCACTATACGCAGAAGCCTCCCCCGAAAAATGGTGAGCGGTCTGCAATAGATACTTCGACCTTCAACTCTGTACAAACAGTGAAGGCCAAGCCCATACCAAAGAGACCGGCGCGCACTCGAAGTAACAATCAGACCGACACTTCAAAAAAGAAAAAGCGACGTTCGAGCTGTCCCTATAGAAAATAGGATATCTGGGTATATCCAGGATGGGCCAAATATATCGGACCGACCCCTTACGGGAATCGGTCCGATATTATTTCGGTTAGCTTATACCGAGGCTGGACATATGGCCACGGAAGGCAAGTTCACGTGCGTCTGGCGCTATACCGTCCAAGTCCGGGGCTAATTCGGTATTTACCAAACGGGCACCATTGAGTGTTGTGATTACGCCCAGTTCACGGACCTCTGATGCCAGGGCGGTGCGTACTAATCCAAGATCAGACAATTCACTACTCTCGGCTAAGGCGGCGATAGAGGTGAGCCCGGATGTGTCATCAGGATTCTGTATCGAGCCTTTGAGAATAGCCAGATTGCCATCGCGGTTAAGCATGGCTCCATTAATGGTCAGCGGATCGGCCATCGGCAGCAGTTGATCGGCTTCTGGTGCGGTGCCAGGGGTGGCCAGGGCGATGATGCTGGCCTTACCGGCCTGAGTCTTGCTGATCCCGGAACCGACAGAGACGATGCAATCTACAGCAGTTGCAAACGGGGTTGCACCCAGGCGTTTCAGCAGAGCCAGATTGGCCTCGCCAGCCACCTTGGTGTTGCCTATTGCCTCAGAGGCCTCACCCGCAAGGTAGTTGAGTGACGCTCCCAAACCCTTGGCCAACTGGGCCGATGCATAGGTCTGTTCGACTGTGAGACGTGGTGAGACCACCACTGCCTTGCTGGCAGCTGCAGCCAGTGCCTGTTTGGCCTTATCCAGATCTGACACAACCTCGCCCTGGGCCAGTAGCTGGTAGCTAAATCTGCCCTCGGCGCAGATAACGGCTCCGTTGACCTGGTCGTTGTTGATGCTCTGTACCTTAACTACACGGCCCTCGGCAGTGTGCACGTTGAGGCCACAGCCGCGGTCACAGGCGGTGCAGCTGGTGCTCTTGGTGAGCCAGATCCAGGGGCCAGCCTCTTTGCCGGTATTTGGGGTGATAGCGCCGGTCGGGCAGACGTCGGTACACATGCCGCAGGCGTCACAACCGGTATCCTGGAGCGGGTCATCGAAGTTTGGTCCAATGCGGGTGTTATAGCCACGCTGGATGAAGCTGAGGGCGGAGATGCCGCGCACCTCGCTACAGATGCGTACGCAACTGGCGCAGGTGATGCACTTATCGGCCTCAATGCGGATCAGCGGGTGGCGCTTGTCTTCGGCATAGCTGCGCCTTTCACCGTTGAAGGTGGCTTCGCTGGAGCCGTAGTCGCTGGCGTATTGACGCAGATCACAGTCGAAACGGGCGGAGCAACCACACTCGATACAACGGGTGGCCTCAGCTATGGCCTGCACGTTATCCAGTCCTACATTGATCGGGTTGTAACCGCCGTTGGCCAGACGTACATCGGCCGGATGGGTGGACTCCAGGGCGCGCTTCTTGTGTTCGAAGCGAGGTGAGAAGTCATCACTCTCCAGCTGTTCGATACGGCCACGACTGATGGCGTAGGGCTTGGTCAGGGTGATGGGCGATCCTGCCACATACAGATCAATGGCCTGGGCGACGCGGCGGCCTTCCGAGATGGCGCGGATCAGGATGTCCGGGCCGAAGGCGCAGTCACCGGCGGCGAATACGCCTTCCCGGTTGGTGATCTGGGTCACCTCGTCATATACGAAGGTGTTCCACTTGGTGATCTCGGGTGCATTTCCATCGCCCGCGATACAGGCCATATCCGGCTCCTGGCCGATGGCAGGGATGATGGTGTCGAACTCCATGAACTGTTCGCTGCCCTCAATCGGTACCGGACGGCGACGGCCGGAATCGTCAGGCTCGCCCAGCTCCATGGTGATCACGTCCATACCCTTGGCGCGGCCGTTCTCGTCCAGGACGACCTTGGTAGGAGCAGTGAGAAAGCGAATATCCACGCCCTCTTCGATGGTCTCTTCCTGCTCGATCTCCAGGGCCGGCATCTCCGCCTGGGTGCGGCGATAGAGCAGGGTCACTTCGGCGCCGAGGCGGCGCGATACACGGGCGCAGTCCATGGCGGTGTCACCACCCCCGATAACGGCTACCTTCTTGCCAACATCGGTGATGTTGCCAAGGACCACCTCGCGGAGGAAGTCCACACCACCGATGACACCATCGGCCTCTTCGTTTTCTACCCGCATGGGTTTAGGTTTGTGGGCGCCAGTGGCCAGCAATACGGCATCAAAGCCCTGGGCCTTGAGTTCAGCGACGGTGAAATCCGTACCCAGACGCTGGTTGTAATTGACCTTTACGCCCAGGTCGATGATGGCCTTGATCTCTTTGTCCATCAGGTCCCAGGGCATACGGAAACGGGGGATGCCATAGCGCGCCATGCCGCCCAGCTCTGGCAAGGCCTCAAATATCTCTACCGCGTGTCCCATGCGCCGTAGGTAGAAGGCGGCGGATAGTCCGGCCGGGCCGCCACCGACGATGGCTACCTTTTTACCGGTATCTGCTCCGGCCTCGTGCAGGAAGGGACCCTTATCCAGATCGTATTCGGAGGCAAAGCGCTTCAGAGGATTGATGGCCACAGGTTCGTCCACCAGGCCGCGACGACACTGGGATTCGCAGGGGTGCGGACAGATGCGACCACATACTACTGGCAGCGGGTTGCGTTCTTTGATCAGGCGTACCGCCGCCTCCGGATCGTCATTGGCCAGATGGGCTATATAGCCCTGGATGTCGATGTTAGCAGGACAGGTCGCCTCACAGGGGGCGATACAGTCACCGGCGTGGTCCGAGAGGATCAGGTCCAGGGCCATCTTGCGGCTCTTGGTGACGCGCTCATTATCGGTCTCGATCACCATTCCGGGGGCTACCTGGGTGGAGCAGGCAGGGACCAGGCCACGCGCCTTCTCTACATCAACGACGCAGAGAAAGCATGATGCGAATGGTTTCAGTCGGTCATCGTGACAGAAGGTCGGGATGTGTATTCCTTGCGACTCGGCGGCCTCACGGATGGTCGAGCCGGTCTTTACCTCGACCTGCTTGCCGTTAAGGGTAATGGAAATCATGTCACTCATTACTAATCCTCTTTAGATTCTTTGCGTTGGGTCATGCAGCGGTGATGGCGTCAGAATTACACACCTCAAGACACATACCGCAGTTGATGCAGACCTCCTGATCGATCTTCCAGGTCTCGCCTTTCTTCTTTTCGCCGCTGATGCAGCTTACCGGGCAGTAGCGTTCACAAATAGTACATCCG
>JBNKSV010000053.1:0-12622 GCA_050297535.1 Sedimenticolaceae bacterium
GATATTGAATTACACCACTCACCATCTTCCCAGTGGGGAGAGTGAAAAGAAATGTGATCATTCGCGTTCCTTTGCGGTTATTCGCGTCTATTTGCGGCCTGCTCTTTCTAGGACTGTAGGAGCCCGGTCCTCCGGGCGATAAGGATTGTTAATCGCCCACGGGAGTGGGCTCCTACAGACTTGATTGGCTTCACCGCTGCCTTCGGTGATCCGACCTACGCCGGAATGACGATGGATATTGAATTACACCACTCACCATCTTCCCAGTGGGGAGAGTGAAAAGAAATGTGATCATTCGCGTTCCTTTGCGGCTTGTTTTTTCTTAGCCCTAGTCACTTGGCCCTTATTTCTTTCTTTGCACAAACTTCTTCAGGCGCTGGCGTTTCTGCACCTGACGTTTGGTAAGGGTGTTCTTCTTGCCTTCATAGGGATTTTCGCCGCTGCGGAATTCCATGCGAATCGGGGTGCCATCCAGCCTTAACGCCTTGCGGAAGCGACCGGTCAGATAGCGTTTATAGCTGTCCGGTACAGCATCGGTCTGGGTACCGTGGATTACGATGATAGGTGGGTTCTGTCCGCCCTGATGGGCATAACGTAGTTTGATGCGTCGGCCGTGCACGATCGGCGGCTGATGCGCTTGGACCGCCCCTTCTAATATTCTATTCAACTCAGGCGTAGATATGTCCTTGAAGGCGTTGGCATAGACCTTATCCACCACCGGGAACATCTTGCCCACACCTGAGCCGTGCAGGGCAGAGATAAAATGCTTCTCGGCAAAATCCAGGAACGGCAGTTTGCGTTCCAGATCGGCCTTCACCTTTTCGCGTTTATCCGGATCCAGGCCGTCCCATTTATTGATGGCCACCACCAGGGCGCGACCGCTCTCCAGGATATGTCCGGCCAGGGTTGCGTCCTGGTCGATGATGTCTAGCTGCGCATCCAGCACCAGGATGACCACGTTGGCCTCTTCGATGGCCTGTAGGGTTTTGATGACGCTGAACTTTTCTATGGCGTTGTCCACCTTAGCGCGCCGCCGCACCCCGGCTGTGTCTATCAGGGTGTATTTTTTACCGTCGCGCTCGAACGGAATAAATACGCTATCCCTGGTTGTTCCAGGCTGATCGAAGGCCACCACCCGCTCCTCTCCCAGCAGCCGATTCACCAGAGTGGACTTGCCAACGTTGGGACGCCCGACGATGGCCACCTTGATGCCCATGTCATCATCATCCCCTTCCGATCCATCCGGTTCCGGCAGCAATTCGATAGTCGCATTGATGAGCTGCTTAACCCCGTGACCATGCATGGCGGCGATAGGCACAGGATCACCCAGGCCCAGACTATAGAAATCGGCCCCGGCCAGGACCTTGTCCATATTCTCACTCTTGTTAACCACCAGGGTGATGGGCTTACCAGTACGGCGCAGCTGGGTGGCTATGGCATCATCGCCGGCGTTCATGCCGTCCTTAGCATCCAGCAGAAAGAAGATGTGGTCGGCCTCACCGATGGCAGTAAGCACCTGCTGCACCATCAGGGCCTCGACCCCCTCAGCATCGCCGCTGATACCTCCGGTATCCACTACCAGATAGGGGCGACTGCCGATGCGCCCTACCCCGTATTGGCGGTCGCGGGTCAACCCCGGCTGGTCGGCTACCAGCGCATCCCGGCTGCGGGTGAGCCGGTTAAACAGGGTTGATTTGCCCACGTTGGGGCGTCCTACCAGGGCGATTACAGGCAGCACTATGATATTCCTAGAACATGATCCGCTTTATAGCGAATGGTTACAGATTCGGTCAATTTCCGGAAACGGTTATGGCAGCCAGTTCCCCGCCGTCACCCAGGACGTAGGCCACATCGCCGTCTATTATCGGGGGCGTGGTAATGGCGGATTCACCCACGCGGGTACGGGCCAGCATACGGCCATCTTCCGGCGACAACCAATGCAGATATCCTTCAAAATCCCCAACCACAATATAGTTACCCAGCACCGCCGGGGCCGTCAGCTTGCGGCCATGCAGCTTCTCCTGTTTCCACATGGATGAGCTGTTTTTCGGGTCTATGGACCAGACCATGTCTTCGGCATCCGAAACGTAAAGATATTGATAGTCCACCCCCAGGCCGGCATAGGAAGATAGCTCACGCCGCCATATCACATCTCCCGTCTCCTCAGAGACCGCCGCTAGTTGTCCCTGATAGGTAGCCACATAGACTATCCCGGTCTGCACTACCGGATCTCCATCTATGTCCACCATACGCTCCAGTTCAGAACGGCCACTTGGCACCGCTATGGTGGCTTCCCAATACTGTTGTCCACTATCTATATCGAAGGCAATAAGTTTACCGCTGGCGAATCCACAGATAACCTTGGTGCCGCTTATGATCGGTGAACTGCTACCATGCAGGGTCAGCACTGGGATAGAGCGGTCATACATCCAGGCGACACTGCCGTCGGACACCTTCAGCGCATAGAGCTTGCCATCAACAGTATGCACCAGCACCATGCCTTGGGCCGCCTTGGGCACCGATAGCACCTCGCTGCTCACCCGGGAACGCCACACCTCAGACCCATCCTGCTGCGACAGGGCCAGCACCTCACCGTTGCTGGTACCGACCAGGACCAAACCTTCACCCGCCCCCGGACCGCCTGATATCTCCAATCCCTCTTTTTCGACACTCCAGATTACCCGGCCATTGCTGCTATCCAGCGCCTTTATAAATCCATCGCGGTTCGCTACATATATCCGGCCGCCATTCACGAACGGCACCAGCTTTACCCGGGCCTCCTCTGAACCTGCACCCACGGATGTGGACCAGAGCTTTTTCACATTTATGCTGTTATTCAGTTCAACCAACTCGGCCGGCGGATCGACATTGGCCTCATCTTCTAGCAACTTAAGCGGATCCATGGAACCGCAACCGCCCAACAGTATGATTGTTCCCAGGAGTATGGTTAATCTTGTTACAGACATTATTTATCAACCTTGGCTGTGGCCAGATCATCCAACTTCATCTGAATTAATTGCGGATTGCCTACCTCGTTGTTCAGGGCTTCCTGATAGGCGCTGACAGCGGTGGTGTAGTCCTTCTTAGCCAGGGCAATATCGCCACGCAGTGCGGCTAACTCCCCGGCAAAATTATCTTTATCCGCCTTGGCGATGACGGCCTCAGCCCCGGTGATATCATCCTTACTAAACAGGATACGGGCCGTACGCAGGATGGCCAGTTGTTTTAGCGAAGGGTCCTTGGCATGCGCCAGCACCCAGTCATACTGGGCCTTGGCAGCATCCGCGTCGCCCTGTCCCAGCTTTAGCTTGGCCATATCCAAGGCGGCCATGGCGGCATAACCGCTATCCGGCCATTCGGTGACAATCATTTCGCCCTGCTTCAGCGCCGACTCGGCATCGCCAGCCTTAATGGCCTGGCTCATCTTCTCATAGCGAAGGGACGCCTGGGTTGCCGACTGTTCCTGCTGTTGCGTCCAGGCCTGCCAACCGAAGACCACACCAAGACCGATTACAATTCCACCAAGGATGGAACGGCCATTCTCATTCCACCACTTTTTTAGTGCTTCAACCTGTTCTTCATCTGAGTCGTATGAGCTCACGCTTGTCACCTTTTTGATCCCAATCCGGGATAAACAATCATTTAATATGGACTAGATTATGCAGGGGCACGATTGTGCCACCATTTCTCACTACCGCATAGTGTGACCACTAAGCTGATGAATCATCCACAACCTGTTGTAAGAAGTCCCCCAACGCATCCAGGGGGATCTCTTGTTGTTCACTGGCGTCGCGCATTGGCTTTACCCCGGCAACGCCGCGCTGCAGTTCATCTTCACCGATAATCAGGGCATATCCTGCGCCGCTGCGGTCCGCCTTTTTGAACTGACTCTTGAAGCTACCGCCGCCGCAATTTGTTAGTAGACGCAGTCCAGGAACCTGATCCCGCAGCCGCTCCGCCAACAACATTCCCTGCCTTTGCGATTCCTCCCCAACCAGGACCATATAGGCATGCAACCCTTCCACCTGTGCAGCGGTCTCCGTCTCTTCCAATAACGATACGAGACGCTCGACTCCCATGGCGAAACCTATCGCCGGGGTGCCGCGCCCCCCCAGTTGTTCCACCAGGCCATCGTACCTGCCACCTGCGCAGACCGTGCCTTGGGCGCCAAGACGATCTGTCACCCACTCGAACACGGTGCGAGAGTAATAATCCAGCCCCCTGACCAGACGTGGATTGACTACATAATCCACACCGGCGGCATCCAACCCAGCGCAAAGTGTCTCGAAGTGGTCCCTGGACGCAACGCCCAGGTAGTCCAGCAGGCTCGGGGCGCTTGCGATAAGTTCCTGCATATCAGGATTTTTCGAGTCCAGAACACGCAGCGGATTGGTATCGAGCCGACGCAGACTCTCTTCATCCAGTTGTCCCTTGTTGGCGGATAGATACGCGACCAGTTCATCCCGATAGGCCGCGCGCTCGTCGGATATACCCAGGGTATTTATCTGCAACTCCAGCCCATCCAGGCCCAAAGCCTGCCAAATACGACTAGTGATGAGGATCACTTCCAGGTCGATGTCCGGACCCTCCATGCCGTAGGTCTCGACCCCGATCTGGTTAAACTGGCGAAAACGGCCCTTCTGCGGACGTTCGTGGCGGAACATGGGCCCCTGATACCAGAGACGCTGCACCTGATTGTGAAACAGTCCGTTCTCTATCCCGGCACGCACACATCCGGCCGTACCCTCAGGACGCAGGGTGAGGCTGTCGCCGTTGCGATCAAGGAAGGTATACATCTCCTTCTCGACGATATCCGTCACCTCACCGATGGAGCGCTTGAACAGATCAGTCATCTCCAGAACCGGCATGCGGATCTCGCTGTAGCCGTAGCTGGCCAGAACACTGCGGACCCTACCCTCTAACAATTGCCATAATGGGGTCTGATCCGGCAGGATGTCGCGCATGCCGCGTATGGCCTGAATATTTTTTGCCATTAATAACCTGTATTGCTTCTAGTTATACGTGTACTACTGGAATTGAGTCTAAGGCTTCTCTATCTTCCCGTCATTTATAGTAAAACGCGCAACTCCGCCACTGGAGAATCTGTCAACGTCAGCCAACTTTCCATCGACCTCAACCTGTACCGCATTAGAATTACCCAGAACCACCTTATAGGGCATAACGCTGGTCAGCTTTTTCCTAGTACCCTTTTCGTAATCGCCAATCAGGATCACTCTATCTTTCGCATCTCTTACCTTAACCCAGCCCGAACCGACAAAATTAAACCAGACGCCCTTGTGGGTGACCGCAGTATTTGCTGTCGGCTTGGGAGCAGGTGCTGGCGGGGGAACCGGAACAGAGATAGTTGCCACAACCCTCTTTGGCTCAGCCTCTACTACGGGTTTCTTCTCCTCTACGACCTCGACCTGCTGTGGGATAGGAATAGATATCGAGTTACTTTCAGCGGCTGGCGGCTCAATCTCCTTAACAGCAGACTCAATTGGTTTTATTTCCACTTCCGGCAACGGCTGAATCACCGCGCTGTCACCATCTTTGTCTTCTTGTACAACCTGATCATCGCTTGTTGCCACATCATTCCCTGGGATAGCGAGCGGCTTAATATCAGATAACGCTGGATCATTATTGTCTTCGGTAGGCGCCTGTTCCGGTATCGCCAGTTCCGGCTCAGTGGACACATTGGTATTTGCTATCTCACCTACAAGGCTGCCAAGATCATCCCACCACCAGACCACTGGGAAGGCTATCGCCGCCACAATCAGCAGGATACTAACCATCTTAACCAGATCGTGGTCTCCACTGATCCAACCCTCAACCCTAGACTCTATGGCCTTGCGTTCCGGCTGGTACTGTTCAACTACCTCACTGGTGCATTTGGCATAGGCTTCAAGAATCGGCCCTGCCGGTTCATTCAGTAGACGCGCGTAATTTTTCAGATAACCACGAACAAATACCGGCTCAGGCAAAGAATCGAAATCATCGGCCTCTATTGCCATGATCCTGAACTCAGTAAGGTGCAGCATGGCCGCAACCGCGACAATGTCCATCTTCTTGGCCTCGCGGGCCTTGCGCAACATAGCTCCAGGACTTGCTAGCAAATCCTGCTGTTTAAATACATCTGCTTCAATCATTTCTTCAGCGAATCCTTCAACAATTGTACTTCCGTAGAATCCGGGAAACTGCCCTTCAACTGTATCGAGTAGCTAGCCACCGCATTCTTGTTTCCAAGTTTTTGCTCTATCTGTATCGCCAACCAGAGAGACTGAGAGGTAGGCTTTGCTACATCGTGGAAACGTTTCAGAAAATCTCTGGCCGTCAGCATATCTCCAGTCTCGTAGCTAACCAGAGCCATCTGATATAGCGCAACAGAGAACTTGCTATTATGCTGTAATGCCCTGCGCAAATAGGCCTCAGCTATGTCCAGATCTTTGGTCTGCCTGGCGCAGATACCGGCATTGGTCAGAGCGACCTCCGGAGTTCTGTACAGCGGATTCTTCAAGGCCTCTTTAAACTGGGCGTCCGCCTCTTTATATCTTTTCTGCCCGCATAGAAATGTGCCGTAGGCGTTCAGGGTATATGAGTTCTTGGGTTGTAGGCTATTGGCGCGCTTGAAGTGTTCCTCCGCCAGTTTATTCTCCCCCAGACGGCTGTATAGCAGCGCTATCACGTTGTGTGCCTCACCATTATTCGGATCTAAGGCAATACCCTTTTTAATGTTCTGCAAAGCCTCTGCCAATTGCCCCTGCTGCATATAGACGACGGCTAGCCTTACATAGACGTCTCCACTTCCCTTCTTCTTGGTCTGCCCAAGAGAGCCCATATCGTCTTCGCCATCGGCCCGTACACTATTGCTTTGACAGCCTGACAGACCAAAAACCAATATCACCAAAATTGCTACTAATGTCCTGGAAACTTCCAATTTCACTTTGTTATTCCTCCACAGGAGATATTCTGTTTATCCAGCGCTCGTCTACTCTTGTCTTTGACCCTTCCTACCAACTGCCCACATGCGGCATCTATATCATCACCCCTAGTCTTTCTGGTGATGGATATTATGCCAGCCTTCATCAGTCTTTGCCTGAATGCCTCTAGTCTTTCCGGTGATGATGCCTTGTATTCACTGCCGGGAAACGGATTAAACGGGATCAGATTCATCTTGGACGGCGTACCTTCCAGTAACCTGATCAGCTCCTTGGCATGGGCGATACTGTCGTTGACACCATCCAGCATCACATACTCCCAGGTGACCTTGCGCCTTTTATCGTTCTTAACAAAGTCGCGACAGGCCGGTATCAACTCCTCCAGGGGGTATTTCTTGTTTATCGGCACCAGCTTATCGCGCAATTCATTATTCGGGGCATGCAGGGATACCGCCAGACTTACGTCACTCACCTTACGCAGCTCCCGCAGCGCCGGCACAATCCCGGCGGTACTGACCGTCACCCGGTATTTAGACAGACCGTAGGCCAGATCATCCTGCATGATGCTCAAAGCTGTGACCACGGCGTCCAGATTGGCCAGAGGCTCACCCATGCCCATAAGGACCACATTGGTTAAGGACTGTTCCATCATCCTGACCGCCACCCACACCTGTCCTATGATCTCAGCCGCAGAGAGATTGCGATTGAAACCCTGCTTGGCAGTGGAACAGAAACTACAGTCCAGCGCACAACCCACCTGGGACGAGACGCAGAGGGTGGTACGGCCATCGTCAGGGATCATCACCGTCTCAATGCGGTTGTTGCAATCCAGTTCCAGCAGCCACTTACGTGTTCCGTCTCGGGACGGCTGTTCCAGCACCACCTCCGGAACTCTTATCTCAGTTGCCAGCTTGAGCTGTGCACGCAAATTCTTACTTAGATCTGTCATCAGATCGAAGTCGGTTATACCGTGTTTGTGAATCCACTTCATTACCTGGCGGGCATGAAAGGTCTTGAATCCCATACCTTCGAAATAGGATTCTATGGACTTACGGTCCAAACCGAGCAGATTTATTTTTTCCTGTGATGCCAATTTAGACCCGATAAACCATAAGTGTCTGATCGCAAAGGAGGAAAACCACAGCATCCTCCACGATCAAATAGTTGCAAATCAGTGGGTTAGTTTACCTTGTGCGGGGGTCTGCTGGCAAAAATATCCACGCAGACTGTGATCTAAACCTTACGTTTCACTTCCAGGACATCAGATAGTTGCGCAATCTTTCCTAATACCCTGCTTAACTGCTCCATATTTCTGATCTCTATGGTGAAGCGCATGGAGGCCTGATCGGTGCGGCGATCTGACCTGGTGTTTACCCCGGTAAGGTCGATCTCTTCATTGGTGATTACCGAAGATATATCCCGCAGCAGACCTTTACGGTCGTTGGCGATAACCTGGATATCAACCGTGTAGGATACGTCTCCATACTCCTCATTCCAGTTTACCCGCACCAGCCTCTCCTGCATGTCCGGATCGATCTTCTTGATCACCGGACAATCCCGACGATGTACGCTTATACCGTGTCCGCGTGTAATAAATCCCACGATCGGATCGTATGGCACCGGCTTGCAACAAAGCGCGACATGGGTCATCAGGTCATCCACCCCCTCGACCAAGACCTCGCTGCCCTTACCCTTCTTGGGCGCACGATGACGAGGGGGCTGAATCAGGTCCGTGTATTTGGCAACCGGTGCCTGACGACTTCTGATACCAAGCGCCAGATGCACCGGCGATATATCGCCTCGGCCTATGGCGGCATACAGATCGTCTACCTTCTTGAAGTTGTGGCGCTCCACCTCCAACTGCATATCCGGTGTACCTATACCCAGGCGGACCAACTCGCGTTCCAGACTGCCATGGCCGATATGCACATGCTCGTCGTAGTTCTGCTGTTTAAACCATTGCCTAACCTTAGCGCGCGCGTTGGCCGTCTTTAGATACCCCATACGCGGACTAAGCCAGTCCCGACTGGGCCTACCCTCTTTGGCAGTAAGAATCTCCACCATCTGACCACTCTCCAAATTCTGGGTAAGATTGGCAATACGCCCGTCTATCTTCGCGCCTCTGCACCTGTGTCCAACCTCGGTGTGAATGGCATAGGCAAAATCCAGCGGCGTAGCCCCCTTGGGCAGCTCGATCACATTGCCTTTGGGCGTTAGGACATAGACCTGATCCGCCTCAAAGTCCGACTTGGCGGAATCGAGAAAATCATGGTCCTTATCTCCATCGCCCTGGGATTCTAGCCAGCTACGCATGAGGGAGATGCGGCGTTCAAACTCCGCGTCGGATTTACCACTCTCCTTGTAGCGCCAATGGGCGGCGACGCCCAGCTCCGCGTGCTCGTGCATCTCCCTGGTCCGGATCTGGACCTCGAGAGGCTTGTTCTCCGGGCCGATTACCGCAGTGTGGATGGAGCGATAGAGATTGGCCTTGGGAGTAGCGATGTAGTCATCAAACTCACCTGGAATATGGCGCCAGATACCATGCACCACACCCAGGGCGGCGTAACACTCCGCCTCGGAATCCACCAGCACCCTGATCGCACGCAGATCGAATATCTGGTCGAAACTGACCGATTTGCGCTGCATCTTCTTCCAAATGCTGTAGATGTGCTTGGGCCTTCCCGTGATCTCCGCACTAAGACCGATCATCAGAAATTTTTCTTGCAACAGATTGATTACATCGGTGACAAACTGTTCGCGCTCGGTACGCTTACCATCCAACTGGCTGGCAATCGCCTTGTAGGCCTCCGGCTCCAGATAACGCAGGCACAGATCCTCCAACTCCCACTTGATCTGCCAGATCCCAAGCCGATTGGCCAATGGCGCATAGATATCGTGGGTCTCTCTCGCCTCCCACACTCGACTATCTTCGGGCAGGAATTTCAGCCCCCGCATCCGGTGCAGACGTTCGGCCAAAACCACCAGCACCACTCGGATATCATCCGCCATGGTCAGTAACATGCGTCTCAGGTTTTCCGCATGCCGTTCTTCATCTCTGAGACTTGCTCCGGATGAGGATTCCGCCACTAAGCCGATGCGGTTGAGATCATTCACCAGGACAGAGACATCTTTACCAAAGCGGTCACTTATCTGCTCTATGTCATACGTGACCCCGGACAGACCATGATGCAAAATGGCCGCCGCCAGGGTAGCGCCATCCACGGCCAGATCATGCAGGATATCACCCACCTCCATGGCCTGATGCAAGGTTTCAGCACGCCCCTTTTGCCCCGCCTGTTGCAACAGATCATCGACAAACAGACACACCTCTTTGAGGAGCAGCACCTCTTCGCCACTGCGATCCTCTGCGACGATATCCAACCAGGTCTCTAAATCTGTCTGGCAGAAATCACCTTTTCCGTTCGCCTTGGAGTTGACTGTTACCATTGGTAGCTATGTTCTAGATATTTTCTTATTCAACATACCCTAGCTTAGCATCAACTTGTTGAGACGGTGTACAAACCCGGCCGGATCCTCCAGTTGCCCGCCCTCGGCCAGCAGGGCCTGATCGAACAGGATGCGGGAGAGATCGGAAAAGACGTCCTCATCTGGCTCCTGATCCATGCGCTGCAGCAGCGGATGATCGGTATTAATCTCCAGGATTGGCTGGGTCTTAGGGGCATTCTGCCCCAACTGCTCCAGCACCCGCTGCAGGTTGGCGCTCATGTCATAATCACCCACCACCAGACAGGCGGGGGATTCGGTCAGACGGTTGCTGACCCGCACCTCTTTCACCCCATCGCCCAGCACCTTCTGGATGCGTTCCAGCAGACCCTTGTGCTCCTCGGTGGCCTTCTCCAGCTCTTCTTTGGACTCCTTATCGTCCAGTTCACCCAGGTCCAGTTGCCCCTTGGCCACGGACTGAATGTGCTTGCCTTTGTAGTCGTTTAGGTGGGTCACCAGCCACTCGTCCACCCGATCGGTGAGCAGCAGCACCTCCACATCCTTCTTCTTGAACACCTCCAGATGCGGGCTATGGTTAGCTGCGGCATAGGTGTCGGCGGTGATGTAATAGATCTTCTCCTGCTTCTCCTGCATGCGTCCGATATATTCGTCCAGAGAGACGGTCTGTTCCGTACCATCCGACTTGGTGGTGGCGAAACGCAGCAGCCCGGCGATCTTTTCCTTGTTGGCGAAGTCCTCGGCCGGCCCCTCCTTCAGCACCTTGCCGAATTCTTGCCAGAACTTCTGGTATTTCTCGCCATCGTCCTCGGCCATCTTCTCCAGCAACCCCAATACCCGCTTGGTGTTGGCGTTACGAATACTGTCGATCTTTTTATCGTGCTGCAGGATCTCACGCGAAACGTTCAGCGGCAGGTCATCGGAATCCACCACGCCCTTAACAAAACGCAGGTAGTGCGGCATCAGTTTGTCCGCCTCATCCATTATGAAGACGCGCCGCACGTATAGCTTTACGCCATGCTTCTGCTCCCGCTCCCAGAGATCGAAGGGGGCGCGGCCAGGAATATACAGCAGCGAGGTATATTCATTGCTCCCCTCTACTCGATTGTGGGCATAAGCCAAAGGGTCTTCAAAATCATGACCGATGTGTTTGTAGAACTCGTTGTACTCCTCTTCGGAAACATCGGACTTGTTGCGCATCCACAGGGCGGTGCCACGGTTTACCTGCTCCCACTCCGGCTCCTTCTTCTCCTTATCCTCACCGTACAGCTCTTCCAGCATCTCGACTGGTATGGCGATGTGATCCGAGAACTTGGAGATGATGGAGCGCAGGCGGTATGACTCCAGAAATTCGTCCTCCCCCTCGCGTAGATGTAGGGTGATATCGGTGCCGCGACCGGCCTTATCTATCGTCTCAACGGTGTAGCTGCCCTCGCCGCCTGATTCCCAGCGCACGCCATGTTCCGCTCCCAGACCGGCGCGACGGGTGACCATGGTCACCTTGTCGGCGACGATGAAGGCGGAGTAGAAACCCACGCCGAACTGGCCGATAAGCTGGCTGTCCTCGCTCTGCTCGCCGCTCATGGATTCCAGGAATCGGCGGGTGCCGGAGGTGGCGATGGAGCCGATGATCTCGGTGACCTCCTGGCGGTTCATGCCGATACCGTTGTCGGAGATAGTTACGGTGCGGCGTTCCTTGTCCACCGAGACGCGAATGCGGAGGTTAGGATCATCTTCATACAAGGCATCGTCGGAAAGCGCCTCAAAACGCAGCTTCTCCGCCGCGTCCGATGCGTTGGATATCAGCTCTCGCAGAAAGATCTCTTTATTGCTGTACAGGGAACGGATCACCAGGTTCAGGACCTGGCTTACCTCGGCCTGAAATTCCAGGGTTTCCTTATGTGCATCAACGGTCATAGTGGTACCTTGCCTCCCAATATTTATCTGTTTGTTATCTGCGTGGCGGCGTGCAACGAACTGTGGTGACAGCCGCATATTCAAAGTGTCTTACATGCGGCCCAGCCGGAGAATTTCAAGGGTAAATTGTAGAGTCAGATTTGAGAACTTATACTCTGGGTTATCTCTTACAAACAAAAAACCACAACTAAAGTAGGTATAACATAATGGATGTCACTACCATAAGGACAAAACCCTTCCCAGAGCAACGCCCAGGCACCTCCGGCCTACGCAAAAAAGTGGCGGTATTCCAGCAGGAACGGTAT
>JBNKSV010000054.1:0-12362 GCA_050297535.1 Sedimenticolaceae bacterium
TTTGAGGTGTTGGAGGACGAGGCCCTGTTGGCCCGTTGTGATTCCGTCTCCAATGACCACGGCATAGGCCCCATGTCCATAGTGATCTGGACTACCACCCCCTGGACCCTGCCGGCCAATCAGGCGGTGGCCCTGAGTCCGACCCTGGAATATGTTGTAGTCCAGTGCGATGGTGCGTTGGGCAAGGAGCGGCTGGTGCTGGCTGAGGGCCTGCTTACCAAGACCATGGAGCGTTGGGGGATCGAAGACTATACGGTGATCGCCAGCGCCCAGGGCGCAGCCCTGGAGGGTCTAAAGCTCAAACACTGTTTCTATAAGCGCGAGGTGCCGGTGATCTTGGGTGAACACGTTACCCTGGACGCAGGTACCGGTGCGGTGCATACCGCCCCTGGTCATGGTCTGGATGACTACATCGTGGGCCTGAGATATGGCCTGCCGGTAGATAACCCGGTGGGTGGCAACGGCTGTTTTCTGGAAGGTACAGAACTGTTCGCTGGTGAACACGTCTTTAACGCTAACGAGAAGGTGATCGACGTACTAAAGGCCAAGGGCGCCCTGGTGCAGGAGGCACGCTTTCCCCACAGTTATCCGCACTGCTGGCGGCATAAGACTCCGATCATCTTTCGCGCCACCCCGCAGTGGTTTATCAGCATGGAAAAGAACGGCCTGCGCGCGGCGGCCATGCGTGAGATCGACAAGGTGCACTGGATGCCGGATTGGGGTAAGGCCCGCATTGAGGGCATGGTGCAGGGGCGTCCGGACTGGTGTATCTCAAGGCAGCGTACCTGGGGTGTACCCATCGCCCTGTTCGTGCACAAAGATACCGCCGAGTTGCACCCGGAGAGTGAGCGCCTGATCGAACAGGTGGCGCAACTGGTGGAGGAGCAGGGCGTGGAGGCCTGGTTCTCTCTGGACGCCAAGGATATCCTGGGCGCGGACGCTGCACAGTATGAGAAGGTACATGACACCCTGGATGTCTGGTTCGATTCCGGCGTGACCCACGCCTGTGTGTTGGAACGACGCGAGGAGTTGCACACCCCGGCCGACCTCTACCTTGAGGGTTCGGATCAGCACCGTGGTTGGTTCCAGTCTTCGTTGCTGGCTTCGGTGGCGATACATGATCACGCCCCGTACCAACAGGTCCTGACCCATGGTTTTACCGTGGACGCCAATGGACGCAAGATGTCCAAGTCCATTGGTAATACGGTGTCTCCGCAGAAGGTGATGAATAGCTTGGGGGCCGACATCATCCGCTTGTGGGTGGCGGCCACCGATTACCGCGCTGAGATGAGTGTTTCAGATGAGATCCTGAAGCGCACCTCCGATGCCTATCGCCGCATCCGCAACACCGCCCGCTTCCTGCTCTCCAATCTGAACGGGTTCGATCCGGCTGAGAACATGGTGGCCCCGGCCGACATGATCGAGTTGGACCGCTGGGCAGTGGATCGCGCCTTGCAGCTGCAGGAAGAGATCAAGGTCGCATACAAGGATTACCAGTTTCATCTGATCTATCAGAAGATACATAACTTCTGCGTCACCGAGATGGGCGGCTTCTACCTGGATATCATCAAGGATCGTCAGTACACCACCCAGACGGATAGTCTGCCACGCCGCTCCTGTCAGACCGCAATGTATCACATCATCGAGGCCATGGTGCGCTGGCTGGCGCCCATTACCAGTTTCACTGCTGATGAGATCTGGACCCATATCCCGGGTGAGCGCGGCGAGTCGGTGTTTACCGAGGGGTGGTATGAGGGACTGTTTGCCCTGAACACAGATGACAAAATGGATCGCAGCTTCTGGGCGCAGGTAATCGCAGCCAGAACTGCGGTTGCTAAGCAGATGGAACAGCTGCGCGCCGATGGCGCCATCGGTTCCTCCTTGGATGCGGAGCTGGATATCTATTGTGACGAAAAGCTCTACACTGCGCTCTCCAGGCTGGAGGATGAGTTGCGCTTCGTGCATATCACCTCCTACGCCAGATTGCATCCGTTAGCGGAGAAGCCGGAGCAGGCGGTGGCGACCGATCTGGAAGGGTTGTTCGTGGCTGTTACCGCGTCCAAAAATGGCAAGTGTGTCCGCTGTTGGCACCGGCGTGAGGACGTGGGTTCCAATTCCGAACACCCGGAACTATGCGGGCGCTGTGTGAGCAACGTGGATGGGGTTGGTGAACCGAGGCGTTTTGCCTGATGGCAGATAGGGCCGGTATGTTACGCTGGCTTTGGCTGTCGCTGATCGTTGTCGTCCTGGATCAGGCCAGCAAGCAGTGGTTCGAAGCCAATTTCATGTTGTATGAGCAGGTGAATGTGCTGCCGTTCTTCAACTTGATCCTCACCTACAATCACGGGGCCGCCTTCAGCATCCTCGGAGACCAGTCCGGCTGGCAACGTTGGTTCCTGTCCGCAGTTTCCGCTGGCGTGACCCTGGTGCTGGTGCTGTGGCTGCGCAAGCTAAAACAACAGGAGCGGCTTACCGCGATCACCCTCAGTCTGATCATCGGTGGTGCCGTAGGTAACCTTATAGATCGTTTGTTATTCGGTCGCGTCATCGACTTCTTGGATTTCTACATTGGCCAGCACCATTGGCCGGCCTTCAATATTGCCGATTCGGCTATCACTATCGGTGTGGTGGTGATGCTCTACGAGTTGCTGTTTGCTGGTGGGGATAACTCAAAAGTTTAGCCGCTAAAGATATTCCATCATCGGTAACTTATCCTGAGTTAATCTGCCGCCCCACATCTGCGTGAGAGCCAGTTACTTCACCAAAATAAGTACCGGTTTGTTTTGCTTGTTTTTTTATTGATATTCTAAATCTCTATAGGCGGTTAGATGGAAGGGCGGCTTCATCCATGCTGGCAAGGTGTAGCGTTGATGTGGGGAATGCCACTTCAGCTCCGTAACCAGTAACAATGTTGTAGATATTTACTAGAACTTCGTGTTTTATCTCATGATAACGCACCCAATTAGTCGTGTGGGTGAAGGTATAAACGAAGAAATCCAGGGAAGATGCCGCAAATTTATTGAAGTTGACGATCATGGTCTGAGATTCATCTATCTCCGGATGATCTATTAACATCTGTTTAACGTCTGAGACTATGTTGTCCAAATGTTCTGCGTCGTCATAGCGGATGCCGATAGTCTCATAGATTCGCCGATGACTCATGCGCGAAGGGTTTTCCACGGCAATAGTGGTGAAGATGCTGTTCGGCAGATAGAGAGGGCGTTTATCAAAGGTGCGGATACAGGTAAGACGCCAACCTATTTTTTCAACTGTACCTTCGATGTTTCGGTCGGGCGAGCGTATCCAGTCACCCACCACGAACGGTCGGTCGAGGTAGACTATCAATCCCCCGAAGAAATTTGCCAATAGGTCCTTGGCGGCAAAACCCACGGCAATACCGCCGATGCCACCGAAGGCGAGCACACCAGAAATGCTAAAGCCCAATGTTTGCATGGCCACTAGCGCACCAGTGATTATCACTGAGGCACGTAGCAATTTGGCGATGGCATCCATGGTGGTTTGATCGTAGTTTTTGTCCTTAGCGATATACATTTCCACCAGGTTCTGTTCCGATTTGGCAATAAATCGGATCAGAAACCAGACCAGGCAAGCTATCACGCCAACATCTCGTATCGGTGCAACCATATCGAATAACGATAGTTTGGAGGTGTCGCGCACGATCTCCCCAGCGAAGGCCAGACCTACAATCCATACGGCCCATGCTAGAGGGCGGCGTGCTGCGTCAAGTAAGGCGTCATCCCAGGGGGTTTCAGTCTTTTTGAGGCTTTCATGAAAACGGTTAAGCAGTCGTCGCAATATGTAGTTAAGCAGTAAAACACCAAATACCACCACAAAGACCTGGATTGCCCAGCCCCATTGCCCATCAGTTAATAATAGTTGTTTGATATCTTCGATTGTCATTTAACGTGTAATGCCAGTGAGTTTGTAATTCTGAGGATACTATCATACTTAATCTATGGGGCATTTTGTATGGCGCGATCTGTCTGCATTTTGCTGCTTCGCGCGGGAACCAGTCATAACGCCATGTTTGACCACGTAGCCCTTCCGTCCTAACCTTGTTGCCAAGGCTTAGTTGTCGGGAATCAGTGTAAATGGATAAGAGTATTCCTTAAGATTTTGAAATGGTTGTTTGTGGTGCTCAAGAGGGTGCGTCGAGCTGGACCAACTCGACGCTGCCATAGGTAAATCTGAACCCAAGAATCCGTATGATGGAAAGCCGTTTATGTTGGATGCTGAGACCGGCTCGATTATTTTCAAGGGGCTGGGGCCGGAGGATCGTAACATCCACAGTTTTCTATACTGACTATCGCATATAGCTTAAATACTGATTACGGTCCAAATTCAAGCTAATCTATTTTGTCTCTTACCACATCGGTATAGCCCACATACGGATAATCGGCCAATAGCTCAGGATCGTGCTGTGACAGAAGCGGTAGCCAGACATCGGTTTTGTCATGGTCTACTATGAGCATAAGAAGATATTGTCCCTGTTCCAGACGCTTGTGAAAGGACTCTATCTGGTCATGAGGAACACCCATTCGGTGTACAGCTGCACCTAACTGGGACAGTGCGCCTGCGCTAGCAAGTGCGCCTGCGCCTATACCTGCTCCGATCAGTGCCTCTGCAATAGGCCCGATCGCTATTATTGGTGCTAGGCCAGGTATAAGGAACATCCCCATTGCACCTGTAAACAGTCCCCATAGTCCGCCCCAGAGGGCGCCCATCTTTCCCCAGCCTGCTGCTCGGTCACCCATGCTTGGAAAATAGATACCAAGGGGGTCGTCGCCGGATGAACTCGCCGGCCCGAGGATAGATACACGGTCCATGGGAATGTCGCTATCTAGCGCTGATTGCAGGGCCTGTTTGGCCGTATGCTCGTCTTTAAAGAATGCGAGGAGTAATTGGTGTTCGGTCTTGATCTTGGTTGCTTGATTCATGATAGGCCTCCATTTGTATGCAACAGCGGTCTATGAGAAGCGGCAACGACCGCTATCTACGTTCGAGTAATGAATCTTTCTGTTACTTAAGACGACCCCGTTATTTCTGGGAAGTTCCTGGCCAGGTATCCCTGGCTAGGAACAATAGCCAATATTGGATTGCAGGTCAGTTATCTTTGGAACCGTCTTCTTTATCAAGATTTTGGCATTCGCGGAATATGCGTTTATCGCAACTGGCGCATATGTTTTTATCAAGTTTCTGAAAGATGCCGTGGATGGCGGCGGTTTTGGACTGAAACACATGTCGGGATCCTATCTCGTCCAGGCAACCACTACGATCCAAAGAGTCCCATAACTCCAGGTCCACGTTTACCAGATAAAGTCCGCCTCCATCTGCTTCGCGTCGTTTTGTCTCAGTCACCAGCGCGTCTCCACCCTGCAAGTCCACGAAGCTGATGCCCTGCGCCAGTATGATCAGATGTTTCTGCTGCGGCTTTGCGGAGCGGAATTTATCGAAGGCTGTTTGAATAAAGTTGGTGCAGCCGAAGAAGATCGGTCCTTCAATACTTAGGAATTTTAATTGCGGGCATTCCGGCAGCTCAGGGTCGTCCGACATGGCGCGCTTGTACATGCGTGGGTCAGGTGTGCGGGTGGTGATCCTGGGGTGTGATACCCGTTCCAGGTACAACACTAGCGATAGCAGTACGCCAGCAAATATGGCCAGTTCCAGTTCCAAAAACAGGGCGCCGAAAAAGGTTACCGCCAGGATGGAGGTCTCTGCCTTGCTGACCTTGAGGATGCGGATGATCTCTTTGAAATCAATCAGACCCCAGGCCACCAGGAACAGGATGCCGGCCATGGCTGCGTTCGGTAGATATGCTGCCAATGGTGCTACCAGCAGTACTACCCCCATCAACATTACGCCAGCGAATACGGCCGCCAGCGGTGTTTTGGCTCCTGCCTGATAGTTTAACCCGGAGCGATTAAAAGAGCCGGTAGCCACGTAACCGGAAAAGAAAGATCCAAAGATGTTGGATAGTCCCTGTCCGATGAATTCCTGGTTGCCGTCGATACGATCTCCGGTTTTGGCTGCCAATGAGCGGCCAATGGATACGGCCTCAGTCAGTGCGAACAGGCTTACCGCCAGGGCCGCGGTGGAGAGGTTTTTGATCGCCTCCATGGAGATATGCGGCGATGACAATGGTGGCAGGGTACGTGGCAGCGCACCCACGGTCTTGATGTGGGTTACGTCTACTCCGAGTATCAGATTCAATATGGCCGCAACCAGGCTGCCAGCCACCATGGCGGCGATCATGTAAGGTATACGTGGATACAGTTTTTTGACCGCAATCCCGCTCAGTAATGTGGTCAATGCGACCACCGTGACCCATGGGTTGATGTTTGTGAGCTGTTCGTAGAACTGAATCAGAATGTCATGCAGGTGTCCGCCGCGAGCTATTTCTATTCCAAAGAAGTGCTTGAGTTGCTTGGCGGCGATGAGGATTGCGGCGCCAGCGGTGAATCCGACAATCACCGAGTGTGAGATAAAGTTTACCAGGGCACCCATGCGCGCCAGTCCCAGGGCCAGTTCTATGATTCCGACCATGAAGGTTAGGGTCAGGGCCAGCATTACATAGTCGGTAGTAGCCGGGTCGGCAAAGGTGCTCAGGACAGAGAGCATGACGATGGATGCGGCGGTGGTGGGTCCTGATACCAATAGGCGCGAGGAGCCGAACAGGGCGGCGATGATGGCCGGGATCATTCCGGCGTAGAGACCGTATTCCGGTGGCATGCCCGCGATGGTGGCGAATGCTACGCCTTGTGGTAGTACCACTATCGCTCCGGTCAGTCCGGCGGTCAGGTCGGCACGCAGATCATCCTTCTTGATGCCTGGCAACCAGGCAAGAAATGGAAAAAATCTTTCCTTCCCCGGAAGGCGCAGGGTGGGAAACCTCATGTTTGCTCTCCTCACGGTCGGAGATAGGTGTCTCCGGCATGGATTGGTCAATGTTTAATATAGATGTATTGCGTCAGGTTGCGAACCTGAAAGTAGCTGGTCCGTAAGCCTGTTTGGCAGGCCGAGTATTATGAACGATATGCCGGCCAGTTGCTATGCGGAAGACGATAGAATGTTAGAATCTATATATAAAATTTGCGTGATTATTTTAACGTAATTTTAACAAAACTGTTTTAGCGGCCTGTATAGACAACTCCATGTCCTGCTCCTCACGGGCCTTTTGCATTGCTTCCATATTCTGGTAGGAGCCATCCAGGAATGAGTGGATGGATATGATGATCAAGGTATCATCTTGCAGTACCCACAGGTCCTCGCCGCTCCAGAAAGCATCTGTACCGAGGTTCGGAATCTTTTGAAACCTGCTTGATGCGTAAGGGCTGTTCTTGCGCGCCTCTTCCTGCCGTTGCATAACATCCGCTGCAGAATCCTGAATGCCCTCGTCTTTAATATCATCGTTGCTGGAGACTCTTAGTTTCAGACTGTAACTTTCTCCATTCTTAGAATAGTTGTAGCGGCAACTGTCTCCGGCAGGCATTATTGTTTTTCTTGATACGCCGTCAGTGACGGTTTGTTTGAAAAGCGCTTCGGCGTCTGTCTTGGTGTAAAGGTCGCAGGCTACTGCAGGTCCTCCAGCGTGGACAGATGTGAGTGGGGCGAGCCAGGTAATGGCTAGGAAGATGTATGCAGCTATCCGTTTGTTGTTCATCTTCTTCTCCATGTTTTATGTATGGCTAACTCAGCCAACTGGTAAGGGTAATCAGTGTCAGCAGACCTAGCCAGATGGTTATGGAACGTAGGACCATGGCCTGGGCCGTCTCTGCGCATAGTATGGGATCGTCAAGGTCGTGTGCGTCTTCGAATCCCATGGCTCCGCTTGAAGCCCTTGTCAGGATAGCGTCAGCGTTGCTGTGGTCTTTCTCGCCGTTTGCATTCCACCATTCATAGGTGGCGGCGTGGAAGTTTCCGCTAAGGGCATAGGTGAAGGCGGTTATTCTTACCGGCGCCCAGTCTAGTATGTATAGAAGACGATTCACTCCGTTCCTGAAGTCTAGTCCCAGGTCTTTTATCTTCGGCATGGACTGTTGCATGGTATGGCAGGAGCGGTAGAGAACTGCGCCGACAGGACCCAGAATCACAAACCAGAATATTACGCTGAAGGTCCTTAGATAGGCCTGTTTGCTGATGCCGATGGCTAGCGTCTGGGCGTATGTTTCTGTATTCTCGTCGGGTTCGCCGGTGATGAGTTTCTCGCTGATCTGCTCGGCGCTATCTTCATCTTGTCCGTCTATGGCATCAACAAGGTTTCGCACCTGACGTTGCAGGTCTTGTGGCCCCAGGCAGAACAGTAGTGTAAAGGTTGCAAATATCAGCTCCGGTATTCCGCCCAGGATATTGTCGAAGAGAGATTGCAGTATTGCGATCGCTAGCAGTAACGGCGTAAGGGTTACCAGACTTCCGGAGATGCTTTGACTCATCCATTCGCCCCAGGGCAGCTGCCGCGACCAGTCCAGGTAACTATGGAACCATGTAGGTTGGCGATAGCCATCCAGTTCCGGAAGGTAGCGTTCGGCAAACAGGCAGAGTGCGATTATGATTAGCGTCATGTTGTGATATCCCGTCTATAACGTGCCCAATCGAATTCAGGTCCAGGGTCGGTTTTGCGTCCGGGCGCGATGTCGCTATGCCCAGTGATTCGGTCTACAGCAATGGCTGGGAAGCGTTGCTGTATTTCAATGGTTACCCGCGCCAGGGCCGAGTATTGGGCGTCGGTGAATTTTGTATCATCACTGCCTTCAAGTTCAATACCTATGGAATAGTCGTTGCAATCTTCTCTGTCTGTGAAGCAGGATGTTCCGGCATGCCAGGCCCGCATATGCAGTGGGACATACTGGATTAGCTCGCCATCCCTCCGTATCAGCAGGTGGGAGGATACTCGTAGTGAGGCGATGGTCGCAAAGTAGGGGTGTGCATCGGGATCGAGACGGTTCATAAACAGATCGTCAATCCATGGTCCTCCGAACTCACCCGGCGGCAGGCTGATGTTGTGTATCACCAGCAGGTCTGGAGTGCCGCCCGCGGGACGGCAGTCCTGGTTAGGCGAGTTCCTCTGAGTCGCGTCTGGTATTATCCCCTTGTGATCGTCACTCATCTTTGTTGCGTAGTCCTTTTACCACCATGTCGGTAAAACTGACCAGCCCTATGACCTCGCCGTTCTCAATTACAGGTGCGCGGGTGAGGTTAAAGCGCGAGAACAGACGCGCGCAGTAGCGGATATCCATGTCAGGGGCAACGGTTATCACCGGTTTGGACATGATTTCGTAGACATTTACCCGGTCGGGTGAACGATCTACCGCAAGCACCTTGCGTGCTATGTCCGAGAGGGTGACCATGCCATGCTCGTCGTTTTCGTGGCGCTTCTTGATGATCAGTGTCTTGGTCTCAAGATGGGTCATGGTGTTGAGTGCGTGTTCTACGGTTTCCATGCCGTCTACCATGTCGAACTTGTCTTTCATTACATCACGGATGCGAATCAATTTTTTATCTTTCACAGCTCTTCCTCCACAATGCTTGATAGCTCTTCTATTTGATGGCTGACCCCTATCGCGTCTTCAACGTCTATTTGGAACGCGATGCCGGTGCCAGGCTTGTTGTCGAACTCTCCAACCTCGGCGATAGTCTCCAGGATGTGGCGGCTTAGATGCTCTTCCACCAGGAACAGGATGACATCACGTTGGGTTTCAAGGTTGAGTCCGAAGAAGGTCTTGCTCTTTTCTAAACCCTCACCGCGGGCCTGGCTGATGACGGTGGAGCCGGTGGCCCCCGCGTTGCGTGCCGCCTCTAAGACTGCCTCGGTCTTAGAGTCTTCAACCAGGGTAATTAGCAGTTTGAAATGCATGATTATCTCCCGTAACGTTGCAATTTTGCTTTATGAATCCGTTTGGCTTGCCAGTCACTCAGTTGCGCGTAACCCATTACTGTCATGATGGGGAACAGGCTGGCAAATGCTATAAGTCCAAATCCGTCCAGCAGTGGGTCGCGCCCCGGGATACTGGATGCAAGTCCCAGGCCCAGAGCGGTTACTAGTGGTACGGTGACCGTGGATGTGGTTACTCCTCCGGAATCGTAGGCCAGGGCTATTATGGTCTTGGGGCAGAAAAAGGTTTGAACTACCACCAGAATGTACCCGGCTATTATGTAGTAGTGGATCGGGGTGCCAGTGATGATTCGATAGGTGCCGAGGAATATACCGATGGCGACACCGAGGGCAACAGCTATGCGTAGCCCCCAGGTGCTGATAGTTCCACTGGATACCTCATTCGCCTTGATGGCCACCGCGATCAGTGATGGTTCGGCTATGGTGGTGGAGAATCCGATGGCGGCGGCGAAGACATAGAGCCAGAAATAGTGGTGTTCGCCGTTGTCTGCAGTTAGCCCCAGAAAGGTTGGGTCGGTAAGCTGTTTCGCCATTAGTTTGCCCAGGGGAAATAACGCTTCTTCCAGGCCTTGCAGAAAAAATGTTAATCCGAATAGAACCAGGATGAACCCAGTTATAACCGCCTTGAGATTCGGCATCTTACGCTTGAGTACAAGAAACTGAAAGCCGAACAGTATCAGCACTATAGGGAAAACGTCCCGCGCCGTTGCGGCCAGGGCCTCTAGAAAATGCATGATCTCGGAATTCATAACAGCATTCCATAGGCCATGACGAAGATCATGGGGGTTAGCGACGCGAATGCGATCAGGCCGAAACCATCGGTTAGTGGGTTGCGCCCTCTAATGCTGCTGGCAAGTCCTACCCCCAGGGCGGTAACCAAGGGGACGGTTATGGTGGAGGTGGTAACACCACCAGAATCATAGGCGATCCCGATAATCTGCGGGGGGGCGAACATGGTCATAATTACCACGCAGATATATCCACCGATGATCAGGTAGTGGATGGGCCAGCCCCTGATTATCCTTAGTACACCGATCGCTATGGCCAATCCCACGGAAAGAGCCACTGTATATCTGAGGCCGTTGGCATAGTCTGCTGTTGCCTCCTGGGAGTTGGTGATCATGCCGCCATCTGCCGCAATTATCGCAGCCTCATTGGCGACTGCTATCAAGGCAGGTTCCGCTACGGTGGTGCCAAACCCAAGGGCAAATGCGAATACCATTATCCAGAATACACTGCCCTTGCTGGCGAAGCTGCGGGCCATGGACTCGCCTACTGGGAAAAGTCCTATCTTTAGTCCGTATACAAACAGTGTAAGCCCAATGGTAACCAGAAGGATGCCCACCATCATGCCAAGCAGGTCTGGGGTTTGCTGTCGTATGACTACTATCTGAAAAAAGGCTATTACAGCCAGGATGGGTGTGAGATCCCGGATACTCCCCAATAGTGATGTTGATAGGTTTTTTAGTAGGTTTCTTGTGGTCGACACTCAAATGACCTTTTAATGTTCTAGCATTAATTATCTGTTTCAGCGAGCTGGTTTGGTGGTAACCAGATCAATACGACATATTATAGCTACAATATTTCAAGCTTAAGTGGCATGGTGAATATCTTATATGTACCATTGCCTCAGGTCATGGGGTTATTAACAATATGTTTCGAGTGAGTATAAAAACACATCTTCGTAAGGAATTAAATTCCTCGTTTGCCTATAACCATAGGAATTAACATGGATATTAAGAGACCTGTTGGTATTGATTGAGATATAATTATTTCCATATATTAAATGTGGTGAAAGTGAATTGAGAGATCTGTCACGGTCGGGCTTGGGTGTCAGCTTTATACTTAAAAATGGGTAATTGTCCAAATCTTGGATTAAAGTGGTGAAGTGAGTAGAGATAACATAATAGCATTGGATAGATCTGGCCAGTCTGGTGGTCAGATCAAATCTGTGGGGAAGGCGAGCGCTATTATCGATAGCTGCCGTCAGGCTATGTCCCGGGGTCTGAAACTGCTTTGCGAGGGTTACTTTGAGAAACTGGATGACACCCTCTACAAGCTTGCCGATAAGGCCACAAGCAACGATCTGCAGACCAGCTACTTCGACACCATGAGAGACGTGCGCAAGGAGCGCGAAGGGATCGAAAATATCTTTCAGGATCATGTTGCTGCTGGCTATGAGAGCTTCTGGAGGCCTGGTTCCAGGACTTCCAAACTCCCGAAAAGTATTATAGATATAGACTATGACAATTTGGCTCTGATTGAGTCGGATATCCTTGAGGAAGAGCTGGCTATCTCCAATATGGTATCCAGGGGTGAGAATCTATGCATGCGCGAGCTATATGCGCTGGAACAGAGATTTAGCCGTTTGCTGGATGGCATGCCGGTGGAGAGCAAGAACAATCCTCTGGCCCCGAGTAAGATTTGTGCAGCATTCCGGGCTTCTATTGAT
>JBNKSV010000055.1:0-12307 GCA_050297535.1 Sedimenticolaceae bacterium
CCGCGCACAGAAAGAGCTGCCCGTCTTTCTCCATTGCCCGCTTGATCACCTCGAACCAGGACGGCGCTGCAAACTGTGCCTCATCGACCAGTATGTGGTGATATTTGTCGATGCACTCTGGATTGGCCGCGAGGCACACATCTCGAGGCAGCGCACTCCACATTAACCGGTTCACTTGGCTCAGATCCGTGTTTACTTTCTCATACAGTGTCCATATCAGCTCACGCTCTTTACTGCGAAGAGCAAAGCCACGACCCGTACGACTGGCAGTGAGGTATTGTTCTCGATCCTCCATGACGGAGTCGTTAATGAAGTTGAGCTCATCAAATAACTCTGATTCTGAGTACCGTAACTCGTCAGAATTATCTTGGTTACTCTTAATCAGTTTCGAGACCTCCCAGTTGGTTAGCATCTTCGGATACTTCCCAAAACAGTTCTTCCACTGGCGAACTACCCATGCTGAAAAAGTCTCAATTTCGCAATTTGAAGGAATATTCCCTCTACTCCGCAGTAACTTCGCTTTCAAATCCGCGACCACCGGCGTGTTGTGGATCAAGATGAGAATGCGCTGTTCTGGAAACATCTCCGCCAACAAAATGGCACGGTTAACCACTATCAACGTTTTGCCGCTTCCGGCAACGCCATTGATTAGACGAATAGTAAAGTCTTTTAACGCCTCGGACTGTTCTTGAGGCACGGCAAGCTCCAAATCAAGTTTTGCAGCCCACTCCTGCTGACAATCGAGGAAAAATTTTTGCAGATGCGCCGAATGATCACGATGAAAATGGCGGCGAGTTGTGTGATTAGGGTGGATTTCCGCCTCTGGGAAAAACTCAAGCATAAGAGCTTGCTCAGTACCGCTATCAACAGGTGTCAGCAAGCCTCGTATTAATCCGGGCGCATCCGCCACAAATTCATCCTTACTTATTAGTGTCACGCTAAACGCTTCACCGTATTGGCGATTAAGGCGTTCGACTTCCGTATGACTACACCTCCACATCAACACTGCACGCGATAACAAATCTGATTCTGCGTCGGCTGTTTTACCCAACGAGGCTAACCTTTCAAGTATTTGTTCAAATTCCTCCCGTTTTCCGTCTTCAAACAACTGGCCCTCGACAAAATCTGCATAGGATGCGCCACTAACCTCAAACGCCAACCACCCTTTGGCATTATGCTGCACAAAGAACTCAGGTGCCCAAGTGTCGACTCGAATTGGAGTACGGACAACATATGATTCATCAAGACCATTCAATACTCGTTTAATCTGGATGTTACGTGCACCAGACACACCCGTTCTTTCAGGGATAAACGTAGCCATCATTTACATCCGCACCAATTGGCACTGCGCCACGAAGTTATTGTAATCCACAATCCACTGCCGAACCCGCTCATCTTCTATCAAAGAACTATCACAACCCTCTGGTCCGATTACGATGAGTTTTGTCTTGGCCCTTGTAATGGAAACATTCAGCCTTTCCGGCTGAAAGAAAAATGCGGCAATCGCTGAAAGGTAAGTTTTGTCGCCGGTAGCAAGAGAGAGAATAACCAACTTCCGTTCCTGGCCTTGCATGCGCTCCACTGTATCAGCAACTACATTGCGTGCGACTGCACCACCGAACCGCCTGGTGAGCAACTTACGGATCGCTCGCCCCTGAGCACGGTAGGGTGAGACGATACCAATCTCTGATAGCGGTACACCACCCAACTCAGCCGCATAACACAACTCCACAACCAACTCAGCATCCTTCTGATTACGCGAGCGCGCCAAAGGGTCTCGCGTAGGAATAAACACCGCACTGGCTTTTGGCTCGAAAACACCAACCAATGCTGGCGTAATCTTATTCAACTCAAGTAAGCGATCTCGATTTTTGCCTTCTGATTGAAGATTGCCATGGTAGTAGGTCTGACTTGGCCATTCCGTCAACCACCGATTCATTCGGTAGGTAGTATCGAGCATCATCGTACGATCTTCATCAATAGCAATCAGATGTGCAAAAGCCGAATGAACTTTCGGCGAAAGAATGGAGTGTGCACGTAGGACTGGAGGTAACTGTTTATGATCACCGATAAAGATGAAGCGATGGCCTTTACGCATCGCCATCAGTGCCAGTGGCAACGTAACCTGACTCGCCTCATCAAAAATAATCGTATCGAATGCATACTTCTCAAGCCGACGATTACAAGTCGCGAAAGGAGTTGCCCCAACCACATAGCCACTATTACTTGGCAGATCACGCCAATCATCGAGTGAGTCAATGACCGGTATCTCTCGATCGAGACCTTTTGACTGCGTCTTGCGTCCAACTTTAACTGTTGGAACACCTCGCTCGTAGATTTTGTTCAGGGCATTGTTAATGGCCATGTGAGTATGTGATGTAATCAACACCCTCTCTCCACGCGCCACAGACATTGCCGCAATCAATCCCAGAACACGGGTCTTACCCGTACCGGGCGGCCCCTGAATACAAGCTACCCGTTCTGTGCCATAAGCATATCCGACCGCATCTGCCTGTTTCTCGTTAAACCCCTCGGACAGCGCAGCCGACCTTCCTTCTTCTACCTCGACCTCAATGAAATCAATAGATAGTTCGCCCGAAAGCAATTTCAACAAAGCTGCACCACGTGCAGTTGAGCCAATTTCATTCAAAGCCTTTTCGTAATAACCAATAAGATCCATCGCATCTGGATCCGCGTAACATTCATTCGAATACGCATCAAACACGTCAATGGCATTCTTGCCACGCAACAACCAACGATCTTCTTCTTCCAGCTCCAGAGAGAACTGTCGACCAATAGGCAATTCGTGCACGTCGCCGCCATGCAAACAAATTAGGTCGCCCTCTCGAAAGCGAGATTCGTTATCATCAGGATACGCCCAAAGTGCATCGGTATCCGCGTGCCGCTCAAGGTGAGTGAAATGTTGTGTATCGCCCTTGGCAAGCTTGTCAGAAAGAGGGCGATCCCAAAGCTCCAGGAGTTTCGCTATAGTCGCTTGGTGCTCATCGTGTACAAAGGTGTGAAGTTGCTGAAAGTTCATCGAAGCTCCTTTTCTAACTACAAGGGTTTCTAAATTAAATTCCCATTTCCCTGCAGCACCGCTTCAACCCCCCTAAACTCTTCAAGGGCTGCCTCAAGCTGTTCGACGATTTCCGACGCCAATACTTCTGGAGCTGGGAGGTTATCGGTGTCTTCCAGCGATTCATCTTTGAGCCAGAAGATATCCAGGTTAGTTTTGTCGCGGGCGACAAGTTCGTCGTAGGTGAAGGATTTCCAGCGGTCGGTCTTTTTGGATTCGCGGCGTTTGCTGCGGTCTTCGGCTTTGTAGCATTGGATGAATTCGTCGAAATCACTTTTTACCAACTTCTTGGTTTTCAGGGTCATGTGCACGTTGGTGCGAAAGTCGTAGATCCAGAGTTTCTTGGTCCAGGCGGTTTTGGAGGCGGGTTTGGCGTCGAAGAAGATGACGTTTGCCTTGACGCCCTGGGCGTAAAAGATGCCGGTGGGTAGGCGAAGTAAGGTGTGGAGGTCGCAGCGTTCGAGCAGGTTTTTGCGCACGGTTTCACCGGCGCCGCCTTCGAAGAGGACGTTATCCGGCACCACCACGGCGGCTTTGCCGTCGATCTTGAGCATGTTGGCGATGTGTTGCACGAAGTTGAGTTGTTTGTTGGAGGTGGTGGCCCAAAAATCTTCACGCTCATAGACCAGCTTTTCCTGTTCTTTTTTGCCAGACTTTTCGTTGATGACGGTAATGGAGCTCTTTTTACCAAAGGGCGGATTGGCCAGGACCATATCGACACGGTCATCCCCCACTTCTTTGGCCAGGGCATCATTGGCGGTAATCGGGCACTCATCGCCACCGATACCGTGCAGGTATAGGTTCATGGCACATAAGCGCACCACGCTATCGACAATATCGTTACCGCGTAAGGCGTGTTCCTTTAGATGACGTTGTTCTTTTTTGGAGCTGGCCTGTGCCGCCATGTAATCGTGGGCAGCCAATAAAAAGCCACCGGTACCACAGGCGGGATCGGCCACGGTGTCGGTGGGTTTGGGTTGCATCACTTCCACCATCGCCTGGATTAACGGGCGCGGGGTAAAGTATTGCCCGGCACCGCCTTTCACATCCTGTGCATTGCGTTCCAACAATCCTTCGTAGATGTCGCCTTTCACATCCGCCGGTAAGGTGGACCACTGCTCCTTGTCGATCATCTTAATCAAGCGCTCCAGCTTGGCTGGGTCCTGGATTTTGTTTTGCGCCTTACGGAAGATGGTGCCTAGCGTATTCCCAAGTTTGCCTAATGCTTCCAGGGTATGGCGATACTGATTCTCCAGATCATCACCATCCAGCTTGACCAACTTGGACCAGGCATATTTTTTTGGAACCTTAGTCTCTTGTCCGGCCTGCTCACGCTCATCGGCCATTTTGAGAAAGATTAAATAGGTAATCTGTTCGACGTAATCGCCATAGCCGACGCCGTCGTCACGTAACACGTGGGCGTAATTCCAGACTTTATTGACTATTTCTGCTGCGCTCATTTATTTCTTTACTCTATGTCAAATGGTTCGCGATAAATGATGTGTGGTATTCAAAAACGAATAACGAAAACAAGAATCCCAATAGCACTAACCCATCAACAAACCATATCATTCTTCTCTGATGCTTAAATCTTGCATCCAGTTGCTCGAAAGCCTGGCTGAGCTCAGCATATAGACTGATTCTCAACTCTAATCTGAGACGATCCTTTTTAGATGTATACTCCGTCTTTACAGCTAATAATGAGTGAAGCTGATTTGCGGTGAGCATCCACATTAACAGAGCAAATACAAACGCCCCCGCCAAAATTATCAGATCAATTAAAAAATAGTTGTCTACTGCAGATGGCTTCATTTGACCAGCCACAATAACTAAAGACACCGGAACAGCGAGTAGTTTTCCGTGTATCCCACCCAATATATCATTTAGCTTGAGAAGATATTCTTGCTTATTTTTTTCTAGTTTCTCCTTTTCATCTTCAAAAGAGAACTCGTGCAGAAACAATTCATAGTTATTTTTATAACTTTTTATTACATCAGGAAGTCGCTCGATCAATATCGAAAACTTTGCCGTATCCTTATTTCCTGATAGATATTGCGAAATAGCCTTTTTAAAGAGCGAAAGCTTTGCAGACTTGTGTGGCGTAGAAAACAACTCATCTTCTACACTTTTTATTTGTATATTTTGTATTTCTTCTGCTAGCCGTGAAATATCGACAGCGTTATATACAACCGGTATTTCATCTTTACCTGCTACAGACAAAATAATGTGTTTATGCGCTTCAAACTCGTCTTTTTCTGTATGATCAGCTACTCGCAAAAGCAATTGATACAGCTCTATAATTTTACAGTATGCTTTGATAAATTTATTTGACGTATCACCCTCACTGTATAACCCATCAATATCAGAGATATAAAATTCATCCGATTGCTTGAATAGAAATCCAAAATTTGTCAAATAATCGTCAAAATCTTTTGCGAAAAAGGAAAACTCTTTTCTTGGTGGCAGAAACTTAATATGAAGATTTTCATATCGCTCCAAGTCATATTCATTTATCACTGAGCCCTGCGCATCTTCAAGCTCTATTTCGAGATCATCGCCAAAATCATCAACAAATGACCTCAGCACATCATCAACTTGCACTGAACCAAATATATAGCTACCTTCCCAGCTTGGATTGGCAATAGACTTGTATAATTCAATTGTTCGTTCAAGTTGCGACATACATCATCACCCTTGTTCTTCTGGGTTGTCTTGTTGGCGCATTTCAGCTGCTAACTGTTTCTTGAGTGTTTTTGGGATCTGATTAATTGTAAGAACATCTGTTTCTGGATCGTACTTTACTCTTGAGCCGAAAACTTCGGATGTAAAAGAAATACTTACGCCCTTATCTTGACCTGAATATCTCAAGAATTTTCTTAATCTATTTTTATCTACTTGAAACTCATTCGGTACTTCATAATTCTCTTGGGCGTACTCCATAAATCGCATTGGATTCTCCTCATCCAGATATCTTGACAATTCATCTAGAAATATTGGCTCCTCATTTGCATGTTTTGAGCTGCAGTAATCGTGTATTACTTTTTTATATTCTTCGACTGCATCCGCAGCAAGACCTAATTCCTGCCTATAGTAATTTGTGACAGCCGTAATGAGCTTTTGTGTAGTCTTAACTGACTCTGAAAATTCTTCAATACCGAGAAATTCTTTAAAATACTGTGTAACTGATGTCGATGCCCTGCCTTTTATGAACGATACATTATTTCCATCATCATCTCCCTGCCACGCATCTACATCAACTCTTGCGGCAAAATGCAATTTATCCAAGTCAAGCTGATGTGCATCCATAAGTTCCAGCTCATCATCAAAAGACAGACCTTCTTTTGACTTAAGCATTACTACCATAAAATAGTGTGCTCCATGATTATCAAAATCCGCAAATAGAAGATACCCGCCTGTTGCTAAAGGTTGTGCCGCCATATGTCCTTTTAATTCATTCATACTTATATTGGTGAAATCTATGAATGGCACATTTCCCTCGTACATTCTCCCCAACTCTCTCGAGAAAAACCTAGCCTCGCCCAATTCACCAAATGCTTTACCTGTTTTATTAGTATAAACATCCCGAATGCCTTCAAGGAGAGCAATTACACGATCATCTACTGGTAATTCTTCCTCTCGCAAATGCACCTCAATATCAGCCTGGTCTTGGTGCTGCTCCTTTTCTATTGAATGCACAATTATGTGATTTATATTCATCTTTAACTCCTGTTATAAATTGCCGCTAAATACTGACGCCAATATTGATTGTTTATTTTTTTCCGCTTTTAACAGTTGAACGTCGACCTCATTTTCGAGATGTTCAATCGAACTTAACTTTGATGAAACGATGTTCTGTATCTCAATCTGCTCTTCAATTGGGGGCAACGGAATTGGTAACCCAGATACTTTTGAGATACTTAGCGTGTAAAGGCCAGAGGTTGAACTTGCAACTTGTAGAATCGCATCTCTTCCTCCCATTGACGACAGCCAATACATTAGATAATTACCATTTTTCTTTTCTTGCAGCCGAACCTTAATCAAGTGATTTTGATGCACGCACGACTCTATAGAACCATCCCAGATTGCCAGACGCCCGATCTGCTCTGGACTTCCATTTCCTTCTACAACCAATAAATCTCCTTTTTCTAAAAGCACACGTTCCAATTCGCTTTCTTGTACCCCAATCATGGTTACATCATCTAATCGAAGCTCATTTGCATATACGTTCGCAACTCTCAAATAAGGAAGTTGTAACTCGCATCGTTCTCTTTTTTTGTTTTTTGTTAACCCACCGATCACCTCGCCCAATTGACCCAGATGCACCCAAATCCATTCCATGGGTAGTTCAAAAGGAGGTTTGCCGCCATACGACTCAGGCGCTACGTACTTCCCCACCCAGTTGTCATTCTTAGGTATTTTGCCTTTAGCTTTGAATTGTTCGAGTTGTTGTTCTTCCCATTTTTGGCGTCGTTCTTTGAGGATGCGTTCGAGTAGCTGGGAGGCGGGTTCGAGTTTGCCTTTGTTTGCTTCGCGCCATTCCTTGGTGAGTTCGCCGGTAACGGCAGCCTTGAGGACAGATTGGCGGTATTGTTTAAGGAGTTGCTTGGCTTTTTTAAGGGCTTCGATGCCGGCGTCGATATGGGAGAAGAGTTCTTCGATTTTGGCAACGATGCGTTTTTGTTGTTCGGCTGGTGCAAGTGGAAAATCCAAGTCTCGCACTTGTTCCAACCTAATACCTTTTACTGTTGTTCCAGAGCCAATGCTTTCAAGATATTGTGTTTTTGAAACAAACCAGTACTCCAAATACCCTTTATTGATCTCAGGGGGAACAACAAGCGCTTTCAAATCCTGATTGATAGCTGCTTTGTATGGAACACGGATTACTTTACCCAAGCCAATACGTGTGGCAATTATTACCGTATCCTCTGGAATTATGTTTGTAGAGCTCTCTTCTACTGCTTTTTCAGTAATATGATCCATCGCATCGGCAGGGCGACGAGATCTCATGTCTTTAACTGTTAACCACGGAATATCACCTTCCCAATACTGCGGCTTGTTTCTGGATGGCGTACCACCGCCAATAATACTGGTGACAACATCACCAAGTTTTGTCCATTCCCAACTTTCCGGCAATTCACTGAGTACTACTTCGTTCATGCAATCAAGTATCCGTTGAGTTCACTGATTAGTGGTTCTAAATCTTTCCCAAACAGCTCCCTTGCCTTTAGCAACCCACCCTCCTGGTTAAAGGGGATGTAGTTAAAGTCGTCTGCCGTCATTTCGGCATTTTGGGCGATTTGGTCTTTTATTTTATTGAGCCAGGCAAGTTGGTCTGGTGAGAATTTATTACCCTCTCCCCGGCCCTCTCCCGGCACGGGAGAGGGGGTTAATTCCTGCTGTTTTAGCCAGTTCTCAAAGCGATTGTTGACCAGCTCGGTAAAGGGTTCGAGTACGTCGCTGAGGCCGGTGGAAAAACGGATGAGGCTGACGATGTTGGTTAGCAGTTCTTTGGGTGGTACGCCTTTGACTTTGTTCTTTTCCAGTTGCTCGTAGGCCTTCCATACTTCTATCGGCGCGAGATTATAGGGCGGTTGTTGGATCTCTTCTGCCAGTTTTTCGATTTGCTCGTAACTCAGGTGACGCTTTTGGTAGGGCTGCTGGTAGATGAGCTGGATGGCGTCTAGCTCATCCTTGTGGTCCTGGATAAATTGCTGCCAGTTCTGGATGAGGACTTCGGCTTTTTCTTCATCGTATCCGGCGGCGATGAGTTCATCGGCGCTGTCGTCGATGAGTTGGTCGGTATCTTTGCGCAGTTCTTCGATGAGTTCGCGCAGGTCCGGGTTGTGGAAGGGTTTGATTAGGATATCGGCCTTTGGCCTGAACGCTTCTTGTATTTGTATCTCTGTTGGCTCTTCGGTCTTGGCGTGTATTTTCGCTGCTTCGATTAGGTGGTCTTCGTTGGTGTAATGAATTAGATCAGCCGCGATACTTTGTAATGTCTTCGCAGGAAGAATTTCACTCCCCCCCTCACCCTGACCCTCTCCCCCTGTGGGGGCGAGGGAAATTTTAATGAGGTCGTTGATGCGTTTGCGTTGGGGCTCGTTGAGTTTGAGGTCGAGCCGGATCAAGCGATTGCCGAGGGCGCGCAGAGTGTCGGAGTGGCGGTCGCCTCTGGCGATTTGTTCCATGAGTTTGGCGGTGGAGACACTGGGTTTGGTTTCCAGTGATTTGGTTTCGGTTTTATCGGTTTCGGTGACGCCGACGCAATCGACCAGGACAAAGCGGCTTTTGCCGGGGGCATCGGGAGTGACTTTGTGCAGTTCGTCACGGCTGATGATGCGAGTGCCGCGGCCTTTCATTTGTTCGTAGTAGGACTGGCTTTTGACATCGCGCATGAACATGACGCATTCCAGGGGCCGGATGTCGGTGCCGGTGGCGATCATATCGACGGTGACGGCGATGCGGTATTGCGGATCGGTGCGGAAGGCCTTGATAGATTCTTCTGCGGTTTTTTTGCCGACTTTGTAGGTGATCTTTTTGCAGAAGGCGTTGCCTTCGTCGAAGGCTTCTCGCACGGCATCGACGATGCGGTCGCAGTGGTCGTCGTCTTTGGCAAAGATGAGGGTTTTGGGGATCCATTCCATTCTTCTACCCTCACCCCGGCCCTCTCCCTCAAGGGAGAGGGGGGGAGAAAAACGACGCTCGGGGAAACACTCCGGCAGACATTTGTCTTTATAGGCCTGGATGACGGTGCGAATCTGGTTGGGGGCCAGGACGCTACGGTCGAGTTGCTGGGCGAGCCATTCCTCTTCCTGGTCGAGCACTTCGAGGCGTTTTTGTTTGGTGAGGCGGTCGCGGATCTCGACGGCGGTACCGGCTTCGATTTTGTTGCCCTGTTCGGTGAGCTCGGTTTTGATGCGGTAGATGTCGTAGCCCACATTGACCTTGTCGACCACGGCGTCTTCGTGGGTGTATTCGGAGACGAGGTTTTGCCCAAAAAAGCCGATGGTCTTTTTGGTGGGTGTGGCGGTGAGGCCAATGAGGAAGGCATCGAAGTATTCGAGTACCTGGCGCCAGAGGTTGTAGATGGAGCGGTGGCACTCGTCGATGATGATGACATCGAACTCTTCGATGGGGATGTCTTGGTTGTAGCTGACGGGCCGGGGCTCTTTGCTAATGGTGCTGTCTTCTATCTCGAAGCCTGAGTGTTCATCGGCTTCGTCATCCAACTCCTGGTTAGTGAGCTGGGAATAGAGACGCTGGATGGTGGAGATGGTGACCTTGGTGGCATCGGGGATACCGGCGCGTCCAAGGATGTTGACGTTGTAGTGTTGGGTGAATTTGCGGCCATCGTGGGGGATGACGAATTGTTCAAATTCATCCTTGGCATTGGTGGCGAGGTTGCCACGGTCGACCAGGAACAGGACGCGCTTGACCTTGGCGAACTTGGCCAGGCGATAGACTTCGGTGACGGCGGTGTAGGTTTTACCGGAGCCGGTGGCCATTTGCAGCAGGGCGCGGGGTTTGCCTGCCTTGAGGGATTGCTCTATGCCGTGGATGGCATCGATTTGGCAGCTACGGAGGTTTTCTGTGTTGAGTTCGGGCAGTTGTTGCAGCCTGGCGCGCAGGGTCTCTTTTTGCTGCAACCAGTCGAGTAGGGTTTCGGGGCGATGGAAGTGGAAGATGTTACGTGATTTTGGTTTTGGATCTCGTTCGTCACGAAAACGGATTTCGTGATTGGTGGCCTCATAGAGCAGCGGCAGGGGCTGATCTTCTGGCACCCAGCGTTGAATGAATTTTATACTGGAAACGGCATACCGTGCCGATTGCTCCGCCACGCTGCCCAGCACCGCGCCTTCCCGTTTTGCCTCGATGATGCCGCAGGCCTTGCCAGCTATGAACAGCATGTAGTCGGCTGGACCGGTGTCGGTATCCATCTCCCTAACCGCCACCCCCAGTGACTCATAGAGATTTAGGCGCTTTTTATCTTGAATAACCCAGCCAGCTGTAATCAGCTTCTGATCAATCGCCTTGCGGGTCTCGGATTCTGGAAGTGTATTTTCTGGAGCCATTATTATCCTTCCGTGTAATGGATTGATTCTCCCAGAATTCCTCAAATTTATCTATGCTACGACTGCTTTGATCTTCCTAGATTTCCGTCTGCGCGGGGATGACGGGATGGTGTTTGATTAGACTTTTCCCCTCACCCTAACCCTCTCCCCCAAGGGGAGAGGGAACTTGAATGGGGGAAGGGAGAGGGGGAAGGACTATTCTTGTGCTTGGAAGTGATATCATTACCCACCATGAACAACCCACCAGCACATAGGGCCAGAAAACGCTTCGGCCAGAACTTTCTGCATGATCAAGGAATCATCCAGAAGATTGTTACTAGTATCGCTCCCAAACCGGATGAACATCTGGTGGAGATCGGCCCCGGTCAGGGGGCTATCACTAAGGAGTTGTTGCGCGCCGCCGGGAGTATGGACGCGGTGGAGTTGGACCGGGATCTGATCGCACCGCTGGCGCAGATGTGTGGTGCTATTGGGGAGTTGCGCATTCACAACGCCGATATCCTGAAGTTTGATCTGTGCGGGCTGGCCCCGGTCGGGGAGCAGCTGCGGGTGGTTGGGAACCTGCCTTATAACATCTCCACCCCGATCCTGTTTCATCTGCTGGAACGCTCGCAGTGTATTCGGGATATGCACTTTATGCTGCAGAAAGAGGTGGTGCTGCGCATGGGGGCGGAGCCGGGCAATAAGCAGTACGGTCGTCTGTCGGTGATGTTGCAGGCGCAGTGTGAGGTTACGCATCTGTTTGATATAGGGCCGGGGGCGTTTCGGCCTGCGCCCAAAGTGGATTCCGCCTTTGTGCGGCTGGTGCCGTTTGCCGTTCCGCGTTTTGATATTAAGGATCAGAAGCTGTTTGCCCAGGTGGTGGCGCAGGCGTTTTCGCAGCGGCGTAAGACCTTGCGGAATAGTCTGCGGGAGTTAGTGGATGCCGAGACTATGGAGGGGTTGGGGATTGATCCGGGTGCGCGGGCAGAGCAGCTGGATGTGGAGGCGTTTGTAAGGTTGGGGAATGGGGTGGTTGATTCTGTTTAGTGGGCTTTTATAGTTTTCACCCTCACCCCTACCCCTCTCCCTCAAGGGAGAGGGGGAATGGTGGTTCCATCTCACCCTAGCCCGCGGGAGCGGGCTCCTACAGGCGTAATCAAATTACTGCATGGAT
>JBNKSV010000056.1:0-11687 GCA_050297535.1 Sedimenticolaceae bacterium
AGATTTTTCTGCTGAAAATACGTGTTACCGGTATTATAGTAATACTTTGATAAACGTTCATCGCTTCCTTCAGCCTTTTCCAGCTTCTTAATGGCATTGTCCTTACTACCGACCTTATAGTAGGCCATGCCAAGGTGATAGCTGATATCGGGTATCTTCAGCTTGGCATCGTATGCACGCTCCAATAAAAGCACGGCCTCTTTATATTCCCCTCTCTTGTAGCGCACCCAACCGATGGTATCTATAAAGACCGGGTTCTCCGAAAGGGTAAAGTCTTTAGTAAGTTCCAGCGCCCGATCAAGATCTGCCTTGTTCGGTTCGCCGCGCACCAACATCATTGCCAGATTATTTTTTACCACCTCCAGATCAGGGCGATCCGCCAGCAGTTTTTCGTACATTTCCCGCGCCTTAGCAGCAGAACCGTTGCCGTCATAAATAGACGCCAGCTCTATGGTCAGGGAAAGATCTTTGGTATTTTCAGCACCCTTCTCTAGCCAGCTGATGACGCCCGGAATATCTTTTCCAATCATGCTGATTTTGGCCAGATTGCTGTACGGAACAGGCCACTTCGGATTGATTTCATTCGCCTTTTTGAACGCCGCTTCCGCTTCATTCAGACGTTTTTGGGTGATAAATATTTCGCCCTTCAGATTATAGGCCAGGAAATTCTCACCGTTCTGCGCTATTGCCTGGTCAACCCTCTCCAGCGCCTTGTCCGGTTGCTTTAACGAAACCCAGCTCTTGGCCTCTGAAATCAACGGCTCAACCGCATTGGGTGAAATCTGCAAGGCGCGTTCAAAAAGATTTATGCTCTCTTCCAATTTCCCGGAACCCTGAAGCGCCAAGCCCTCGAAATGATAGCCTAATGCCTTGTCAGGCTGTTTGTCCTGTATCTGCTTCGCAATCTTTGTGACTTCATCCCAGTTCTTCTGACCGGCATAAATCTTGGCAAGCCCCAGCATAATACCGGCATGGTCTGGCGCAAACTTCTGCATCTTTTCAAGTACCGCAATGGCGTCATCCGGTTTTCCTGTCTGCACTAAAAGCTGCGCCAACTCAAAATTAGCAGCCGCTTCTTGCGGGCTCACCTGGATTGCAGCCTCAAGGCTTTCACGCGCCAGCGCTATCTCTTTCTTCTTAAGATGCGATCTGGCCTTTAGGCGTAGCGCCTTCACATTACCGGGATTTTCAGATAGCAGGGTACGCAGATCCCCTATACCTTTATCCGAATCATCAGAGGCAAGAGAGATAGCAGCCCTGGTAAGAAGCGCCTCTTCATTCTTTGGATCAGTCGCTAGAACACCATCCACCAGCGCCTTGGCCTCATCCAGCTTCTTTTCCACCATCAGCATACCGGCGAGCTTGGTTCTGGCGGCCGCCCCATCCTTACCGTCTTTGTCTTTATCTGATATAGACTGGTATATGCTCCGAGCCTCCTCAATCTTGCCGGTTCCATAATATATCTTGGCCAGGGCGAACTGCAGCTGATACTCGTCAGGATCGTCTTTTACAAAGCCCTCAAGTTCTTTTAGGGCCTGCTCGCGGGTTGCCTGATCCTTACTAAGAAACTCAACCAGGGCCAGTTTGGCATCTGCACTGTCGGGAAGAGCCGCAATAGCATCCCTCAACACCTTCTCTGCCTCGGCCTTTTGCCCTTTGGTCAAGTAGTATACGGCCAGACGGTTCCGGTTAGACTGGCTATCCGGCTGCAGTGCAATCATCTTCTGCAATAATTCAACCGTGCCTTTGGTATTCCCGGTCTTCTCATACATACGCGCCAGCAACAGATGCAGCCCGATATTATCCGGATGGCCTTCTACTCCTTGCTTGGCCAAGGCTATCGCCTTATCCATATTACCCAGATCGGCATAGAGAGCCGACAGCAGAGAGATAGCGTTAATATTGCCGGAATCGACCTTTACGGCCGCCTCCACATCCAATAGCGCATCCTCTTTGTTCCCCATGCGCGCCTTGGCCAGCCCCTTTAATACCAGGGCAGCTGGATACCCTGGCTTCACCACTAACGCCTTATCTGCCGCCTCGATAGCCTTCTCGGGCGCACCGCTCATGGCATACAGACGCCCCAAATGAACCTGGGCATCCACATGGCTAGGATTAAGCTCCACCGCCCGCAGAAACATGGCATAGGCCTGACGCCAGTTTTGCTCTTTCTCCATGATCTGAGCAAACATGAAATAGCCCTCGGCGTCCTTGGGATCTATTTGCAATACGTTCTTGAATTCGAGCTTGGCCTTTACATAGTTGCCCTCTTCGTAGAGCTCCATACCCCGCTTAAAATACTCTGCCTTGCGGTCCTCGGCCCCTCCACAAGCAGTCAACAGCTGGACCAAACACACAACAATCAACAGAGAAAAAAGGCTCTTTATACGAAAATTCCTTGTCATGGACACACCGCCACCTCGTAAATGATTTAAAAATATCATGCTATCTTAGAGATAGCTCATGTATGGAGATACGCTAATCAAGCAACTTACATGTATTCACTTGATCTACGCCGATACCTGACCCCAATATCGCCTTCCTCGGAAGGCCGACAACTTGTTCGGCATTATAGCAACCTAATTATCAGGCAGTCTAACACCAGGGAAGCAGAAGACATCTGCGAACTGATTCTGTATTTATCCAACCAAAAGTAGATTATTGGTCAACAATTCAATAGCGCAGTGTTAATATTGACGCCATAAATTGATTATTCAGCAACACATTAAAAACAAGGCAAAACAATGGCAAAAGTCGCATTGATTACCGGGGTTACCGGCCAGGACGGCGCATATCTCGCCGAACTTCTTCTGGAAAAGGGATATGAGGTACACGGCATCAAGCGTCGTTCCTCCTCATTTAATACGGATCGCATCGACCATCTATATCAGGACCCCCATGAAACCGATAGTAAACTCATCCTGCACTATGGAAACCACCAGCCTGATTTGTACCCAAATAAAACCCCCAAGGCAGACACCAACTCATAATCAAGATATCCAATATATGATACGCAGAACATATCCGCCAAGAACAAGATGAGGTCTACCCTTTTATACAGGACTATTGGGTTAAGGCAAATCGACCATGGCAGGTATTATCTATGCGAAGCTGATAGAATCGGGAACACGCCCGACATCACTATTGAATAGTTCGACTGGACCCCTCCAGTGAACTTGGATTTTCCATGACCCAACGTGGCATCAATATCCGTCACACCTGTATTACACCAATAATGACGAAATAGCTATCTGCGCCCCTATTGCCCATTAAAGTGAAAGTAGACATGCCATATGTGAATTTATAGAACAGCGTGAATCTTTTATCGAAATCCACGTCTTCACACCACACCACCGGAGACATACGAAGCAATAGACAGAAAGAGCCTCTATACCAAATCTCGAAAAGTAATTACCGCCAAGCTCACAGGCATCAACTATCCCTACGAAATAGCAATAATCTGGAACTAAAAATCAATACTACTCAGCTCTCGCCAGCTAAAAAACGATGTTACGTCTACTAAAGAGATCCACCTTGACGACAGGCATTAGTAATACCCTGACTGGGCATAGCTTCTTGCTTTCATTTACCATCTGTATTCAAGAGATTACAATGACGCCTTGCTTTAAAATATACGGATTCAGCAAGCAGATGGGGATATACAAGATTATGAGATCGTCTAAAATACCTATCAAATCAACAACAAAACGCAGCGGTCTGAAACAACCAATCACTAGCATGTGGATAGAACCAGACATATTGGCAACCGTAGTAAAAAACACACCTCTAGTATCAATTGACCTAATTGTACGTAATAGCATAGGACAGGCGTTACTAGGCAAACGTGTCAACCGTCCAGCCAAAGGCTACTGGTTTGTTCCGGGCGGAAGAATCATCAAGGACGAGCTCTTTGAGAGCGCTTTCACCCGCTTGATCAACAGTGAGCTAGGCGTAAGTTACGCAATGGATGAAGCAAACTTTCTAGGAGCATACCAACACCTTTACAGCGACAACTTCAGCGGGACCGAATTTTCAACCCATTATGTAGCATTAGGATACGAATTAGTCCTTGACCTAGCCATTGACAAACTTCCCATTGAGCAGCACAGCAACTACCGCTGGTTTGATATTGACGAACTACTAAATGCAAGCGATGTTCACCAACATACCAAAGACTATTTCTCCTGATTTTGTCCGGTAAAAAACTTTTAGCAGCTTGAAGTAATCATTCACATGGTCACAACCTAATTTAGAATATCCATTCTTAATTCATGTGTTAAAATTGTTGCTAACTCAGTTATTTATTAAAGACACCCCTGACAATGCGCCTTGGTATTGAAAGCAGGATTTAACAATAAAATCGTACAAAGTAACATCTTTGTGGCAACAACGTCATCAAAAAGTATACATATGAAATCAGGAGAATACTTTTGCTTAAATTTCGTGCCGTTCTCGTTTATCAGTCGATAGTGTTGCTGTGTTTTCTTGCGCTTCATCCAAAGAACCTTGCTGCTGACATAACAACTGAATTCTTCCGTGACGGCGGATTCGAAATCGGTATAGTTGATTTTGATATTGTTCGCTTCCCTCGTTACATCAATAGTAATTCTGCAGATTATGCTCCAGTAAGAGATACTGTTAATCCCCTCTCTGGAAACTACTCACTTAAATTGCCGGCCTTGCCAAATGCCCGTGGATATTTTTTAGTTTCTCGTGTCATGCCCCTAGTAGCCGGCACGAGATACGACTTGTCTATTAAGCTGCGATCTGAACGAAAAGTGGCCACTGTCATGTTGGAGGTTTTTGCTGGTGGCTTTCAGAAGGTAGGTACGGTGCGACGCAAGTTAACGCCAAAGGAACAAACCATTAGCCTTTCATTCGATGCAGCACACAACCCAACTATCAATACAGGTCAAGTACCACATTTTGTGCGCATATGGGTAATGGGAAAAAGTGATGTTTGGTTAGATGACATTAGTTTGCATGGAAACAACCAAACACTACAACAGAAAACAAAACCTACAGTCTGGCTTGAGCCGGATAAAGCTATGGCAGTCTATCCAATTAACAGCGAGGGCAGATTTACTTTCACAACCGACCAATGTGCTGACTGCAGTTATCATTACAAAATAATAGACCCCGTACATGATCAGGTCGTAGCTGAAAACAGAATTTCCACAAGCGTGAACCACAACCTACTGACAGGTACAATTCAACTAAATCTAACCCGCCGCGGATTCTATTGGGTAAAAATTCTACGACAGCACACAAATAACACTTTAGAGGAACAGGCTAAACGAAGCTATGTTGTCATTAATCCTGAGACAACATCAGGTGAGGGTCGCCTGCGTTTTGGCATGGCAATGGAAGAGCAAGGGCCCAGAACCAAAATTGATGCCTTTATGCGTCCAGATGAATACTACGAATTAGCCAACCAGATAGGAGTTGGCTCAGCTCGAATATTTTCGTTGGCCATGCCAGACATCATATCAGATGATGGTGTGCATTTTGACTTTTCAGAGGCTGATGTTGCATTAACACTCATGGAACAGAATAACATCGAGCCAATGATCCCCCTAGGTTCAGATAATCTACATAGGATACCAGCCTGGATGAGAGGGGACAGTGATAGAAATGATGCAATAGATTTGTTACAAGGCTTAAAAACAAAGAATAAACGCAACCTCTTTATGCGTTCAATAAATCGCGGACGCTATCTTTATCTGGATAAATACGAGCAATACCTTAAAAAGGTTTTTACCCATTTTAAAGGAAGAGTAAAATATTATGAGCTATGGAATGAGCCCGGTCATAAGTTTACCGTTAAGGACTTTCTTCGAATCGCTCATCTGACACGCACCATACAAAGACAGATTGACCCGGATACGACACTTATAGGATATTCCAGTACTAGGCGCGGTGATTTTGGAGCAGGAAACACACCGGGGAAAACGCCATCATTCCTACAGGATGTAGCGACTAATGGCGGCATGAAATATATAGACATACTTTCCTATCATAGCGATCATGCATTTTTGTTCATGAATAAGAGTCCTGATTATCGCGATCACGAAACCAACTATGTGGAAAGGTTGCGAAACTCACTTTCGAGTACAAATAAAAAAGCCATACCAATCTGGGATACTGAACGCGGCATCCCATGGAAAAGCAGTCACACTGGACGCATTGACTTTAGGCCTGTCGAAAAAAATGTGGGGCATACCATACCATCCGAAGATGTATTGGATGTAGCGCGCCAACTACCCATGGTGTATGCGGCTGCATTTGCTAATCGAGTGGATCGACTATTCTGGTTCTCTTTCGACCCCAGTGCCGAACAGATAACATGGACATCTAAACGCTGGGGGGTTTTTGACGCACATCGTGAGCCTATGCCGCAGATTCCAGTATATGATGCCATGACAGAACTCTTGCAGAATGCTGTATTTGACAGGCTCATGGAATCCCCGAACGGCACCAGAGTGTATATATTCAAGCGGCCTGAAGGGTTGACGCTAATTGCCTACAACTGGAAGGAACAACAAGGTAAGCTCAGAATATCAACGGATATAAATGACTCGCTTGAAGTCCTTGATATAATGGGTAACCAGATGAATGATCGGAACCTCAATGATCAACAGTTTGCGCGCATCCATATTGATCGCTGGCCATGTTATATTCTAATCCCAAATGGCAAAGTTAATTATATACGGATCGAAGATGAATAAACGATATGTAATTTGACATCTGTCGCACTTAGACTTTATGTAAAATTGCCCGATAAATATTTTCAGTACAAATTTAACCATGAGTTTACCAAACACAATAATAGCTGGAGTTAATAAGGCTGGCACAACCTCCTTATTTCGTTATCTTGGAGACCATCCGGAAGTGTGCGTCTCTTCCAAGAAAGAAATAGAAATCTTTAATCATATACAAGAAAACAGCTGTGATTTTAATCTTGAAAAATATGAATCATATTTTTCCCATTGTAGTGAATCTGTCAAAATACGGCTTGAAGCAAGCCCACGTTATCTCTATGGAGGCGGCGAAGTAGCGCATCTGATTAAGTCTCACCTGGAGAATGTCCGCTTGATTTTTATTCTACGGGATCCAATTGCGCGCATGGAATCTGCTTATTTTTCAAGAGGTGACAGGGGGAAAAAAGCGGGTTTCGGTACTTTATCGACAATAGATGAATTTGCACGTAAGGCATTAAACATCATAAGAAGCGATGCCATTGACAATAACTCTGCCGTAAACCGCAGGATTAGCGCACAAATCCAGATGGGTTGCTATGTTGATAACCTGGAAAAATATATATCCTGTTTCGGCAAAGATAAAATATGTATTGTTTTCTTTGATGAAATCGCTTCTGATCTACGGCGTGTGATGGGCAATCTTTGTACCCATCTTGACATCGACCAATCATTTTATGATGACTATGAATACACTGTTGAGAACAAGACGAGACAGTACAGATACCAATTCCTACACGCCATCACCTTAAAATTAAACAGTTACTTTGAGCCTATACTTAACCGATTCCCACAGGCTCGCAAAACGATAAGACATGCATACAATATTCTTTTCGAGGTGCGCCGCGAAAGAGATACAATGCAACAAGAGACAAGGGAAGTGTTGAATGAGTTTTATAGGCCATGGAATAAAGAACTGGCGAAACTTCTGAACAGAGAATATCCGGAGCTTTTGCTACCTTCCTGGCTGCAGCAAGATGCAAATTAGTCGCCTACAACCACACGTAACAAACCACAAATTCTTTCGAGCTCTTCAGTTGTCAGATCAGGATTGTTTGGAATATAAAACCCCTGCTCATGCGCTTCTTTTGCACTTGGGCAACTATATATCTTATTAATTGAGCTTTTAAAAAAAGGTTGCTCAGGTATTGATCCACCTACAATAGGACGTATTTCAATATTATTTTCTATGAATCTTTTCTTATACTGTTCAAACTTCTTCTTGTTACGAAAAATCAGCGGATATGCAAAATTAGAAACATATTCAATATGTTCAAGCTCTAATCTACATATATCTTTATTTATATCTGCCGCTTTTTGATATTCAATAAAATGGGACAGTCTCTTATCATTTATTTTATCGATAACTTTTAGTTGTTCTATACCTAAAAATCCATTGATTTCAGTTGGTCTCAAATTGTAGCCTAATGTAAAGAAGGAGTAAGGCGAATGGAACTCATCGATATTTTCTTTTTCCATCAACTCTTTTTGCTTTGTTGCACTAACATTTCTAGCCCAGCCGTGACTTCTAACCATTAATAATTCTTCATACATTTCTTCGTCATCAGTACACACCATCCCACCCTCTATTGTTGACATATGATGCCCCACAAAGGTAGAAAAAGTACTTGCGATTCCAAAGTTACCAAGTCTTTGACCGTTGATTCTGGTACCAAGTGACTCACAATTATCTTCTAAAAATAAGATATCGTTTTCATCACATATATTTTTAACTTCATCTATATCCGCACAAAACCCCAATAGATTCGTTAAAAATAAAGCAGCTATTTTATTACCAGCCAAAAAGTCTTTTAATTTCTTTGATGATATATTTAAATTTCTCAGATCAACATCAATTGGTATCGGATTTAGCCCTAATTGGATTAATGGCATAACATTAGTTGCCCATGTAAGAGCAGAAAACCCTACATTAGCTCCTTTTTCTATTATGCCAAGGTTGATTAAAGCTTGAATAAGGGCCAAATTAGCTGAACTCCCACTGTTAAACATCACCGTATATTTTCGTCCTTGATATCCAGAGAATTGTTCTTCGAATTCCTTGCATATTGAATTCATACTCAATATCTCTGAACTTTTTATAAAATCACATAATCTTTCTTTTGTTTCAGCTTCGTTAAAGAAAGTAGATTTCATTAACTTTATTTTATTCTTCATATTGGACTCACGCATATAGACCTGAGGGATTGTATGATAACTTCTTCTAAGCCACTACTCACCAGTATAATCCTGGCAGCAATAGTTCTGCACACACCGTATTACCAACACTTCGTCTAAGTGATCTCCCAGGTGTTTGAGGATAAACATTCAAGCCATCAAACAAATGGTTATTAAAACTACCGAGACATGGGCAAAATTGTAAATGCTCATCTTTATAAATTACCTTTCAACCTCCTTGGCCAAACATAACAAAGTACTTTAATGCTTGGCGGCCAACCAGTTTTGGAGATAAAAGGTTCTGTTATGTCAAATCATGGCGTTAGGGATAACTCAGTGCTAGGCCTTTCTAGCCAGATCTCTATAGCTTGCAAAGATAGGCTGAAGTACTTTTTCAGGCGTAAAATCATCTACCGCATCTAGGCAAGGACTACCCGCAAAACCATCTATCTTATCTAATGCCTGAATAATCGCATCTGCTAATGCAGTCTCAGATCGTTCATTGACAACCCTACCGTTTATACCATCCTTTACAACACGCCGAACCTCTCCAACATCTGTACTCACAACCGGCACCCCAGAACCCAACGCCTCCAATACACACATTGGCATACCTTCATATGCAGAGGATAGAGCGAACAAGTCTGATGCCCCTACTATGTCAGCCACCTCTGACGGTGACTTTAATCCAGTTATAGTAATTGAGTCCTTAAGCCCAGCATTATCAATACATGACTGAAGATCAGCGCGCAACACACCATCACCAACATAGAATAATTTGACACGCTCCCCTGACTTGATGGCATGACTCACGGAACGGGCCAGTAACAGAGGGTCCTTTTGTCCATCCAGGCGACCAACTGTAACAATCATACGCTCATTGCTAGATACGCCCATTGCTGTACGGATTTTTGCCTTCTTTATGGGATCAACGGGGCTAAAAACTTCAGGGTCGTACCATGTTGGCGTAAATCTAAATCTATCCGCAATACCGGGATATCTTTGTTCATACCACTGAACAGCATCACTGCGGACAACAAACACGGAATCTAGGTGCGGAATTAGTCTATCTTGCAGCCAGAAATATACGCTGGGTAGTTTATTCCACCGGATATCAGAACTCGTATTATAGATATCTTGCATATTTTGGTGGATCACCTCATTCTTTGGTCGCTTGTCCCACCAGAAAAGTATGCTTGGCTCAATTCGATGAAAATCTAAAACATCTGCGTCAGCAGTTGGCCCATACTTGACTAAACCCAGCATAAAGCGCACCAACAATGGTATTAGCCCACGCGTATCTGGTGACTCATATGGTGCCACAGGAAAGAAACGGAACTGTTTAGGACCGAGATCACACACAGACCATCGTCCTACAGGCCTCTTCTCGATATCAGTAGTCACCCCTACTAGATTGACTTCTATATCATCTGGCGCCCATCTTAGGATACCTCGTATAAAGGTATCGATTCCGCCAGCAATGGTTCCAAGTGGATCTGCCTGATATATGATTGAAACTTTGATCATATTTTACTAATCTTTTAGGACATTAATGGTTATATACGATACTCTAGTCATACCCTAGATCATGAAGTAACGGCTGCATGGCTGCGGTAATACGATCAAGGCGGTTTTTATCTAGTTTGCGCCATTTTTCATTCATGTTAAGAAATGAGGCACCATCACTCCCTGGCAACTCTAAAATATCTTGCGGCATAGATAGCTTCGCAAAGTGATAAACCGTCTCCAACGTCTTTACAGGATTAAGCACAAAATCTTCGTAGCGCACTTCCAAATATGATTCTTCCCGCAGTTCAGTCGCATCGTCTCGAATAGACTGAATAACATGGCGCCACTGTAATGCCGCTAACACATCAGCATCTCTGCCTGAATCTTCCCAAATCTGCAGTAAATATTCCGGGGTTCCCTCCCAGAATGGTCTTTCTAGTCCACCTTTTTCACGCCAGAAGCGCTGACGCAACAAGCTTTCTATTACCGATCTGCCATCGCGTATTATATGGACAAAAAGAGCATCTGGAAATATGCTGGAAAGAAACGTGACACGACCAGGTCCTGTGAGCTTGGCAGCAAAACGACTTTTCCTTTGCCAGCGCATAACTCTGGCAACGGCATGCCTGACCCGGTTTACAGTTTCTGCGGTTGCCTTCAAACCATCGAGATAACTATGGGAAAAATTTTCTCTACTATAGTAATCCCAGAACTCATAGGACTCATCCGGCTGAGGCAGATAACGATTGCCTAAAACGGCACTGCCATACTGCTTCTTGTGCCCACGCATGCCAATAGTGTCAGCTAAAGGCACCAATGCATTCATGAACAAATAACGAGGCATCCATTTGCAATAATTGCTTGGCCACGCCAGATTCGAATTCTGCGCCAAAGCTTCGAACATGATAGTTGTACCACTTCGGCCCATCCCAACAAAGAATATCGGTTGTATAATGGAGGATGATTTATTCATTTAAATATAACTTTATTGAAGAACGAGTACATGTGATTTTTTCTAAAAATAGTATAGTTTTAAACAGGAACCGCGTTTTTCGATTATGCCGATACGCCCACGTCCAGAACATGCTTAACGTCATTACAATATAAACAAAAGCGTTGTAATCTATTACCTCTGGAAAATCTCATAATCCTTCCCATTGCTTTGGCAATTATTGACATCTGATTAAAACCGTATATCGCCTAATACACTATGCAACAAATCCTCAGTCTGCTCTACCATTTGCG
>JBNKSV010000057.1:0-11234 GCA_050297535.1 Sedimenticolaceae bacterium
CTCGGTGCGATCCACAATCTCTACCGGCCGCTGCCCGGCAAGTTCAAGGACTACATCGCCATTCCCAAGGCCAACGGTTACCAGTCGTTGCACACCGCGCTGCTCACCCCCTACGGTTTTCCCATCGAGGTGCAGATCCGTACCGCCGATATCGAAGATGTCGGCGGTATCCTGGAACTGCTCGCACCTATGGAAGAGTCTGGCGTGCTGGTGCGGCGCTCCCGGGAACTGCTGGAAACCGAGATTGATCGCTTCACCGTGATGGAGCGGGACGGCATGATCATCGGCTGCGCCGCCCTCTACTGCTATGAGAAAGAGCGCATGGCAGAGCTGGCCTGCGTGGCCGTGCATGACGCCTACCGCAACGGCGGGCGGGGCGATGTCCTGCTGCAGACCATGGAACAAGAGGCCAAGGGTAGAGACATGGAGCAACTGTTCGTCCTCACCACCCAGACCGCTCATTGGTTCCGGGAGCGGGGATTTCAGGCGATGCCGGTAAAGTCCCTACCGATAAAACGGCGCGAGTTGTATAACTTTCAGCGCAACTCCAAAGTATTCGTAAAGAAGTTAAGCTAGCATGGCGCACGGATCAAAAAAGGCAGTGGTGACTGCCATTGTTGCCAATGGCATCGTCACCGCCATCAAATTCATGGCCGCGCTGGTGGGTGGCTCCGCAGCCATGATGAACGAGGCGGTACACTCCCTGATGGACTCCCTGAACCAGGGCTTCCTGTTCCTGGGTCTGCGCGAGGCGGAACGTCCGGCGGACAACAGATTCGCCTTCGGCCATGGGCAGAAGAAATATCTCTGGAACCTGTGGAGCGCAATCGGCCTCTTCTCCATCGGCGCCGGATTGGGACTGGCCCACGCCTGGCACTCCTGGCAGGACCTGGAACACGCCGAAACGGCGGCAGCGGTAACCTTAGCAGGCATAACCCTGGAACCACTTTTGATAAACGTCCTGGTCCTGGCCACGGCCTTTGTGTTAGAAGGCGGATCGTTCCTGGTGGCCTTCAGACAGTACCTGATCGAGATGCGCAAGGATGGATACAAAAATCCATTCCGTTACCTGATCAAGGCCGATGACCCCACCCTGGTTGCTGTGGTATTGGAAGACTCGGTAGCCATGCTGGGTCTGGTACTGGCGGCCCTGGGCATCGGCCTCAGTGCCATAACAGACAACGGCCTCTGGGATATCCTGTTTTCTGCCCTGATCGCCGTTATGCTGGGTATGATCGCATTCTATCTGGGCTGGACCAACATGCGTTTCCTGGCCGACATGCGCGACAACCGGGCCGAGTCCGCCTTCATGCAGGTAGCACGGGAACACCCAGAGGTGGAGCGCATCCACGATCTGCGCTCCATCATCGTGGACGAAAATCACACCGTACTGGTGGCGGAGATCGAGCTGCGGGAAGAGGCCATAGTCCAGGGCCTGCAAGAGCGCATCAACCAGGAGCAGGCAAATATACTGCAACAGATACCTTCGGAACGGCTCGGCAATGGAGGGCTGATCAGTTATGTCCAATCTCGCGCCACGGTTCAGGTCACCCTGGCCCGGACGGAACAGATCATAGATGAGTTGGAAAGGGCGGTAAAACAGCTGCAACCGCAGGTTAGTCACATTACCCTGGAAGTAGAAGGGATCACCCCTGCCAATCCGGAGGAACTGTTGACGGAGATGACATGAATGACCGACTGACATCCATCGTTAAATACCTTTCCATCCTGTTTCTACTGATTGCGATCGGGATCTATTTTCTGCCTGCAATCGAATACAGCATCATTGGCATGACCGCAGCACCCCGCACCGTCACCGCCCGAGGCGAATTGGCGGCTGACGAAAAGAACACCATCGACATCTTTGAACAGTCCAGTCCATCTGTAGTCTACATCTCCACCTCGAAACGGGTCATGAATCCCTGGACCCGCAATGTTTTCAATGTGCCACAAGGCACCGGTTCCGGCTTCATCTGGGACGATTTGGGGCATGTGGTAACCAACAACCACGTGATCGCCCAGGCCAGTGAGGCCCAAATCAGGCTCAACGACGGTCGCACCTACATGGCCACACTGGTTGGCACCAGCCCATCCCATGACCTGGCGGTGCTGCGCATCCGCGTCCCATTTAACGGCCCCCCTGCAGTCCCCATCGGCACCAGCGCAGACCTGAAGGTGGGCCAGAAGGTATTCGCCATAGGCAATCCATTCGGACTGGACTACACCCTCACCACCGGCGTCATCTCGGCCCTGGACCGCAGCCTGTCCGAAGGCGGCCAAAGCTCAATCGACCACCTGATCCAAACCGACGCCGCCATCAATCCCGGCAACTCCGGCGGCCCATTGCTGGACAGTGCCGGACGCCTGATCGGCATCAACACCGCCATCTACAGCCCGTCCGGGGCCTACGCTGGGATCGGATTTGCCGTGCCGGTAGATACGGTAAACCGGGTGGTGCCAGAGCTTATCGCCAAGGGACATTACCAGCGCCCGCAACTTGGAATAGAGAGCAATGAGGATGTAAACGAAGCCCTGATGAAGCAACTGGGAGTGGAAGGCGTCCTTGTCCTGCAGGTAACCCCAGGTTCAATCGCCGCGTCCGCGGGACTCAGGGGCACCGAGATGCGGGCAGATGGCAAGGTCATACCAGGAGATGTAATCACAGAACTTGGCGACGCAAAGATAACCAGCCTGCGGGAACTGCTCTCGCGTCTGGACGATTTCAGTATCGGCGACCGCACCACCATAACCATCTGGCGTGACGGCAAAACGCGGAAGATAGATATACAGCTTTAGGGATATAACCCAAATATGACGCCAGCCATCAATGCAGCCAGGAAGGCGAAAATTACATACAGGGTACACGAGTACCCACATGATCCAACGGAAAAGTCGTACGGCTTGGAGGCTGCGGCCAAATTGGGATTGTCGGAAGAGCGAGTATTCAAAACCCTGGTGGTAACCACTGGAGGACAAGAGTTTGCGGTAGGCATAGTCCCGGTGTCATCCATGCTCAATATGAAACTAATCGCAAAATCCCTAGGTATTAAAAAGGCTAGCATGGCCAATGCTGTGGATGTTGAGCGGACAACAGGATATGTTTTGGGTGGAGTTAGTCCTCTAGGACAAAAAAGACGCTTGAGAACCATTGTCGACGCATCCGCACTCTTTCATCCGACCATTTTTGTCAGTGCCGGACGCAGGGGATTGGAGATAGAACTGAGTCCTGATGACCTATTATCTCTCACTAGCGGCATTGTTGCGGAGATTTGCGCCGCCTAGATAAGGAAGAGGCATCTTAGAAAACTGAGTCACAACCCTGAGAAAATACTATAACCTTCCCATCCACTGTGGATAGCTGGCTGCTACATCAAGGTCACTCATTACTGAAGCACTGTACATCTTCCTGGCGACGGCCATTATTTTTTCTACGCGGTTTTTTGCTCTGTTCAAACCTGATAAGGACCCGGCGATCGGTCTGTTTTCTTCTTTGCTTAACACGCCGCTCTGGCCCCGAATATGAAAGTGTGTCGTCGCTCATCCAGAACCTCACTGAAATCTAAGCGTGCTATCCAGCCTAGCACTAACGATAAACCCTCACTAATACTACATTTTTTTCGGACCGCGACCAAGCCCTTTATCCGTTTACACTAGCCCATCTCAATCTGGAACAAAACGCAGGACCTTGCTGTTGATACAGTAGCGCTTGCCGGTAGGCGGCGGTCCATCGTCAAACACATGCCCCAGATGAATGCCGGAGCTGGCGCTGCGCACCTCAATGCGGTGCATGTCATATTTGTTGTCTTCATGCAGAGTGATGGCTCCTTCGACCGGCTGGAAGAAGCTGGGCCAACCGGTACCACTCGAAAACTTACTGTCGCTACGAAACAGCGGCTCGCCGGTGACTGGATCAACATAGGTGCCGCTCACATGGTTATCCAGTAGGGAACCGGTGAATGGTTGTTCGGTGCCATTGCCGTACGCGATATTTATCGCCTCACCGTGCAGAATATTATGGCCCAGCCAGCCCCAGAAGCGCTGCTTCTCACCGTTGTATCCGGTATAGCGGCTCACCTCCTGGCCGTCGCGAAACAGTACGATGGTGGGCGTCGCCCAAAGATCCTGCGTTATCTTCCAGCCTTTGGGAGGCAGAGGGGACATACTAACGGCGACCGGAACATCCGCCTTCCAGCCCTCCAGGATCTGTTCCTTAAACAGTTTGCAGAAGGCACAATCCTCGGCCTCAAATACAACCAGCTGTTCCTCGCTGGATAAGGATGCGGAATCCAGCGGCTCGGCCACCTGGACCGCCGTCTCACCCGTACTCATACCGGATGGAAATCTGACCTTGGTGCCGCCCAATCCACAGTAACCATTCGGGTTCTTCTTCAGATAATCCTGGTGATACTCTTCGGCCGGATAGAAGGTGTCGAGCGGTGCTATCTCGGTGGTGATCTGGCCGAAGCCCGCCTCGCTTAACGCCTTTTGATAGACATCCCGCGTCATCAGGGCAGCCGCCTTTTGGTTCTCAGAATTGTAGTAGATGGCACTGCGGTAATTGGAACCGACATCGTTGCCCTGACGGTCCCCTTGGGTCGGATCGTGATTTTCCCAGAACCCCACCAGTATCTGTTCCACCGAGGTTTTTGACTGGTCAAAACTAACCTTTACCACCTCGGCATGATTTACCACGCTGGAATCGTGTTTGCTGGCAAGGAGCTTGTCGTATGTCGGATCGGGATAACTGCCGCCTGCATAGCCACTGACTACATCCACCACGCCAGGCAGTGCCGACATACGTTTCTCAGCACCCCAGAAACAACCCATACCCAGCACGATTGATTCGGTATTCATATGCTTGGTCTCCGTATTTTCAGTACCCTTATCGACGGCCAATGCCTGCAAATAGACCCCCAGTACCCCCATGACGATCAATACCGCCACGGCGAATACAGTGAGATTATGCTTGATGGTCTGTAACATTGCTTCGCTCCTTCCCCCGCCACCTCTTCTAAAAAGGAGAAAACCACGGTGTCCATTTAGCCTTGAAGAGAACCGGGGAGTGTTACTATTAATGGACTGCTAATTAACCCAACGGTTCCTGCAGAAATCCCCATTGTCATATGCTGCCGCCAAATCTTAGGGATGACTGAATAAGATAATACCTATTTTTTCTATGTTAATTTTGTGGTAACATCACCGGCCTTAATTGGGGCGCGAATTAATCCTAACTATAAAGAATTGAAGGAACAAAAATGATGAAACATGGCTTTAAGCTGGCGATTATATTGTTACTAGGCATGGCTTGCTCACAGGCATATGCAACGCATTATCAGTATGTAAGTCTAGCGGAAACAACCGATGTCAGTATCGGACAAGGCGACACATGGAGTTGGACCTTTAATTTAACAACCGACAACATGTATCTATGGGAGCTCACCTCTCCGACCAGCACACCCGGCGGCCCTACCCCGGACACCAGCACGCATCAGGCCATAGGATCCTATGACCCCGCATATGCTCTTCATTATGCTTATTTGAGGATAGATCCCAATAAGGTAGGCGGTGTTTCAACATCAAATTTTATTGAGGTCACCATCAACGGTATCGTTGTTGAAGATTGGTCAAACCCGATCCATGTTTATGACTGGGGCGTCCCCGGCGATCCCATCACTGACCCATACGGGATAGCGAATAATAATTATAGTTTTACGGTTGAACTTATAGGCCTAGCCACACCAAACTCCGGCTTGATACCGATCACGAATGTCAATATCGAAGGGTGTTTCGACAAGGGCACGCCCGTCCCTGTACCGGCCGCAATCTGGTTATTTGGATCTGGCCTGTTGGGATGGTTAGGGATGGCTAAGAGAAAACGTCAGCTAGGCACCTGATCATCTATCTAAGCCGTAATAACGATTGCAGTAGCCTCCCAGCCAGGCACGCTCCTCGTCAGTAATGGTTCGGTTTCGCGCACCTAGCGTCAACTCCGTATGCGATTGACGCTAGGGTGCGACAACAACAAACAACTTGCCTCTTGGCCGTCGTGAAATAGCTCTATATCCGGTACCGCTGGGCAATAAAATGATCAAGACTCAATTTCCCCGGACCGCTGAATAGCAGCGGGATAAACATCACCAGGAACATCAGCGGCAACTTAAAGCCGTTGCTGCAGACATTGTAGCCGTTACCGGCATGCACGCTGACCCAGGCCACTACAGTCAGAATAATCAGCGAAACACTGAAGAAACGCGTCCCCAGTCCGATCACCAGGGCAACTGCCCCGAGCAGTTCACTCCAGGTAGCGAGAAACCAGCTGATATCGGTCGACACCAGATTAAACGGAAAGGGAAACTGGTCCTGGATCTCGGCAAACCAGTTGCTTCCGTAAAATTTGGTGATCCCTGAGTCCCAATACTCGTAGGCCAGAAACAGGCGCAACACCAACATGGAGATGTAATCGCCAACCTGGTTGAGGCGCTCAAATGACCACTGTGTAGCTGATACTAGAATATTCATGATCTTCTCCTCGTTCCCAATAACACACCTGCCTCGTGCAACTTCTGCAACTGAGTGCGCCCCATCTCCACCAGTACCGCCGGGGCGTCATGATTGATATCAGCGGCGATCTGCAACAGCGCGTCGCGGCCACTGATCTCTTGTTGTTGCAACAGCTCCACCAGGCGCGCCGTAACCGGATTTAGCAGGATAAACTGAACCCGGTCCTCATCGTCACGATAGAGCAGATAACAGTGGATCTGGCCATCGGGCTGTTGCGGTTGGAACCCCGGACCGATCAAATGTACCGGATAGTTGTAGCAAGCCAGTTGCGCGCTCGGATTCAACAGCGGCTGGGCGCTTAGATAGTCCCCATCCACGTCTACCTGTCGTGGATCGACCTCATCCGGAGTGATCGTCACCGCCAGTTCCAGCCACTCGTAGTGCATAAACTCCTGCAGGAACGGCAGCCCGGGCAACAGCTCATCGAACTTATCCCCCAGCCAATCCAGAAACTCTTTGGGGATGTCACGAAACAGAGGTGAAAGGCAGCGGTACTCACTGACAAAGCGCCGCACCGTGCGCTCCCACTGCGTATCGTCTATCAACTTGCGGCTGATGGGGAAACAGGCCAGCAGGAAGCCTTGGATGTTGTTGAACACCAGCTCCTCGTAGGCCCGCATGCGCCGTTCCGGCACCTGCGGCGGCAGAGGGGCACGCTGCGGATCTCGAATGCGGGCGGCAAAGCTGGCCTGGAACTGTTGGAACCCGGCGCTCTCAGGCAACCTGTTCATAACTCTCCTCCTCTACTCCGTTCCGGCGCTGCAACCGGCGCACCACCTCTACTTCCTGTAGCAACTGATCAAGCGGCGGGATGTTGAAGTCGCGCTCAAGAAGCGTCGGAGGGGTACCCAGATGGGCGTAGGTCTGCTCCAGCAGTTGCCACACCGGGTCGATCACCTCGGCACCATGGGTGTCTATGAGCAGGCCGTCCGGCTCGGTGTAGTGACCGGCCACGTGGATATAGATCACCCTCTCTGCCGGGAGCTGCCGTATGAATTCCCAGGGATCGAAACCGAAATTGACGCTGTTTACGTAGACATTGTTGACGTCCAGGTGCAAGTCGCAATCGGCCTTCTCCAGCACGGCGCGAATGAACTCGGTCTCGCTCATCTCGGCACCGGGCGGGGCCACATAGTAGGAGGGGTTCTCCACGCCGATGCGCCGCTCCAGGATCTCCTGGGCGCGACGTATGCGTTGCGCCACATAGGTGACCGCCTCGCGGGTGCTGGGGATAGGCAACAGATCATACAGTTGCCCGCTGTCGCCGCACCAAGATAGATGCTCGGTAAACAGGGCGATCCCGTATTCATCCAGAAACTGCTTCTCTCGCCGCAGGAACTGCTCATCCAGCTGCGCCGGACCACCCAGGGAGAGAGATAGCCCGTGGGCCACGATGGGACGCCGTTCAGAAATATATCGCAGATCTTTGCGCCATACCCCGCCCATATCCATCCAGTTTTCCGGGGCCAGTTCAAAGAAGTCGATGCTGTCCGGTATCCCGGACCTGAGGTCGGGAAGCAACTCCCGCCTCAGGCCAAGGCCCGCACCATGTAATTTTTGCCTAAACATGAGCGGTTCTCCTGTTACGATCAAGAGCTAGTGCCGCACTTACCTTCACCACACTTGGCCTCGGTGGACTTGGCGGTGCCACGGTCCATACTGTTACTCTGTTTGTTGGCGGCACAATTACCGTCTTTGACCTTATCCTCAGGCTGGGTGGTGTTCGCTGCACACTTGCCATCTTCTACCTTGGGCTCTGGCTTGGCCGTGTTATTGCCGCACTTGCCGTCGCTGGCCTTGGTCTCGGTTGTGTTACCACACTTGCCGTCCTGGGCCTTGGCCTCGGCCAGTTGGATATAGCCGCTATTCAGTTGCTGCATACCGAAAGGGTTCTGGGACTGGTCGGCACTGACGCTACCGGTAGCGCCCAGGGCAATGGTCATGGCCAAGGTAAGAGTAGTCTTGGAAGCGTTCATATCGGATCTCCTCAATGATTGTCGAAAAGTTACCTACTTCTGACAATGCCCTCGGAGAACCGGGATGGATGATTAAATACTAAGACCTATCCTGTTCCTGCAACACCTGACGGATACGATCTCTGGCCTCATGGGGTAGTGCCGGACCCAGCGACCCGATTTCCAGCTGCTCGCCCAGCATATGCAAGGCCTTGTGCAGAAATCCTATCTGCCGCTCAAAACGTCGGCAGTTGTCGCACATCCAGAGATGCAACCTCAGACCCAAGCGTTCCACCAGCTTCAACGGACGTTCTTGTCCCTCTGATATCAAACGGCTGGCTTCTTTACAGGTCATCATCTTCATCTATCCCCAGGCCTTTCCGACCCAGTTCCTATCGAGACACTTTCGCAACGCCATTCGTGTGCGATATAGCATCGTCCATAGGTTGGTCGGAGTAAGGGCCAATTCCTTACAAATTTTTTCGGTTTTTTCCTCAAAAAGCTCGCGCAGCATAAAAAGACGGGCCTGACGTTGGGGCAAAAGATCTAAGCAACTTTGCAGGATCTCCCAGAATTGGCCGCTGGCCAGGGCCGCCTCCGGCTGCTCCCACTCCCCCAGATTCGCGCTCCAGTGGCCATCCTCCTTGAAACACTGCTCCACCAGTTCAGCTCCCTCGGAATCCTCCAGCACTTCCATATCCAATGGAGCCTCCCGGGCCTCGCGCCGAAACTGATCCAGGATCTTGTATTTCAGAATGCCAATCAACCAAGTGCGTACCGACGACGCACCCTTGAATCTATCACGGGACTGTAGAGCCGCCACCAGGGTCTCCTGCACCGCATCCTCCGCCTTGTGCTCATCCCGGAACTGCAGCAAGGCATAGCGATAGAGCGCATCGCCATGCTCATCCAACCATTGTTCAGGGGAACCGATACCTGTAGTCATGTTAATGCCACTATAGCAGCCTTTAGCCGCATATATTCATTAACTATGGGGGGATTTCGCAAAACATGAAATGGTGGGCGGTACTGGGATCGAACCAGTGACCCCTGCCGTGTGAAGGCAGTGCTCTCCCGCTGAGCTAACCGCCCGGGACAAGATAGACGCCCATTCTAAGATCAGAGCTGGATATGGTCAATCCGGACATAAACACCCTCGCCATTACGCATTAACAACTTATATTATGATGCAACCACCTCGCATGGGAGAATGAAACATCCTCCAATCACAGATAAGAAATTAGTTCCCATACAACGATACGAACAAACCAGATGAAACGCGAAATATCAAAAATGGTAGCTGCAATCGGCTTTACCCTATCGGTACTGGCCGCATTCTGCACCTGGGACTATTTTCAAACACAGCAGAAACTCATCACACAGGTTGATAAACAGCTTTATTCTGCCGCCGTCGCCATCCCATATGTGTTGAAAGATGATTTTCACGACCGTGTTACCAAAGCAACTAGCATTACCACAGATGAAGACCAAGACAATATTCGCGCTCTCACGGCACTTAATAACCGTCTTGGCACTAAATTCCTCTACACTGTGATTCGTGACCAGGATGGCACCTATCGTTTAACCAGCTCAAGCTCGACCGATAAAGAGTTAAAGACAGGGGAAGAGGTACGTTATTTTACCGCTTATCCTGACGCCAGCGACCTTCTCAAACAAAGCTTCATAGACAACAAAACACATTTTAGCGGGCGCTCCGAAAAGTATTTTCCAGTTTACGCCCCCATATACAGCGACCGTTGGGGAACATATCGTTCGGTCTTTATCCCCATGCAATCTCCCAACGGCAACCACTACATGGCCTGCGCCGACGTGGATATCTCATATGTCACAGGACTATTGCAACAAAACCTTCTGCAAACACTGTTGGAGTTTGCGATATTCATTTCGGCTACTCTCCCTATCATTTACGCCTACGTGAACACTGTAAAAAGGAAAAGCCGGGAATATCAACAGGTACATCAACTCTACATTGATCAATCAGAGCGCACCGTCACCGACCCTCTGACGCAAATAGGTAACCGGCTCAAGCTTGATAACGAACTGCAAACAGCATTAAGTCACTATAAAAACCTGGCGCAGCCGTTTGTATTGATAATGATCGACATCGACCATTTCAAGGACGTAAACGATCAATACGGACACCAAGTCGGCGATATCGTCCTACAACAATTCGCAAATCTGCTAGTAAATCATTCACGCTCAAACGATGTGGTAGGACGTTGGGGCGGTGAAGAATTTATGATCATCTACCACAACACCAATCTTGATGGCGCCCACTGTCACGCCGAGAAATTACGTAAGGTAATAGAAGATTTTGTGTTTGAGAACGGTGCGAATATCACGGCAAGTTTCGGCATAGCGCAACCAAGTCCGGACATAACACCACAACAGTTACTGCGACGTGTTGATGCAGCCTTATATACCGCCAAAGGCGCAGGAAGAAACCGCACTGTAACGCACCTGTGCGACTAAAAAATTACTACGATAGATATTATCCCCCTCCCTTTTGAGGGGAGGGGGCGGATAACAAACTATGACGGATCTTTATTGGAAAGGATGCAATTATAGTTAGCGTCCAGATTCATCATAATATCGCTTTCGGGATTATCGAAATTAGTGCTGATGGAGAAGATAACGCGACTCACACCCTCTTTCTCAAGCTGCTCACCCACACCGTCAGACATAAAAGAATAGATC
>JBNKSV010000058.1:0-10810 GCA_050297535.1 Sedimenticolaceae bacterium
TATCCAAGGCCTGCCTGCGTGGGATGATGAAGGCGCAAAAGGGACGTATAATCAACGTTGGCTCAGTAGTTGGTTCCACCGGAAATCCAGGTCAGGCCAACTATGCTGCTGCTAAGGCAGGCATTATCGGATTTACCAAATCCTTGGCGCGAGAGGTCGGTTCCCGTAACATAACGGTTAATACCGTAGCGCCAGGGTTTATCGATACGGATATGACCAGAGAGCTGTCGGATGAGCAACGCGAAGCACTGCTTGGTGGTATTCCGTTGGGTCGTCTAGGTAGTCCGGATGAGATCGCAAAGGCGGTTTTATTCATTGCTTCAGATGACTCCAGTTATATCACAGGTGAGACATTACACGTAAATGGCGGTATGTTTATGGGGTAGCGTATACGCTATATACTTAATAAAATACATTAAATAATAACAGTAACTTACTGTAATATATCTTTAATTAGCTATTTATTTTTTGTCTGAATTTGTATAATTTAGGCTTTTAACTTTGACTGAATGTGAATACAATATCGGTCGGTCGCTTTTTAGTGATCTTCAATTTACTCGGAGGAATCTAATAACATGAGCTCTATTGAAGAAAGGGTAAAAAAGATTGTCATGGAACAGTTGGGCGTTAAAGAGGAAGAAGTAGTTCCTGAAGCCTCTTTTGTCGATGACTTGGGTGCTGATTCTCTTGATACAGTCGAGCTGGTGATGGCTCTGGAAGAGGAGTTTGAAACTGAAATTCCTGATGAGGAAGCTGAGAAGATCACAACAGTGCAATTGGCTCTTGATTACGTCAAATCACACACCTAAAGCAATAACTATATGATATCTGGTTATGGGGCAATATTGACTGCCCCATAATACTTTCTCATTCCCGTAAGAGGTCTGAATCTCAAGATGGCTAGAAGAAGGGTAGTAGTTACCGGGCTAGGCATGGTTGCGCCTGTTGGCAATACGGTTGATGTTGCCTGGAGCAACATTCTGGCAGGAAAAAGTGGCATACGTCCCATAACCCACATCAAAGATATTGAAAAATTCTCCACCCAGTTTGGTGGCACCATTGTTGATTTCGATATAACCCAGTACATAACTGAGAAAGATGCGCGCAAGATGGATGGTTTCATCCATTACGGGATTGCTGCTGGCTGTCAGGCTATCGAAGACTCCGGCCTTGAGATTACGGAAGAGAATGCGCCACGTATCGGTGTTGCTGTAGGTTCTGGTATCGGTGGTATCACCAATATCGAGAATAGTTATGGAACATATCTGGAGCGGGGACCTCGCAAGATTTCCCCATTCTTTGTGCCGGCGAGTATCGTCAATATGGTTGCCGGTAATCTATCTATCAAATATGGTCTGAAGGGTCCTAACTACTCCATAGTTTCCGCCTGTAGTACCGGCAGCCATAATATCGGCGAGGCCGCTCGTCTGATACGCCACGGCTATGTGGACGCCATGGTTGCAGGTGGTTCCGAGATGGCCACATCCCCGGTTGGGCTTGGCGGTTTTGCCGCTGCCCGCGCCCTTTCCACCAGAAACGATAATCCAGAGCGCGCCAGTCGCCCATGGGATAAAGACCGTGATGGCTTTGTGCTCAGCGATGGCGCTGGCGTTGTGGTGCTGGAAGAGTACGAGATGGCCAAGGCCAGGGGTGCAAAAATCTACGCCGAACTGGTAGGTGTAGGCATGAATTCTGACGCCTATCATATGACCGCCCCGTCTCCGAGTGGAGAAGGTGGCAGGGACTGTATGCTGCTTGCACTTAACGATGCAGGTATGAATATAGAACAGGTTGATTACATCAATGCCCACGGTACCTCTACCCCTGCCGGGGATCTTGCCGAGACCATGGGTATCAAAGGCGCATTCGGCGAACATGCAAGTAAATTGTGCGTGAGTTCCACCAAATCCATGACCGGACACATGCTGGGAGCGGCTGGTAGTGCCGAGGCGGTATTCACCATTCTGGCTATCCGTGATCAGGTTGCGCCTCCGACCATTAACATGGAGAACCAAGACCCAGAATGCGATCTTGATTACGTGGCAAACACCGCCCGTGATATGAAGATTGATCTGGCGCTTTCCAACTCATTTGGTTTTGGCGGCACTAACGGAACGTTGGCATTCAGCCGTCTCCAGGACTAATCAAGAGGGGCCATCCTTGTTGATAAACGGGGAACCAGGCACCCATATCTCCGCCCTTGACCGCGGTCTGCAATATGGCGATGGACTCTTCGAGACCATAGCCGTTGTGGACTCGCGCCCCTGTCTCTGGGAAAGACACTATCGCCGTCTGGCATCAGGGTGTGAACGCTTGGGAATCCCCGTGCCTGTAGCTGATATCCTTCTGAAGGAGATTCAGCAAGAGATAGGGGAGAATGATAGAGGCGTTATAAAGATCACCATCACCAGAGGTGAAGGGGGCAGAGGTTATAGTTTTCCAAGATCGCCTGAACCAAACCGAATTATCCATCTATCTCCTTGGCCGGATTACCCAGAAGATATCCTCTCCGATGGCACAAGGGTTAGGATATGCAACACCAGACTTGGTACAAATCCAACCCTCGCCGGGATGAAACACCTGAACAGATTGGAACAGGTCATGGCGCGTAGCGAATGGGATGATCCTGAAATAAGTGAAGGACTTATGCTCGATGCAAGGGGACGGGTGATTGAAGGCACCATGAGCAATATATTTATGTTTAAAGGTGGCATATTGCACACGCCAGATCTTACTGGGTGTGGGGTAGAAGGTGTCATGAGGGGGCTGGTGATGGAGGTCGCGGAAAGTCTGGGATTGCAAGTGAACATCGGACAGATCGGTCTGTCCGAAGCATTTCAGGCGGATTCCCTGATGCTTACTAATTCGTTGATCGGGATCTGGCCGGTAAAAAATCTGGAGGAGAGGGAATACGATCTATCCCATCTGAACCGACGTTTGATCTCAGAGGTTATGAATAGGGCGTATGGTTAAGAAGCTACTTGGTATAAGCGTAATTTGCGCTAGCTTTGCGCTGGGTTGGATCTTGATGGACCTACAGCAATTTACCGAAACCCCCATGAATCTGACTGAAACCGGCATTGATTATATCTTGAAGCCTGGAACATCCCTGCAATCGCTGGCCAATGATTTGGAGCAAAAGAGATACATCAACAACTCCATCTATTTCAGAATCCTGGCGCGTTGGACCAATCAAGGTAATAAGATAAAGGCAGGTGAGTATCACATCCCCCAGGGGACAACACCAACCCAGCTCTTGGATCAGCTCGTTTCAGGGCAGGTTACCACCTACAACATCACCCTGGTTGAAGGTCTTAATTTTCGCCAGATGCTGGAGTTGGTAAAAAGTCATACGGCCTTGTCACATACCCTGGAAGGTCTTTCAGATGCGCAAATAATGGAGAAACTTGGATATAAAGGGATACATCCTGAGGGTCGTTTCCTGGCGGATACCTACAATTTCCCAAAAGGGACAACAGATATTTCTCTGCTGAAACGGGCCTATAGCGCCATGGAAGAACTCCTGAATAAAGAGTGGCAAAATAGGGACAAATCCATTCCATTTACAGACCCATATCAAGCCTTGATTCTGGCATCCATCGTAGAGAAAGAGACCGCACTACCTAAGGAGCGGCCTGAGATCGCAGGGGTATTTATTCGTAGGCTCAACAAAAATATGCGGTTACAGACAGATCCAGCCGTAATCTACGGCATGGGAGATAAATATGATGGCAACATCAGACGCCAGGATCTGAAAACCGACACACCATACAATACCTACACTCGCGGCGGACTGACCCCAACCCCGATCTGTATGCCTGGCAAAGATGCTATCCGGGCCGCGTTGCACCCGGCTCCCGGCAGCAGCCTGTACTTTGTCGCCAAAAACCAGGGCGACGGCAGTCACCACTTTTCTGAAACCCTGGAACAACACAACCAGGCGGTGCGAAAATATCAATTGAAACGTTAATCTAATGCTGTGACCATAGCTCGATCAGACAGGCAAAAAGAGAAGATCCGGGAATGACGACAAACAGGGGTAAATTCATAACGGTCGAGGGGATAGAAGGGGCCGGTAAAAGTAGTAATCTGGAGTTCATCAAGTACGTCCTGGAGACCGCTGGCAAAGAGGTGCTCTACACCCGGGAGCCAGGTGGCACCCCTCTGGGAGAAGAGATCCGGGGGCTGTTGTTGGGGCATAAGCACACCGGCATGGCGGACGATACCGAACTGCTGCTTATGTTTGCTGCCCGGGCCGAACATCTGGAACAGAAGATCAAGCCTGCCCTGGATGCAGGCATTTGGGTCTTGTGTGACCGTTTTACCGATGCCTCTTACGCGTATCAGGGCGGAGGACGCGGTATAGATAAAAGCCGCATCCGCGCCCTGGAGCAGTGGTCGCAAGGAGATCTGCGTCCGGATCTGACCATATTGTTGGATCTGGCTCCAGAGATAGGGCTGGAGAGGGCAGGGAACAGGTCCGAACCTGACCGGTTCGAAAAGGAACAGATACAGTTCTTCGAAAAAGTCCGTCAGGCATATCTACAGATCGCATGGGATGAAGCCCACAGAATGAAGGTGGTTGATGCATCGAATCCACTGTACGAGGTACAGGCGCGTATCGCCGAGGTGATGCAAGATTTTATCAGCAATGATTAACATAACCACATTTCCTCCTTATCCATGGCTGCAGGATCTATGGGTACAACTGCAAACCCTACGCAAATCCGGGCAACTGCCCCATGCCATCATGTTCGCCGGTGCCGAGGGACTGGGTAAATTTGAATTGGCTCAGACCTTCGCCTGGTCACTGCTATGTAAATCACCTTCCGATGAGGGTAAACCATGCGGACAATGCAGCGGCTGTAACCTCATGCTGGCCGGGAATCACCCTGATTATCGGGTAATCGAACCGGAAGAGAAGGGCAAGACAATCAAGATAGATGCCATCCGCGAGTTTATTGAACAGGAAGGTATCACAGCACACGCAGGCGGCCACAAGCCGGTCCTGATCAGACCTGCCGACGCCATGAACCAAGCGGCAGCAAACAGCCTGCTAAAGACCCTGGAGGAACCGGTTAGTGGCACCATTATGATCCTGATAAGCGCCAATCCATCCAGATTGCCAGCAACCATTAGAAGCCGTTGCCGCATGATAACCATTCCAGTCCCGGCTGCAGAGATAGCCACGGCATGGCTGGAATCGGTTATTCCCGACACCAATACCGAGGCCTTGCTGCAATCAGTGGCGGGCGCCCCTTTAAAGGCGGTGCGCATGGCCAGCCAGGACAGGCAGGAACTGTTCCAGGAGACGCTAGGGGATTTTCTGGATGTGGTTTCTCTTAAGAAAGATCCGGTTGGTACGGCCGGAAACTGGATGAAGCATGATATCAAAGAGATACTACGCTGGATGTGTGGCTGGGTGGTCGATATGTTGCGTCTGCAACAGGTCGCAGCACCACCAGCCCTGATAAATCCGGACCAGAAACAGAGACTGATGCAGGCATCAAGAGCAACAAATACCAAACGTCTGTATGAAACCCTCGGACACATATATGATGCAAGAAGCAGCATTGATGCTACACTAAACGAACAGATGATGCTGGAACGTTTGTTATTATCTTTGGTTAAAAGCAGAGTAGGTTAAACAGGATAAATGATGCAAAACCCCAATCTTCCAGGTGCGCGCCAAGGCATTTTGTCGCTATCAATCAAAGACAAAAACGCCCTCTACGCCGCGTATATGCAATACGTAAAGAATGGCGGGTTGTTCATCCCAACCAACAAACAATATAAGCTTGGTGATGAAGTATTCATGCTACTCACCCTTATGGATGAGAGCGAACGCATCCCGGTTGCTGGCAAGGTGGTATGGATCACCCCTATGGGCTCTGAAGGCAATCGTGCCGCAGGCATTGGCGTGCAGTTTAGCGATCAGGATGGCGGAGTCGCAAGAAACAAGATTGAAACATATCTGGCAGGCGCATTGGGGACAGATCGTCCAACCCACACCATGTAGTTCCTTATGACGGGTTTAGTAGATTCGCACTGCCATCTGGATCGTCTGGATCTGGAACCATTCAACAACAGCTTTGAACAACTGGTTCAGGACACCATCGCATCCGGTGTCGAGCAAATGCTGTGTGTCTGTATAGACACCGAATCATATCCAGCCATGCGCTCTTTGGTTGAACCATATTCCAATATATATATATCGGTTGGCGTTCATCCCAACGATAAAGATCGTCACGACCCTGAGCCTGATGAGTTGGTCGCCTTAGCTAACCACCCACAAAATCTAGCCATCGGCGAGACCGGTCTCGATTACTGCCGCAGCGTAGGTGACCTGGAATGGCAGCAGGATCGATTCAGACACCATATCAGGGCAGCGAAGCTCTGCAACAAACCGCTAATCATCCACACCAGGGACGCCCGCACAGATACTATCCGGATCATGCAAGAAGAAGGGGCAGGGGAGTGCGGTGGAGTAATGCACTGTTTTACTGAAGACTGGGATATGGCCAAGCAGGCCCTGGATATGGGGTTCTATATATCATTTTCCGGGATAATAACCTTTAATAGCGCCAAGGATCTGCGTGAGGTGGTAAAGATGGTTCCGGAAGAGCGTTTGCTGATCGAGACCGATGCGCCCTATCTAGCGCCGGTGCCGAAACGTGGCAAACCGAACTATCCATCCTATGTACGCCATGTCGCAGAATGTATGGCGGAAACCCGTGGCGTATCCGTAGAAGAGATAGCAACAGTTACCAAAGATAATTTTAAACGGTTGTTTAGGCCGCCACACTACGCATAACGGTTATTTATCTAGCGACATCTTGCTACCAAATATGCGTCCTGTGAGACTACTGTGACTACGTTTAAGCCACTCTTCACGCTCTCTTAAAATATCCCTGGTAAGAAAAAGCACTGACCGAACTGTAGGCGTCTTAACTATCTCCAACCGGAGTTCCTCTTGAGCCTTGGGCGATGACCAAGGCCCACCTTTATCCTTCCTTATAAGTCCGCGGACCTGTTTATGTAGATTATCCCGCAACTCAATCACAACCTCTTTTTCGGCATCTGCAGGTTGTTTTCCTGACATTTGGGTAACTACATATTCGGCTCTATTCCTGGATATTAAGCCCAGCTGAACACAATCTTCTAAGATGAGTTTTGATACTGGTTTACGTTCCTGCGCCAACTTCGTTGGCATATCAGTGCATTTATATGTCTTTGGCGGCTCACCCTTAGGGGTGGCCTTAGCTGGTTCATTAGATAATTTATTAGATTCGTAAGATTTTTTTTGCACTACCTCAGTATTCTGAACTTGAGGCTCGCTTAACAGATCATCATTGCCGCTTTCCAGCTTCTGATGTAGCAATGCTATCTTTTCATCCAAAATCCGGGATAAGGACTCAACACCCACATGATCATGCTCCATCTGATTTGTTATCTGCAGTATGACCCAGTTTTTATATTTCTCGATCTTTTCCGGATCCCAAATCTTATGGGTATTACAAGCCATCAGCACGAGGCCGGAAGCATTAATATCAATCAGCTTTTCCAGAGAAGCACCCATTGGTCTTTAATTATCCGTACTAACTAGGTAATTTATATAGGGTTTAGCGGCTGATACTTCTGATTCTTTACATATAATGTGGAATTTCATTATTTATTCATGTCTCTATGTATGCGCATAATATATATTATGTAAAATCGCGGAGAAACAAAGAAAGCCCTGCCTATCAATGAATTACGCCTAAAAGCTGGAATAAATCATGCTTGCAAATAACGGTCGCTATATTGCGGCCGTTTTTTATCGGGAAAGAAAAAGAACAAAGGAGTAGAAATGACCTATAACAACGAATGGATGTATGACGGATACAATGGTGATGCTTCAACATTAAACCTGATAAGGCACAGGTGCGGATTCAGCGATGATGAGGCGGCTGCCTATGTAAACACATCACCGGCTAATTTTCGACGCTGGAAACGCCAGAATTCAGCAAACCTCACCGCCCTACGTCTCCTAGCGATCCGTGCCGGTGTATTCCCCTGGACCGGCTGGGAAGGCTGGGAAATGCATAACGGATATCTGTTTCCACCTGGCTACATCAAGGGCGGGATTCTGCCAGGCGAAATAATTCATATGATTTTCCTGAAACAGCAGGTTGAAGAGCTAAGAAAACGGATTAGAGAGTTGGAAAGAATACCAGCCAGGAAGGCGGATATAATACGGATATTCTAAAAAGCGCCACGCCCTGCGCCGACCCGCCCAGGTTGCAAAAATCGCAACCTGCCCTGGCACTTCGTGTTGCTGCGAAAAAAACGCAGCAAGTCTCTGCTAAAAACCTATAGATAAAAGACAATAAAGAGATGGAAATGTAATTTAAAAAAGAAGAGGGAGTAACTAAAGTTACCCCCTGTAGCCCTGCTGCCGGCTACTACGTTACTGAGAGATGGCTTGCAGCAGTAATTACCACCCTACCCCCTAATAATTCGCTTGGTCATACAAGTGAGTGATATGGTTGGTGATTAGATCGGTTTAATTATGTTCCCTACGGGAACCATGCATCAAATGATAAGCGTGAACGGTGGATCAGGTGCGGCCTGGGGCAGGCACCCCCCGCACAGCGGGTCCCCCCTGCCCTGACGCACCTGACACCTCAGCGCCTACCCTTATTGTTTGTCTCGGCGAATCACAAGTAATCCAATCTTGCCACTGGCCATATTTTATTCTGACCATGCAGGGTGATATTTTTTCAAGCTGGTATCCCATCTTTAGCAGTTCACGATCATTGACTGTGAATACAGGTTGGCCATTTTGTGCAGCATCAAATGCATAGATAGAATCGTGGTCTGATTCTCTAGTAATTGATCCTGCTATATGTAGTGTGAGGCGATGTAGTGGATGATTTTTTGAGTCAAGTTCTGCCTGTTCAATTTGCTTCTGTTTTGCTATTTGTTCTGCAGTTAATGGCTGCTCTTTGGATAGAGCTGATACTGATTGTTGTTTAGTTTGTGGGACCTGTCTTTTTACTACAGTTTTCTTTGGCTGCTCTACTTGTGCAGCTTTTGCAGTATCAGGGAAAGGATTCAACATTCCAGTGAATAATGCATAGATGAAGAATACAAAACAGGAGGCCGCTCCTATAGCAGACCAATGCATCCAGATAGGTCTAACATCCTGGGCCTTGGCTTCTTGTCCTTCCGTATCTGATTTAGTGTGTGAAGTGTAGAGTTTAAAATAAACTGGTTTATATTTTCTTATTGTAGTATTCATGGTTTCACCACGTGCACCGTCGATTACTTTTCTTACGTATGTAGTGGAAGAACCCATTGCGAGGTTCTTTCTGACACGATATTGAAGGTGGATATTATCTGTTATGTCATTATGAACCTTACCGATTGACTGAGTAAGGAGTAAAGCATCCGCACGTTCATGACGTATTTCTGCGAACCATTCTAGAACGTCCTGATCTGCTGTCCGGCGTCCTAATCCTCCCCTTGGTAACGCCTTATGACATTCATCAATGATATATAGCGGTCCTTCGCCGGTTTCTGGATGTCTCCATGGATTACCATAGTCTGACAACGTTGAGAATGGACGTGGATTGTCATGAGTAGGTTCGACTAAGACGAGTAAAGATAACGCTAGCGGCTCAATATGACATATCAATTCTTTATTGACAGGTAGATTAGTTATCACCATACGACCAGATATAAGCGCCGGTAGAAGATGGAAGGCTACCGCTTCATAACTCTTTCCACCGCCACCTGACCCGATTAGCATATTAATCATTTTCTGCATCCTCTAGCGATTCGAGGTATTCCAGTAATTCGTCCAGGCTATACCTAAAAGATCCTAGTTTTTCATCGTCATAATCATCGAGTAAATGATCAGGAATAGATTCATAGTGATCTATTGATTCTTGATAGTATGTTTGAAGTTCCTCCAATTCATCATAAGTCATTTCATGGAATCTAGACATAATTTAATCCTCTAAGAACCTAGACGTGTAAATGGTATTAGTTGAAGAAGTATTTTTATAATGATCGCACCGACGATAATCACCATGCAGTCACCTATTCTACATAAACCTAGAACCTGTGTTACCTCTGATGGCATTCCTGCAATGTATTGTCCAGGGTTGAAGTTAAAAGACAATGTTTCTGAGAGACCGTTGAGAATATAAATTGTGAGATCAAGAAAAGTCTCGAACAGCCAGAATATAATGTCCTTGAGCATATCGCGAACTGTATATATCACGGACATGAAAAATTCTATTATGTTGTCCCAGAGTCCCTCAAGCCATTCGACTATATAATTAAAAAATCTGTAGACTGATTCCATAAGGATCACCAAATTATTCTATATGCAGCAAAACAAGCATTCGCTAAAAAGAAAAGACCTAAAAAGTCCCAGAGCATGCATGGCGGTTGTAGTTCATATGATGTTCCATTGATGTTCAACGACCATGATGGGCATGAGCCCCCTGAACCGATGTTTGGTACTAGGCCTTGAATGGATTGAACGAACGGGCCATTCATTAGCTGTTCTTTTTTTTCATTCCATATACCTTGAATGCCATCTGGATACTCGCTCTCCCACCAGCCGCCTTCGGGGAAATTCGGTCCTTCACCAGCTGATGGTGACCATGTGTCGCCGTCTCCTTCACCATCACCATCACCGGAACCATCACCACCTACACCTGTTCCAGACGTTGTAGTTGTTGACGATCCATCAGGTGACGTTGTCGTTGTCGTAGTTGTCGAGCCATTCGCTTCTGGGTTTTCCGTAGTGCTTTCA
>JBNKSV010000059.1:0-10787 GCA_050297535.1 Sedimenticolaceae bacterium
TTTCCCTTGATACCACGCCGCTGTGGTATAAACTGGCCTTCCCTAGCTCAATATGTCCCGCAAGTCGGTTTGTGTGATTTGTCGCGGCATTATCAAAAAATTGATTTTTGGCATAAAATTGCAACATGGCCCTATCAGACTACGTAAATACATTCGGTCAGGACCTGCTGCACCGTTACGGTGAACGGGTACATAAGCTTGCGATCAACGCAGGCATGACCTGTCCTAACCGCGACGGTAGTAATGGGGTTGGGGGTTGTACCTTCTGTAACAACAGCTCATTCAGCCCCAATGCCAAAGACGAACCTTCGGTGGCGGATCAGATAGAGGCTGGCCGCAGGGTATTGGCCAAGCGTACCGGGGCCAGGCGCTTTATCGCCTATTTCCAGGCCTATACCAATACCTATGCGGATATTGAACAGCTCTCGTTGCTGTATAAACAGGCCCTGGCGGAACCGGATGTCATTGGCCTGTCCATCGGAACCAGGCCGGATTGTGTGCCTGACCATGTGCTGGATCTGCTGGCTGGGATACAAGAGCAAGGCTATGAGGTCTGGTTGGAGCTGGGTCTGCAGAGTATATTTGACACGACCTTGAATCGGGTCAACCGCGGACATGGGTTTGCCGAATACAAGGATGCCATAGAGCGTGCCAGAAGTCGGGATCTACCAGTTTGCACCCACCTGATCATCGGGATGCCGGGCGAGGGCCGGGAAGAGGCCCTGGAGAGTCTGGGGCGGGTCGTGGACCTGGGGGTGGATGGCCTGAAGCTGCATCCATTGCATGTGGTCAAGGGTACGGCCCTGGCCAACCAGTGGCGGCGTGGTGAGTACACCCCTATGGGTTTTTATGAATACCTCAGCATCGCAGCGGATATGATAGAGCGTACGCCGCCGGAGGTGTTGTATCATCGGGTCACCGGGACCGCAGCGGACGATATTCTGCTGGCGCCGGAATGGTGCAGCAAGAAGTGGCTGGTGCTGAATGGCATAGAGCGCGAATTGCAACAGCGCGGCACTAGTCAGGGTGCAGCCTTTGGTGCGTTTATGAATGGTGCTGCTGGTGAGGAATCCGGGGCAGTTAGGATTAAATTTTGAGCGTGTGATCGGAAGTTGAAGTATGGAATTAGTTTGTCCAGCAGGTAATCTGCCATCCCTCAAGGCAGCAATAGATAATGGCGCCGATGCGGTCTATCTCGGATTTCGGGATGACACCAACGCCAGGCATTTCGCAGGTCTCAATTTTGGCCCGGCCAAGATCGCGGAGGGCATCAAGTATGCCCGTGACCGGGGCGCCAGGGTTTTCATCGCCCTGAATACCTATCCGCAACCCAAGGGTTGGGAACGTTGGCAGAACGCGGTGGATCAGGCCGCCGATCTGGGGGTGGATGCCCTGATCGCGGCGGACATCGGGGTGCTGGATTATGCATCCAGCAAGCATGATAAGCTGAACCTGCATCTCTCGGTGCAGGGCTCCGCCACCAACTACGAGGCATTAAAGTTTTATAAAGAGCACTTCAACGTGCGCCGGGCGGTGCTGCCGCGGGTGCTCTCCCTGAGTCAGGTAGAGCATGTGATAGGCAACAGCCCGGTCGAGATTGAGATCTTCGGTTTTGGCAGCCTCTGCGTGATGGTGGAGGGGCGCTGCATCCTATCTTCGTATGCCACCGGGCGTTCCCCCAACACCTACGGCGCCTGCTCCCCGGCCAGTCATGTAGAGTGGCGGGAGACCCCGATCGGTCTGGAGACCCGCCTGGGCGGTGTCCTGATCGAACGCTACGCCAAGGGTGAGAATGCCGGCTACCCGACCCTGTGCAAGGGCAGCTTCCGGGTAGGGGAGAATACCTATCACGCCATCGAAGAACCGACCAGCTTGAATACCCTGGAATTGCTGCCGCAGCTGATAAAGGCCGGGGTTAAGGCGGTGAAGATCGAAGGGCGTCAGCGCAGTCCGGTCTACGTGGAGCAGGTTACCAAGGTGTGGCGCGCCGCCATAGACGCCTGCGCCAAAGACTTGGATGGCTTCCAGGCCAAGGCCGAGTGGATGGCAGAATTGGGCAAGGTATCTGAAGGTACCCAGACCACCCTCGGCGCCTATCATCGCCCTTGGCAATAATTTGAAAGATTTGAAGGTTAGCAAGCATGAGTAAACAGCCGAAACTCTCCCTCGGCCCCATCCTGTATTACTGGTCACGGGACCAAGTGCTGGAGTTCTACGACTGGGTGGAAACATCACCGGTCAATATCGTCTACCTGGGGGAGACTGTATGTTCCAAGCGTAATCTGATCACCATGGACGACTGGTTTGCCATCGCCGAGCGTTTGCAGGCCGCAGGCAAGGAGGTGGTGCTATCCACTCTGGCCCTGTTGGAGGCGGAATCGGAACTGCTGCGCCTGCGCCGTATCTGCGATAACGACAAATACATGATCGAGGCCAACGACATGGGGGCGGTCCACCTGCGTGCGGGCAAGCCGTTTGTAACCGGGCATAGCGTGAACGTCTACAATGGTCGCACCGTAGAACTACTGGCACGGCAGGGATTAAAGCGCTGGGTCCTGCCGGTGGAGCTATCCTGGCAGACCATGGCCGATATCCGGGCCGAAAGCCCGGATGGCATTGAGGTGGAGGTTTTCGCCCTGGGTCGCCTGCCGCTGGCCTATTCCGCCCGCTGTTTCACAGCGCGTTCCTGCAATCTGCCGAAAGACGACTGTCAGTACCGCTGTCTGGATTATCCGGACGGCTTGATGCTCAAGGCCCAGGACGATAACAGCTTCCTGGCCCTGAACGGCATCCAGACTCAATCCGCCCGTACCTTCAATCTGCTGCCGGAATTGGAGCGGATGCGGGAACTGAACGTGGATGTGGTACGTATCAGCCCCCAGTCCAGATTCACCGACAGGATCGTGGACATCTTCCATAAATGCCTCATCGGAGAGCTTAGCCTGGAGGATGGTAACGCCAAATTGGAACCGCTACTACTGGTTGGCTCATGTGACGGTTATTGGCATGGCGAGGCCGGGATGGAGGCGACCGCTCAGGCGCAGGCAAAAAAAATGGTGTAAGCCCTTGCATCGGGGAGATGCAGAAACTTACACCGAATTACCGCTTTGAGGTAGGTGTTGCTATTTAACCCTGTGCCAGGTCTGGGTGCGGAAGAAGATGCCGACATAGCCGCGCACCTTTAGTTCGCCCTTCTCCAGCCAGAGTTTGCATTTGTAGACCTTGCCGTTCTTCGGGTCCAAGATACTTCCGCCACTGTACTCCTCGCCCTTCTTGGTCAGGTTCTGCATGATCACCATGCCCTTAACCGGCTTACCCTTGCGTGGATCGCCGTCTTTACATTTTTCGCAACGAGGGTTTGGATCTTCTCCCTTTTTTCTGAACAGCTTGGTGATTTTGCCGTAGTATTTGCCGCCCTTTTCATAAATCTTAACGATGGACTTTGGTTCGTTGGTCTGGTCGTCGATGGTCTTCCAAGTGCCGACAATAGAGCCTTGCCCGGCCAAAAGCGGACCAGCAAAGAACACACAAAACAGAAGCGGTAGCAAAGTAAATCTAGTTATATTTTTCATAATTTCACCATGGGTGTTAATGCCGCTAAGTACAAAATATTGGCTATGTATGGTCAATCACATAACTGTGCAAAATCGCTGTCATTTTCGTTCAGAGCGGGTGCGGTTTGCAGACCCAAGGATGGAGTCCAGGGAGAAAACTACCTACCAAAGCTCAACACCATCTTCACCCCGCTACCACCCGCAAGGTTCTCCGCCACAGCTTCTCCACCATGAAATTCACAGATGAGTCGTACCAGATAGAGCCCCAATCCCAGGTGTGGATCTTCGCCTTTGCTGGCGCGGACCGATACCATGGATTGAAACAGTTCCTGTTGCATGCCGTCGGGCAGGGCAGGGCCTTGATTACTGACGCTTAGGTTGATTTGGTTTTTATCCGTTTTGGTCAGCTCAAACCTTATGGGTGTGTACGGGGTGTGAAAATCTATGGCGTTGGTTACCAGTTTGTCCAGGGCCTGGCTGATCAGGTCCGGTGCGCCGTTGACGGTGATTGCCTCTTTGGGGATTGTTGCCTCGAACTGAATATGCGGGAAGGCGGAGCGGTAGCTTTCCAGGGTGATCTGTAACAGTCCCGTGATATCAAACTCCTCCAGTTCGGTTTGTTGCAGCATATGTTCCAGCCTGGTGGCCTCGCGCATGCGGTGCAGGATCTTGTTCAGGCGTTCGGCGCCGTCCTGGGCGCGTTGGATGTAGCGGTGATGTTCTTCCGGGGATGGGTCGGATTCCAGATTTTCCAGGGATGATTTGACAACGGTGATCGGGGTTTGCATCTCGTGGGCCAGACGTGAGGCCATGGCCTCGAGATAGCGATTGTACTCGGTGAGACGGTTTAGTACCCCGGCGAAACTGCGATCCAGATCGCCGATCTCGTCTTTGGCTCGGGCCGGTTTCATTTGTCCGATGATGCGGCCATCATGGGTAACCGCCTGTTCCACGCGGTTGCGCAGGCGCGCAATGCGGCTGGTGAGCAGGGTGGCGAATCCGAGTAAGACCAATACGGTGACCGAAAGGAAGCTGATGGTTATACCGAACAGCCTTTCCATGGCCTGGTTCTGCAAAGACAGGATCTGGTTGGTGGTCTGTTCTACTACTACGGCACCGAGTATGCCGTGTGCGGATTTGATCGGCCAGGCCGCAGACAGGATCATGGCCTCACCGTCCGGGGTGTTGCGGCGTCTGGCCGCTGCCGTTCCTTTGAGGGCGGATTCTATCTCTTGGCTTTCGATCATGGTTGCGTCCGCCAGATCGTCCTCGAATTCACCACTGGGTTGATCCAGCACCAGGCGGATCAGTAGATGCAGGATAGTCCTGGAGATGGAGAGTTCCGTATCGGCGCTGTCTGATCCCGGCGGTTGCAACTGTCCGCGTTTTGCCAGTACCCGCTGGTTGCGGTCCAATACCCAGATGCGGGCGCTTTCGTGTTCCAGTCCGCCGATGATCTTTTCCAGTTCCGGATTGGGGGTGACCAGCCAGCCCAGGGTTTCGACCTGTCGGATGTCCGCGCTTGAGGCCCAGCCAGCTACTTCCCTAGTGTCCTTCTTATCCACGTCGGTCAGCAGGAAGCCGAGTCTTTCACTCACCATGTTTTTGGGAATGCGCAGCTCTATGGTGTAGCCATTTCCGTTCTCCTGCCATTCGCCCTGGATGCGTGTCTCTGTGCCTAGCGGTATGGGTTCCCTTTGAGCGTTGGACATGAGCATGGCATTTACCCAGCCTGGGGCGCTGGTGGCGATGCGGTACCTAGCCAGGGCGCCATCGGGTTTTTGTATGGCTATATCCAGGTGATCTGATTGTCCGGTGCTGTATACGCCCGGTTGGTAATAGACGATCTCCTTGTCCTTGACCAGAAACAGCAGATAGAGGTAGTTGCCGCGCTCACCCACCAGATTGTCAAAGGCGGTTTCGTCGTTGCCGCGGTAGTGCCAGAGATTGCGCAGGTACGGAGCCCAGTCCTCGCTATAGCCATCCAGTTGGATATTGTTGTGCAAGGGGTGGATATAGATGGCGGATGCGGGATCGGCACCGGCGTAGTCCGGCAGGCTGGAGCTAAACAACTCGTCCCGGTTATGCAGGATGGTGGCGACCGCCTGCGCGGTTCCAAGCAACATGGTCTCCTGGGCCTGACGCAGAAAGTTTTCTGTCTCCTGGATGAAGCGATAACCGGCCCATGGGATAACCATCAGGGTGAGCGCTACCAGCAGGAGTTTGAAGCGGATGCTGTGATAGAAACGGCGTTTGCTTATGCTGCGTGACATGAACTGTTCAGTTGGATGTGTTCCAGCGGTAGCCCATGCCATAGATGCTTTCGATGGCGTTGAACCCGGGGTCGATGTTGCAGAACTTGCGGCGTATGCGTTTGATATGGGTGCTGATGCTGGAAGCGTCCACCAGGATATTGGCCGCATCCATCAGCTGGTCTCTGGTGCGTACATGGCCCGGATGATTGGCCAGGGCGTGTACGAACCAGATCTCGGTAATGGTCAGGTCTAGTGGTTGGCCCATCCAGGTGATTTCCAGGCGATGCATATCCATGCGCAGCTTGCCGCGCTCCAGAATCTTATCCTGCTGGACCGGCTGCTGGATGGCCTCCATGCGGCGGAACAGGGCGGCGATGCGGGCGCTCAGGTGCGCCAGACTTATGTCCTTGGTCAGGTAGTCGTCCGCACCCAGGCGCAGTCCGGAGACCGTATCCAATTCACTATCGCGGGCGGTGAGGAAGATGATCGGTAGGGTGGGCGACAGGGCGCGTAGCTCCCGGCAGAGTTCGAAGCCGCCGTCAACGTCGTCCCCCAGACCTATGTCCAGGATGGCCAGATCCGGCAGTTTGTGTCGGAAGTCGTTCAGGGCCTGTCTTCTGTCACCATAGCCCCTTACCTGGTAACCCTGGCGCTGCAGGAGATCGGTGTAGTTGCCTAGGATGGCTGGCTCGTCTTCCACTATGGCGATCTGTTTGGTCATTATTGCTCTTGTTTTCCGGCTATATTGTATTAGTGGATAGATTAGCACTATATTCGATCTGTTTGGCACTGCTTATTATTGTAGCCGCGATATAAGCATATTCTTGTGTTGATAAATAGGGATTATGGGTATAGTAATATAAGTGATTTCTAATAATGCCTATTTGCCTTAAACTCAATATTAAGAATTAAATAATAAAAAGGTTGCATAATGATAACCAAGTCAGATCACAACGACTACGAGGAGAAGCAATAGTGAATACTGCTATCAAGAGATTAAACAAACATAGTTTGGAGAAGGATGTTACCTACTATCGTCCTTCCCAGGACCTGCCTGCACAGGTAACCATGAATAGTCCCGCAGTGGACGTGATGACCGATCTGAAGAAGGTTACAGCCATGAGTATCAATCCATGCGCTACCCTGGATCAGGCCAGCCAGCGCATGACATCCAGTAACGTGCATCTGCTGTTTGTGACCAACCAATTCCATCATGTGCTGGGTATTATCACCTCGAACGATCTTGCTGGAGAGAAGATGGTCAAATATCTGCAACAGGTCGGCGGGAAGCGGGAAGAGGTTATGGTACGTGACCTGATGACGTCGCAGAGCAAGATTGAGGTGCTGGATATGTCTGAGATAAAGACAGCCAGGGTGTCCGATGTAGTAGAGATAATGAAGCATGCCGGACGACGCCATGCCCTGGTGGTAGATCGTGACTTCAGCGGTTCTCAGGTTATCTGCGGGGTGCTTTCTACCGTACAAATCAGCAAACAGCTGGGAGAAGAGATCATCGGTTCTGGCAAGGCCGCCAATATGGCTGATCTGGCTTTGCATAGCTGATTAGGGGCATATAAGTTTTTTAGGGTGGATATATATCCACCCTTTTTTGTTTCACGCCTTAAATAACCAGCACTTGTGGGCGGTGTGGCGTTTGAAATCATCCGGTACAGTCTTGTGGGTGATCTCTTCGCCGTGTTTGCCGATTGCTGGGTCTATTTTGAACTTGCGCAGGTTGTTGGAGAAGATGATCTGTCCGCCCGGGTTGAGTAGCTGTACGCATCCCTCCAGCAGCTTGGGATGATCCCGTTGCACATCCAGAGTATCGCGCATGCGTTTGGAGTTGGAGAAGCTGGGCGGGTCCAGGATGATCAGGTCAAAGCGTTCCTTCTGCTGATGTGCAAGATGGAGATATTTGAACACGTCCTCGCGCACCAGCTGGTGTTGTTCCGGTGCCATCTTGTTCAACTCAAAGTTTCTCCGGCTCCAATCCTGATAGCTGTTGGAGAGATCGACGCTGACCGTCCCGGCGGCGCCACCAGCGGCGGCGTAGACGCTGAAGGATGAGGTGTAGGCGAACAGGTTGAGGATGCGTCTGTCCCGCGACATATCCCGCACCATGGCGCGGGTGTTGCGGTGATCCAGGAATAGCCCGGTGTCGAGATAACTATGCAGATCCACTTCAAAGGCGAGTCCGGCCTCATGTACCACGAAGGGCCGACCTTGTTTACGCAGGCGTTCGTATTGGGTCTTGCCTTTTTGTTGCTGCCTGGTCTTGAAAGCGAGCCTTTGTCTCGGTATCTCCAGCACCTCGCATAGCAGTGGCGCGATCTCTTCTTCGCTCATATTCTCATCGCTATGGCCAAAGGTCTGGACGTGCGCATGGCCTTCGTACCAGTCGATAAGTAGGGGGAATTCCGGGATGTCCCGGTCATAGATGCGGTAGCAGCTAATCTCACGGCGTCTTGCCCACTTGCCCCAGTGGCGGTGATTCTTGCGCAGGCGATTGGCGAATGGTGTCAGGTCTTGATTCACGGCTTGCAGTTTTGGGGCTATTGCAGGGTTTTGGTTTCGCGGGTGCAGACGATCTCTTGCTGAAATTTTGATCCTGCGGGAAAGACCTGAGAGGTCACGAAGATCTGCGGTAGGTCATCACTCAATTCTGGCAGCACCGCCAGGGAGTGGAGGGTGCGTTCCTGATCGAAGAAAGCGAATGGTTCATCCAGGATCAGAAACTGCTTACTCTTGACCCGCCGATTGGCCAACTCCTGCGACAGGGCCAGTCGCACCGCCAGCATGATCTGGCGCTGGGTGCCGCTGGAGATCTCGTCCAATTCGAGATAGCCGCGTTTCTCGCTGGAGAATACCTGGATGGTCATTTCGTTATCTATCTCCAGGTGTTCATATCGGCCCTCGGTGAACAGCGGCAGGGTCATGCCCACATGTTCCCTAATGGTGTGGTTGAATTTTCTGGAGAGGTGCCGACCTGCGCCGGTCAGCAGTTCTATGGCGATCTCTCGGGCCGCATTCTGTTTGGTGAGATCATCGAGCCGGTGAGCGTGTCCCTGTATCTCTTTCTCCAGTGAGTCCGCCTTGTCTCTGCGCTCCTTCTCTATGCGGATTGGTTCAACAAGTTCCTGTAGTGTTTGCTCGTGTTGACGCTGCAAATCTTGCAGATGGCTCAGGGTGGCTTGCATGCCCTGGTTTATCTCGGCCTCGTCTATCCTGTTGGCGGTGGTTTGTTCAGCCAGATCCTGCGGTGGTGCGATTCCAAGGTCCAGTAGTTCCGGTGTGGCGCAGATTGTCTCGATGCTGGTGGCAAACTGATGGCCTGTCTTGCGCAGTTGCTTGATCTTTAGGTTATGGTCTCTTACAAAGAACGCCAGCAGGAGAACCGGCACCGCCACCCATACCATGCTGCCGGGAAGATGTTTGCCCAGGTTGCTAAGCCAGCCGCTTTGGATCTCTGGGTTAAACATGACATCCAGCCAGCAGCCAAATAGGAACAGCATGAGGACAGAGCTTATGGCCAACCCTATGCCCAGATTTTTACGCATGCTTCTGGATCTATCCAGTTGCGGATAGTCGGTGGCGTATTGCTTATGGCAAGCGGCATAGTCTCCTAGGATGGCATCCAGCCGCTGTTTTGCCTTTGCCGTTTCCTTTTGTTGTTCCTGGAGCCGGTGTAGATGTTTTGGGTCGATCGCCAGGGAGTCAAGCTCATCCCTGGTCCGTTGTCGTTCGGTCTTCAGTTGTTCAATAGCCTCCCTGGCCTCTTGCAGATTTTGTTGGACCAGATCGGCTCCCTTTTCCAGGGCGCTCAAACCCGCGATGGTCTTCAGGGTCTGGCTGTGGGGGTGGGGGCTGGTGATCTCACGCTGTGCCAGGTAGAAGGATTCGATGAATTCGTCATAGCCGAACCCCAGTAGTTTGAACATGGTGTCGGCCACCTGGACTGTGCCCGTGGCTATAGGGTTATCCTGGTCGTTGCTACGGCAGAGCTTGGCAGACTGGTCTCCGTCTATATCCAGCCCTCTGCTGAGGATGTAGCTGTTGCCATCTTCCATGAAGGTGATGGTTACCGAGCCACGGTTCGCACCCCAACGGAGCAGCTTGCTGAGATTATTCTGGCTCAGAGAGAAGGTACGTCCAAACAGGGCGAAGCATATGGTCTCGCCGATGCTGCTTTTCCCGGACTCGTTTTGGCCGCTGATGGCGATCACACCTTGGGAGGGAAGCCCTTGCAGATCCAGGCTTTCGTATTTGAGGATGTTCTCTGCTTGTAGGCCCTGTATGATCACGTCAACCCCAACCCTCTTTTTCCAGTCTGGCGAGTTTCTGTAGGGCTATATCCACGGCCCGATCATATGTGCCGCTATCAAATTCGACCCCGGAGTTAATCCGACCCTCTTTCTCGGCGGCGCAGTAGTCCTTGAACTCCTCGAGCGTTGATTTGCGTTCAGTCTTGTTGAGGGGCTTGATTTTTGCGTTCGACGGCATAGTAAGTCCTTGGGTTTTCCTTGGAGAATATAGCCTGTAGTACAAGCTTGCCACAATTTCGCCAGAATCTGCCAGCACTTTGCCACAATTCCGCAACCGCATTGCCATCAGTAGATCGTTTAATTAACTCAACCGGCGCAGCCAGGAAGGTACCGAAACCGGCCAGGGAGGGCGCGCTGGGCCAATTTAACCGGTCTCTGCGGCAACCGGAGACCTCTGACTGGAGGCAATAGAATGATGCTAGCACTAGTAAACGACGAGCGGCAACTGCGGCGGGATCTGCACATGATCATCCGGCCGTTGAGCGATGAATTTATCCATGGTTCACCCGAGGCGCTATCTGCGGAATGTTACCGTATGGAGCCGCGTTTCCTGGATGTGAACTATGTGCAGACAAAGAAATTTGAATATGGGGAGAGGATGGCATGAGAACGATCAAAAGATATACGGCTTTAGCCGCTCTGTCTCTCCCTCTCCC
>JBNKSV010000060.1:0-10708 GCA_050297535.1 Sedimenticolaceae bacterium
CTGCATCACCAGATGGCTGAATTCGCCAGTTGAATTTCCGTGCCAAGGCATGAGCCACCTGGTCAAGATCAGGACTCAATTGACGGTTCAGCAGTTCACTATAGCGTGGGTAGTCGTATACGCCCCGACAGACACGACGGATTTTGCCGGCTTTTGTCAGGCTGGAGAGCGCCTGAAGGATGTTAGCCTTACCAAATTCAGCCACAAAATCTGTTTTGGTAAAGGCCCAACCCCTACCACGCCCATATATGCGTGAAAGAACTTTATTTTCAATACCTTGAGACATACTATGAAGCCCTTATTTTTTAGAAAAACAGCACTGTTTTTCTAAAATGGAAGCTTAGCAGATGTACAATAATAGGGATAGATAATATGAGGCCGGGAAAGTAGTTTCTTTTCAACAATGTTGAAAATGGAGCGCGTGTGGAGCGCGAAAAGATATAATGCTATTATCCTATTGTTTTATTTGATATTTATTATGCAATTATAGTAGTTCAAGTCCTCTCCTCGGCACCATATTATCTTATTGATTTTTCTGAAGTTTTTACATCAACCTAATATCTGTCCCATCTTTTGGTCAACCACTACGGCCTCGCAACATACTGGTGCCACAAATAGCCTGAATCACCGGTCAACACAGCTAGATACTCCTACCATCAATATCCTAGGTATTGTCGTAAACAGGGGCATAGCGATGCTCTTATTGCTTGGCGGCATTGTGGTGATGCCACTATCAAAACATCAGATTGCGAAAGCGGCTTTATACTCAGCAAACTAAATACACAAAAAAGCATCCACCCCAGAAACCGGAGTTATCCGCCTGGCCGGCAAATCTGCACCCGCACGCCAGTTGTCTACGGCATTCCGTTTTGCCGCTCCGCAAACAAGGTACAGCACGTGGCGAGCGCAGCTAAGACGATCCGGGCTGAGCGAAACGCGCTCAGATGGTGGCTTGGGCGCATCGAACACGGGAATGGCAGCAGGCAATGTTCCTGCCCGTTCCCAGGCAGCGCCGGGGAACAGACTGGCGGTATGTCCATCATCGCCCAATCCGAGAAGAACCAAGTCGAACTCTCCGACATTTTGTAGCTCATGAGTATAACTTGCGGCAGCTGCATCAGGACCTTGTTCCGCCGGTATGGGATGAATATGCTCATCAGGGATGGATACATGGTCCAGCCAGACACTACGCGCCATCAAGCTGTTGCGATCGAGATCTGCAACGGGCAGACAACGTTCGTCACCGAAATAGACATGCCAGAACGACCAGTCCGTTGAGATATCACCCAACATCCGGTAAATATTGCGGGGGGTATTGCCGCCAGCAAGTACGATACGAAAGGCTCCACGCTCTACAATCGCCTCCTGTGAGGCAGCAACGATAAAATCACAAGCGGCACACTCAAATTCGTCCACACTGGCAAATTGCCGCCAACGTATTGCCTGTGACCGACTCATGCCCTCTCCTTAGTCGACGCCGCTAAGCGCACCGCTTTTCTCTGCGATACAGGTGATCAAATTGTTCCAGGAATCGGAAAATGATTGTGCGCCTTTACGCTGCAGTTCCGCTGCAAGTTGGTCATCATCAATGCCAGAACGCACAAATTCCGCAAGCACAGATTCCGCGTCACCGCCGTCAATCGGTAGTACCTCGCCGGGATTGCCATGATCTGCGAATGCTTGCAGTGTTTGCTCCGGCATGGTGTTGATGGTATTCAGTGCTGTAAGTTCATCAATGTACAAAGTATCTGAAGCATCTGGATCCTTAGTGCCGGTGCTAGCCCATAATAGGCGTTGAGGTTGAGCGCCTGCCGCGGCCAGTTTGCGCCAGCGCGTCGATTCCAGCAGCTCACAGTAAGCCATATATGTGCGCATGGCGATGGCAATACCAAGCCGATTGCGCAGATCCTTAGGCACCTTGTCAGCAACCGCCACATCCCAGCGGCTGATAAACAACGAGGCTACTGAACCTACTTTCGGATCCAGGCCTGCCGCAATCCGTCGCTCGATACCGCGCATATAGGCTTCGGCAGCTGCGAGGTAATGTTCGCGTGAAAACAACAGCGTGACGTTGACCGGAACACCGGCAAAGATCGTCTCCTCTATCGCAGCTATACCTGCAGTCGTGCCAGGTATCTTAATGAACAGGTTCGGACGTTGTGCCTGCCGATACAACTGTTTGGCCGCCAGTAGCGTCCCTGTGGAATCGTCCGCCAGTAGCGGCGACACCTCCAGCGAAACCCAACCGTCCCCGCCAGCAGTTGCTGTATATGTTGGATAAAACAGGTCGGCTGCCTGAGTCAGGTCCTCCAGCGCCAATTCGAAAAACAGCTCTTCACCAGCTTTACCAGCCTGAGTTTTCTCGCGAATAGCAGCATCGTAAAAATCGTTGTTGCGTATCGCCTGATCAAAAATCGTCGGGTTCGAGGTAAGCCCGGTTACAGCGTATTCGTCGATGTAGCGCTTAAGCGTGCCGCTGGTAAGCAGTTCGCGCGTGATATTGTCCAACCAGATGCTCTGGCCAAGATCGTGTAAGTGCTGAGCGGAATTCATATCGTCTCCTCTAACAATTTTTTCGTGTTAAACAAACCAAGCAGAGTTACACCGCATTAGCAGTCACCGTCTATCCTGAACAGAGGTTCGCCTGCAAGTGCATGCTGACCGATGACCGCGGCAGCAGCGCTCCAACCCTGATGGAAATTTCCTCCCGCAAGCAGTTTTTGCCCGTGGATATATTCGGCAAAGGCCCACTCTTCACCATTCATCTCCATGGCGTTAGCGCGATGTATTGCATCAAGATATTTCCTGGCGGTATGCATGCGGTTTCTGCGCGCCAAGTCCGCCACATAAAACCCGGTGATCATGGGCCACAGGCCACCATTGTGGTATTCGTAAGGTTGGTTCTTAAAACTGTACGAGAACATCACCTGCAGATGTTTCCAATCCTCGTCCAACGGCTCGATCACCGGATGGAACGCAGGCAGCAATGGCAGATCCTCTTTGATCAGTTCACGTTCGATGTATCCGTCAACCGTGCTGCGCTGGGATTCATCGGCCACGTCGAACAGCGACGCCAGTACATTGGCAAATGCATCAAAACGGTACCCATAGCCACCCGGAGTAAAGAACGGCATCCAGTACTCTCCCGTTCCGCACGCCGCAGCAGCGGCGCATCCTTTTTGGTACAACACCTCATGATAGGCGTCGTCCGGAACGCGTTCAGTACCATCGAACCAATAATTGGCACGGATGAGATGGCGCAGATGGCTGATCCTTTCCTGCAAGGCATGGTCTATGGACATATGCATATCTGCATGAATGCGGGCCAATGTGCGCTGCGCCTGTAAATACAACAACTGATCATACAGAACATAGCCGCTATGCAAGTATTCATCTGCCCAATCGCCGGTCAATGGAACATAGATCAGACCGCGGTTATTGTATTCCCAGGCACCTAGCAGGAAACGCACCTTTTCTATGGTTGGCAACATCCGCTCCAGAAATGCATCATCACCGCTGGCCAACCAGTACTCGCCACATCCGATTATGAACCAGAGATCTGAGTCGATGCGGCCAGTGCTACCGCCATAGCTGACGCGCCCGGAAGCTGCGACATCTATATTGGTAGGGATTTCACCATGTGGCCCTTGATGCGCCGCCAGGGTCTCGAATGTACAACGTGCTGCACTAACCAGTTCACTGTCCCCACTCAGCAGTGCCGCCAACGCAATGATACTGCCGTCGCGGCTCCATATCCGCCGGTAATTGTCGTGTTTTACCGGACTGGCGACAAAGCCACCAGATGTCACACAAGTATGCAGTAGCGCCACAGCTCGTTCATAACCCTCGTGCTCTGCGCGTTTTCCAGTCATTACACCTCTTTCCCCGAACGCGGATTATGCCACTTGCCATCCGGTGCGATCAGCGCATCAGCCTGTTTCGGACCCCAACTGCCGGATTTATAGGAATGGACCTTGGTATGCGCCGCCAGCACCGGATCGACCACTGCCCACGCGGCCTCGATAGTGTTTTGGCGAGTAAACAAGGCACCATCTCCGGCCAGGGCATCGCTCAATAATCTTTCATAGGGCGATTTCGCATTAGGGTGTGCATCAAACAGAAAAAGTTCGCGCTGCTCTCCAATAAACTCCTTTCCCGTGCGCTTGACACGTGCGGCCAGAGCAACAGAGGAATGCGGCGCAAGCTGGAATCGCAAGTAGTTGCAGCGACCGCTTTCCGGTAATGAATCATCGAACAGCCGTTGCGGTGGCGGCTTCAGCTCCACCAATACTTCGGCCGCAGAGGTCGCCAGACACTTGCCGGAGCGCAAATACCAGGGTACCCCCTGCCAGCGCCAGGAGTCGATGTGCAGACGCAGTGCACAAAAGGTTTCGACATCGGAATTTTTGGCTACGCCTGGTTCTTTGCGATAGCCTGAATACTGACCACGCACCAGATCCTCAGATCGCAGCGGACGCATCGCCTGGAACACCTTGGCCTTCTCGCTATGCACTGCACCGTAACCCTGATAAGCGGGCGGCTCCATCGCCAATAAGGCTACAATCTGAAACAGATGGTTTTGGATAACGTCGCGCAAACAACCTGCACTTTCATAAAACGCACCACGCCCCTTCACACCGAAATCTTCTGCCAGCGTGATCTGTACGCTGGCTATATGGTTTCGGTTCCAGATCGGCTCAAGGAAAGAATTGGCAAATCGGAAATAGAGGATATTCATGATCGCCTCTTTACCGAGATAATGGTCTATGCGAAAGATCGAATCTTCATCAAATGCCGAAAGTGCAATGCGGTTAAGTTCGCGCGCCGAAGCCAGATCACGACCAAAGGGTTTCTCGACGATGACACGTGCCTGTTGGTGGAGATCTGCCGCATGCAATCCCTCTATTACCGTGGAGAATAGAGACGGCGGAATGGCGAGGTAAAACGCCGGTCGCTGCGCTTTGCCCAGCGCGTTGCCAAGTTTATGAAAAGTGGCTTGATCGTTGTAATCACCGGACACATATTGGAACAACTCAAGGAGATGATTAAGAGCTGGTCGGTCTATCTTCCCGCACTGCCTGACGCTGTCCGTCACACGTTTACGAAACTGTGTGCGATTCCACTGCGACGATGCCACACCAACTATAGGCACATTAAGCAGTCCGCTCTTGCACATCGCATACAACGCCGGAATGATCATCTTGTGGGCCAAATCTCCGGTCACACCAAAGATGACCAGGGCGTCGGAAGGTATATGCTTACCTGCTTGCTCACTCCTTGCCATGTTTTTCCTCATGTCCACCAAACTGTTGGCGCATCGCAGACAGCAGCCGGTCTGCATAATCCGACTCACCACGCGAGGCGAAACGTGCAAACAGCGCCGCACTAATGACCGGTGCAGGTACACCCTCATCAACAGCTGCCACAGCCGTCCAGCGCCCTTCCCCGGAATCAGACACCCTTCCCGTAAATCCTGACAGTTCACCATCCTCAACCAGTGCCGCTGCGGTCAGATCAAGCAACCAAGACGCCACCACGCTACCGCGTCGCCAGACCTCGGCAATTTGCGGTAGATCTAATTCGTATTGATAATGTTCCGGCTCACGGATTGGCGTAGTCTCAGCATCGGTGTCGTACTCTTGTTTGCCGATATTTGCTTTGTGAAGGATGTTTAGTCCTTCAGCATAGGCCGCCATCAGACCGTACTCGATGCCGTTATGCACCATCTTCACGAAATGACCGGCGCCAGCAGGACCGCAGTGCAGATATCCAAATTCCGCAGTGCCAGGCTCGCCTTCTCGGCCTGGCGTACGCGGAGCGGCTGATATACCTGGTGCGATGCTACGAAAAATGGGATCGAGGTGTGTGACGGTAGGCTTATCGCCACCAATCATAAGGCAGAAACCACGCTCCAGTCCGAATACGCCTCCGCTGGTACCGCAGTCAACGTAATGTATGCCCTTGCTCTTGAGCGTCTTCGCCCGCCGGATGTCATCGCGATAATAACTGTTGCCGCCGTCTATGATGATATCGCCGATTTCCATACGCGCAGCCAGTTCATCAACGACGCCATCAGTCACAGCGGCCGGAACCATTATCCAGACTACTCGCGGTGCTGGAAGCTTCAACAGCAACTCGTCAAGCGTTGTGGCACCTAGAATATTGTCACCGGTGATAACTGCGACGGCATCCGGATTCATATCGTAAGCGACACATTGATGACCATCTCGCGCCAAACGCCGCACCAGGTTGGCGCCCATGCGCCCCAAACCGATCATACCCAGTTGCATATTGCTGGCTCCTTGTCTTCTTTGTTAGAAATTATCCCGCAATAACAAATACGACCAAACAATACCACAGAAGTTTTACAGCAATAACACAATGGCACATTTATACCACTTGTAAACCTATTTTAGCGCAGACCGCAATAACCATACCGTGTATCGACAGATACATTCATATTTGTAAGATTTGATGTCAAAAGAGTAGGAGTTGCCTTGGATTATTTCATCTCGGATTGGCTCTACTTCTTTTTGTGCCTATTTTCTTTCCAATCACGGCATCCCAAGAAAATTTCTCGCCAGGATATAGAGTGTCAGTTATCCAGCCCATTATGAGCTTCCATTCAAGCAAATCTTTAATCACTTGGCGCACTGGCAATTCAATAATTCCCTCACCTGCGTGGGCTGCGGATGGATAGTTCTGGGTATCACGTAATTCTCCGATTATAGGAAAGGTGATCCGTTTGAGAAATCCACTCACGATGGATTTATAGGTTTGAGTGTTGACCTTGGCTCGATTCACAATCACTCCAGTAGCAGGTCGTTTTTTATCATCGGAAAAATGCTTATAGAGATTAAATACATGCCTAACCATACCCCGCACGTCAATAGGGGATGCTATGACGGGAATTAATAAAGCGTCGATATGGGGATAGATCTCCAGCTCCAGATCTACAGGGAATGCTGCCGGCATATCTAACAACACCACAGTCTTAGGAGACTGAGTCTTTTGCGCATTCTGCAGTCGTTCAAGCAACTGATCAGCAGGAGTGGAGATTACTGTAACAGGAGGTAAATCATGGCTGCGGACCAAAGCCCAGTCCCAAGCCGAAGATTGCGAATCCACATCCAGAAGCACCACACTGTATCCCCATTTTATGAGAAAACACGCCAAATTGGTGCATACGGTTGTTTTTCCACATCCTCCCTTAGGATTAGATACTGCAATCACCTTCACTGTAAACCTCGCTGGCACAATGGCGTTCTCATGAGACTTGCATCACTCTTCGATTATTTATTACAAACTCTGTGAATTCTTCCTCAGGCATTGGCTTTGCGTAAAGGTATCCTTGGGCCATATTGCAACCAGCCTTCATCAAAAGTTCTGCCTGTTCCTGAGTCTCTACACCCTCGCCAATAGTCTCAATCCCTAGTTGTTGGGCCATGTTGATAATCGAATTTACAATAATTTTATAATCTGCATCCTTAGCGATATTATCAACAAACGCCCGGTCGACTTTAATGAAATCAATCTTGAACTTCGTTAGGTATGAAAGAGCAGAATATCCAGTCCCGAAATCGTCCAATGACACAGACACACCGACATCTCGTAATAGATTTAGCTGTTTTAGAATATCAGGCCAGTTATCAAGCAATAAACCTTCTGTAATCTCTACGGCCAACAATTCGCCTGATATATTCTGCTCTTCAAGATATCTTATCCAGTTGTTGACTCCATCTCGGTAATAGAATTGGCGTGGAGAACGGTTCACACTGATCTGCAGCTTCGCATCGTTTTTTATTAGGTCGTGACTATTTAGCACATGTGCAATACGTACAGCGTTTCGAAATACCAAATCACCGATTTCGTTGATCAGTCCTCCATTCTCTGCAACCGTGATGAACTCGGATGGCAGCACCATCCCTAGTTTTGGATGTAACCAACGCACTAGAGCTTCAGCCTTGATTACCCTGCCAGTACCCAAATCGACGATAGGCTGATAATACACTGCAAATTGGCTCTCTTTTAATGCCAACCGTATATCATGTATTGTTTGGTCATTTTTCCACGAATCATTTGTCATGTAATTCTCGTAGAAAACGTATTGATCACGCCCACCGCTTTTAGCCAAACACATAGATTGATCTGCCCGACGAAGGAGTGTATCCGGACCATCTTGATTCTCGCCATCATGCAAACAGATGCCAATTGACACGGTGAGCTTAACCAAAATATCACCCAACTCTATTGGATGCGCCATCGCTTTTAGCAATCGATCCGCCGCATGCGCACACTCCTCTACATCAGGTATACCCGTCAGCAAGACAACGAATTCATCACCACCAATACGTGCTACTGTATCACTTGACCGCACCTGCTCTGATAGACGACGAGAGACCTCAATCAGTACACGGTCACCTATCTCATGACCATAGTTATCGTTTACCGGCTTGAAACCATCCAGATCAAGATAGAGAACCCCAATAAAACGATCAGTATCACGAATACCAGAGATCGCGTTGTTTAACTGACTTGTCAGTAATAGTCGATTCGGCAGATTAGTTAAAACGTCATAATATGCCATGTATCGAAGATAATGCTCCTGGTTCTTCAGCGAACTAATATCGGTAAAAATACCGATGTAGTGTATTACGGTACCCGAATTATTACGCACGGCCATGATATTAATATGCTCAGTGTATCGCTCGCCGTTTTTGCGTCGATTTATCAGCTCTCCTGACCAAAATCCTTTTTTCCTTAAACTCGACCACATGACCTCATATAATGAATCATCATGCTCACCAGATGACAGTAAACGTGGATTATTCCCTATTGCCTCGCTACAGGAATAACCTGTTATCTTTGTAAAGGCAGGATTAACATCGAGAATAGAGCCAGATTGATCGGTAATAATAATCCCCTCTCCTGCCGTATCGAATACACTGGTAGCTATTCGAAGACTGGACTCCATTGTTTTACGTTCTGTTATATCAAATGCTACGCCTTTCCAGATGATGTCTTCACCTTTACGGGCTGGGCATGCCCTCCACTCGATCCATACCTTACCTTTGATAACATGATCAATACGAAACTCGGCACACCACAATTTCATGCATTCCGCTGATTTTTCCGCAGTAAGGAAAAAACTCTCAATATCATCCGGATATATTTTGTTCAAAAAGGGGGCTGCATCCTGCTCTACATCCAAAGGATCCAATCCAACGATATCTAAAAGATTTTTTGAGGCAAAAGGAATTACAGCTGAGCACTTACCTGTAAAGCGAATATGAAAGACCGCGCATGGCACTAGATCATGAACATCAGAAGGCAACTGATCCAAACAATCAATTTCAGTTATCAGTCTTCCCTTAGACACATTCCTGCAATTGTATAGATCGTTCATATTAATAATACTCTCCGATCATGTATGACATACAACATTATTCGGATAACAGACTCCCTATTGATTTTATCTATTCTCTGCTCCAACCCATCGTCCTACTGCGCCATCAAATAACGCACTATTGCGATCACCGCCATATCATCCTTTTGCAACTATGACATGAGGAATCTGATCAAGAGGAATCTCTTGCTGTACCGCACCCAATTTAACTGCCTCTTTCGGCATGCCATAGACCACACAGCTATCTTGATCCTGACCATAAGTGAGGGCGCCTGCATCCCGCATCTCCTTTAATCCACGGGCGCCATCATCACCCATGCCCGTCATGATAATTCCAATGGCGTTTGGACCAGCGGCATTAGCTACCGAACGAAACAACACATCGACAGATGGGCGGTGCCGACAAACTAATGGCCCATCCTTTAGCTCCACCCGATATTGCGCGCCTGAACGCCGTAACAACATATGTTTTCCGCCATTAGCAATCAGCACCTGCCCAGGAATTACACGATCATTATTCTCGGCTTCTTTCACCGTCACATGGCAAACCCCATTCAAGCGATCTGCAAATGCCTTAGTGAACTGTTCCGGCATATGTTGTACAACAACAATACCTGGAGTGACTTGGGAAAGTTGCTTAAGCACTCGCTCCAAGGCTTGGGTACCGCCAGTTGACGTACCAATAGCCACCACCCTATCAGTGGTCTCGGACATAGGTTTATGCACACAGGACACAACAGCATCAGCAGTTAATTTTTTTTGCGTTGACTGAGCATCATTACTTACAGCTGGCAGACCAAGTTTTGATAATTTTGCGTGAGAAGCGGCTCTAACGGCATCAATCAGCTGAGTATGTGAGTCCTCAAGAAACCTTTTTAGGTCCATTTTAGGCTTAGTGATTATATCTACAGCACCAGAGGCCATGGCCTGCATGGTAACCGCAGCTCCCTTCTCGGTGAGAGTGGAACATATAATTACCGGCGTCGGCCGTTCTGACATGATCTTCCGAAGAAATGTTACACCATCCATCCTCGGCATCTCGATATCAAGAATAATTACATCAGGCCACTCCTTTTTCATCTTTTCCATGGCAAACAATGGATCGCGAGCCACGCCTATAACAAGGATATCCGCCACGCCACCCAACATCTCCATTAAAACCTGACGCACAACTGCGGAATCATCAACAATAAGTACCCTGATCATTGGTTTTTACACACCTTATAAAGATCACATAAGAAAACTCGGACGACAATCAAACGAATCACCAAAACTGTACCGCATGCTGATTCTGTTCATTCT
>JBNKSV010000061.1:0-10198 GCA_050297535.1 Sedimenticolaceae bacterium
ATCCATGTCATTCATCAAACCATAGAGCAGGCCGGCACGGTAGGCGTCGCCACAACCGGTGGGATCGTTCAGACTTGCGGCCTTCGCCGCCGGAATGTCGTAGACCTTGCCCCTAGTATAGATGCTGGAACCCTCACCACCCTTGGTCACTATCACCGCCTCCACCATCTCGGCCAGTTGCTGTGGATCCTTCCCGGCGCGCTCCTGCATCAGCTTGGCCTCATAGTCGTTGAAGGCCAACCACTGGGCCTGTTCGGCAAAGCGCATCAGATCCGCTCCGTCGAACATAGGCATACCCTGACCCGGATCGAATATGAACGGGATACCGGCCTCGGCAAACTGTTCTGCGTGCTGAAGCATGCCGTCGCGTCCATCCGGCGAGACCAGTCCGATAGTGCAACCCTTGGCGGCGCTGATCTTGTTCTCGTGGGAGAAGTTCATAGCACCGGGGTGGAAGGCGGTGATCTGATTATCATCTTTATCGGTGGTGATGTAGGCCTGGGCCGTGTACTGGCCCTCTATCTCCAACAGGTGCTCGCGACTGATACCGCAACGATCCATCCAATCTGCATAGGGTCTGAAATCGGTACCCACCGTACCCATAGGCTTACCTTCCCCACCCAGGAGATTCAGGTTATAGGCGATGTTGCCGGCACAGCCGCCAAACTCGCGCCGCATATCCGGCACCAGAAAGGATACATTCAGAATATGCACCTGCTCCGGCAGGATGTGATTTTTGAAGTGGTCATGGAAGACCATGATGGTGTCGTAGGCAAAAGAGCCACAGATAAGTGCAGACATAATTAGTACAGCGTTAAGGGGTCAGAGCCCTTTTTATAACCGCTTCCCGAAAATACCAGAATAAATAAAAAGGGCTCTGACCCCTGACCCCTTAACAAAATTAGAAAAAGCGCGGCGCCAACACCAACACCCATACCACCGTTGCCAGGGTGATACTCAGAAACACCGCCGCAGATCCGATGTCCTTGGCCCGTCCCGAAAGCTCGTGACGCTCTCCGCCAAAACGGTCCACCACTGCCTCTACAGCCGAGTTCAGCAACTCTACCAACGGCACCTGCAACAGACTGGCTACCAACAGCGCGCGTTCCACTCCAGTGTTCCCCAACCAGATGCCCAGAGGGATAAAGAAGATCAGAGCGTAGGTCTCTTGCCGCAACGCCTCTTCATATCTGAAGCAGGCGCGAAACCCAGCCATGGAGTAACCCCAGGCGTTTATGAGACGTCGAATCCCCAGTGGCCCTTGAGTAGCCATTATCAGGCCCTATCCATATCTTCCGGCTTCCAGGCCAGATCCAGTTCCCGCGCCGCACGCACATCATCCAGCCGTTTTACCGGCATGGTGTGAGGTGCGCCCTTGACCAAATCAGGACTGGATTCCGCCTCTTCCTCGATAGCAATCAACGCCTCGATAAATGCGTCCAGGGTATCCTTGTCCTCACTCTCAGTCGGCTCGATCAGGAGACACTCCGGCACCAGCAGCGGGAAGTAGGTAGTGGGGGCATGGAAACCGTAGTCCAACAGACGTTTAGCATAATCCATAGTACTCACCCCCAGGGACTTGGCCTCACGCCGCAGGGTGATAATGAACTCATGGGTGGCGCGCCGCTCCGGATAGGCCGCTTCGAAACCAGCCTTCTGCAACCGTTTCAACATGTAGTTGGCATTCAGGGTCGAATACTCTGCCACCCGCGCCATGCCCTCGCGCCCGAGCATGCAAGCATAGATAAACGCCCGCAACAGGATACCGGCATTACCGGCAAATGCAGAGAGACGCCCAATGCTCTGCGGCCGTTCATGTTCTGTCAGCCAGCTATATGTATCCCCATCCTTGTGTGCCATGGGCACCGGTAGAAATGGCTCCAGACGCGCACTCACCCCGACCGGACCCGCACCCGGACCACCGCCACCGTGTGGCGTGGAGAAGGTCTTGTGCAGATTGATATGGATTACATCAAAGCCCATGTCGCCTGGCCGCACCTTACCTAGGATCGCATTCAGATTGGCGCCATCGTAATAGAGCAGACCACCAGCCTCGTGTACCAATCCTGCAATCTCGGCGATACGGCGATCGAACACGCCCAGTGTAGATGGATTGGTGAGCATGATGCCTGCAGTCTGGGGACCTATGGCCTGCTTCAAGGCCTCCACATCAATGTCGCCTTCCGGACCGGTGGGGATCTCACGCACCTGGTAACCGCACATCACTGCCGAGGCCGGATTGGTGCCATGGGCCGCGTCCGGCACCAGGATCTCAGTGCGTCCGTTGTCGCCACGGGCATCGTGATAGGCACGAATCATGGCCACCCCGGCAAACTCCCCCTGGGAACCGGCCGCAGGGGTGAGGGAGACGGCACGCATGCCGGTCACCTCTTTAAGCATCTCCTGTAGATCATGTATGCAGGCCAGAAAACCCTGACTGTGGTTATCGGGCGCCTCCGGGTGCCGATTGAGAAACCCAGGCAACATGGACAGGGTGTTACAACCGCGTGGGTTGTACTTCATGGTACAGGAACCCAGCGGATAGAAATGGGTATCAATGGAGAAGTTCTTCTGCGACAGACGAGTATAGTGGCGCACCACCTGCATCTCCGAGACCTCCGGCAACGCAGGGCGAACCTTGCGCCGCAACTGCTCAGGGATTGAGATATTCTCGGCCCGCTGTAGCGGCGCCTGGGCCGTTGCGCGACGGCCTTGTTTGGATTGTTCTTGGATCAGCACTTAACAACTCTCCGCATTCGCACTAAACGCATTAAGGGGTCAGAGCCCTTAATGATTAACATGCCCCACAAGGCTTCTGGCTTTGCACCACCCGTTCCAGCTTTTCGGCAAATTTATCCATCTCCGCCAAGGTGCGCTTCTCAGTCGCACACACCAGGATGGCATCACTAAATTCAGGATACTCTCTTGATAAATCGTAGCCAGCCTGAATATTGTGGGCCGACAGGGTATGCAACACATCTTTTACCGGCAACGGCAGACGCAGCACCTGTTCATGAAATACCGGCCGCTCAAACACCGTTGCAACGCCATCTACCTGGGTAAGCCTTTCCGTCAAAGCAGTTATATTGGCATTACAACCAGCGGCCACCCGCTCCAGGCCCTCGGCCCCCAGCAACGCCATGTGCATGGTCGCGGCGGTAACCATCAGACCCTGGTTGGTACAGATGTTGGAGGTCGCCTTGGAGCGCCGGATGTGTTGTTCCCGCGCCTGCAGAGTCAGGGTAAAGCCTGGCTTGCCCTCCAGATCTAGGGTGCGACCGACGATCCGTCCCGGCATCTGCCGTACATGTTCTTTGCGGCAACAGAGAAATCCGAAATATGGACCACCGGATGAGAGCGGCGCACCCAATGGCTGACCTTCGCCGCAGCAGATATCCACTCCCGCACTGCCCCAATCTCCCGGAGGCTGCAACAATGCCAATGCAACCGGATTGACTACCGCAATGGCCATAGCCTTGTTGGCGTGGGCCCAGTCGGTCAAGACATCCACCTCTTCCAACACCCCGAAGAAATTTGGTTGCGGGATCACTAAGGCGGCGATGTCTTCACCGACATATTGTTCGAGCACCGCAGGGTCGGTGTGACCGCCCTTGGGATCGAAGGATAGCTCCACCAACTCGATCCCCTGGTTCTTCACTATATTGTGCGCCACCTTGCGATAGGATGGATGCAGGCTGCGTGGCACCAGCACCCGTTTGGACTTGGATTTGCGATTACTTCGCACCGCCATCAGTATCGCCTCGGCCAGGGCCGACGCGCCATCGTAGAGGGAGGTGTTGGAGACATCCATGGCGGTCAGCGCCGTCATCATGGATTGATACTCATATAACAGTTGCAGGGTGCCTTGACTCGCCTCGGCCTGATAGGGAGTGTAGGCGGTATAGAACTCACCACGCCCGGCTATCTGCCAAACCGCCGCCGGGATATGGTGATCGTAGGCACCGGCACCGATAAAACAGAGCGGGCCACCATCGGACTGGGCTCTGGCCTCCATGAGTTGCGCCACCTCCATCTCGGACATGGCCTCCGGCATCTCTTGCAACCCGGCATAACGCAGGGCCTGTGGTATCTCATCGAACAGGTCGTCAATACTGGCAGCACCAATGGTCGCCAGCATCTGTTGCACCTCTTCTTCTGTGTGGGGAATGAACGGCATGTTTAATATCTACAAATCAGTGCTCGTCGGCCGCAGCCACTTCTGCGTAACCATCGGCATCCAGCAGATTGCCCAGCTCAGAGGCATCGGACATCTTGACCTTGAACAGCCAGCCGTCGCCAAAGGCGGACTCATTGACCATCTCCGGGCTATCGGCCAGGGCGGTGTTTACCGCAACGATCTCTCCCGAGACCGGACTGTAGATATCGGAGGCGGCCTTTACTGACTCCACTACTGCACAGTCATCACCTGCCTCAACACTATCGCCCTCTTCCGGCAGATCGACAAATACCAGATCACCCAGCTGCTCCTGGGCATGATCGGTGATGCCGACGGTGATGGTGCCATCTCCCTCATCGCGCGCCCACTCGTGGGTCTTGGTGTATTTCAGTTCGCTAGGTATGTTGCTCATGTTTGAGGCCCTCTAAAGGCGGTTATTGATTGTTCCAATCACTGCTGTCTTTTTACCCCCTCTCCACGCTGGGGAGAGGGTTGGGGTGAGGGGAAAATAGCCAAAGGTAGCACCTGTAATACCCCCTCATCCTAACCTTCTCCCCAAAGGGGAGAAGGGACTGTTGTTGTAAATTTCAATGATTTTATATTCTAAATCCTGATCTTCCCGTTACGCACGAATGGTGGTGACACCACCTTGACCGGCAAACGCTTGCCGCGGATATCCACTTCACAGTTCTCACCGCATCCACTCCTGATCCGCGCCAGTGCTATGGATCTATCCAGGGTCGGACCAAAGCCGCCGGAGGTGATCTCTCCAACCTCGGTATCACCAGAGTATATCTTCAGATGGTCACGCAACACGCCGCGCCCTTCCAGGACCAGGCCGACGAACTGCAGATTGTCGTCTTTATCGCGTTGCGCCTCAAGTGCCTGACGCCCGATAAACCCCCTCTCCTGTGGTTCCCAGGCGATAGTCCAGGCCAGGCCGGACTCCAGGGGAGAGGTAGATTCATCCATGTCGTGGCCATACAGATTCATCCCGGCCTCCAGGCGCAAGGTATCGCGTGCGCCCAAGCCGCATGGTGCCACCCCGGCTTGTACCAGTGCCTTCCAGAAACCGGCCGCGTCTGCTGCCGGCAAGGATATCTCCAGACCATCCTCGCCAGTGTAGCCGGTGCGGGCCACCAGCCAGTCGCCATCCGCAACGGCGAAGAACGGCTGTAACCCGGCAGCAGATTCTTTTAATGAATCTGGCAACAGAGGTTGCGTAAGCTCCCGGGCCTGGGGACCCTGCACCGCAATCATGGCCAGATCTCTTCTGGCGGTTATCTCGGCGGCATATGCACTTACCTGCTGCTCCATCCAGCCGAGATCTTTTTCTGCGGTACCTGCATTCACCACCATGCGATAGCGGCCCGGGGCCATGAAGTAGACGATCAGGTCGTCAATCACCCCACCTTCCGGATTCAGCATGCAGCTGTATAGCGCCTTACCCTGCAGCCGTAACCTGGCTACATCGTTGGCCAACAGATGTCGCAAGAATGCCTCACTGCCTTCTCCAACAATATCCAAGGCCAACATGTGCGACACATCGAACATCCCCGCAGCCTGCCTTACGGCGTGATGCTCCTTGAGTTGGGAGCCATAATGCAGAGGCATGTCCCAGCCACCAAAGGGGACCATCTTGGCCCCCATCTCGTTGTGAATATCAAATAGTGCTGTTCTTAATTCCATCATTGTTACCATAAAACAGATTAGGCGCGAAAACGCGCCCTATCTTACCGCCAAAGGGTACTGTTTAAGAAATTGTTTTGTTGTTTTGAGACTACCCGGCCATCAGGGATTCTATCTCAGCTACGCTCTTGGGGGCGTCTTTGCTCAGGACATCACTGCCGTCTTTGGTGACCAACACATCGTCTTCGATCCTGATGCCTATATCCCACCATTTCTTGGCCACCTTTTTGTTCCCGGATGGGATGTAGATACCTGGCTCTATGGTCAGAACCATGCCCGGTTCCAGCAGACGGGCCTCTCCGTCCACCTTGTAGTCACCCACATCGTGTACATCCATCCCCAGCCAGTGTCCGGTGCGGTGGATATAGAACTCTTTATAGGCCTCGTTCTTTATAAGGTTTGGGACCCTGCCTTTAAGCAGACCCAAATCAACCAGTCCCTTGGTCACGATCTTTACCGCCGCATCGTGGGGATCATTCCAGTGGTTGCCTGGTTTCACCTGTTCTATCGCGGCCTCCTGGGCCGCAAGCACCAGTTCATACATCTGCCGTTGCACCTCAGTGAATACACCATTCACTGGGAAGGTGCGGGTAATGTCGGATGCGTAGTAGCCGTATTCACAGCCCGCATCCACCAGCAACAGATCGCCATCCTTCAGCTCGGCATCATTATCTATATAGTGCAACACGCAGCCATTCTTGCCACCACCAAAGATGGCCGGATAGGCCTGGAAACGCGCACCCATACGCGCGCATTCATGGATGAATTCCGCCTCCAGCTGATACTCCATCAACCCTGGCCTGCAAACTTGCATAACCCGTTTATGCGCCTGTGCCGAGATCTTAGCAGCGTTACGCATTTGCCTGATCTCGGAGCGCCCCTTATACATACGCATATCGTGCAGATAATGATCCAGGGCGATAAACTCCAATGGACCATGTACTCCGGAACGGGACTGACTCCTGATCTGGCTAATCCATTCCGACATGCGTTTATCCAGGCCGGGATTACAACCCATGGCGTAGAACACCCGCTCACACTGTTCCAGCATGCGCGGCAGGATGTCATCCAAGTCTCCGATAGGGAAGGCGTCGTCTGCGCCATAGTTTTCAATAGCGCCTTCGTGACCGGCTCGCGCGCCATTCCATCGCTCTTTGGTCTCGTCACGTTCCCGGCAAAACAGGACATATTCCGCGTGACTGCGCCCCGGTATCAACACCGCCACAGCCTCTGGTTCCGGGAAGCCGGTCAGATAATAAAAATCACTATCCGGACGATAGTGATACTCAACATCCCTATTTCTCTTTACAACAGGCGCTGCCGGCAGTATCGCGATGCTGTTTTCTCCCATCATGCGCATGAGTTGACGTCGACGCGCTGCAAACTCCTTCTGGCTCATCCTTTATTACCTTCTGATCCGGCTTCAAGCAATTCATCATGCACCAACATCGCCGCAACCCAGACAAACTCCGTCACCTCAGTAAGTGCTGCCTCTTCCTCTTCATCACCGGCTATACCATCTATATCCATGCGGCTGATCTCAGCCAGATCATTCAAGGCCTCTTTGACCTGACACGGCAGTCCATCATCACCTTTAACCTCTACCAGACCTACCCCGTAGAGAAAACCTTCACACCAATCCCGTACCGCGGCTGCCCTCTGCTGCAGCGGACTATCCTCATCAGGCAGAAGCAACGGAAAACCGAAATCTTTACCATCTATAACGGCATGCACCGCCAGGATCAGTTCATCTACCGCAGACCGGCACTCAGCCACTGCGGAATCACCCTCTGGCAAGGACGCAAACCACTCTCTGGAAAGCCGACGCTGAATATCCTTTTCTCCAGCACAGATCAGACCGCACAACAAACCGTGCGCACCTGACGCACCCGCATCAACCCCAACATCGGCCAGACATTGACCCATATATTCATAATCAACCTGCATGGAAACCCTTTGCTTTATAACTCGCGCCGATTATACGCATTCGAAACGGATAATAGCATGTGCCTTACCCCTCGTGTGTCTCTATTGATTTCCAACCCCTTTTTATCTCGCAAAAACAAAGAAAAACATGCGAAATCAGAGCAAATTATCTACTATAATGCCCACAGAACAGCATCATCGTTGACCCGATAACCTGCGCGCTCTATATTGGAAATCATGAACGAAGACAACATCAAAATCACTGAAGACGATTTAAGGACACTTGAGTCCAAGGTCGATGAGTTGATACGAACGAATGCCCGCCTGCGGGATGAAAACCATTCACTATTATCAACCCAGGAAAGCCTGGTAGCAGAAAAGGCCGAATTGATCGAAAAGACGGAATTGGCCAAGAGCCGGGTCGAGGCAATGATCACCAGACTCAAATCTATGGAAACAGGCTCGTGAGCGAGAAACCTATACCGGTAAACGTAAAAATACTCGACAAAGAGTACCTGATCGCGTGCCAACCTGAAGAGCAATCCACCCTGCTTGAAAGCGCGCGCCACCTAGACCAAAAGATGCGTGAAATCCGTGACGGTGGCAAGATAATCGGGACGGATCGCATAGCCGTAATGGCTGCCCTGAATATAGCCCACGAACTGCTTGAACATAAACGGGATGCCAAATCCGGAGACATGTCCACCAGCAAACGCCTTCTGATGCTACAGAGCAAAATTGAAAATGCCCTCTCGGTGAATAAACAACTAGAATTTTAGAAGAAAAAGCGCTAGCGTTATAAGTAGGATCACATCAGCAACTAGTCTGATGAGATATACACCGGTTATGGACATTCCCTGTGGTGTACGTCAGCAAATCGGGTATTTTCTTGAGCCTACTCAATGCCCTGGGGACAAAATGCTGAAGCCAGTGTGCAAGTCCACTGCGAGTGGAAAGCCTTAGGCGGAACTGTTGTCCCCACTTGAACCTACCGGTTCAAGAACGATGATACGCGACGGCACCTACGGGGGATGTCTTCTTACTTCTTTCGGACTACCTAAACTTGTACGACCAGAATACGCTTAGACGCCGGATACGCGCACAAAGACGTTCGCTGTCGCACAGACAACAAAAGGGCAACGCCTTAGCCGCAGGTAAGCTACTTGCCAATTCACAACTATTTCGCAACAGCAGAAATGTCGCTATTTACATAGAGAACGATGGTGAGATTGGTGCCAGCCATTTATTGGCAACGATCAGGAGACAAAAAAAGCGCTGCTATCTTCCTGCTCTCAGACCTATGCTACCGAACAGATTATGGTTTGCTGAATTTAGAATCGGGGATAGGTTATCCATCAATAGATACGGCATACCAGAGCCTGATGTACGTAAACGCAAGCCAATTTCACCACAAGGTCTTGATCTTATAATAGTGCCCTTAGTGGCTTTTGATCGGCACTGCAACAGACTAGGTATGGGGGGAGGTTTCTATGATAGAACACTTTCCTATCTTGCAGTCAGAAACAAATGGCACAAACCGAGGCTTATCGGGTTCGCCCATGATCTGCAAAGAGTGCATTCCATACAAACCAACCCATGGGATATTTCATTAGATGGAGTCGTTACTGAGTCAAACTTCTACAGACAGACTCAACTCAAATAGAAACTTTGAATTTGAAGTCCATAATAAAACTAAAATTTATTTTAATTTCGTTACTAAAACACTGGTATTTTTAAAATACTTTATTATACTCTTTACTGAATTTCGCTAACTAAGTTTTGGAGGGGACAAATGGCAACCAAGAAGACAGTAACCAAGAAGAAGGCTCCTGCAAAAAAAGCAGTGGCCAAGAAGACAGTAGCAAAGAAAAAGGTAACTGCAAAGAAAGCAGTGGCCAAGAAAAAAGTTGCAAAGAAAAAGGCGCCTGTCAAAAAATCTGTCGCTAAAAAGAAAGTAGCAAAAAAGGCCCCGGCTAAAAAGAAAGCCGTAGCCAAGAAAGCACCCGCCAAGAAGACAGCCGCCAAGAAGGCGCCAGCCAAAAAGAAGGTAGCCAAGAAGGCGCCAGCCAAAAAGAAGGTAGCGAAGAAAAAAGTTGTTAAAAAAGCTGTCGCTAAAAAGAAGGTAGCAAAGAAGAAGGTTGTGAAAAAAGCCGTTACAAAGAAGGCCGCGCCTAAAAAGAAGGTGACGAAGAAAAAGGCCGCACCTAAAAAGAAGGCAGCAGCAAAAAAGACCGTTGCTAAAAAGCCTACTCTTAGGCCGCGCAAGGTCACGCCACGCAAGAAGCAGTAATACTTAGATCCTTCTAAGAACCACCAGGCCAAGGCCCGCATATGCGGGCCTTGGCTTTTTTGTAAATAATCAATGAGATATTTTTCGCACCCGTAACGTGACCAAACCTTCTGTCC
>JBNKSV010000062.1:0-9644 GCA_050297535.1 Sedimenticolaceae bacterium
ATGTTTTGCAGGTTGTCCTGTATCTGGGACGCCTTTGCCAGCTCCGGCTCCAGGAAGGAGTAGATCTGGCTGAGCTCGCCCCAGCGCACGGTCAGTTCGTAGCTGTGCAGGGTCTTGTCCAGGGAGTCCTGCATATCCTTATTTTTAAACGCCTGTGGAAGTGACACACAGCCGGTAAACAGGAAGCTAATGGTTATTACCAGAAACACTCTTCTAACTATCAGCATGGTCTATTCCGTAGGTTGTTGAATGGTTCGGCCCCCATGTTAAGCGAGTATCGTTTCTTGATCTAGTGGCATTTCCTGTCCGAATCGCTATCCATGCTGGTATGATACGTCACTTTGTATTTGTCACATGGGCCTTAGTGAGTAGTTTGTATGGATCAGGAGCAAGTTGAGCCGCAGGTAGAGTTACGGATCGGAGAGGGCAGGGTCACCCTGTTGGGCACCGCCCATGTCTCCCGTGCCAGTGCCGACAAGGTACGTGAGTTATTGCATACCGGAGATTATGACGCGGTGGCGGTGGAGCTATGCCCCAGTAGATATAACTCCATCATCGACCCGGACGCCCTGGCCCGTATGGATTTGTTCAAGGTATTGAAAGAGGGCAAGGGGGCCATGGTGACCGCCAGTCTGGCTTTGGGAGCCTACCAGCAACGTCTGGCGGAACAGTTCGAGATAGAGCCTGGCGCTGAACAGCGCGAGGCGATTAAGTATGCGCAGGATAATCATACCCAGGTGCTTCTGATCGACCGGGAGATCGGCGTCACCCTAAAACGGGTCGCCAGCAACGTGCCCTGGTGGCAGCGATTAAACCTGTTCGCCGGGTTGCTGCTCAGTATGTTATCCAAGGAAGAGGTGGATGAGGCCGAGGTGGAGCGTCTGAAAGAGGGCGACATACTGGAAACCACCTTCGCCGAGTTTGCGGAGGACCGGAAAGACCTTTATCTGCCGCTAATCGACGAGCGGGATCGCTATATGGCGGCCCGCCTGGTGGATGAAATACAGCAGAACGGCCATGAGAACATCCTGGCGGTGATCGGCGCCGGCCATATGCGTGGGATTAAAAGATATCTGGAAGAAGGTGTTGCCGAGCCGAAACGGATGGTGGCGGAGCTTGACGCCATACCTGAACCCAGGAAATGGCTCAAGCTTATCCCCTGGGTCATTGTTGGACTGATCCTGTTTGGTTTTGGCGTCGGTTTCTCGCGCAGTCCGGAGCTGGGATGGGGACTGGTTGCCGACTGGATCATCATTAATGGCGCCCTCGCGGCGCTTGGGTCCTTGATAGCTGGCGGACACCCACTTACCACTATCACCGCCTTTGTGGCAGCACCCATAACGTCCCTCAATCCTACGGTGGGGGCAGGCATGGTGACGGCGGCGGTGGAAATATATTTGCGCAAACCGAGGGTGGGGGACTTCAGCGCCTTGAAGCACGACACCACCCATCTGAAAGGATGGTGGCGCAATCGGGTGTCACGGACCTTGATGGTGTTTTTGTTCAGCACCTTCGGTTCAGCCGTCGGTACCTATGTGGCGGGGTTTAAGATCTTCGGGAAGTTGGCGGGGTGAGTAATGACCATTTACACATATAACATCCCCAAGATGTTATGCCTATGGAACTGGTTTATTATCTGATCCCAACCATTCACCCCGAGGAGCATAGATGAGCACCAACCTACGACCAGTACGCGCAATGATCTTGGCGGCAGGTCGTGGTGAACGTATGCGCCCGCTTACCGACAGTGTCCCCAAATCCATGCTGAAGGTGGGCGGCAAGCCCCTGATCCAGTATCACGTCGAGGCCCTGGCCCGCGCCGGTTTCAAAGATCTGGTGATAAACCATGCCCATCTCGGGGAGCAGATTACGGCCCATCTTGGGGATGGCAGTGACTATGGCCTGAACATTACCTACTCCCCCGAGACCGGACGCGCCCTTGAGACCGGGGGCGGTATCTTGAATGCCATGCCCCTGCTCGGGGATGGATCTTTTCTGGTGGTGAACGCGGATGTATGGACCGATCTGGATTTTTCCACTATTGAGCTAGGGCGTAATAAGTTGGCCCATTTGGTGCTGGTACCTAATCCGCCGCAGCATAAGAATGGTGATTTTGCCCTGCAAGACGGCCTGGTTACGGATGGGGAAGAGGGGCGTTTCACCTTCAGCGGTATCGGCGTCTACCACCCAGATCTGTTTATAGGCTGCAGTCCGGGGCCATTTCCCCTGGCGCCACTCCTATATAAACATGCGGAACAGGGTCTGGTTGGCGGGCAGCTGTATGAGGGCCGCTGGCTGGATGTGGGTACGCCGCAACGACTCAAGGCCCTGGATGTGGCCCTGTGTGGAGGGCTATCGGAACGGCTCTGAACCTGCCCCGAGGCATGAATTGGGCGCAGAAACACCATTCTTTGCTTAATTTATCGCGATGGAGTTTTTTTCACCTGCCACCCTTGAATACCGGAAGTTTGCCTATATCATTAGCACTCACCAGGGGAGAGTGCTAAAAAATGTGCTATCCCGGCTTTTAACTATCAATAAACATACTTTAAGGAGAATTCAGTAGATGAACATTCGTCCGCTGCACGATCGTGTAATTGTACGCCGTCAGGAAGAGGAGACTACTACTGCGGGTGGTATCGTGCTTCCTGGTTCCGCAACCGAGAAGCCTGTGCAGGGTGAGGTCCTGGCCGTTGGCAAGGGCAAGATCCTGGAAAATGGCGATGTGCGCCCGATGGATCTCAAGGTTGGAGACAAGGTTCTGTTCGGTAAATATTCCGGCACCGAGGTAAAGGTAAACGGTGAAGAGCTTCTGGTGATGCGGGAAGAAGACATCATGGGTGTGATCGAGGGCTGATCGAAAGTTCAGCATTCGATCCAAGAGGCAAAGCCTCCGCCGGATAGAGTGCCGGTGTAAACCAATCAACAAACACAGAATTATTTAAGGAATATCGCAATGACAGCAAAAGATGTGAAATTTTCTGAAAGCGCCCGCTCCAGAATGATGGCGGGCGTAAACGTCCTGGCCGATGCCGTAAAGGTTACCTTGGGTCCCAAGGGCCGCAACGTGGTGTTGGAGAAGAGTTTTGGCGCCCCTACCGTGACCAAAGACGGTGTGTCCGTGGCCAAAGAGATTGAGCTGAAAGACAAGTTCGAAAACATGGGCGCCCAGATGGTGAAAGAGGTGGCATCCCACACCTCCGATATAGCTGGCGATGGCACCACCACTGCTACCGTGCTGGCCCAGGCAATGGTACGTGAGGGTCTGAAGGCGGTGGCCGCTGGCATGAACCCGATGGATCTGAAGCGTGGTATCGACAAGGCTGTGGAAGCGGCCGTTGGCGAACTGAAGTCCATGTCACGTCCCTGCTCCAACGACAAGGAGATCGCCCAGGTAGGCACCATCTCCGCCAACAGTGACTCGAACATCGGCAACATCATCGCCGAGGCCATGCAGAAGGTGGGTAAAGAGGGTGTTATCACCGTGGAAGAGGGTTCCGGTCTGGACAACGAACTGGACGTGGTTGAAGGCATGCAGTTTGATCGTGGTTACCTGTCTCCATACTTCGCCACCAACCAACAGAATATGAGTGCCGAGTTGGATGAGCCGTTCATCCTGCTGCACGATAAGAAGATCTCCAACATCCGCGATATGCTGCCGGTGCTGGAGGCCGTGGCCAAGTCCGGAAGATCCCTGCTGATCATTGCCGAAGATGTGGATGGCGAGGCCCTGGCCACCCTGGTGGTCAACACCATCCGCGGCATCGTTAAGGTCTGTGCCGTTAAGGCCCCTGGTTTTGGTGACCGTCGCAAGGCCATGCTGCAGGACATCGCCATCCTGACCGGCGCGACCGTGATCTCTGAAGAGGTCGGTCTGTCTCTGGATAAGGCCGGGCTGGAAGAGCTGGGTACCGCCAAGAAGATCCAGGTAACCAAGGATGAGACCACCATCATCGACGGTGCTGGCTCCGAGAAGGACATCAAAGATCGAGTCGAGCAGATTCGTGCCCAGATCGAAGAGACCTCTTCTGACTATGATCGTGAGAAGCTGCAGGAGCGCGTAGCCAAGCTGGCCGGTGGTGTGGCCGTGATCAAAGTTGGTGCTGCTACCGAAGTCGAGATGAAAGAGAAGAAGGCCCGCGTGGAAGACGCCCTGCATGCTACCCGCGCTGCGGTGGAAGAGGGTGTGGTCCCTGGCGGTGGTGTGGCTCTGATTCGCGCCCTGGCCACCCTAAAGCAGCTCAAGGGTGACAACCACGATCAGAACGTCGGTATCGAACTGGCCTGCCGCGCCATGCAGGAGCCGTTGCGTCAGATCGTTGCCAATGCCGGTGAAGAGGCCTCGGTTGTGGTCAACAAGGTGGAAGAGGGTAGTGGTAATTTCGGTTACAACGCCGGTTCCGGTGAGTATGGCGACATGATCGAGATGGGCATCCTGGATCCTACCAAGGTGACCCGTACCGCATTGCAGAATGCCGCCTCTGTCTCCGGTCTGATGATCACCACCGAGTGCATGGTGGCCGAGGCCCCAAGTGATGACAAGGGTCCAGCCATGCCAGATATGGGTGGTATGGGCGGAATGGGTGGTATGGGCATGATGTAAAGGGATTTACAAATACTGCGAGCGCATGGATGCGCAGTAGCAGTAGATGTAAACGTCCGCTGTCCATTTCAGCAAGACAAAAGCCCCGCAGAGATGCGGGGCTTTTTTGTGGATGGTTGCTACGATTTGCGTGTAAACACGGAAGGAAAGGCCGGTGTTGCCATAAGACGTTTAACTTTCAGCATTACAGACCTTGTTTCTCCCGCCCTGTTTGGCTTGATACATGGCTCGGTCGGCGGCCTCTAACAGCTCTTCTATATTGGATCCATGCTCCGGGTAGGACGCCACTCCTACGCTGATGGTTATGCCTACCTGATACGATTCCCCTACTAGCATGCGCTTGGATTCCACCAGTCGCCGTAAACGTTCGGCCATCTCCATGGCAAGATTGTTTTGCATCTCCGGCAGCACCACCGCCAGCTCTTCGCCTCCGTAACGCGCCACATAATCCATGGTGCGAATACTGGATTCCAGTAGTTTTCCAAGTTGGCGCAAAACTTCATCCCCAACATGATGGCCAAAGCAATCATTTACCTCTTTAAAATGGTCTACATCAATCCACAGCAACGATAGGGGGCGCTCATAACGGCGCGCACGCATTAGCTCTTCCCTGAACTGTTGTTCCAGTTCCCTGCGATTGTAGAGTCCGGTCAGAGGATCTCTGGTGGCTAGGTGCGACAGTTCGGTTTCCATGGCCTTGCGTTGGGTAATGTCGATAATAATACCTTCCAGATACTGTTGCTCATCTACCAATACCCCCTGGCCCTGTTCCCATACCCAGGCCTCTCTACCATCCTTGCGACAGATTCGGTATTCAACAGCAAAGCGGAGATTTTCTGCAAGCGCTTGCTGTATTTCATTCATCACCAGCATTCGGTCTTTGGCGTGGACTATAGATGCGTAAGCAATCTCATGGTTATCCAGCAGGGCATCAGGGGTGTATCCGGTCAGCTGCTGGCAGCCGTTCGATACGAATTTCATGGTCCAGAAATCATCGTTCAGACAACGGTATGCCATGCCTGGCAGGTTTGACATCAGGGTGGCGAGTTGGCGTTCCCGTTCCACCAGGGTCTGCTCAGCCTGTTTGCGTGCGGTTATATCCTGTCCTATGGCGATAGAGCCAGCCGTCTGCTTGCTTTCATCAAAAAAACGGCGGGAATTCCAGGAGATGATCTTTATCTTTCCACCTTTTGTGCGGATACGTGTTTCGAAGTCCTCAACTTCGCTGCCGTGATCCAATATCTCCATGGCGGTTTGTGTCACCTCGGCCCGATAGTCCGGATCAGGATAGAGCAACTCCCAAATACTGGAATTACCCAATACCTCTTCCCGGGTATAGCCGCTGATCTGTTCGGCCGCCTTGTTCCATACAGTTACTTTCGCCTCTGGGTCCAGTACATTGATCCAGGTGGAGGCGTTATCTATGACGCTCTCCTGAAACTGACTAAGCGTACTTAACTTGGAGCTTTGCTCCGCTATGCGACGTAACTGCCGATTGTAGTCACGGGTGTAGCGTAGAATCCCTGCCAGTAACATGGCACTAGTCGCGATGACGAAGCCCCAACCCTTGTATGTCTGGAAGCGGGTAATATCTTCCGGGGTATGCAGCCACTGCTCCAGCAACGTATCAGAAAGGGTGATCCATAGCGCGGCAATCACGGCATAACCGACAACGATTGGCCAGATGTTGCTGATTTGTCGTTGGATGTGGCGTAATTTCCCGGGCATGGTGTTTCTGCGTCCTTAGCCAGCGATATGTGGTTGTGCAAAAAGACGATTATCCAGCATAGCGGCAGCTTACTGCATAACTTGTCTTTTATGTTAACTGTCCCTAATTGTTTTGCGGAGATATGTTTGGTGTTAACGAAGTTAAATTAAAAGACCCGCGTAGGCCTCGTGCTAACTGCTCCACGGGGTCGCGGGTCCTTTGCGGATGATGTTCTTTTTTCACCCTTCAAACTCAGTATAGTTCAAAATTTAGTTAGTGCCAGAGCATTGTGCAAGGCGTGTGCAATGGCCACAGAGATAACCCTACTCTACAATATATCCTTTGTGGGAGGCTCCATGGTAGAGAATGAACATGCAGAATGACGAGGCGTTAAATCTAGAGGCACAGGTTGAGAAACAGTGGCAAAACTGGCTCGAACTCGCTGCTGCAGCAAGAGTTGCAACGGATCTTCCTGCTGAGTTTGTCGCTGAATTGAAACGAGTGTGGGAGGCCAGTGACTATGTGGCGCAAAACTGCATGCGTGCCCCGTCTCTGCTGATAGATCTATATGCAGGAGGTTTTCTGCATGTCGGCTATACAGATGGTGAGATGGAGCGGCGCCTGCAGAAAGAGTTGGAGCAGGTTATAGATGAGGAGACCCTGCATCGGGTCTTGCGGACGTTCCGCCGGGTTCAGATGGTACGCATCATCTGGCGCGATCTTGCCGGGCTTGCGCCTCTGGCAGAGACCCTGGAAGATCTTTCAGCCTTGGCGGACGCCTGCGTGGCGCAGGCCCTGGAGCTGTTGTACACATGGGCAATAGCAAAGTATGGGGTGCCGCGTGATGAGACCGGAATGCAGCAACAGATGCTGGTGCTGGGTATGGGTAAACTGGGTGCGCGCGAACTGAACCTCTCGTCGGATATTGATCTTATCTTTGCATATCCTCACGGCGGTAAGGCGGATGGCGCCCTCCATCTCTCCAATGAGCAGTTTTTTACCCGTTTGGGTCAGCAGTTGATCAAGGCCATAGGCGCGCAGACAGAGGACGGATTTGTGTTTCGGGTAGATACTCGTCTGCGTCCATTTGGGGATTCCGGACCGTTGGCCATGAGCTTTGATGCCATGGAGGAGTACTACTATGCCCAGGCCAGGGAGTGGGAGCGCTATGCCATGATCAAGGCGCGGGTGGTAGCAGGCAGCCAGGAAGACGAACAGACATTGATGGCGATGTTGCGCCCCTTCGTCTATCGGCGTTACCTGGATTTTGGGGCCATTGAATCCATCCGGGATATGAAGCGGATGATTCGCGGCGAGATGCACAAACGCGGCATGGACGCCAATATTAAACTGGGCTTGGGCGGCATCCGGGAGATTGAGTTTATTGGACAGGCCTTTCAGTTGATCCGCGGGGGACGCGATCCAGATCTGCAGATCCGTCCCATCCAGCAAGTCCTCAATCTGCTGGGGGAGAAAGATTTGCTGCCGGAGTATGTGGTACATGAGCTGACTGCTGCATACGTGTTTCTGCGTTTAGTGGAGAACCGGCTTCAGGCCTGGCAGGATCACCAAACTCATCTGATACCGGAGGAACCGGTGGCGCGTCTGCGTCTGGCCAGGTCGATGGGGTTTGAGGATTGGGACGGATTTTTTGCGGTTTTAGAACAACACCGACAACTGGTTCAGGGGCATTTCGCCAAGGTATTCGCCGCCCCGCATGCGGAACAGGAGCAGGAAGAGAATCCACTGCAAACGCTGTGGCGGCAACGCCTGGGTTTGGAGCAGGCCATTACCGCTCTGGCGGAGGCCGGATTTCAGCAAGATGCCGCTACCGCCTGGAAGATGCTGGACGATTTCCGTAGCGGCAGCTCATGCCGGGGTCAGGGGCAGCGTGGACAGCAGCGTTTGGATCAGCTTATGCCGTTATTGTTGCAGGCGGTGGCTGAGACAGAAGAGCCGCTCATAGTCCTGGAGCGTCTACTGAAGTTGATGGAGTCCATCGCGCGTCGCACGGCCTATCTGGCGTTGCTGGTGGAAAATCCGATGGTGCTGTCGCAGCTGATTCGTTTGGAGAGCTTCAGTTCCTGGATTGCCAGTCAGATTACGCGCCATCCGATCCTCCTGGATGGGTTGTTGGACCCGCGCCAGCTCTATTCTCCACTAAAGCGCGCTGAGTTGGAGGCCGAGCTGGACACCCTGCTATCTGCCGTGGATGAGGATGACACCGAGGGGCAGATGGAGCGTCTGCGCCAATTTCTGCAGGGCAACAAATTGCGTGTGGCCGCCGCCGATATAACCGGAGTCATCCCGCTTATGGTGGTGAGTGATTATCTCACCGAGATCGCGGAGACCATCGTGGCACGCGTTCTGGAGCAGGTGTGGGCCTATCTGGTGGCGCGGCATGGGCGTCCAGCAGGATCTGCTGACGACCAGAAGGGGTTTGCCGTGATCGCCTATGGTAAGTTGGGCGGGATCGAACTGAGTTATGGTTCCGATCTGGATCTGGTGTTTCTACATGCCAACTCGAGTATTAATGCCATGACAGATGGCGGGCGTCAGATTGCGGCTGATCTGTTCTATGCGCGCCTGGGGCAGCGCATGATCCACATGCTGACGGCGCGCACCCACTCCGGGTTGTTGTATGAGGTGGATATGCGTCTGCGCCCCAGCGGCAATTCCGGGATGTTGGTAAGTTCTCTGGATGCCTTTGATAGCTATCAGCTGAACAGCGCCTGGACCTGGGAACATCAGGCGCTGCTGCGGGCGCGTCCGATTGCTGGCGATCCGGCGGTTATCGCACGTTTCCAGGAGATACGTCGTTCTGTTTTAACGCAGCAACGTGACCCGGACAAATTGCGTGCCGAGGTAGTGGATATGCGCGAAAAGATGCGCGCGTCCCTGGATAAGGGAAATGAAGAGTTGTTTGATCTCAAGCAGGGGCCTGGTGGTATCGCAGACATCGAATTTATGGTTCAATACGCGGTTCTGAGATGGGCCTGTGATCATCCTGATCTGCTGGATTGGACCGACAATATCAGGTTGCTTGATGGCTTGGCCGGGCACGGGATATTCACGGATGAAGTGGCGCGATCGTTGGCTGATGCCTACCGGGCCTTCCGCTCAGCGGGCCACCGCCTTACCTTACAGGAAAGGCCGGCACTGATTCCCATGGAAGATCTTACAGAAGAACGTAACAAGGTGAAGGGATTCTGGGATTCTTTAATGACACAATAGGGCCGAGGGCATAGAAACCACGGTTTACTTTTGCCTCGTTCCCATGCTTCAGCGTGAGAACGCGTATAGGAGTATTTGATGAAAACAATGGCGGATCGT
>JBNKSV010000063.1:0-8903 GCA_050297535.1 Sedimenticolaceae bacterium
GCAGAACTAGAATCCTGACTATAAGGGCTAGTAGCACCCAAATTCGGAACATGCCAACAAAGCAGTTTTTATCTGCAAGGAGCATTAAATGTATAAGGGAACAAACCCAACAACTATAAAAATAACCAAGCTGAAGGCAAAACAGAAAACTATCGAGGATAGTTGGGGCAGAGCTGGCAATCCCAAACTGATCCAGTTTTTTATCGACATAGTTCCGGATCTGCTGAACGCAGAGCGTTGCTCCATATTTATCCATAATCCAAGTTCCGACACCCTTTGGCTATACCGTGGTACCGATATGCAAGAGGGAGAGATCCAGGTGCCAAGAAAGGGCTCTATGGCAGGAGAGGCCCTTTCAATTGGCAAGCACATGATATTCACCGACATGGAGGACAAGGCCGGCGTCCATGAAGCCATTGATATTGCAACCAAGTTTACCACCTGCAATACCTTGTCCGTACCAATACTCAGCCGAGCTGGCGATCAGGTAATTGGTGTGCTTCAGGTCCTGAACAAGAGGGCCCCAAAAGAGTTTAACGACAATGACGTGAAATTAATGTATCGAATGATAGAACTGATGACAAAGTATGTAGAGCACATCTACAAACATCAGGAAGTTGCCGAGATATTGTTTAAGATCAAAAAGAAGATCAAAGGCCTGGAGACATTCGAGGCCAAGCAAGGGGTAAAGAGACGTTTTGATGCTGAACAAATAACCGCTGTGCACCCACGTTCAAGCAGCAGACAATTTTCCCGGTTGCATTAATCACCACAGCAACATTTGTACTAGAAAGGCCTGCGCAAATGCAGGCCTTTTATTGTTAAATGGGACTCTACACCAACAGTTCAGAGCAACACCTGCTCGATGCCACCATGTGACAGACTGTCTATAAACCCCTGACGCCAGGATTCGCCCAAGCGCCCCCTAGCCAATTCCTCTACGATATAGCTTACCTTTAATCCAGTATCATCTGAGTAACGGTTCAGGCCCTGCTGACAAGCTGGGCAAGAGGTAAGTATCTGCACATTGCCGTTATCCGCCTTCTCCACTCCGGCCAACGCTTTGATGCCAGCACTCAACTCTTCCAGCTTCCTAAACCGCAACTGGTTTGCGATATCCGGCCTGGAGGTACCAAGGGTTCCGGCCTCGCCACAACAACGGTCCGACAACAACACCTCGCTAGACACCAGAGTGGAAGCCACCGTTACCGGATTGTATTGCTTCATAGGGCTGTGACAAGGATCGTGATAGAGATAGCCACGATCATCCCCTTCGTTCCCCAAATGTACGCCCTTCTCCATCAGGTATTCATGGATATCCAGCAAACGACAGCCGGGGAAGATCTTCTCAAACTCATATTCCAGTAGTTGGTCCATGCAGGTGCCGCAGGAGACCACCACGATCTGTATATCCATGTAGTTGAGGGTATTGGCTACCCGATGAAACAGCACCCGGTTCTCGGTGGTAATGCGAGCCCCCTCGGCGTGCAATCCGGCGGCGGTTTGCGGATAACCGCAACAGAGATAACCGGGCGGCAGCACCACCTTGGTCCCCAGATCATACATCATGGCCAGGGATGCCAGACCGATATCGCTGAACAACCGTTCGGAACCACAACCTGGGAAATAGAATACGGCATCCGACTCATCGGTGATCTTGGCGTGATTGCGCAGGATTGGAACCGTAGCCGCATCTTCCAACCCCAGCATAGAACGCATGGTTTGTTTAGGCAGCCCGACCCGCAGCGGCTTACTGACCAGCCCTACCAGCTGCCCCTTCAGCTCCAGCCTGCCGCTGGTTGCGGCAGGTATGTCCCCCCGCTTGCCCAGCAGACCAAGATGTCTTAACAGATCATGTCCCAAACTTATGCCCTTGAAGCCCCATTGCAGCATGCCCTTGCGCATGAAGCGGATGGCGCGCGGATCTGTGGCATTGAGAAAGGACATGGCCGCCCAGGCACCCAGACTCTTTCTTCTCTGACCGCGCTGAGTGAGAATCTTGCGCATACGGATGGTGACGTCACCAAAATCGATGTTAACCGGACATGGCGATTCGCACTTGTGACAGACGGTGCAGTGATCCGCCACATCGTTCATCCCGTCAAAGTGCCTTAACGACAGGCCGCGCCGCGTCTGCTCTTCATATAGAAATGCCTCAATGATCAGACCAGCGCCCAGGATCTTGTTGCGCGGCGAATAAAGCAGATTGGCCCGCGGTACATGAGTGGTGCAGACCGGTTTACACTTGCCACAACGCAGGCAGTGGCGTATATCATCGTTCAGCGCGCCCAGCTCACTTGCTTCCAGGATAATCGCCTCCTGCTGCACCAAACGCAGTGATGGTGTGTAGGCAGCATCCAGGCCGGAGTCCGGCATCAGCTTGCCGCGATTGAACACTCGTTTGGGATCCACCTTGTCCTTGTATGCGACAAAACTATCCAACTTTTCTTGGTCCAGATACCGGATCTTGGTAAGACCTATGCCATGCTCGCCCGAGATGACTCCATCCAGAGACTGCGCCAACTGCATGATCCGCTCCACCAGGATCTCCGCCTCATGCAACATCTCATAGTTGTGGGAGTGCACCGGGATGTTGGTGTGCACATTGCCGTCGCCGGCGTGCATATGCAGGGCCACAAACAGGCGCGAGTCCCGGATACCGGCGTGGATCTGTTCCAGCCGGTCCCGCACCGGCCCCAGATCACGGCCGGAAAAGATGTCGTTCAGCCTGCCCGCCACCTCATGACGGTAGGACTGACGCAACTCCCGCCGTAACATCAGGTCCAGCAAAGTCTCATCAGGTGCATAGCTTGCTACATCGTCTTCCAACAGCGCCTGCCTGTCCGCCGCCTTGGCATCCAGGTTATCCAGGATCTGCTGCCAACGCCCCCGCGTATCCTGCAGCGCCATGATTGCCGTATCCTGCTTGGCTCGCAGGATGGCGTCATTTTCGTCCGACTTCTCATACTCCGCGCCCGAGCGCGCCTCCGGCATGTCGCCCTGTAGATACTCCAGGACCGCATCCATTATGGCCAGCTTATTCTTGATGGACTGTTCGATGTTGATGCGTTCGATGCCACGGTTGTATTCGGCCAGGCGTTCCAACGGTATCACCACGTCTTCGTTGATCTTGAAGGCGTTGGTGTGGGCGGAGATGGCCGCGGTCCGGGCCCGGTCCAGCCAGAAACGGCGTCGCGCCTCAGGACTGACGGCGATGAAACCTTCGCCATCCCGTTCATTGACCAACCGCACCACCTCAGACGCGGCGGTCGCAACCTGATCCGGATCATCAGACACCAGATCGGCGATCAACACCATCTTGGGATGCTCATGGCGTGAGGCCTTGGTGGAATATTTCACCGCGCGTATGTAGCGCTCATCCAGGTGTTCCAGCCCGGTCATCTGCACCCCGGAGCTGTTTTCTATCAACGCCTTGATCTCCACGATGGCCGAGACCGCCGGGGTAAGATCGGCCCCGAAGAACTCCATGCAAACGGTACGCACATGCTCCGGCATGCGGTGCAGGATAAAGCGGGCAGAGGTGATCAGACCGTCGCACCCCTCTTTCTGCACCCCCGGCAGACCGGAGAGGAACTTGTCGGTCACATCCTTGCCCAGCCCCGCCTTGCGAAAGGTGCTGCCCGGCATCTCCAGCAGCTCCGGCTCTTCAAGCAGGGTCGCGCCATCGCGCTTGAATCTGCTGATGCGAAAGCTGACCAGTTCCTGGTCATGGATTTTACCCAGGTTGTGATTCAGCCGTTCCACCTCCAGCCAGTTGCCGTCCGGCATCACCATGCGCCAAGAGGCCAGGTTATCCAGGGTGGTGCCCCAGAGCACCGCCTTCTTGCCGCCTGCGTTCATGGCGATATTGCCACCGATGGTGGAGGCGTTTTGCGATGTAGGGTCTACAGCGAAGGCCAGACCATGGGCCGCTGCCAGATCAGAGATGCGCTTGGTAACCACGCCGCTACCGGCACGAACCGTGGCGACCTTCTCTTCCACCCCGGGCAATTCCAGATATTCTATTTCGCCCAGTTGTTCCAGCTTTTCGGTGTTGATCACGGCACAGTGCGGGTCCAGCGGCACGGCGCTGCCGGTATAGCCGGTGCCGCCACCGCGCGGGATGATGGTCAGACCGCAGTCGATGCAGGAGCGCACGATCGCCGCCACCTCATCTTCCCGGTCCGGGGTAATCACCACGAATGGTATCTCTACGCGCCAGTCGGTGGCATCAGTGGAATGGGATACCCTGGCCAGACCGCCAAAGTCGATATTGTCTCTTCGGGTCACCCTGGACAACACACTGGTTACCGACTTACGCAGCCGTGCATTTCTCTCGAAACATGAGGCAAAACGATCTACCGCATCCCGCGAGGCATGCAGTAGATTAAGGGCCTTGGGATTGTCGTTGGCGCGCAGCTCGAATTGATCCAGTCGATGCCGCAGCGCACCGATCAGGGCATCACGCCGCTCTTGGTTGGTCTGGATATCGTCCTGCAGGTAGGGATTACGGACCACCACCCACATATCCCCCAATACCTCAAACAGCATGCGGGCCGAACGCCCGGTGCGACGGCTACCCCTCAGCTCCTCAATCAAATCCCACATCTCCTGACCCAGGAAACGTATGACTATCTCCCGGTCAGAGAAAGAGGTGTAGTTATAGGGGATCTCTCGGATGCGGCTGTTTGTTTGACTGCTCATGTCCGTATTAATCAATACCGATTAAAAAAGACTATAAAGGATACAGTAGTCCGGACCGCTTCGGGAGGGGGAAATTGAGATATTTAGACTGCCAAGGGCTTTGAATAGACGTACAGGCATATATAATCGGCCAGATTAATTTCATTTGGCGGGATCACACCATGCCTGACAAACGAGCGGTATTCCTAGATTTGGCCACGGTCAGTAGAGACGATATTGATCTGGCGTCTCTGGAGCAGGCGGTATCAAGCTGGACCTATTGGCCCACCACCAAACCGAAAGATACAGCGGCGCGCATCCATGACGCAGAGATCATCGTCAGCAACAAGGTGATCCTGGATCGGGCGATCATGCAGTCATGTCAGAATATAAGGCTGATCTGCATCGCCGCCACCGGCACCAACAATGTGGATTTGGATGCAGCCAGAGAATTGGGGATCAGGGTAACCAACGTTGCTGGTTATTCCACCCCCTCCGTGGTGCAGCAGGTGTTTGCCATGATCCTGAGCCTCACCACCCGTCAAGCGGAGTACACCCAGGCGATTCAGGACGGTCGTTGGCAACAGAGCGAGCAGTTCTGTCTGCTGGATTTTCCTTTCCGCGAGTTGAACGGCAAGCGCATGGGGATCGTCGGCTACGGCGGACTGGGCAAAGCGGTAGCGCAGGTGGCCGAGGCCTTTGGCATGGAGGTGCTGCTGGCCAACAGGCCTGGAAGCGAGCCCACACCAGGACGTGTGCCTTTGCAGGAACTGCTGCCGCAGGTGGATATCCTCTCCCTGCACTGCCCCCTCACCGAGCAGACCAAAGACCTTATCGGAGAATGGGAATTAGAACAAATGAAACCGGATGCGCTACTGATAAACTGCGCCCGCGGCGGTGTGGTGGATGAGGCGGCCCTGGCCCGGGCACTTATCGCCGCAAAAATAGGCGGCGCCGGGGTGGATGTGCTCGCCAAAGAACCGCCAACGGCAGACAACCCCCTGTTGCAGCCAGACATACCAAACCTGATTGTCTCACCCCATGTCGCCTGGGCCAGCCAGGAATCGCGGCAACGCCTGGTAAACGAGATCGCTGCAAACATGGTTGCCTATCTCGCGGGATTCGAAAGAAATATTGTGGTCTGAGGTTTTTAGCGGGGGAGAAAACCCCATTTCCGTCTCTTCATGAGTTCGGAAACACGTTGTTAGTGAACCCACGGTTCACCGGCTAGGTCATACCTACCCCACCGAAGGCGGAGCAACCAAACAAATCCTGTTTAATCCAGTATCTCTATCATGGAACACGCCGCTGCATATGTGTCTTGCTCGTTTTCAAGGGGGTCGCAGCGTACAACTTCGGCCCTGGCATTCATGGGAGGAGTGATATCTTTAACTGGCTTTAGCTCTATTGAGATCTGACTTCCTGGCTTAATCTCTTGCTTGACCCAAAGCAAAAGCCCGCCACTACTAAGATCTTTTACAATGGCCTCGCTCGTTTTCCCGGAACCATTGACTTTATACTCGGCGGTACAGTCCATGGTCATACGGTAGAAGTCGCGCTTTTCCTTATAATCTATCATCTTCGATTGCTCCACATTAATATAAAGAAGCTATCTCGGCTGTGCGTCTGCATCGAACGCTGGGCCTTACGCGCAAATCCCGGAATTGATTCGGGAGTTACACGTTAGTTACATTATATCCATGGATTGATTTAATACACGCCAACCTAAGAAAAACCCAGGAAAAAGATTCTTTAATGCGAACTGGTGCCAGGTCTTTTAACACTAATCACCCTGCAACTCTTCCGCCTGAGTGCGACTCAGATAGCGCCAGGGAAGCGGCACTATCCCCGGCACCAACCTGCAATAACGGCGGTACCTCTCGCCGTGATAGACCATAAGCTTTTGCTCTTCCAGGTGTGCGCCAACAATAAAATAGAGCGTCATCATAATAGCCGTGACCAAGAAGGCGAGGTTCATACCCCGCGTCCAAATCAGAACCAAACTAAGACTATACCAGGGGTGACGCACAAAACGGTGTAAAGGCGATATATGAAATCCTTCCTGATCTTCGACCGACAACTCATTGTCTCGCCACTGCCTTATCCCAATAAATTCGTTACTGTCATAATCTTGGAGGGTCCAGGCCACTCCCAACAGCGCCAGTAACGCCATCCCATTAGCAATCCACCAGGAGAGCCCGGTCCACTCCCACAATAGGGGGCCGGGCAGGGTAAATGTCCACCAGAGCGGAGGGATTATCAGCACCGTGGCAAGGAGGTTGTAACCGAGACGATACCCCGGCATGAGCCGCGGCCAACGGGCGGCGACGAACCTCTTTAGCCGCAAAGACGCCAACCAGGAATGGACAATCGCATATGCCAGCCAAGCCAACACCAGGACCAGAACGGTCTGAGCATAGGCCGACACAGATATGGCCTAGATCTTGAATTTACCGCTCTTGAGACGCTCCGCCTCCATCATCTCCAGCTCCCGAGAGCCGGACACCACGATCTCCGGGTCCGGCACAAAATCCAGATCAGGATCCAGCCTTTCGTATGGTACGGAATTGAGAATGATCTTCATTACATTCAGGCGCGCAAGATGTTTGTTATTGGAACGGATAATGGTCCAGGGTGCATGGGTGGTGTTGGTCTGACGCAGCATCTCATATTTCACGTTAGTGAAATCATCCCAACGCTCCTGGGCCTGCACGTCCACCTCGCTCAACTTCCACTGCCGCAACGGATCGGTCTTGCGCCGCTCGAACCGGCGCTCCTGCTCCTCCTTGGTGACACTGAAGTAGAGCTTTATCAGGATGGTGCCGTGGCGCACCAGATCCTTCTCAAAACCGGAGACGCCGCGCATGAAGTCTTTGTACTCACGATCGGTACAAAAACCGAACACCGGCTCGACCATGGCGCGGTTGTACCAACTGCGGTCGAACAGCACCACCTCGCCCCCGCGCGGAAACTGCTTTACATACTTCTGGAAGAACCATTGCGTCTTCTCCTGATCGTTGGGCTTACCAAGGGCCACGACCCGGTAGTGCTTCTCGTTCATGTAACGGGTGACACGACGAATGGTTCCGCCCTTACCGGCAGCGTCACGCCCCTCGAACAGGATAATCATGCGCGTGCCGCTGGTCTCCAGATACTGCTGCATCCTGATCAGTTCGGCCTGATAGGGCTTGAGTGCCTGCTCCCGGCGATAACGCCGCACCGCCTTTCTGGTATCCCTCTTGAGCTCTTTATTATCGAATTCCAATTTCTCGCATTTCTGTTGCAGCACCCCAAGCTCTTCCATTACGCCATTGCGATCAGAGACATTACTCTCTACAGTCTCAGGCAATGCCTTCTGATCCATAACTTCAGACGCCCCTTCTTGAGAATCAACCATAGTCTCATCTGTCATAACTTTTGTTCCCGTAACTTTGCTTCACTATGAATTAATACTATGCCATGAACCATCCGGATGCATGCGTTTTTAAACATATAAGCCATGCCGTTGCCCTTTAAGCTTGAAAGTATAAGAATAGCCGAACTCGATATTATTGATAACCATCCTTGCAACAGTATGAAGATAAGTGATCCAAACCCCCGCCAGACTGCAACTGAACTGGAAATAATCGAACAAACCCTGCCTTTGAGCGGTGCGCGCATTCTTGAACTCGGCTGCGGCCGTGCCTGGATGACGCGCATCCTGGCGGAGCAATTTTCTCCGGAATTGATCATCGCCACCGAGGTGGACCGGATTCAACACGAAAAGAATCTGTTGATTGATGACCTGCCGCAGGTTTCCTTTGTCTACGGCAGCGCCGCCGATATAGATCAGCCTGACGCCAGCATAGACATCGTCATTATGCTGAAATCCCTGCATCACGTGCCGATGGATCTGATGGATAACGCTCTTGTCGAGGTAGCACGGGTACTGAAACCAGGTGGCCTGGCATACATCTCAGAACCGGTGTACGAGGGCGAGCTAAACGACATAATGAGTATCTTCCACGATGAAAAGGAGGTGCGCGAGGCCGCATTCGCGGCGGTCGTGCGTGCAGTCGAAGAAGGAACGCTGAATCTTGAACAACAGATCTTCTTTAATGCCCCTGGCCACTACCGTGATTTCGCCCATTTTGAACAGCGCATGTTGAATGTCACCCATACCGACCATCAGATAGATGCCGCGCTGTACCAGAAGATCAAACAGGCATTCATGCAACATA
>JBNKSV010000064.1:0-8607 GCA_050297535.1 Sedimenticolaceae bacterium
CAGGGCCATCTGTAATTTACTGGTCAATCTATCCATTCTCATGGAATAACTCTCCTAATAACACTATATTTGCCCAGGTTGGGGAGATGGCTATTAAATTCAAGTAGCGGCCGATCACGCCAGGACTTAACCAGGCAGGAGCCCGCGCCCGCGGGCGATATGCTCGCGCTCTGTTTGTGGCTCATAGGTCCAATCGCTCACAGGAGTGGGCTCCTACAAACCGCAACTCAATCCAATATCTGTCGTAGCTCTTCCAATATTTCCTTTCGCTCACGTCCTACGGTGTTTATGCCAGGAAAGGATTTGATCTTGGCATTGCTGCGCAGCACCACCCCACGCACCACATGCCCTACTCCCCGCACCCCGGTGATATGCACCGGTAGAATCTTGACCCCGGCGAGTTGCGCCAACAACGCCACCCCCGGCTTGAGCGATATGGGAGGATCATCCGGGGTATAGATCTTGCCATGGGGGAAGAGCGCCACCACATCCCCATCGCGTAGCGCCCTGATGGCCGCGCGCAATGCCTGTTCCGGCTTACGCTCCCGATCCACCGGGATACACTTGGCCGCGCGAAACAGCCAGTTCAGCCCGAAGCGTTCGTACTGTTCCCTGGCGATGAGAAAACGGATAGGACGACGAGCCGAGGCTAGGATAAGAAACGGGTCCAGACCGGAGATATGGTTGGCAGCCAGGACTAAGGGTCCATGTTTAGGGACACGCAAACCATGCACATTCAGACGGTGATAGCGGTAACAGAACAGCCGGATCAGACCATCCAACAGGTTTATCCATGCATGACCCCAATCCACCCGGTTGGCCTTGCGGCAGGCTTGAACCAAGCGGTACATTTGCCATGCCGCAAACGATAAAGCAATCAGCAATATGCTCAGAGAAAATTGCCAGGTCATACGTTTGTTCTAAATGGATCCTGACCTACGCCGGGATGACGAAATAAAGTTAACCAGAGATTCCTATTTTTGATACACCTTGCGCTGAAACAGATCGGTCCGGCGGCTGACCACCCGATCGATAAACAGCATGCCATCCAGGTGATCCAACTCGTGTTGAATGGCCCTGGCCTCAAACCCTTCCATCGCGTATTCAACCGGGTTACCAAATCGATCCAGCGCCTTGAGCTTGATGGCGGTGGCCCGAATCACATTGCCGGTATAGTCCGGTATGGAGAGGCAACCCTCGCGCCCCATCTCAAAACCATTCCATTCGGTGATCTCAGGATTAATCAACACCATGTAGCCGTGATTGGGCACGGGCTTTTTGGTCTTGGAGACATCCACGATGATGATGCGCTGCAACCGCCCCACCTGCGGGGCCGCGATACCCACCGCGCCGGGACCGGCCTGGCGTGTCTCCTCCAGGTCGTCGATAAAACCTTGTAGCTCATCATCAAACTGCTCCACTTCAACCGAGACCTGTTTCAGGCGCTCATCGGGAACAGTCAGGATCTTCAATACTGCCATTACAAAGCCCGTATTTCTTACCAGGATCCGTAATTTTTGGGCAAGCTGGTGAAACAGATTAGGTGATCGTCAGCAGAATCATAGTAGTAGCTATGATTCAAAGAGGATCGCCTAAGATGTGATGACAGATTGTTCCAAAAAACGGATAGGTCAAAGTTTAATTGCAATAATAAATACATTTCTTGAGTAATAGGTTGTTTCAAAGAACCATTTTCCATTGAGATAATCCGCCTGGTGAGAAACACGGGCTTCTTACCCAATAAGTGTCTCTATGCCCGAAACGCTCACATCTATGCCCTGATCCACCAGGCCGCTGACCGCCTGCTGCAGCTCTTCCACCGGGGCATCCGAGTAGCCCTGGATGCCCATGACATAGATAGGATCGGCGTTCGATCCGGCCACGTCTGATTCCAGTTCCAGGATGTTCAATCCACTTTCAGCCAACAGGCCGGTGACCTGGGCCACGATGCCAGCCCTATCGGCGCCCACCACCCGTACCTGGATGTTCGGCACCACATGACTGTGCAGACCACCATCTATCGGATCCACATGCAGTCTTAGTCCCAACTCGTCCGCCACCGGTTGCAGCATGGGCTCGACGTCTCCAGCACCAGATATCATCAACATAATGGTAAAATTCCCGCCCAGGCGCAGCATGGAGGCCTCGCCCAGATTCCAGCCGTTTTTATAAAGGGCGTCGGTCACCTTGGCCACTATGCCCGGCCGATCCTGTCCCACCAGGGTAAGCATGTTCCAGTTAGTCATATAGTTAGTCTCAGCTATTCAATCCAGATCAGGGCTGCCATACGCCCAGTTATACCGTCTCTGCGGTAGGAAAAAAACCTCTCGGACTCTGTGACTGTACAATAATCACCACCACCGATGTAGCCACAACCAGCAAAATGCAGGCGGGTGCGAGCCAAGCTGTAGATATCCGCCAACCATCTGCCTGACCCGTCGGCGACAAAGGCAGACGCATCTGCTGGATTCTCGGTCAGGAATCTTTCTCTCACCTCATCACCCACCTGGAATTTGTCCGGACCAATCGCTGGGCCAAGCCAGGCCAGCAACTCCTCTCCCGGATCATCAAACCTCGCCATAGCCGCCTCGATTACCCCATCGACCAAGCCACGCCAGCCGGCATGCACCGCCGCCACCCTGGTTCCGGCACGGTTACACAATAGCAACGGCAAGCAGTCCGCCGTCATCACCACACATACCTGTCCTGGGGTAGTGGTGGTAGAGGCGTCGGCACAGTTGCCACTCTTTTCTCCTATGCCATCCAACACGGTACAGCCATGCACCTGCTCCAGCCACATAGGCTCGGATGGTAGCTTTAGCATTTCGGTAATCAGGGCGCGATTGTTCTCGACTGCGGCAGGGTCATCTCCCACATGCTGCCCCAGATTCAGGCTGTGGTATGGGGTCTGGCTAGATCCACCATTCCTGGTAGTAATTACCGACCGCACCTGTTGCGGCGCAGGCCAGTCCGGGATGATCCATTCAGTCATTGGCAGCATCCTCCGCCAAGACCCTCAGCAACTCCTGCATATCCTCAGGAGGCTCCGCGCGCCATTCCAGCCATTCCCCGGTCTTGGGATGGTTTAGGCCAAGCTTGCGCGCATGCAGGGCCTGACGCCGGAAGCTACGTAACATTGCCTCCAGCTCCGGGGTCACCTTGGCAGGAATCTGCAAACGCCCGCCATAGACTGGATCACCCACCAGGGGATAACGAATATGGGCCATATGCACCCGGATCTGGTGGGTGCGTCCCGTCTCCAGAACCACCTTAAGATGGGTATGAAAACGAAACCGCTCCAGGACCCGGTAGTGGGTCACGGCCGGTTTGCCATTGGGATGCACCGCCATGCGGGTGCGTTGAGTGGGATGGCGTCCGATGGGCTGATCCACGCTTCCTCCTGCGGTCATCACCCCTTTCACCACCGCCCTATACTCACGCTTGAATGCGCGTTCCTGTAGCTGCTCCACCAGATGCTTGTGGGCCGCTGCCGTCCTTGCCACCACCAACAAACCGCTTGTTTCCTTATCCAGGCGATGCACGATACCGGCCCGCGGCAGTTGGATAAGGGTCTCATCATGATGCAACAAGGCGTTTTGCATGGTGCCGTCCGGATTACCGGCGGCAGGATGCACCACCAGACCAGCAGGTTTATTGATCACCAGCAGGGACTCGTCCTCATACACAATATCCAAATGTATCGACTGGGGTCGACACTCTACCTTGTCCTCCATCTCCGCCTGCAACTCCACCAGTTCGCCCCCCAGTACCTTATCTCTGGGACGCATGGCTATCTCTCCATCCACGCTGACCATGCCCTGCTTTATCCACTGTTGCAGCCTGGCTCTGGAAAAATCAGGAAACAGTACCGCAATGGCCTGATCCAGGCGCATTCCAGCCTGATCCGTATCTACTCTTGCGTGCAACTTTTCACCCATTTATTTACCTAACAACGTAATTTCTTTTCAGTAAACACATTAGGTTATACTACCGCACCCTGTTTCTTATTGAGGTCTATAGCAATCATCATGGCTAATATACGTGTTACGGCCCTGTTCGCTCTACTGATTTTCTTATCTGGCTGCTCACTTTTCCCCGAAGAAAAGGATATGACCAAGACCTGGAGCGCCAGTAAGTTCTATTCCGAGGCCTCAGCCTCCATGAGTGAAGGGGACTACGAAACAGCCATTAAATACTATGAAGGCCTGGAGGCCAAATTCCCCTTCGGCCGTTATGCCATGCAGTCCCAACTGGATGTGGCCTATGCCTACTACAAAAATGGCGATCAGGAGCAGGCCATAGCCGCGGCTGACCGTTTTATCAAACTCCATCCAGATCATCCCTATGTTGACTATGCCTATTACATGAAGGGGATCGTCAACTTCAACCGTAACATGGGGTTCTTTGACCGCTTCGTGCCAATCGACAGTTCTCAGCGTGACGCCTCCGCCGCCCTGGATTCCTTCAACGATTTTTCAGAGCTGATACGCCTCTATCCCAACAGTAAATACTCCGCAGATGCTAGGAAGCGTCTGGTCTATCTGCGCAATAACATAGCTGCGTCCCAGGTGCACGCCGCCCGCTACTACATGAAACGCGGCGCCTATCTGGCGGCGGCCAACCGCTGCGTCAAGGTGGTGGAAAACTATCAGCGCACCCCGGCAGTAAAAGAGGCGCTGGAGATTATGATCCAGGCCTATGACAAGCTGGGTATGGAGCAGTTATCCAACGATGCCAAGCGTGTGTATGCCATAAACGAGCAGAAGGGCTATTTCAAAGCGGTGGAGCCTGAGAAGCTGGATGACACACCCCTCGCCAGACAGGTTTGGGACTATATCGGTCTGGACGAAAACTAGAACCTGCAAAAGCACAGGGCGTGACAACCACGCCCTGCAATACACAACCTAGATAGCTGCTTCGTCCTCTTCGCCGGTACGGATACGTACCACCTTCTCTACATCTGAGATAAATATCTTGCCGTCACCGATCTTGCCAGTACGGGCCGAGGAGACGATGGCGTCGATACATGGCTCCAGCTGGTCCTCTTTGATAACCAACTCCAACTTCAACTTGGGCAGAAAATCCACCACATATTCAGCACCGCGATACAGCTCGGTATGGCCTTTCTGACGCCCGAAACCCTTTACCTCGGTAGCGGTCATGCCGGTGACGCCTATGGCGGATAAGGCCTCTCGTACGTCATCCAGCTTAAAAGGTTTGATTATTACATCTAGTTTTTTCATTGTTCAGTATCTCCAGTTAGCAGTGTCCATATCTTACTGTATTCTGAATCAAAAACCACTGGTGATCGGATAGCGCCGGTCACGCCCGAAGGCCCTGCGGGTAATGCGCACCCCTGGCGGCGCCTGCCTGCGTTTGTATTCGTTGCGATCCACCATCCTGGCGACACGCCTTACTACATCCGCATCAAACCCGGCATTAACAATATCAATGACGCTTTGATCCTGTTCGATGTAGCGGGAAAGGATCTCGTCAAGTACATCGTATGGCGGCAGGCTGTCGGAGTCTTTTTGATCCGGCGCCAGCTCCGCTGAGGGGGGGCGTTCTATCACCCGGCGCGGTATAACCTCACCTTCCCGGTTGCGGTATTCTGCCAGACGATATACCAGCATCTTGGGCACGTCTTTGATCGGGGCAAAACCACCGGCCATATCTCCGTACATGGTGGCATAACCAACTGACATCTCGCTCTTGTTGCCGGTGGTGAGTAGGATCATACCCTTCTTGTTGCTGATGGCCATCATAATGATGCCGCGGCATCTGGCCTGGATATTCTCCTCTGTGGTGTCCCTGGCGGTCCCGGCAAACTCATCTTTGAGCATATCCAGGAAGGCGTTGAAAGCTGGTTCAATAGCGATAACGCTGCGCCGAACACCCAAGTTATCGGCCTGCTTTATCGCGTCCTCGTTACTCATGTCCGAGGTGTAGCGCGAAGGCATCAACACCACCTCCACGTTCTCCGGCCCTAGGGCATCGGCCGCTATGGCCAGGGTCAGGGCCGAATCTATGCCGCCGGATAGCCCCAACACTGCGCCTTTGAAACCATTTTTGGACACATAGTCCCGCACCCCCAGCACCAGGGTGTCATAAATATATCCCAGTGCGTCTGGATATCTGGATATTGCTGTCAGCTGCGGAACACCGGCGTGAAACTCAATCAGGTCCTGCGCCTCCCGATGAAAAGGGGAACGCTGCAGCAACTCACCTGTAGCGGACAGTACAAAAGAACCGCCGTCGAACACCAGTTCATCCTGTCCACCCACTAGATTTACATAGACGATGGGGATACCGGTCTCCAGACAACGCTTTCGCACCAGATCCTCCCTCTCCACCCCCTTGCCGGTGTGATAAGGAGAAGCATTCAGATTGAGTAGAATTTTGGCTCCGGCCCCTGCCGCCCGCGCCGCCGGACCATCGTGCCATATGTCCTCACAGATGGTGAGCCCGACCGGGACACCATTCATATCCACCACACATGGCCGGTCGCCAGGTTCGAAGTAGCGTTTCTCATCAAACACGCTGTAGTTCGGCAGCAGGGCCTTGAAGTATTCGGCGACGATCTCACCATCGCGGATCACGCCCGCGGCGTTGTATAATTTGCCGTCCCGCTGCCGTGGATAGCCCAGAATGATATCTATGCCTTTAATCTCCCGGCATATATCATCCAAGACCTGTTCCACACGTTTGATCAGTTCAGAGCGCAACAGCAGGTCTTCAGGTGGATATCCGGTCAGGGTGAGTTCAGGAAAGATAACTGCGTGTGCGCCCTGCTCATCCCGGGCATAGATAGCGGCATCCATAACACGCCTGCCATTGCCGGCGATATCACCGACCAGGAGATTGAGCTGTGCTAATGAGATTCTTAGATTCAATGGGATTGCCTGTTATGCCATGGTGTCATGGGCATGAAAAATATAATTGCTGTCCCGTTAATCCCCTCTCCCCTGCGGGGAGAGGGTTAGGGTGAGGGGGGATTGATAGCTTTCACCCTCACTCCAGCCCTCTCCCTTACAGGGAGAGGGAGCAGTAATGGCTCAAACCCCTTTAGCTCATCAGTTCCAACATTCTCTTACCCAACTCCGCTGGCGAACGCACGGTGGCAACACCGGCGGCCTCCAGGGCTGCGAACTTGCCATCGGCCGTGCCCTTACCGCCGCTGACGATGGCGCCAGCATGGCCCATGCGCTTGCCAGCCGGAGCGGTCACGCCTGCGATATAGGCCACCACCGGCTTGTCGATATTGGCCTGAATATACTCAGCGGCATCCTCTTCCGCGCTGCCACCGATCTCACCTACCATGATGATACCCTCGGTCTGAGGATCATCTTTGAACAGCTTCAGCACATCGACGAAGTTCATACCCTGGATCGGGTCACCGCCGATACCAACGCAGGTACTCTGACCCAGGCCGGTCACCGTGGTCTGATACACCGCCTCATAGGTCAGGGTGCCGGAGCGTGATACCACGCCGATCTTACCCGGTTTGTGGATCATGCCCGGCATGATGCCGATCTTGCACTCACCAGGTGTGATGACGCCCGGACAGTTGGGGCCAACCAGGATAGAGTCGCTGCCGGCCAGGGCCGCCTTCACCTTCATCATATCCAACACCGGGATACCCTCGGTGATGGCCACGATGACCTTGATACCGGCATCGGCCGCTTCCAGGATGGCGTCAGCCGCAAACGGAGGCGGCACATATATCATGGTGGCGTCAGCGCCGGTGGCATCTACCGCATCATGTACAGTGTTGAATACCGGCAGGTCCAGGTGCTTCTGCCCACCCTTACCCGGGGTCACGCCACCCACTACATTGGTGCCATAGGCCAGGGCCTGCTCGGTATGGAAGGTGCCCTGCTTTCCGGTAAAACCCTGGCAGATGACCTTGGTGTCTTTATTTATAAGAATACTCATGTTCTGCTCCCCTTAACCCTTGGCCACTGCAACGACCCGTTCGGCCGCCTCACTCAAATCTGCGGCGGTGGTGATCGCCAGGCCGCTGTTGGCAAGGATCTCCAGGCCCTGTGGTGCGTTAGTGCCTTCCAGTCTAACCACTACCGGCACATTCACACCCACCTCTTTTACTGCCGCGATGATACCCTCAGCGATGAGATCGCAACGCACGATACCGCCGAAGATGTTGACCAGAACCGCCTCGACCTTGTCGTCGGACAGGATCAGCTTGAAGGCCTCCGCCACGCGCTCGGCGGTGGTGCCGCCGCCTACGTCCAGGAAGTTGGCCGGGGTGCCGCCCTTGAGCTGCACCAGATCCATGGTGGCCATAGCCAGACCGGCGCCGTTCACCATGCAGCCGATGTTGCCGTCCAGGGTGATGTAGTTGAGATCATGCTCTTTCGCTGCGGCCTCGCGGGCGTCTTCCTGACTGATGTCGCGCAGGGCCACCAGATCAGGATGGCGATAGTCGGCATTGTCATCCAGGTTGATCTTGGCATCCAGGGCCACCAGTTCGCCCTGGGTTGTGACGATGAGCGGGTTGATTTCGATCAGGCTGACATCCTTTTCGGTATACAGCCGGTACAGCGCCATCATAATTTTGGAAAAGGCTTTGATCTGGTCCCCTTTCAG
>JBNKSV010000065.1:0-8463 GCA_050297535.1 Sedimenticolaceae bacterium
GGCGGATCGTGACGGGGTGATATGGCTGGACGGGGAAATGGTTCCCTGGCGCGAGGCCAAGACCCATGTGCTTACCCATACCCTACACTATGGCATGGGGGTATTTGAGGGGGTGCGCGCATATAAGACAGATAAGGGCGCAGCGATCTTCCGTCTGCAGGAACATACTGACCGTCTGTTCCGTTCCGCCCACATCCTTGGTATGGAAATGCCATTTGATGCCGAGACCATCAACCGGGCTCAGTGCGCGGCGGTGAAAGAGAATGGCCTAGACTCTGGTTATATCCGGCCCATGTGCTTCTACGGTTCTGAGGGCATGGGTCTGCGGGCCGACAATCTCAAGGTGCATGTTATGGTCGCGGCCTGGGAGTGGGGCGCCTATCTAGGCGAGGAAGAGCTGGAGAAGGGTATTCGTATCCGGGTCTCATCCTTTACCCGCCACCACGTAAACATCACCATGTGCCGGGCCAAGGCCAACGGCAACTACATGAACTCCATGCTGGCCCTGCAGGAGGCCCTGGCCTGCGGCTATGATGAGGCGTTGTTGCTGGACGCCGAGGGCTATGTCATGGAGGGTTCCGGCGAGAACATCTTTATCGTGCGGGATGGAGTTATCTACACCCCGGATCTTACCTCCGCCCTGGACGGTATCACCCGCAAGACAGTGATGTCCCTGGCGGATGAGATCGGCATCCCGGTGGTGGAAAAGCGCATTACTCGCGATGAGGTCTATATCGCGGACGAGGCCTTCTTTACCGGCACTGCTGCCGAGGTTACGCCGATCCGTGAGGTGGATAATCGCCCCATCGGTAATCACGGGCGCGGTCCGATCACCGAGCGCTTACAGAAGATGTTTTTTGATCAGGTGCATGGCCGCAGAGACGAGCATCCGGAGTGGCTGACCCTGGTTTAAGGCAAGTTTCTTAATCTAACTTGGATAACCAAGATTCGTTTTGAGCGATAGTGATCGCATTCTTATAGTGGGCCCATCCTGGGTGGGTGATATGGTGATGGCGCAGAGCCTGTTCAAGGCGCTGCGCCAGCAACAACCCGGGGTGGTGATCGACGTGCTGGCGCCAGGCTGGAGCCTGCCCCTGCTGCAGCGCATGCCTGAGGTGTCGGATGCCATTGAGATGCCGGTCGGGCATGGACGGTTGGATCTCAAGGTGCGCTACAGTCTTGGACGTAGTCTGGTAGCGCGTGGATATGCTCAGGCCATCCTACTTCCCAATACCATTAAGTCTGCGCTGGTCCCATTCTGGGCCAAGATTCCCCGGCGTACCGGCTGGGTGGGAGAGTTGCGTTACGGTCTGTTGAACGATATCCGCAAGCTGGATAAATCTCAGCTGACCATGACAGTGCAGCGATTTGTGGCCCTGGCCTATCCGCCGGGGGCGGATGTTGCCGGGGAGATCCCTGTCCCCAGGCTGGAGGTTTTGGATAGTGATGTCGAAGGAGCTAGGTGCGAACTTGGACTTGCTTCACCAGAGAGGCTGTTGATCCTCTGTCCGGGGGCAGAGTATGGCCCTGCAAAATGCTGGCCGCAGGAGTATTATGCTGAACTGGCGTCCAGGATGATTGGGCAGGGTTGGGCGGTTTGGTTGTTCGGCTCGGACAAGGATAGCGCGGTTTGCGCGGCGGTTAATGCAGCGACCGACGGTGGCTGTGAGGATCTCAGTGGTCGTACCAGTCTGGCCCAGGCGGTGGACCTGATGTCCATGGCGGATGCGGTGGTGAGTAATGACTCCGGCCTGATGCATGTGGCGGCGGCCCTGGGTCGTCCGCTGGTGGCGATATACGGTTCGTCTGATCCGGGATTTACCCCGCCCCTGAATCCGCGTAACCGGATTCTGTATCTGGGGTTGGATTGCAGCCCCTGTTTCAAGCGTGATTGTCCCTATGGGCATCTCAACTGTCTGAAAGGGATCGATGTAGATATGGTTTATGCTGCGCTGCAGCAGGTTATGGAAGGAAGCTAGTTTAATGACAAAAAGTGAAAATGTGGTTTGGCATGAACAGGCCGTTAGTCGTAAACATAGAGAGATTCAAAATGGCCACAAGAGTTTTGTGATCTGGTTTACCGGGTTGTCAGGATCGGGTAAGTCCACCCTGGCCAATGCGGTAGAGGCCAAATTGCACGAGTTGAATTGTCGTTCGTTTGTGTTCGACGGGGATAATGTGCGCCATGGTCTGTGCGGCGATCTGGGTTTTAGTGAAGAGGATCGAGTGGAAAACATACGTCGCGTGGCCGAGATGTCCCGCCTGTTTATCGAGGCCGGTATCATCGCTCTGACCGCGTTTATCTCGCCGTTTCGCGCGGACCGGCGCCGGGTGCGTGACTTGATGCCGGATGGTGATTTCATCGAGGTCTACTGTGACTGTAGCCTGGAGACCTGTGAGAGACGGGATGTGAAAGGTCTGTACAAAAAAGCCCGCGCCGGAATAATCAAGAACTACACCGGTATCTCTTCGCCCTACGAGAAACCAGAATGGGCGGAGGTGGTGGTGGATACGGATGCCCTGACAGTAGATGAGGGCGCGGATATGATCCTTGGATACCTGAGGGATAATGGCTATATCCCGAATGCCTAAAACGCTATGTAGAATTAGAGAACCATTTGAAAGTTCTTATCGTAAAAACGTCGTCATTGGGTGACCTTATCCACACCCTGCCCGCAGTTACCGATGCGGCGGCAGCGCTCCCGGATATTAGTTTTGATTGGGTGGTGGAAGAGGTCTTTGCCGAGGTTCCTGCTTGGCATCCGGCGGTAGATCGGGTGATACCGGTGGCGCTCAGGAGGTGGCGCAAGGGCTGGATCAGGTCATGGCGCACAGGAGAGATTCAGGCGTTCAGGCGTGATCTGTGTCAACGGGATTATGATCTGGTCATCGATGCCCAGGGTTTGTACAAGAGCGCGCTGCTGGCGCGCATGGCGCGAGGTGTTCCGGTTGGACTGGGTTACGGTTCAACCCGTGAACCTGGGGTGGCGCGCCTCTATCAACGCGGTATAAATGTTGCGCGTGACTTGCATGCCATAGAACGGGTTCGTTCCTTGTTTGCCGAGGCGCTTAGATATCAAAGGCCCAATACTGAGGCGGATTATGGCCTGACGGTCGCAGAGCAGATTAACATCGATCAACCGTATCTGATCTTCCTGCATGGCACGACCTGGGTAACCAAACTATGGCCCGAGAAGTATTGGGTGGAATTGGCCGGTATTGCTGCATCTAAAGGTTTTCAGATATTCATGCCCTGGGGTAGTGAAGAAGAGAGGTTAAGGGCAGAGCACATAATAAACCGATCTGGTAACGGAGAGCTTTTGCCCAGACTCTCTCTAAACGATATGAAGGATAAACTGTCCGGTGCCGCCGGAGTGGTGGGGGTCGATTCCGGTCTTGCCCATCTGGCTGCGGCCCTGTCGGTTCCAGCGGTGACCATCTACGGCCCGACCAGTACCGATCTTACCGGTGCGGTCGGCAGGGTTCAGACTAATCTGCAGGCGGACTTCAGTTGTGCGCCTTGTATGCGCAAGGCGTGTAATTACCTAGGTCCGGCAGAGGTTACGCCAGCCTGTTTTGGCGATCTGCCGCCAGATAAGGTCTGGACGGCTCTTGAGGCCAGGATGACGCAGGTGGCGAAATGAGGCTCGCCTTCGTGGTTTCGCTCTGGTTTCCATTTGGTGGCATGCAGCGTTCTTTGCTGCGCATTGCCCAGGCCTGTGTCGCCCGTGGTCACCAGGTGGATATCTATACTGGCGAGTGGCAGGGTGACAGGCCGGATGGCATCGACGTAATCGAGCTAGACACCAGGGCGCTTACTAATCACCGCAGCAACGATCTGTTGGCGAGACGCTTTGCCGAGGCCGTGACCGATAAAGATTATGCCTGTCGCGTGGGTTTTACCAAGCTGCCCGGGCTGGATGTATATTATGCGGCCGACCCTTGCTATGCGGCGCGGGTGGAAGAGACCAAGCATCCACTCTATAAACTGTTGCCAAGATATCGGGTATTTTGTCGCCAGGAAGAGGCTGTTTTCAAACCGGGGGCAACCACCGAATTGATGCTGATCGCCCACCAGGAGAAAGAGAAATTCATCCGGCACTACGGTACGGAACCTGAACGCTTTCATCTGCTGCCGCCGGGGATCAATCGCGAGCGTCTGCATAGTGAGGATGTGGCAAGGGATAGGGCAGAGATAAGGCGGGAATTTGGCATTGCCGATGATGAGCTAATGCTGCTAGCGGTCGGTTCCCGTTTTCGCACCAAGGGGATAGACCGAGTCATTCAGGCGCTGGCGGCGCTGCCGGATGCCTTGAGACAAAGGAGCAGATTGGTGGTGGTGGGTCATGGCAAAGAGGCCCCGCTGAGGCGTATGGCGGCGCGTCTCAAGATATCCGAACGGGTTATATTTGCCGGGACCAGGGATGACGTAAATCGTTTTTATCGCGGTGCGGATTATCTGATCCATGCCCCGCGCAGCGAGAATACCGGGACCGTGCTGATTGAGGCAATGATCTGCGGTCTGCCGGTGCTGGTCACCGAGAATTGCGGCTTTGCCAGGCATGTTGCGGCGGCGCATGCGGGTATCACTGTCCCAGAACCATTCGAGCAATCTCGATTAAATAGCAGTCTGCGAGAGTTTCTGCAGTCTGGCTGCCGTGGAGAATGGGTGGTCAACGGCCAATCCTATTGCGAGAATACCGATCTATATGGCCTGATAGAACGGGCTGCGGATGTAATCATCGAACGTGCCGAGCGGAACCTGGCTTAATGCTAAACATATACGACCAGTATCGCCCCTGTTTCCCAGAAACCTCCCTGGCAGAGTTCTGTGAGTTGGATGGGGAGGTGTTTAAGCGCATCCAGAACCGGCGCACCTTTCGAATAGAGCGCGATGGGCGCGGCTTCTTTATCAAGTGCCATCACGGCGTGGGCTGGCGGGAGATCCTCAAGAACCTGCTGCAGCTGCGACTACCTATACTTGGGGCCGGGAACGAGTGGCGGGCCATCCACCGGTTGCGTGAGTTGGGGGTAGAGACCATGACTCCGGTGGCCTACGGGCGTGAGGGTTGGAATCCGGCCAGGATAGATTCATTGCTGATAACGGAAGAGTTGCAGGGGTGCGTGAGTCTGGAGCGATATTGTGAGGATTGGCCAAACAATCCACCTTCGCCGATAGTGAAACGGGTTTTGATTGAACGTCTGGCCCGGATAGCTCGCACTATGCATGAGAACGGGGTGAATCACCGTGACTTCTATATCTGCCACTTTATGTTGCAGCTTCCTTGGGATGGTGCAGCGGAAGATCTGCATATCCATGTGATTGATCTGCATCGGGTGCAGATGCGCAGCAGTACTCCACAGCGTTGGGTGGTAAAAGATATCGGTTCGCTCTGGTTTTCGGTAATGCTGCTGGGGTTGACTAAGAGGGATCGGTTTCGCTTTATGCGCGCCTATAGAGGTGTCTCCTTGCGTCAGACCCTGAGGCTGGACGCGGGATTTTGGTCTGAGGTCGAGGTCAGGGCGCAAGCACTGGATGCGACCAGACCGGTTCCTAAATCTAAGGGGGATGCGGCGTGAAAGATTATGTCACGCCGGAGTGGGAGCATATCCTGCGTAGCAATAACCTGGATGATTTTGATGCCCTGTGGGGGTTGCAGGCCGATTGGTTCGAGCCGCCTAACCAGCGTCGGGGTGGTTGGAGCGGTGTGGTTCGTATTGAATTGGATCTGCCGGATGGGACCAAAGGGGCCATCTTCTTGAAGAGGCAGGAGAACCATACCCGTCGTACCTTGCGCCATCCGGTGTTTGGTGAGCCTACCTTTGCCGGTGAGATAACCAATATCTTGTTGCTGCGCCAGGCCGGGGTTCCTACTATGGAGCCCGTCTACTATGGACAGCGCAAGATAGATGGGAAATGGCGGGCGATATTGGTTACCAGGGAGCTGGTCGGGTATCGCCCCCTACATGAGGTGATGCGGGAGTGGTCCGAGGCTGGATGGGGTCATGCCGTTGCCACCAGAAGGAGATTGATACCGATTTTGGCCTCCGTGGTTAGGCGTATGCATAAGCAGAGGTTGGTGCATAACGCCCTGCACCCTAAACATGTGTTTGTGCGTCTGGGAGATGATCTGGAGACGGAGGTGGCCCTCATTGACCTGGAGAAGATGCGGCAAACCGTTTCTATGCGACTGGCGGCGCGGCGCGATCTGGATAGCCTGAATCGGCGCGCCAGATTGTGGGGTAGTAGCGACAGGCTGCGTTTTCTGAAGAGTTATCTGGGGTTGCGGGATCTGGATACCGCAGGTAAGAACCTATGGCGATATCTCGCAGCAAGAAAGACGCGGTTTATGCGTAAGGACTCTTTTAATGGCGGATGAAAAGAGCTATCTGCTGGACAACGGCCAGGAGATTATCTGCCTGGAGGTGGTGCGTTCCTTGCCTGGGAAGCGGTTGGTTTTTGTCGGGGAGTATGATGGGGCAAAGGTCTTTGCCAAGCTGTATCTTGATCCCAAGAGAGGAGAGCGGCATTGGCGTAGGGAGCTAGACGGGCTGAAGGCATTCAAGGAACGTGGCATAGCAACCGCCGATATTCTGTATGCAGGAAAAAGTGCGGATCAGGGGCTCCCTATTATCATATTGGTGCAACTACACGGTCTTGTGAGTGTCAGGCAGGCCTGGGATGAGGCTGTTGATGAGGCCAAAGGACAACTCTTGCAGAGGATGGTTGGGCTATTGGCGCGGCATCACCAGGCAGGTCTGTGTCAGACCGATCTGCATTTGGACAACTTCCTGCTTTCCGAAGAAGAGATATTCAGCCTGGACGGGGCCGGGGTAAGGGTTTATTCAGACGCTGTTCCTCAGGATGTCAGGCTGGATAACCTAGCGTTGTTTGTCGCCCAGCTCGCCCCGGAATGGGAGGCGCGTATTCCTGATATCTATGCCATTTATATTGCCGCTAGCGGATGGCAATTCGGTCCCGGTAGTGATGTGTTGCTGAAGAAGGTGCAAACAGCGCGGGAACACCGCTGGAAGGAGTATCGCGGGAAGCTGTTTCGAAACTGTACCGCCTTTACCTATACAGAATACGATGACGGGTTTCTGGTGGCATCAAACAGGCATGCTGGCCGTGAGTTGTTTGAGTTGTTGCGAAATCCGGATGCTAGTTTTCCTGGCGTAGAGAAGGCCCTGAAAAACGGCAATACCTGCACTGTTTGGCCAGTGACTGTAGATGGCCTTAGTCTCGTGGTTAAGAGATATAACATGAAGGGTTTTTGGCATGGCCTCAAACTAAGATTATTTCAAGGAAGGGGTGAACGCTCCTGGGTAAATGGGTATAGGTTGGGTTTCTATGGCATACCGACACCTAGGCCGGTTGCGCTTCTCAAGCGCAGGACCGGTTTTTTCCCGAAAACATATCTGGTTACGGAACGGGTGCACGCGGTTTTTGCGTTGGAGTGGTTTCGTGATGCGACTGTTTCTATGGACGAGAAAGGGCGCATGGCCGGACAGATTGCCGGAATGTTCAATAAGCTATGGCAACAGCGGATAACCCATGGCGATCTTAAGGCGACCAATATCCTGATTGCCGAAGGCAAGGCCATGCTTATTGATCTGGATGGCATGCGTAGGCACAAATGTCCTTTTATTTTTAAATGGGCCTGGCGCAAGGATATGCGGCGGTTTATGGAAAACTGGGGAGATGATGCTGGATTGCTTGAGTTATTTAGAAAATCTTTGCAATCCAGTGGGATAGATGTGGATAAGCCTTAATAATGGTAGAGATAAACGGCACATTTATTCGCTTATGGATCAAAACGCTGGCAAAATCAGCGGTTCATTTCAATCTGATAAAAATATAGTTACTGAAGATGATAGTTCTGGGCATTTCCGGCGCGGTCAGTCACGACCCCTCAGCGGCGCTTTTCATAGATGGCAAATTGGTGGCTGCGGCAGAGGAAGAGCGTTTTATCCGCGATAAACATGCCAAGGGGCGCTTCCCCTATGAGGCCACCAAGTTCTGTCTCGAATTTGCCGGAGTCAGGCCTGAAGATGTAGATGCGGTTGCCTTTCCCTACGCCGAAATCCCCTTAAGTAGCCCGGCGCGCTGGCACTATGCCATGCGCCACTGGTACTCCCCGGATCGCACCCTGCTGGGCATTTTTAATGGCAACCGCCGCTTCCGCCGCAATATGCGCAGCCTGGACAAGCTGATCGCCGATCTGAATATCGGCGCAGGCAAGGCCAGGGTCGTGCCGGTGGAGCATCACTTGGCCCACGCCAGCAGCGCCTATCATCTGAGCGGGTTTGACGGCAAGGTCGCCATCCTGGGCATCGACGGCAAGGGCGAATATGCCACCACCTTCTTCGGCTATGGCGAAAATGGCAAGATTCATAAGATAAAGGAGTTCTACGATCCCGACTCTTTGGGTGGCATGTATGGCGCCATGACCGAGTATCTGG
>JBNKSV010000066.1:0-6214 GCA_050297535.1 Sedimenticolaceae bacterium
GAAGCTTATGGCCTTGCCGATCTCGTTGGCGATCAGGCTGCCGGTGTATTTCGAAATATGCGCCTCCCAGTCCATTTCGACCTGGCGTAGGATGCGACAAAAGTGCTCCGCTAGCCCCTTGTCGCCCTGTATCTGCATCCCTTCGGGGATGGCGTCGCCGTCCTCAGGGATGGGGCTGCGCAGCTGGACAATGGTCATGGGGCTGCCTTGTAAAAGACAATCCGGTTCGCCTTCGTAGCTACCGAGTATCTGTGTCATCTCTGGTCCAGGGGCAAGGTAGATGGTTTGGCCCAGTCCTAAAACCTCCAGTGCAATCACCCGTCCATGCAGCTTCGCCATCTCTGCCCGCGCCCGCGGGTCCATGGATATGTGCTGATTCAGCGCTTGTTCCAGGCCGACGTAGGCCAGATCTGACATGGACATGGCGTTAGAGCTTGTAGCCGCGGTGGATGGCGACGATGCCGCCGGTCAGGTTGTGATAGTCGCAGCGCTCGAAACCGGCCTGTTCCATCATGCCGCGCAGGGTCTCCTGATCCGGGTGCATGCGGATGGATTCCGCCAGGTAGCGATAACTGTCCTCATCTTTGGTCACCAGTTTGCCGATGACCGGGAGCACGTTGAAGGAGTAGGCGTCATAGGCCCATTTCAGGGGTTCGATCCTGGGATGGGAGAACTCCAGCACCAGGGCGCGACCGCCTGGGCGCAGTACCCGGAACATCTCGTTCAGGGCCTGTTGTTTGTCAGTGACATTGCGCAGACCGAAACCGATGGTAACGCAGTCGTACATGCCATCATCAAAGGGGATGGCCTCGGCGTTGACCTGCACATACTCCACGTTGCCGATCAGACCGCGGTCGGCCATGCGCATGCGGCCCTGTTCCAGCATGGCGGCGTTGATGTCGGTCATGGTGACCAGGCCGTCCGGCCCCACCAGGCCGGAGTAACGGGCGGCTAGATCGCCGGTGCCCGATGCCAGGTCTAGCACCTTGTGCCCGGGCCGCAGGCCAGCGAGTTCCACCGCATAGCGTTTCCACAGGCGGTGGATGCCGAAAGACATCAGGTCGTTCATCAGGTCGTACTTGGTGGCGACCGAGTCGAATACGGCCCGTACCCGTCCGGCCTTCTCCTCGGCCTTGACCTGCTCGTAACCGAAATGTGTGGTGTCCTGCTTGTTCATGCTACTTGTCCTGTTTAAAGTACTCCCTCTCCCCTTGGGGGAGAGGGTTGGGGTGAGGGGAGTAACTCTAATCCAAGATTAATTATCCGCCTTACGCTTGTGCCCGGCCCGCTCCAGCGCCGCCAGGTAGTGCTGCCAGTTCTGCTCCTGATTGTGGCCCAGGTCGTATAGTGTATCCCAGGAGTAGATGCCGGTGTTATGTCCATCGTCAAAGTGAAGGCAGACCGCGTAGTTGCCCACAGGGGTGATCTGTTCAATGTTCACGTCCTCTTTGCCCAACTGCAGGGTCTCCTGGCCCGGGCCGTGTCCCTGCACCTCGGCGGAGGGAGAGAATACCCGCAGATACTCACAGGAGAGATTGTAATGCTCACCGTTATCGAAGGTGATCTCCAGCACCCGGGAGTTGCGGTGCAGATTAAGTTCTGTCGGCATTACTTTGGACATGGTGTACTCCTAAAAAGATATTCGTTACGGCTATAGAATAAAGCGGCTGAGGTCCTCGTTGGCGGCCAGCTCAGAGATATTATTATCCACATATTCCGCGTCTATGGTGACCTTGGTCCCAGGGAGATCGGATGCGGTGAAGGAAATGCCTTCCAGCAGTCGCTCCATCACAGTATGCAGACGGCGGGCACCGATGTTCTCGGTGCTTTCGTTGACCTGCCAGGCGATCTCGGCCAGACGCCGCACCCCCTCCTCGGTAAAGGCGATCTCTACCCCTTCCGTGCGCAGCAGGGCCTGATATTGATCGGTGAGGGAGGCGTCCGGTTCGGTCAGGATACGCACGAAGTCCTCGGTGGTCAGGGCGTCCAGCTCCACCCGGATCGGCAGACGGCCTTGCAACTCTGGGATCAGATCGGACGGCTTGGCCAGATGGAAGGCGCCGGAGGCGATAAACAGTATGTGATCGGTCTTGACCATGCCCTGTTTGGTGGATACGGTGCAGCCCTCCACCAGTGGTAGCAGATCGCGTTGTACCCCTTCGCGCGATACATCGGGGCCGCCGTATTCCGAGCGGTTGGCCACCTTGTCCAGTTCGTCCAGAAACACGATGCCGTGCTGTTCCACCATCTCCAGGGCGCGCAGCTTCAGGTCTTCGTTATTGATGCGCTTGGACGCCTCTTCATCCTCCAGGATCTTCAGGGCGTCCTTGATGCGGAGTTTTTTCCTGCGTGTATTGTTGCCGCCCAGGTTCTGGAACAGGCCTTGAAGCTGATTGGTCATCTCCTCCATTCCGGGCGGGGCCATGATCTCCACGCCGAGAGAGACCCCGGCCACTTCGATTTCGATCTCCTTATCATCCAGTTCGCCCTCGCGCAGCTTTTTGCGAAACTTCTGTCTGGTGTTCGATTCGGTGGATTCGATCTGGGACTCCCGGTTCCAGTCCGCTTGGGCGGGGCCGGGCAAAAGCGCATCCAGTACCCGCTCTTCGGCGGCATCCGAGGCCAGGTCCTGCACCTTGGTAAATTCCTGCTCCCGCACCATCTTCATGGCGCAGTCGGCAAGATCGCGGATAATGGACTCCACGTCCCGACCCACGTAGCCCACCTCGGTAAACTTGGTGGCCTCCACCTTCAGGAACGGGGCGTTAGCGAGTTTGGCTAGCCGCCGTGCGATCTCGGTCTTACCCACACCGGTGGGACCGATCATCAGGATATTCTTCGGTGTGATCTCGTTGCGCAGCTCTTCCGGGACCTGGGTGCGGCGCCAGCGGTTGCGCAGGGCGATGGCAACGGCGCGCTTAGCGGCGTCCTGACCAACGATATGTTTGTCCAGTTCGTGGACGATCTCTTGGGGTGTTATCTCAGACATATTACTCGCCGCTCGTGGCATCCAGCGTTTCGATTACAAGATTGTGGTTGGTGTAGACACAGATGTCGGCGGCGATAGAGAGGGCCTGCTCGACTATCTCCTGCGCCCCCAACTCGGTGTTGTTCAGCAGGGCCTGGGCTGCGGCCTGGGCGAAGGGGCCTCCGGAGCCGATGGCCATCAGGCTGTCTTCCGGTTCGATCACATCACCGGTGCCGGTGATGCTCAGGGATGCGCCTTTGTCTGCCACCACCAGCAGGGCCTCCAGGCGGCGCAGCATGCGGTCGGTGCGCCAGTCCTTGGCCAGTTCCACCGCGGAGCGGGTCAGGTGACCGTGGTGCTTTTCCAGCTTGGCCTCGAAGCGTTCAAACAGTGTGAAGGCGTCGGCGGTGGCCCCGGCGAAGCCGGCCAGAACCTTATCTTTATATAGGCGGCGTACCTTGCGGGCATTGCCCTTCATCACGGTGTTGCCCATGGTTACCTGTCCGTCGCCACCGATTACGACCCTGCCGTTACGTCGCACCGAAAGGATGGTTGTGCCTCTGATTGTTTCCACGCTAAGTCCTTGATTTATGTGAGCGGGCCATTGTACCTGATTCTATGTGGGGAAACATGGGGTTGTTTTCAAGCTGTGGTTTGACTGGGCGGGGATATTACCGGGCAAATAACTTATTATAGGCAAGGTAAAACTGCTGGAATTTTTTCTGGCCCTGAATAATAATCGGCTTCCCTTGTCGTGGAATAAGATGGCCCTGAGGTCGCGGACGGAACGCTGGAGAAGAATAATGAGCATACGTAGGGCAAGACCGGAAGATAGCGAACGGATAACCAAGATCTACCAAAAGGCATTCGATACAGATGACGAAGCGCAATTGGTGGACTCCCTGCTTGAGAGTGGGGTGCCGAATATTTCCCTGGTATATGAAGAGGGGAAGGATATAGTCGGACATATCCTGTTTACCAAGGTTGATCTGGAAAATAATGGCTCTGAGATAAAGATTGCCGGCCTGGCCCCGATGGGGGTGATGCCCCGTGATCAGTATCGAGGCATCGGGTCATCACTGGTAAAGGCTGGCCTGGATGAGTGTAAGACGAATGGCTACGATGCCGCCGTGGTGCTTGGCCATAACACCTTCTATCCTAAATTTGGATTTATCCCTTCAGTGACATTTGGCATAACCTCTACATTCAATGTGCCGGAAGATGTCTTTATGGCCCAGGAATTGATACCAGGGGCCTTGAAAGAAAAGAAGGGTACGATCAAGTTCCACCAGGTGTTCGACAGATTTAAGCGCTGATTATTCGCGCGCTTCGACATCCTATTTGGAGCCGCTGGCGACAAAACGCAGCAGCGTATAACCTACGGCTCCCGACACTAGGGAACCCAGCAGGATACCCAGCCGGTCATCAACAACATAGTCGAGGCCGCCCTGTTCGAAGGCCAGTGATCCCACGAACAGGCTCATGGTGAAACCAATACCGCAAAGTATGGCTACGCCGTACAACTGCATCCAATTCACGCCCTGTGGCAGTTCTGCCAGCCCCAGCTTTATCGTCAACCAACTGAAACCGAATACACCTATCTGGTTGCCGAAGAACAGGCCTGCGGCAATGCCGAGTGGTACCGGATGCAGCAAAGAGTCAAAACCGACGCCATCGAAAGATATACCGGCGTTGGCAAAGGCAAATAGCGGCAAAATCCCATAGGCCACCGAAGGGTGCAGGTCGTGCTCCAGTCTTTCCAGTTGCGTGTGTGACTCGCCCGGCGCCTTCCTGAAGGGGATAAAGAAGGCCGTCAGCACCCCCGCCAGGGTTGCGTGTACACCGGATTTCAAAACCGCAGCCCAGAGCACGAGGCCTATAAGGATATATGGCGTCAGGCTCAGCACTCCCCTGCGATTCAGAGAGAACAAGATGGCAACCGCAACTACTGCCACGAGTAGGGAGGTGAGGGAAAGATCGGCGGTATAAAAGACCGCGATAATGATGATGGCCCCCAGGTCGTCGATGATGGCCAGGGTCACCAGAAAGAGTTTGAGCGACTGCGGGATACGGCTGCCCAAAAGGGCAAGCACGCCGAGGGCAAAGGCGATATCCGTGGCCGAGGGTATGGCCCAGCCCTTCATGGCGATAGAATCGCCCCAGTTGATAGTGGAATATATGAGGGCGGGTATGGCCATGCCTCCGACTGCCGCGATGGTCGGCAGTATAATGCGCGCTGGTTCAGATAATTCTCCCGCCAGAAACTCCCGTTTTACCTCCAGCCCGATTAGAAAAAAGAACACCGCCATCAGGCCGTCGTTGATCCAGAGCAGCAGAGGCTTGGCGATCTCAAACGCGCCGATCTTGATGGCGACAGGTATCTCGAGCAAGGCGTTATAGATGTAGGCGGCGGGTGAATTTTCCGCCAGCATCGCCAGTATGGCCGCCAATAGCAAAAGTATTCCACTGGCGGCCTCTAAGTGTAAAAAATCTTTTAGCTTATCTACAATCATGGAGTAATGGTGTGTGTTTTAGAGAAGGACATATCTTGTGATAGCGTATTTTTGCGCTGATAGCAATTTTAGATGGATCATAGCCTGAATTTGTAAGGTATATTTAGAAGAAATCAATCATAAGTAGGCGTATTTCCACCCTTGGTAGTTAAGTGAGATATATATGTGTATGGCAATCTATGCTGCGCTAATGGTGCTGCTGTTTATCTATAGTGATTATGTGCTGGAAGAGTATGCGCTTTCGGTTTCATCCGACGCGGGTGAATGGACGATGGTGGCGTTGGGATGGGAGATGATCCCGATCGTTTGGCCGGTGATATTGCTGGCGGTGGTGGTATCCAGCGCGGTGACGTTTTTTTTGGTGCGGCGTGTGAGTACGAAGAGTACCCCCGATTCATCTGTTTGAACGTTCTATAAGTCTGTAGAGGTGAAATGCCAGTAAACTCCACCAAAGTCATCCCGTGACTTGATCGCGGGCTAGGTGCTCCCTTCTCCCCATAGGGGAGAAGGGTTGGGGATGAGGGGGAAACGTCTGTCTTACGCTGAATCGGTAATCAGTTTCGCAGCTTTTCTAATCAGAATCATTTCTCATGTTTCTGTGCGTTAGCTGCGAGCCTATTTCTTTTGCTTGTCCAAAAGAAATAGGCGAAAGAAAAGACACCCGGGTGTTACACCCTACGGGTGCCCTGCGCTTCTCGTCTCCAGCAGGGCTGTCCACAAGGGGCGTCATGCC
>JBNKSV010000067.1:0-6032 GCA_050297535.1 Sedimenticolaceae bacterium
TAGCCGGCCTGCCGGAAGGCTCATCCAACAAAAGACCGCTTTGCCAAATCAGGTAGAAGCTCCATATTCAGCAATGAAGCAAGCGATTTTGCCGTGTTTTTAACGGGCGGCTGCGTCGTAATTGCCGTAATCAGTCGCCGAAAAACATACTGCGCGCACCGAGTTATATAATAAAATCAATGCATTAGGGTATTCTTTACCGAAAACCTAGTACACCCTCACAGTGACTGTCATACATTCCCGAACCGCCGCGATCACATTTAGCCTCTTGCTTGCCGGTTATACCGGCTTGAGTGGCGCTACCCCGTCGTCTGCCACTGCTATTGATAACAGTAAGGGATCCGTTTCATCTCCACTTACACCTGACTACGTGATTGCTGAGGACGGATCCGTAACACTGCGGATCTGCTTTAACTGGTCGTGTGCGAGCAGGCAGAAAGTGACCTTCACGGCAGAGGATATGGCTCAGCTAAAGCAACACATGGCGATTTGTTCGGGCTCGAGTATTTACGAAAGATTACAACAGGTGCGTATCGGGATTTGGCAAATGGAGCATCTGGCGCAAAAGTACCAGCCTCTGCTGGCCAACGACCTTTCCATTAATGATTTTGAAGCGGATGTAGAGGGGCGGATGGATTGCATCGACAACTCCAGCAATACCACGACCTACCTGCACATCCTTCACGATATCGGCGAGCTGGCCGGTTGGACGGTCTCGACGCCTAAAGTGCGCAATATAGTTGAAGTCCACTGGACGGCCGTCATCATCAATACCAAAGACGGGGCTACCTGGAGCGTCGACTCCTGGTTTCGCCCCAACAGCCATCTACCAATGGTCATGCCCTTACAGAACTGGATCGACGGGGACAAGGCCTGGAAATCACCTTTCGGATATCTTAATACGGCCCCGCAGTCAGTCCACGAGCTGTGTGATATGGATATACAGCGGCTTGATATCTTCTAGCCTCGTCAGGCCACTACCTACCACCGAGGTAATGGGCCCGATCCAGGCTGCCGACCGCAAGATCTACCTGCCCCGGCAGCCTACCGGGCCTGTCATACCCGGTCAATTCATGCTCATGAATTGCTTAGTTTCCGGCATGATATAAACGACGCTCTTGGTGCCGGAAAACTTATCCTGGATCACGTTCCTGAAGAAGGGTTTTGGAACATTGATGCAGCCGAATGAAATGCGATTATCGCTCGATGTAGGCGAGGCCAGGCGCTCCGCCCGGCGATCCTGGGCGGTACCCTTGACCACCGCATGCAGGGAGAGGGACTCTCCGTAGTCCACCCAGAGGATTTCCTTGCCTTTGCTGTTGCGGCCCATCATTGCCACAAAACGCCCCGCCGGGGTGGTGCGCTCCGAGGGGGGGATTTTCGATAACGGCTTGTTGCCAATGCCGGGGGTGGAAAAATCACCTTTCGTTAGCCCAAGCAGCACGGGGGCCGCTTCGTATAGCCGTCCGGATCGGTTAAACGCATACACCTTGGCATTGACTTTGTCGATGATCACGAACGGCAGGCCTTGATTGTCTCCAGTTCCAATCACCCAGTCCGCCATATCCCTAGTCCTGCGCGACGCGCTCTCCGACCTGAACGTATCCTGTCCAGAATCAGCAACGAAAGGGACATCTGCTTTTTTGGAATAGGATGCATTGAACATCGGGCTGGGTTTGCCGCTGGCATTAAACGCAGAGTTGGAACTGCCAGTGGCGCCGTCCGGCTTAACGGCAAGGAACGGCGGGGCGACACAGCCGGTGCTCAACAGAGCAAAGCACAGGAACAAGGTCGTGTAGGCTACTTTGGAGCGGGTGTTTATGTATCTCTGGCGCTGGGTATTCATAAAGTCAGATCCGGCTCGAAAAAAAGAGGAGGCTAAGGATACCAAAAGGGCGCCAAACTCAACAACCTGCTTACCGACCCAGCCCAGAGAACAGGAGCAGTGGCGATTCTCATTCCTGGGCCATTGTCCTTACAATTATCACGGAATGCCTTCATCTCATGCGCTCGTTAAATTATTGAATTAAATGCCAATTTTTAGATCAAAAAATTGCCGCTCACCAGCAGATTTATTAGCCCTCCTTCCCGAAGAGCAAAACTACTCTTAGTATATATGCACTTCGTGCCCATCTCTGGCCGATATGGGAAATTAAATCCTTTTTGGCATAAAAGCGGTGCAAATCTGGTAGCATTTTTCCGGCTTACCGATTCTAAGACTCCACCGTGAAGCTATTACACGCAACACTTCAGCCAGGTGGCTGGCTTTAGAGACAAATTGAACGGGCTCAGTAAATGAAAAATCTCGCTTTCATCATCTTCCTAACCATCTTCTTGTATGGCTGTAATACCGATGGTCTTACCAGCATAGTTAAGGATACCCGGCCAACCAATTACTCAGGTTCAATGGCTGACGTTATTAACCAATATCGCCAAGAGCGGGGACTACCCGCTATTCCGGTCTCGGCATCATTAACACGGGTTGCCGAGGCGCATGTAAAAGATTTGCAACACTCCAATCCGGGTGGTCGTTGCACTATTCATAGTTGGTCAAGCCGGGGGAATTGGTCTTCTTGTTGTTACACCGCCGATCATGCCCAGGCAGAATGCATGCGAAAAAAACCGTCTGAAATAACCCGCGGAGTCTATTCTGGGATTGGCTATGAAATTTCGGTTATCTATACCGGAAAAATTACTCCAAATGTGGCTTTGACCAGTTGGCGAGGAAGCCGGCGTCATCATGAGGTGATTCTGAACCAAAACAAATGGAGAAATATTCGCTGGAATGCCATGGGCGGTGCTATTTCAGAAAATTACGCCGTTGTCTGGTTTGGAGAAGAGCGCGATCCGGCTGGTTCTCTATAATCATTCACTGTATTAGCGCTTGTAATGCGCCAGGAAGGAGTCGTCTTGGTGCCCGGAAATGATTAGTCACTTCGCTCGTTCAGCGCGCCTGCGCTTGTCGAACCAACCTTTGGAGTCGAAGGTTCGAATCCAGCCAAAACGCGGGCATAAAAAAAGCCCCCACGCTGTGGGAGCCTTTTTTTACGTATGGCGCGCCCGGAAGGATTCGAACCTCCGACCACCTGGTTCGTAGCCTTACGAGTAAGCGTTATCCCTTTATAAAACAGTGAGTTACAGGGCGCCCACAGCACCACAGTCCATAACCGCTCACTACAGATAACTACTCATCCCCACAATTTCCCCACATTACTTTTCCAGGGAATATAATACATAGGCATGCACATCCAAACCGTACTTCTTCGACGACTGCTCAACGCAGTCCAGGTAATACCTGTAATCCTGCTCAGCGAAGAAACAGGCCTCCCGGTTATTACCTCGCTGCGTGACATGGTAGGTGTACCCACCAATATCCACCCTTGGCTTCCGTGCCATAACCTTTCCCTCTTGGGGTCAGAGTGAACCTCCCCCAGTTTAACGGACACTTTAAATCAGCCGCAATGCCGGCTAAGGAGTGTTCAAATGACGAAGAAACGCAGGCCCTACAAAACCTACCCTGTCGAGTTCAAACTCGAAGCGATACACATGATGGAGGCATCCGATAGACCCGCAGCTGAAATTGCCAGAGAATTGGGGTTACGACGTAACCAACTGTACAAGTGGAGAGAGCAATTGCAGAAGAAAGGAGACAACGCCTTTTCCGGGAGAGGTAGGCCGAAGAAAGAGAATCAGAGCGAGCTGACCACCCTGCGCCAGGAGAATGAGCGGCTTAAGGAGGAGGTAGAAATCCTAAAAAAGGCCGCAGCGTACTTTGCGAAGGAACTCAAGTGAAGTACGCATTTATCCGAACGCATAGCAAAGAGCACAAGGTCGCCCGGCTCTGCCGGGCATTAGAGGTATCGCCCAGCGGCTACTACGACTGGCGGGATCGGCCGGAAAGCGCCCGCGCCCAGGAAAACCGTCGGCTGGTGACCAAGATCAGGCTGTTCCACAAAGCCAGTCGCGAGACCTACGGCTCACCCCGTATTCATCAAGACCTGGTGGATGCGGGAGAACAGGTTGGAGAAAATCGCGTGGCCCGGCTCATGAGCCAACACGGCATCCAGTCGAAGATGGCCAAAAAGTTCGTCATTACCACCGACTCCAGGAATAGCCTGCAGCCAGCCCCGGATCGGCTCAAACGGCAGTTTTCCACGGATATGCCCGACAAGGCCTGGGTGTCCGACACGACATTTATCCCCACCCGGCAGGGCTGGCTCTATCTCGCGGTGGTGATTGAGCTGTATTCCCGGCAGGTACTGGGATGGGCCATGGGCGAGAGGAACAATGCCCAACTGGTTCAGGACGCCCTGACCATGGCGGTCTGGAAGAGAGGTAAAGTAGAGTCGGTGATCGTTCACTCGGACCAGGGCAGCACCTATGCCTCGGCCGATTACCAGCGGCTGCTAAAGAACAACGAGCTGATTTGCAGCATGAGCCGCAAGGGGGAGTGCCTCGACAATGCGGTGGCGGAGAGCTTCTTCGGTACCCTGAAAACGGAGCTGGTGGACCATGAAGACTACCGCACCAAAGACGAAGCAAAACGGGGCCTGTTCGAATACATTGAGATCTTCTACAACAGGCGGAGACGGCATTCTTATCTGGGCTATATCAGCCCGGTGGAATATGAGGCAAGATATGCCTCTTAATTAAATCGTCCGTTTTATTGGGGGAACGTCAGAGTAAATTTACTCTGACCCCGTTTCGGTAAATTCTTCGGTACTTATTAACGCCCCATTATTGTATTTCTCTTTTTTTACAGGATTACCCTCGTCATCCCAATATAACCATGCACCATGTTTTTTACCTTCAGAATACATTCCTTGTGCTTTCAATATCCCAGAATCCCCCCAATGCTGAAACACCCCATGCAACTCCCCATCAGCAAAAAACATTCTATTTACTAGTTTTCCACTTACAGAGTTGTAGACAAGCATTGGGCCAGCTTGAACCTTATGGCCTTCCTGCTTTTCTACCATACATGTCTTTACAATCAATCCATCGCCTTCATAACTAGTAAAGGTGCCAACTTGACACAACGGTTCATTTGAGCAACACGAGGACAAGAACGGCAGTGTAAAAAATAACAATATAGTATGTAGTCGGTACATAGCGTCCCTATTTTGACGTGCATGCCATACAATCAGAAGGCACCTTCTTATTTAGAAAATCATCTAACATTTGATTACCGGTTGTGCTTGAATCTGTGGCAGGCCCAATATAAAGCGACTTCCAATATGCAACTGGAAAACCAAATTCTGGATCTTTCGTATACCTTTGCCCCGGACAAATAACACCACCACCTCTATCCCTTTCCATACTGTAAACGTTTATGTTATACGTAAGTTTATTCATCACTGTCGGATAATCGTTAATCTCACTACAATAACATTCGCACTTTACTGGACATATCTTCATGGTATTAGGGCCTGGATCCGCATAACCCGTTCCTTCATTCGATTTACATTCGCACCTCCATTTCCCCCATGTTCCCATCATACCAGTTGGATTATCTTTTGGATCGTATGGCTCAAAGTTTGACTTATCCAAACCAAATACATCGATATATTTGTATGGATTATTGCTTACGTAGAAATATGTATTAATTTCACCATTCAATCCAATCGGATCCCTCTGCACATACCTGCCATTGGTTGGGTTGTAATCCCTAAAGTAGTTCTGATGGGTATTCGTTTCAGCATCGAAGTACTGCCCCGGGAACCTAAGCGGATTATTCCAGGCGTTGGTTGTGATGGCCGCCTCTCCGAACGCCTTATAATTGGCCTCCCACACCTTCGCCCCATTGCTCTTCAGTAGCTGCTGCGGCGTACCCAGATGATCATTCTGATAATAGGCATACCCTTCGCTGGTCTTGGTATAGAGCGGATCGGTGGTCCAGGTGCCATCCGGGTGGTAACCGTACTGCTGGATGGCCGTACCATCTGCTGTGTATTCCCCTGCCAGTCCTTCATCACTGTAGTGGAAATACCGGGTTTCGGTGGGCGTGGTCTTTTGTATTCTTCTCCCTAATG
>JBNKSV010000068.1:0-5532 GCA_050297535.1 Sedimenticolaceae bacterium
CTTCATCTTCATCGGCACCTCTATCTTGCGTACCGGCACCTCCAACTCCTTCTTGCTGCCGTCGTTGAATATCAGGGTAAGAGATACCTTGGTGTCAGGTACCAAATCCTGGTTCAGACCGATCAGCATCACATGCAGACCACCGGTCTCCAACTTCACCTCTTTACCTGCTGGCAGGTCGATCTTCTCTATCTTCTTCATCTGCATCATGCCGTCCTGCATGATGTGGGTGTGCAGTTCCAGAGTTTTGGCGACCTCGCCTTCAGCACCAACCAGTTCATAATCCTGATCAGAACCGTTGGTCAGCACCATATAGGCTAGTCCGTTAGGTTGCCCTGTCGGCATAGCTGGTATATAGGGGTCTGCTACGGTAATCGCATCTGCTGCGGTCCCGGCAAAAATCGCTGTACTAAACAGCAGGCCAAAGGTTAAAGCAGCAATACGTTGATATAGTTTCATTTTACCTTTCTCCTCGTTGGTTAAGTCTTATTTGTCAGTCGCTTCCTGTACCCAGCACCCTCCTGAGTGATTTCAATATCTCACTCGGTGGCGTGCCATGTCTTATGGTTTCACGCAGTTTGCCCTGTTGGTCTATGACGTAAAGATCGGCCGAGTGATCCACCACATAGCCCATAGCAGAGTTATCCTGTTTGTTCTTGCGATAGGCAGCACCGTACTTCTTTGCCACATCCGCCAACTGCTCATTGGTCCCGGTAATGCCCTGGATACTGGGGTGAAAAAATGCGGCATAGGTCTGCAGGCGTTCCAGTCCGTCTCTATCCGGATCCACACTAATGAATACCGGCCTAACCTGTTCCAACTCATCTTTACTCAGACCATTGAGCGCCGCAGCCAGTAAGGCCAAACTGGTGGGGCATACATCCGGACACATGGTGTACCCAAAGTACAGCACCACCACCTTGCCACGCATGAATTTCAGACTCACCGGACCAGAAGCAGAGTTAAGGATAAAATCGCCACCCTGCGGCGCCGCATCCACTTTTATGGATGTTTTAGGCTCAACCTGCCAAAACATACTCAACCATATGAGTGCCGCCACTAACAGCAGGATAAGAACAATGGGTAAAACCCTCTTCATCTAATCACCCCTTAATTCCACTCTTGGGAATCTCTGGCCCTCACCGTGTCGAAATGGAACGGCGCTGCGATCAGGCCCTTATCCGTCCGCACCAACAACCGCGCCTCCCACTCCATGCGAGTAAGTACACACACCGGTAATACGCCGCTACCGCTAAAACTGCCATCACCTACTGCCTTCAGCCGGGAACGATTAAAGCCCATGTCCATATTCAGCCCGATAAAATCCACCTCAACACTCTGGGCGGTAATCCCTTTCACCCTTGCCATAAGCTGCAAAGGCTTAACCAAAGGGATGCTCCTAGGTTCAATACTGAAACTTACCTCTGTTCCATCAGGGAACTTACCCACACAGGGCCCAGTCCGAAGGTCGCAGTTGGGATCCACCGGCGCCACCGCCGCTATCTCCGGGTTCAGCAACGGCTGAAATTTATAGATGGCCACCGCGATCAACGCTAGCAACAACAGCCCAACCACTATCCAAAGATTACGATCAAAGGTACTCACAGATTTCTCTCGCAAAGATGCGGCATATAACACACTTTTTTCACCCGTAAAACGGAGAAGGAGGAGTGAAACCTAAGCTTCACCCCTCCTTCACCTGTTCGATCCTACAAAGGAACGACCAGTTAATCAAGCCTGGCTAAAAAACGGCCAGAACATAATTAATGGCGTCACTTACATAGACAGAATCCACTTAACCAGGGTACGAGCCTCTTCCGGGCTGGTCGTGGCCTTGTTTGGGGTCATTGGTATCTGACCCCAGACGCCGCTACCACCTTCCAGCACCTTGTTGACCAGCATATCTTCAGCAGCCGCATCACCCTTGTACTTGGCGGCCACCTCTTTATAGGCGGGACCGACAACCTTGGTTTCGACCTGGTGGCAGGCCATGCAGCCCTTGGAAGTAGCCAAGGCCTGATCGGCCGCAGCGGCCCCCACAAGACCCAGAGACAGCAGGGCGGTACCTGCGACAATTGAGATAGCTTTCATCTTCATAATGTGAGTTCCTTATATTGAACGAGTTGCTTACAGCCTGGTATTGGAATAATCCGCCAGGCAACTAAAAAAAGGCCCGAAAATACTAACACAAACTTCCCGGCAAGCTCCGTAAATTGTCAATCAAAAACCAAAACAGCTCCCAAAAACGGAATTTCCTGACGTCCCCCGGCAATAATCTCATACAGCTATGCGCCGTACCGGACCATGATCTGGCAGCAAACCGCTCAATCTCCGCCTAAATCCAGAAAATGAGGGGGCCCTGGGAAACCGGAACAGATGGCTCCGGCAATCGCAATCACTCGCCCCAAAACCTGGGAAAGGCTGGGTTGCGCCTCTGCCGTTTCCCACCAGATCACTCCAAGTATGTTCTCTTCTAGCTGAATCGCAGCTGAACCAGATCTCCCGCAATTCAGAAACGGCCCGAAGGTAATCGATGTGCCAGTGGGGCCTCTGGGATACGCGCATATGGTGCCCGCAACGCGCCGCTATCCCGCCAGAGCCGAAGGCGCTGCCGATATAGACATACCAACCGGGCGTGACCTCCAACTCACCCAAACGCCCAACCTGAATTGAACTCGCTTCCTGCGTCTCCAATACCAGGATGTAGGTTCCTGGCAGACTAGGAAGAGCGGCCGAATTCATGGCTGAGACAAGTCGGCTCTAGTGATTCTTGTCCGCCAAACTAGCCAGGTATAGGGCCAGTCCCAACAATGTGATACCGCCCGCAAACATCAGCAGTTCGAAGGCGTCACCAAACTTCATCTCCAGGGCATACTCAAAATAACGCACTATCAGGATCATCAGCACCACCTTGGCTAGACGGGCCTTCAGATCGTCCAGGCTGCTGATCAACAATACCCGTGAGGCATTTTCCGACTGTTCCGCCTGATCTATCTTGCTGATAAACAGTTCATACAGACCCAGACCGAAGATCAGCAGGAAGGTGGCTAACAGGTAGCCGTCCACTATCTCCACCACATGGGTGATAGTGGCGCTGCGCAGGGCGGTACGCGCAGCCATATCCAAATCCGGCGAGGCGTATCCCAATATGTGGATAATGGTGTAGAAGGCATCCACTGTGGCTATATAGAACAGACCAAAGGCCCCAAACACCGATGCGATCACGCCGGTCATAACCACCAAGCGGCTATCCCACAAGAAACCCTCTATATATTTCTCGATACTCTTCATCTCAATTCAACCTTCGCCCTCTAAGGCATGGAAACTGGTGTTGGATTAATCTTTCAGATAGATCTCTCTGCCCTTCTCCATATACTCCTTGGACTTGTCCGCCATCCCCTCCTCCAGGGCCTGTTCCACCTCACTTATACCGTGTTCAACCGCGTAATCGCGCACGTCCTGACTAATCTTCATGGAACAAAATTTAGGGCCGCACATGGAACAGAAATGGGCCACCTTGCCTGCCTCTTTGGGCATGGTCTCGTCGTGAAACTCCCGCGCCTTTTCCGGGTCCAGACCCAGGTTAAACTGGTCCTCCCAGCGGAACTCGAAACGGGCCTTGGACATGGCGTTATCCCGCATCTGCGCCCCGGGATGTCCCTTGGCCAGATCCGCACCATGTGCGGCAATACGATAGGTGATAATCCCCTCGCGCACATCCTGCTTGTTGGGCAGCCCCAGGTGTTCCTTTGGGGTCACGTAACAGAGCATGGCGCAGCCGTACCAGCCGATCTGGGCCGCCCCGATGCCGGAGGTGATGTGATCGTAGCCAGGAGCGATATCGGTGATCAGAGGACCCAGGGTATAGAACGGGGCCTCGTAACAATCCTCCAGCTCCTTCTCCATGTTCTGTTTGATCATCTGCATGGGCACATGACCAGGTCCTTCGATCATCACCTGCACGTCGTGCTCCCAGGCGATCTTGGTGAGCTCACCCAGGGTCTCCAGCTCCCCGAACTGGGCCTCGTCATTGGCATCGGCCAGGGAGCCAGGACGCAGGCCGTCCCCCAGGGAGAAGGCCACGTCATAGGCCTGCATGATCTCGCATATCTCGGCGAAACGGGTGTATAAAAAATTCTCCTGATGGTGGGCCAGACACCACTTGGCCATTATGGAACCGCCGCGGGAGACGATACCGGTTAGGCGTTTGGCGGTGAGAGGCACATGGCGCAGCAGCAGACCGGCGTGAATAGTGAAGTAGTCCACCCCCTGCTCCGCCTGTTCGATCAGGGTGTCACGCACCACCTCCCAGGTCAGATCCTCGGCCACACCGTTTACCTTCTCCAGGGCCTGATAGATAGGTACGGTGCCGATGGGCACTGGGGAGTTGCGGATGATCCACTCCCGGGTCTCGTGTATGTTGTCACCGGTGGATAGGTCCATGATGGTGTCGGAACCCCAGCGGATACCCCACACCATCTTCTCCACCTCCTCGGCGATAGAAGAGGTGACGGCGGAGTTACCCAGGTTGCCATTGATCTTCACCAGGAAGTTGCGGCCGATAATCATCGGTTCCAGTTCCGGGTGGTTGATGTTGGCCGGGATGATGGCGCGTCCGGCAGCGATCTCGCTCCGCACGAACTCCGGGGTAATCTCCTGCGGGGTATTCGCCCCGAAATTCTGCCCCTTATGCTGCAGCAACAACTTGGCGTAGGCCGGATCGGCTCGCAACTCCTGCAGACGGCAGTTCTCGCGGATGGCTACATACTCCATCTCCGGGGTAATGATCCCCTTGCGGGCGTAGTGCATCTGGGTGACATTGCAACCGGCCTTGGCACGGCGCGGCACACGGATATGCTCGAAACGCATGGAGGCCAGGGCCGGATCGTCCGCCCGCTTGCGGCCATACTCCGAGGTCGGACCCGGCAACTGTTCCGTATCGGCACGTTCCACGATCCAGGCACTGCGTAAATCCGGCATACCCTTGAGCAGGTCTATCTCTACATCCGGGTCGGTATAGGGTCCGGAGGTGTCGTACACCGGGATGGGGGGGTTCCGCTCGGCCCCGAAGTTGGACGGCGTATCGGTCTGCTCGATCTCGCGCATAGGCACCCGGATGTCGGGACGCGAACCCTCAACATAGACCTTGCGGGAATTGGGGAATGGTCTGGTAACCTCTTCCGACAGACGCATGGTCTGGCGGATAAAATCTTCAGGGATAGCGCTCATGCCTAGCTTCCTCATGCTGACGGCAGGGAAGCATCCGCCTCGCAGGCTACTTAGCTTCCCTCCGCCGTTTCTGTACTCCCTAGGAAGTACCCGGATCAGGTTCAAAGGGTGTTATCTCAGCCCTGCCTCCAGTGAAAACCATCTGTGGCATGGCACCCCTAGCTACCCGGATATTGCAGCCCGGGTGGAATTGGCAACTTATCGGAAGGGGCCTTGCTTTGCAAGCGCGAAAAGGCAGGGCCGCCACTATAAAACTTGCCTGACCACCAGAAACTTCGTAGTCTATGCCCCTCCCCGAACCAT
>JBNKSV010000069.1:0-4648 GCA_050297535.1 Sedimenticolaceae bacterium
GGCTCTCCCTGAGTCATGTAATGGAACTGACCAAGCTGACCATGAAAACTGAAGAAGAACTGGGTGCGACAACCGTTGAAGAGTTCTTCTCAGACTCTTATTTTAAAACCCATATGTGGTATTTCTGGACATCAATGTTTGCCATGGAGACATGGCATTCGGTAGTCGAGATGCGGCGCTATATGCTGCGCTTCATGCATCTGTTGCCAACGATGAGCAGACTGGAAAATATTCTCTTCACCACCTACAACCAATATGAATCTATGGTCTTGCCGCTGCAAATCTGGCTTAAAGATAAGGGCGTTAAATTTGATCTGAAAACCCAGGTTACTGATCTGGACATAGAGATCGTCAACGGAGAAAAGACCGTGACTGCTATCCATCTGCTACGTGGCTCTGCAGAGACCAGCGAGACCATTGCCACCACAGCGGACGATCTGGTATTCGTTACCAACGGTTCGATGGTGGAGAATTCCACCACAGGCAATAACCATGAACCGGCAATCCTTAATCGGGAACCTGGCGCCTGCTGGCAGTTGTGGAAAAATATTGCTACAAAAGATCCTGCTTTCGGTCGGCCCGAAGTCTTTTACTCACACATCGACAAAAGCAAGTTTGTCTCTTTCACCATTACTGCAACAGATTCACCGCTTGCGGATTTGCTAAAAGAGCTTACCGGCGTGGACCCATACTCCCACAAGGCTGTGACCGGCGGCATCATGACCATCAAAGACTCCAGCTGGCTCATGAGTGTAACCTGCAACCGGCAACCGCAATACCGGAGTCAGCCCGTCGGCGACTATCAGCCAAAACAGCATAAGAATGACCCGGACAAAAACGTACTGGCTATCTGGGCCTACGGCTTATTTCCAGACAATACCGGTGACTTCGTGCAAAAGAAGATGAGCGATTGCAGCGGTGAAGAACTGCTTACCGAGCTACTCTACCATCTTGGCGCCAAAGACCAGATTTCCGCTATTATGCAAACGGTCAAGGTTATCCCTTGCATGATGCCATATGTCACCAGCCAATTCTTACCCCGCGTCAAAGGTGACCGGCCGGAAGTTATTCCCGAAGGAAGCAAAAATCTCGCGTTCTTAGGACAGTTCACCGAGATCCCTGATGATTGCGTATTCACCGTTGAGTATTCGGTGCGCTCGGCAATCATGGCCGTGTATAAATTACTCGGCATAACGGACAAGACCACACCGGAGGTTTACCCTTCAAAAGACGATGTACGTGTGATCATCAAGGCAAGCGAAACGATGTACAACGGCGAAATCCCCGGGGAACACCTTCTGACCCATCTGTTGAGAGGCACAAGCCTGCAAGGGTCGTTGAAGTGAGTACAGGAAAAACCATCATCCTGGCGATTGATGGAGGGGGAATCAAAGGCGTTATTCCCGCGACATTTATTAAATATATTGAATCCTCATTAGAGAAGCCGTCGTACCAGTTGTTTGATGTAATAGGAGGAACCTCTACCGGCGGCATCATCTCCGCTGCCCTCACCACACCCAGGGAAACCACTGGCCACCCTTATACCGCCGAAGAGATAGTAAATATTTACAGCCATGATGGTGGCAAAATTTTTCTGGCTCAGGACCGTAAGATTGAGCAGTGCGCAACCTACTACGCTGATAACGGTAACGGCGGCGGAATTGAACCCTACATGCAGAAAATGTATGGCCCTGACCTGTCACTTACTAGTAGTCGCAATAAAATGCAGTCTTTAGCAGGTAACCGGGTAAGGCATATGTTCACCACTTCGTATATTGTGAACAACAGCCAGAATAAAGTTGCAAAACCCGTGCGCGGCGAAAATTTTGGTCCATATCTTTTTAACTGGTTTGATGCTGCCGATAGCCCTGCCATCGACAACTACTACGTATGGGAGGCCGCGAGGGGAACGAGTGCCGCCCCAACATTTTTTCCGATTGCTAATGTGGGTGGCAAAACTCACCCCAGGTCTGCAGCGGCCAGCAAGTGGGTAGTTGACGGTGGCACCATGTCTAATAACCCCGCTATTTGGGGCATCACGGAAGCCTTAAGAACAGGTTTGGCCTCAAGCCTGGAAGATATAACTGTTATTTCCCTGGGGACGGGAATATATGAAGCTGGAGCAGGTGTAGGCATCAATAGCAATGCGGTACCTGGTATCGTTCCAGTAGATGGTAATTGGGGCACGATCCCCTGGATGATAGAGAAGCTGGACGACCTTAATGGTGCCGATCACACCAGGGGCGTATTGATGAGCATCGTGCTTGATGCCGTACAAACGGTCACAAACAGCCAGTTGACCGCCTTGCAACAGACAGGACTCAAATATTATCGACTCGAACCAGAACTCACCTACACACAAAGTCATATGGATAACATAGATCCGCGCAATATCCAGTCATTAATTGCAACTGCTGATGCGTACATAAAAGGGGAAGGGGAGGAAATATTCGAGGCTGTTTTGAATGAGTTGCGGTAACGAGTGGTAATTCGAATAAAGAGCTCAACAGTGAGGCAAATGAGGAAAAGGGGGCGATTGCGCAGACCAGCATTATGCCTCTTTATTATTCCTCGTTTATTACAGAAAACATCAGCCAAACCGCCATCTATAATACACTTTCCCAATAGACTGTTCTTGGCCGTACCCGGAAGCTCAGCACCCAACGGGGACACATCATTTGCCGGACCCTGCGATCGAGTCTCAGGGTGACGGAGAGGATTGCTGGATGCTGATCTTGGCCATTTTCAGACTACTCAAGCAACGCTTCAGCGCTCTGCCTTACTATCTTTTCCAGTTCACGGCAGATAAGAAAATACTAGGCCTGATATTATCTAATGCATAAACAAAGGCCACTCGTAATGAGTGGCCCATGCATAAGAGGTGCGGTTAAATATGGTTAGTTGAAGCGTGGGTTGTATGTTGCCCAGGTTCCACTAACTGTCTCTTCCTTCCCTTGGGGATTGGTGGTGCTAACGTGACCGTCTGGATGGATGGTTACCGAGACGACACCTGGATCGTCGTTGGTTACCATGCGACCATCGTCCATCTGCGCACCCCATACTTTTATTGCTCTACGTATTTTGGCCATGTCGGCGCCTCCGCATTAAAATGACAAATATCACAATTACAATACTTAGTAAAATAGTAGGTATATGCGAAATTTCAAATATTTTTTGCGGAATATCTAAATAATATTGACTGAATGATCTCTGCTCCGTCTGTAACAAGTTGATTATTGAGCACTAATAAGCATTAACAGGCAGGGCAATATTCTGGCATACGTGACGTCTGCGCCAACCCGATAGAGAGAGAAGCTACACAAACAGCATGAGGAGTAAGGGATTTCTGAGATAAAAAACCCGCAGTTATGCGGGCTTCAGGACGATTTTGGATTTCTTTGGATCTTAAATTGGTGGCTACGGGTGGAATTGAACCACCGACCTACGGGTTATGAGTCCGTCGCTCTAACCGACTGAGCTACGTAGCCATGAAGGCGCGAAAATATACCGGTTAGCTGCCAGACTGTCAACCAAACAACGTCCCGGAACGCCATGATTTCAACGTGTTACCGCGTCATACATTGAAGCGGAAATGGATTACATCTCCGTCTTTTACTATGTATTCTTTGCCTTCGGAGCGTAGTTTGCCGACCTCTTTAGCCCCCTGCTCTCCCCGGTAGGTTACGAAATCATCATAGGCGATTACTTCAGCACGGATGAATCCACGCTCGAAATCGGTATGGATGACCCCTGCGGCCTGCGGGGCGGTGGCATTTTGCGGTATGGTCCAGGCCCTTACCTCTTTCACCCCGGCGGTGAAGTAGGTCTCCAGGCCCAGCAGTTTGTATCCGGCCCGCACCACCCGGTTCAGACCGGGCTCGTCCAGACCCAGATCCGCCAGGAATTCCTGTTTCTCTTCGTCATCCAGTTGTACTATCTCGGCCTCGATCGCGGCGCAGACCGCTACTACTTCCGAGCCCTCTTCCCGGGCGAATTTCTGTACCGCCTCCAGGGCGGGGTTGTTCTCGAATCCATCCTCGGACACGTTGGCGATGTAGGTGGTGGGCTTGGAGGTAAGCAGGAACAGGTCCCGCATCTCCAGGCGCTCGTCTGCGGTGGCCTCGAACGATCTGACCGGATTACCGGCATCCAGATGGTCCCTTACCCGCTCCAACAGTTCTTTACGCGCCAGGACCTTTTTATCGCCGGTCCTAGCCTGCTTCATGGTCTTATCCAGGGCCTTTTCCACCGATTCCAGGTCCGCCAGGGCTAGCTCAGTATTGATCACCTCGATATCCGTCAGGGGATCTACCTTGCCGGATACATGCACCACGTCATCGTCCTCGAAACAACGCACCACATGGGCGATGGCGTCGGTCTCGCGGATGTTGGCCAGGAATTTATTGCCCAGACCTTCGCCCCTGGAGGCCCCGGCTACCAGCCCGGCGATATCTACGAACTGCATGGTGGTGGGTAGGACCCGTTGCGGTTTGACGATCTCCGCCAGCACATCCAGCCTGGGATCGGGCAGGGGCACCACGCCTACGTTGGGATCGATGGTGCAGAACGGGTAGTTTTCCGCCGCGATGCTGGCCTGTGTCAGCGCATTGAAGAGGGTCGATTTACCTACGGTGGGCAGACCGACGAT
>JBNKSV010000070.1:0-4217 GCA_050297535.1 Sedimenticolaceae bacterium
AGTTCGCCGAGGACGCCAGCCCCATGGCCCATCCGGTGCGCCCAGACTCTTACATGGAGATAAATCATTTCTACACCATGACCGTGTATGAGAAGGGCGCTGAGGTGGTGCGCATGCAGCACACCTTGCTCGGAGAGGAACAGTACCGGCAAGCAACCGATCTCTATTTCCAAAGACACGACGGTCAGGCCGTTACCACCGACGATTTTGTAAAATGCATGGAAGACGCCAGTGGCAGAGATCTGGAACAGTTCCGGCTCTGGTACAGTCAGGCGGGAACGCCGCAATTGCACTGTCGTGGCGCATACTCCGCAGGAGATAACAGCTACACCCTTACCGTAGAGCAGATCTGTCCCGATACCCCGGGGCAGAGTGACAAGCAACCGCAGCATATCCCGTTCGCCGTGGGGCTGTTGGCGGCAGATGGATCTGACCTGCCGCTGCAACTTGTGGGTGAGGACGTTGCGGCGGTATCAACCAGCAGGGTGTTGGAACTGACCGAGGGAATCCAGGAGTTCAGATTTATCGGAGTGAAGGAACAGCCGGTTCCCTCTCTGCTACGGGGTTTCTCTGCACCGGTAAAGGTGGAGTTAGCCTACACGGATGCCGAACTGCTGTTTCTCATGGCTCACGACAGTGATGGCTTCAATCGCTGGGATGCGGCCCAGCGGGTCAGTCAGAACATCTTGTTACGCATGGTTGCCGATCCGGGTTCTGGCGTGCCGCAAGAGTTCGTCACGGCCTTTGCCCAGGTGTTGTCTGATACCGAATCTGATCAGGCGCTGCTGGCGGAGATTATGACCCTGCCGGGCGAGTCATACCTGGGGGATCAGATGGATGTTGTGGCGGTAGATGCCATACACCAGGCCCGGGAGGCATTGAAACTGCATCTAGCAACGGAGCTTAAAGAGGAGTTCCTTAGAGTCTACCAGGACAATCATGATGCAGGACCATACGATACAACACCGGCATCCATTGCCCGGCGCAGTCTGCGCAATCTCTGTCTGGACTATCTGATGCAACTGGATGCTGCCGATGTGAACGCGCTTTGCGTTGCACAATACCGGGCGCAGAACAACATGACCGATGTGATGGCGGCACTCGGTCTGATAGCGCACAGCAACGCGGCGGAAAGGGATGAACTATTGGCGGATTTCTATAGCCGCTGGCAGCATGATCCGCTGGTGCTGGACAAATGGTTTAGCGTACAGGCGACATCGAAACGCAGAGACACCATAACCAAGGTGAAGGAACTGATGCGTCACCCGGCCTTCAATATTCGCAACCCCAACAAGGTCCGTTCCCTGATCGGGGCCTTTTGCAGTGCTAACCCGGTCAACTTCCACGCGTCGGATGCTTCCGGTTACGCCCTGCTGGGTGAGACGGTCCTGCAACTGGATGCCATAAATCCCCAGATCGCAGCCCGCATGCTACGCATGCTGTCGCGTTGGAAGAGATACGATCAGGGGCGCCAGGACAAGATGCGGCAGCAGCTAGAACTGATCGCACATACCGCCGGTATATCCAAGGATGTGTATGAGGTGGCGGCTAAGAGTCTGGCCTGATGTCAGCTTTTATTACTACTATGATTAGATTAGGATTCCATAGCCGGGTAAAAAGTATCATATAAACAGGAGGTAAGCCGTCTTGCAGCAGGAGCTAAGTTATTACATTCCAGATGGGTCTGCCCTGGATAAGGTCATAGAGCTTATCCGTAAGAAGCATGACCTCAGGGAAGATCCGTCCCGCGAAGTAATCCGCATCTTCCTGGATAGTTTTGACTGGAGGCTCTACTCTGGCGAGGTAGTGTTCTGGGTGGAACAGAGAGACGGTCAGATAGCGCTCTATCGCAGTGGCATTCCCAAGGCAGCTCCCGCCCGCAGGTTTGCCGTTACTGATGCCATTCCAAAGACCCTGGGCGATCTGCCAGACGGTACTGTAAAAAATACATTCGCCAGCCTGCTGGAGATGCGGGCGTTGTTTCCGCAGGTGGAGGTCAAGAGCAGTGTGCGTTGTCTCCGGGTCCTGGACAGCGAGAAGAAGACAGTTCTGCGCATCCATATCGAAGATAGTGTCAGCAGGGCTCCAGGCAAAGGCAAATATGCAGCCTGTGGTTGCCGTTTGGTGTTACAGCCAGTGCGTGGATATTGCCAGCCATTCGAGCAGGTAAAGGCCATTATCGGCAAAAAGTCGGGTTTGATCCTGGCGGAGAAAGAACTATTGGATGATGCCCTGAGCGCCATCGGCAAACGACCATGCAGCTACAGTTCCAAGATCAACTTCCAATTCGATCCAGATATGCGTGCCGATCTCGCAGCGCGCGAGATACATCTGCACCTGTTGAATATCATCGAAGCGAATATACCGGGCGTTAAGGCCAATCTGGATTCGGAGTTTCTGCACGATCTGCGCGTGGCGGTGCGCCGCGCCAGATCGGCCCTGACCCAGATAAAGGGTGTCTTCCCCGCGGCAGAAGTAGAGAAGTATAAATCACGCATGGCCTGGGTGGGGCAGGTGACGGGTCCGACCCGGGATATGGATGTTTACCTGTTGGGGTTCGATAGCTATCGTGCATTCCTACCGGAGCAGTTTCGTGAAGATCTCAAACCGCTGCATGATTTTCTGGAGAACCATCGCCAGATGGAACACGGCGCGATGGTGAAGAAGCTCAACTCTCCCCACTTCCGCTCTATGATGAAAGAGTTCCGCACCTTTCTGGAGGCCGTACCTGAGGACAACATTGCACCCAAGGCTGCAACACCCATCTCAGAGCTGGCCAACAAGCGGATATACAAGATGTATCTCCGGGTATTGCAGCATGGCCAGGCGATAACGGACGACTCTCCGGCGGAGCATCTGCATGAACTGCGCAAAGAGTGTAAGAAGCTGCGCTACCTCATAGAGTTCTTCCGTAGTCTTTATCCGGAGAAAAAGGTCGCCTTGTTGATAAAGTCGTTAAAACAGCTATTGGATAATCTGGGTAGTTTTCAGGACCTGGAGGTGCAGGCGTATAAACTCAGGGACTATGCGCGTCAGATGGTGGAGGAGGGAGATGCCCCACATGACACCATGCTGGCTATGGGCATGTTGGTGGACGGGCTACTGACCAGACAGAATCAGGCGCGAGCAGAGTTTGCCGAGCGCTTTGCCAGGTTCTCCCAGTCGGCAAATCAGATGATATTCAAAACACTGTTTGCACCAACCACAAGAAAGGGTAAAGGCTGATGCGCATCATCGGGGTATATAACATCAAAGGCGGGGTAGGCAAAACAGCCACTGCGGTCAATCTGGCATATCTCGCCGCACGAGAGGGATTGCGCACACTGGTGTGGGATCTGGACCCGCAAGGAGCGGCCAGTTTCTATTTCCGCATCCAGCCCAAGATCAAAGGCGGCAGTAAAAAGATGCTGCGTGGCAAGAGGGAGCTGGATGAACTGATCAAGGAAACCGATTATGAAGGACTGGATCTACTCCCGGCCGATTTCTCATATCGCAACATGGACCTGATGCTGGACCAGGCCAAGAAACCGGCCATGCGCCTGCTCAAACTGTTGCGGCCTCTCTCCTACGAATACGACATAATCTTTCTGGACTGCCCACCCAGCATATCCCTGGTGTCGGAAAACATCTTTCAGGCGGCGGACGCCCTGCTGATCCCCACCATACCAACCACTTTGTCACTGCGCACCTATGGCCAGTTGCTGGATTTTGTACTCAACCACAATCTGGACCGGCTAAAACTCATGCCCTTCTTCTCCATGGTGGACCGGCGCAAGCGCATGCACCTGGAGATAATGCAGGAACTTCCCAAACTCCACCCGGAACTACTGGCAACCCACATCCCCTATGCCAGCGATGTAGAGCGCATGGGTGTGTATCGCAAGCCATTGGCTGGCTATGCCGGCAATGGCGTAGCTGCCAAGGCGTATGAAGATATGTGGCGAGAGGTTAGGGCAGAGGTGGGTGTGTAGGGATTAAGGCCCCTGGGTGAAAATTAGCCGCAAATAAAAACAGTCCGAAAATGCACGCCAATAAACGCAAATCCCCAGCGACTTAACCTCATCGGTAGGAGCCCAGTCCTCTGGGCGATTGCGGAGTGGAAGCGCGATCATATTGCCAGAACAAACTCCCTCTCCCTTTGAGGGAGAGGGTTGGGGTGAGGGTGAAGTGTATGCGCTTAAAGAACTGTAGGGCATTAACCAGCGGACATTGCGCTC
>JBNKSV010000071.1:0-4023 GCA_050297535.1 Sedimenticolaceae bacterium
TGAAGGGGGATGTTGCCTAATCAACTCAATCAACTAGGGGACGCATTTAAATGCGTCCCCGGTTATGGGCCATATAAATACGTCCCCAGCTATGCTCCCCTCTCCCCTTGGGGGAGAGGGCCGGGGTGAGGGGGAAAAGCCAAACACTTGCCCAACACCAAATCTGATTCTGCCTTTTTCTTTCCTACGGCCTCTTAAACTTCTTCTTTGCAGTTTCCACCTTGGCCCTGATAACGCACTCTTCGGTGTGGTCGTTGACCAGCCCCATGGCCTGCATGAAGGCATAGACGGTGGTCGGTCCCACGAATTTCCAGCCCATCTTTTTTAACGCCTTGGATAGGGCGACAGACTCTTCTGAGGTGGAGACCGTTTGTGGCGCGGGCAGATTGTTGGGGTTGGGTTCGTAACGCCAGAAAAACGTGGCCAGGGAGCCTTCCTGTTTGACCAGTTGTTGGGCGCACTTGGCGTTGTTGATTACGGCCTCGATCTTGCCGCGATGACGTACGATCCCGGCATCCTGGAGCAGGCGTTCTACATCGCGCTGGGTAAAGGCGGCTATTTTATTGAAATCGAAGTTATGGAAGGCGGCGCGAAAGTTTTCGCGTTTGGCCAGTATGGTGCGCCAGCTCAGGCCAGACTGAAATCCTTCCAGACAGATCTTTTCGAACAGGCGTTGGTCATCAACTACCGGGAAGCCCCATTCGCTATCGTGATAGGCCAGGAATTCTGGTGCCGCTCCGCACCATTCACAACGTGGTTTGCCATCTGGCCCGATGTGGATGTTGGACATTTTCTCTCCTCGCTTAATTGCCGGGTAGTCGAAAAATAGAGTCAGAGAGCAATACTTTATAATATTAGCGAAAATTCCTCTCTGACCCTGTTTCTCTTACGGCCCTAGTGTTTGGTGGTTTTTCTGGGGGCCCTCGGTCGTGGTGGTGTCGCGGGTTTAGTTGCTGGCATCTCCTTGATGAACAGCTCCTGTTTGCTGTAGGGGATCTCTATCCCCGCCTGACGCAGACCCTTATAGATCGCTATGATCAGCAGGTGCACCACCTTGCCACGTAGTTCCGGTTCCGCCACCCAGGCCAGGAGTTCCAGATTGACCCCGGAGCCGCCAAAGGCGCGGTAGCGCACCCGGGGTTCCGGATCGTCGCATACCTCAGGTTCCGCGTTGGCGATGGACTCTAAGATCTCCACCACCTGATCCAGGTCGGAACCGTAGGCGACATCGACACCGATGCGGATGCGATATTTCTCATGTGGTCCGCCAGATTCGTTCACCACCTTGCTGTTGCCCATGAGTGAGTTGGGTATGGTGACTTCCACGTCGTCCCTGGTCAGCAGCCGGGTGCTGCGTATGCCCATGTGGGTGATCTTGCCGCGTACGTTGTCGTCAATCACCACGTAGTCTCCCAGCTTGTAGGGTGAGTCGGCCATGATGAATACCCCGGAGAAGAGATTGGCAAGGGTGTCTTTGGCGGCGAAACCCACTGCGATACCGATGATACCGGCAGAGGCTAGCCAGGCGGTCATGTCTACATCCCAGGCCTGAAATATGAAATAGACCCCCAGGGCGACGATGATCACCGCGGCCAGATTTGTGAACAGCGGCAGGGTTTGGGCGCTGACCAGTGGAGAGCTTTTTTTGCGGCGGCTCATGCGTTGCAGCAGCAAGCGGGAAGCGCGCAGGGCGAACAGCGTCCATAGGAATACCAGGATGCTCAGGGTTGCAGACGAGACTGTTTGCTCCAGGCGTAGCGGGAGCTGGACCATGGAGAGTGCGATCACCAGCCCGATCAGAATCACCGACCAGAACAGGGGTTGGTGTAGGATGCTCACCATCTTGTCCTTTAGGGCGTTCTCCGGTTTCTGGGCGTATCTGCGGATAAGCCACTCCACCACCACCTCTACCAATTGCGCTGCACACAAGGCCAGTACCAGTACTGCGGCCGCCTTGAGATAGTCAGACCCGGTATACAGCCCGACGACCACGGCGATCGTCGCCAGGGTAAATAGTATGCCGGCCTTAAGGGCGGGGGATTTATCCATACGCTCAGCTATGGGACGAGTTTCTTCTTGGGTATTGTTTTCCATGGGCTATAGGTCTGTGTAAAGGTTATTCGGTAACGATAGCCTATTCTAGCCTGAATAGCATGGCTGTGTGGTTAGGCATTTCTGAGGCATGGGTGTTTGAGCGTGGATACTATTTGTAATTAATGTATTCAGATGCCTGCCTGTAAGCATATGTACCCCACCATGAAGGTAGGTGTTCATATGTTAAAACCGACTCTGTGTTTAGGCGGGCGATTTATGCAGTTCGAATTGGTTTTGGTAAAGGGAGGCGTACTCTCCACCCAGCACCAATAACTCTTCGTGTTTACCGCTCTCCACAATGCGGCCATTCTTAATAACCAGTATCCGGTCTGCGTTCTCGATGGTCGATAGGCGATGGGCCATGATCAGGGTGGTTCGATTTCTTGTCAGATCCAGCAATGCGTTCTGGATATGTTTTTCCGACTCGGGATCCAGCGCGGAGGTGGCTTCGTCAAGGAGAAGGATAGGTGCATCCTTGAGAAAGGCCCGGGCGATAGCTAGGCGTTGCCGTTGGCCACCGGATAACAGCGCGCCATCCTCGCCTATGAGGGTGTGCAGGCCGTCCGGCATGTTTTGGATAAACTCCATGGCGTGGGCCGCCTCTGCAGCTTGGATGATCTCGGGTTCTTTCTTTTTGTCTAGGGAACCATAGGCGATATTGCGTGCTACGGTATCATTGAATAGGGTGGTGTCCTGGCTGACCAGGGCGATTTGTTGGCGGAGATTGCGTAGCCGATAATCCTGCAGCGGTATATCGTCCAGCAATATCTCTCCGGCGGTCGGATGGTAGAAGCGCAAGAGCAGATTGGTGATGGTGCTCTTGCCGCTGCCGGAATGTCCGACAAAGGCAACCGTCTCTCCCGGCGCGATTTCCAGATTGATATCTCGCAGTATATTTCGCTCCGATTCCGGGTAGCTAAAATCGACATCTTTGAAACTGATCTTGCCCAGGGCACGTTTCACCTCAATGCTCCCAAGGTCTTCTTCTGCTTCCGTATCTATCTGCGCAAAGATATTTTCACAGGCGACAATCCCTTGTTGGATATTGCCGTAGACCTCGCCTAACTGGCGTATGGGCTTGGGCATCATGGATGCCGCCATCACGAATGCTACCAGTTCGGCCACAGTGCCGGTGGCACGCATCTGCAGTACCAGGAACATGACGGTTGCCACCGACATCATAACCAGGAATTGCAGTACCGGGGTGTTTATGGCGTTGATCCTTGCCAATTTGATATTTTGGCGGGTATTGTCTTTGCTGGCCAAAGAGAAGCGTTTTTTCTCATATTTCTCGCCGCCGTAACTGCGTACCACCCGGTTATTGTGGATGAACTCTGACGTGACATGGGTGAGGTGTCCCATGGCATCTTGTATCTTGTGGCTTATCCTGCGTAGTTGCTTCCCTACCATGGAGATGATCATGGTCATGATCACCATCACCAGCAACAGGACCATGGTCAGCTTCCAGTTTGACCAGAGAAGATACATGAACAAAAAGAGTACAGTCAGACCTTCCCGAATGATTGTCTTGACCGAGTCCGTGGCTGCGATGGTAACCAGTGTGACATTGTAAGTGATCCTGGATATGAGATGCCCCGAGTTGTTGTTGGTGAAATAGTGGGCCGGGAGATCAAGCAGCCTGTTGAACAGGTCGACGCGCAGGTCGTGCATCACCCCCAGGGATACCTTGGCGATATAGTAATTGCCCAGATAAAAACCAACCCCCCGAAAGACGGCGATGACTACCGCCAACAGCGGGATATAGTAAAGGTACTTATCGTTACCTTGCTGCAATCCATCCACGAACAGTTCAATAAGTTTGGCAAAGGCGGGCATGGTCCATGCAAACTGCAAATAGCCAAACACACTTATAAGAAACGCGGACACATAGGGTCGCACGTACGACAGTAAACGCAGATAGGTCTTGAG
>JBNKSV010000072.1:0-1290 GCA_050297535.1 Sedimenticolaceae bacterium
TAGCGCGTAGCAGCAACGACTGAAGGGAGCTAATCCCTCGCTCTCCGCCATAATCCAGGACCCGCCTAAAAGGCGGGTTTTTGATTTTGGAGTAATAATGGTATTCGAACCCGAGAAAATCAAAACGGGTGGTTCGACAATGAGCTAATCAATCTATCACACAATTATTTTCTGGTGCGTAGAAGGCCGCTACTAGTTTTTTGATTTATTGGGTGAGCGAGATGCGTTGATAACTATCTGTGTGTCAAAAAACACAGGAAGTAATTTCTTATAAATGTGGCGTTGCCATATAGGGATGTGAGATAGTTCAAAATCAACCTTATAGATATTGGTTAAATCTGTTTAATGGCGTTGTTAGGCATTGAGCCTTAGTTACATCCCTATTTGCACAATAACCTGTCTGTGTTAGCAGTACCCATATTCTAATAAATAGAATAATAGTATGGATGCCATTGAAAAATTTATCAGCACTACCGAGCGTAACCATATAGAAGAAGCACTGTTTTTTGTGGCGCAGCGTGGTTTGCAAACAGGGATAGATGGTTTTTTCAATTCCCTTGTGCTGTTTCTTGGCAATACCTTCAAGATGGATTATGTGCTTGTTTCCAGGCTAGATGAGGAAGCCCCGGAAATTGCAGAGACGGTGGCCTTCTATGCAAAAGGAGAGATTGCAGCTAATTTCCGCTATGCCTTGAAAGATACCCCATGTGAAAACGTTTTGGGGCAGCAGCTTTGCGTGTATCGACAGGGTGTTCAAAACCAATTTCCAGAAGACACCATGTTGATTGACATGGGAGTCGAAGGCTACATTGGCACCCCGCTATGGGATTCATCAGGACAGCCCATAGGGTTGATCTCCATGCTTAGCAATAACCCGCTTGCAGACATTGAGCCTCTGTCCCATGTGTTGCAACTGGTTGCTACTCGCGCAGCAGCTGAATTGGAACGTGAGCGAAGCGATAGTTTATTGCGATCCCGTGAATATGAGTTCCGCACCCTGGCGGATAATTTGCCGGATAACATCGTTCGTTATGATAAGGATGGACGGGCGGTATATGTCAATCGGATGCTCGAAAAAACCCTGGGCGTACCTCCTGAAATAAGACTAGGCAAGAGTGTGCGCGAGTTTTTTTCCGATAATTCGATGGAAAATTATGCACAGGTAGTGGATGAAGCTCTCACCACTGGCAAGAGTAGTGAGTTAGAAATAACCCTACCCACAAATGTCGGCAATAAAATATTTAATATGCGTGTCCTTGCCGAACGTGACGAGACTGGCGAGGTGTCGGG
>JBNKSV010000073.1:0-1110 GCA_050297535.1 Sedimenticolaceae bacterium
CGGGTCCAAGGATTTCCCATTGCAAAATAAATCCGAAAAGCCAAAATTCAGTAATTCTTGGCATTTTTGCAGAGAAACCCCTGAGTTTCTTTATAATTAACCTGCGGTCCACAAATTTTTCAGTTCGGTCCAAAATTTGAAAAATATTTACAAAAAGGTCCCTAGCCTCAGAAAAATCCACAAAAATAGCCCCAAAACTGCAAAAATTCATATCTTTACAACCACAACTACAAATCCAGTGATTCATGTGCCAAAATTCTTAGAATCATATCTTCTGTCTCTTCAATCCATTCCTATGCTTATGATTGTTGCATTTGTTTGATTGTATGCTTAAGCGTTAGGAGAATTCGTTCCAGAGCCAACATATGGAGACTTTTAAGATGAAGTATATGAGGACTCTGATCTTTTCTTTTCAAAGCAACGAGGCAAGTGTCCTTGAACATATTGCACCTATATACTTTCCTATCTATTCTGTAGTGTAGTATTGCATGCTTGTGTCAATGAATGTGCACCTATGATAGGGTTGACTAGACTTGCCTATCCTTCCTTGAAACCTCAGAGTTATTGGGTAGTTGTCATAGGCTTAGAACTGCTTAGCCTTGCATGTCCTGGTCTGGATTTGGGTAGTGTTATATTACATTGTTACTTATGTCACCCTTGCTGATGTCATGTTTATGTTGATCATATTAGTGTGGAGAATAGGATTTGGGGTGACGGGTTTGGAACTACGTTCGGTGGATTCCGACAGTTCGGGGTTTGTCCGGTGGACTCTGGAAGCCTGTGGTAGACATCATACCCAAATCTAAGGACTGGTTCATGGAGCGACCACCCATGAAAACAGTACAACCATGAGCCTATATGGGTACGGCCTGGTGTAGTATGTGGTAGAACCTAGTTTGGCGTATCAATCGGTGGTGCGGATTGAGTGGACTCTCTTGGGATCCGTCTGGTTGGGAATGAGTGGGTAAGGGAGTGGATTCTCCTGAGAACCACATGGTGCAAGAGGGGGCCCTTGGTGATCTGGACTGACACCTCCGGTGAAACCTCAGCGGGTACGCTGTAAACTAGGGAAAACCATTGAACAACCTTGTAGTGATGTCCTAGCGCACA
>JBNKSV010000074.1:0-1028 GCA_050297535.1 Sedimenticolaceae bacterium
ATAAGGATAGCCATGGCCGGAACCAGCGGTCCCCACACCGCCAATATGGAGGCAAAGTCCAATCCAAAGGCGCTGACCAGCAACTCATAACCCACGAAGGCGAACACCACCCAAGTGGTTATAAAGTTGGTATCGTCCATCACCCGGTGCGTTACTGACCTGTTCGCAACCTCGCAACTATCGCCGCCGGTACAGTGTCCGGCCTCCTGACCATCTTCGCTCATGATCCACATGGACAGGGCCAAGACAGCCCCGGCCACACCTATCCAATAACCAGGCCGGCCAGGTATCACGGCGCTTACGAGCTGATCGAAATCCACCTGGAAGGCAGCCAACACCCCGATGGCCACACCGGGTATCATAAAGGCCACCCACCCCCTTTCCATAACGGACCAACTACTCGCAGATTGCATCTGATTCCCGGAATCATTCCGATAAGGGGCCGCCGCTTGCGGTCGCATGAACCCCGGCCCGTGGATGGCATCGACCAGGTAACCGCTGGCCACGCCGACTATCACTCCAGTCGCCAATATACCGAGTCCAGTCATAGGCTCGCTGGCCAGGAGGAGAAACATGGCGTCACCCATGGTCGCCGTCAGGGTAGCGACCACCCCGCCAAAACTGAGATAACCGCGGATATACTGAGTCATGGCCACTATGGCGCCGCCACAACCGGGGAAGGCCCCAAGCAAGGCCCCGGCCGGGACCTGCCAACGCCGATAACGCATCAGCAAGACACCGAAATCGGTGTTGAATGCGCGTTCCGCTGCATATACTAACGCCAGGGTTCCGGCGACAAACACAGACACAGAGAGATAGGCCGCGCTTAATGCATCCATGGCCCTGGCCCAACCTCCCGGCACCACCGAGACAACCGCAACCAGGGTCGCCACCGGCGCAAGCCGACGCAATACCTGGGCTTGGTTTGGCCCGATCTCGGACTTTATATAGCGTATGCCTTGTACCAGTGCCGTCATTGCTCTTCCCCTCTTAGTTGACTGACACTCTAGCGTCGCGCTATTGATAGT
>JBNKSV010000075.1:0-921 GCA_050297535.1 Sedimenticolaceae bacterium
GTTTTAGCCCATGTTTAGATTCTTTTAATTACATATTAGTCCCTGGAATTTCAAAACCTAAAACTTTCTAACCGTAGCTCTGTTTTTGTCGATTCTTGCGATCGCAGCGATGAGTAGAACATTTCTATTCTGTTTGTTTAGTAATAAGACCCTGTTTGGTGTACTGTTTTATTTATTGCTTGTTCTAGTCATCGCTGTTTAGACGTTTCGTTGTTCGAGAAGATTCAAGACTACGAGGAGAAGACCTTGAGCAGCAGCAAGCGGGAAGCAAGGCAAGTGTTCCTTGACCATATTGATCCTATATGCTTTCTCTCTCTAGTATACACAAGCCGCATGCATTAATTGGTTACCTAAGCCTTCATACTTTAGGATTGGGTTTTTATGGTTAGTAGTATTGCTTAGCCCTGCAGTCTTGAGTGTCGTGCAAGTCTTTCCATCTTTATGATGTTGAGTTTGATTTGTGGAGTGTTGAGAGTGATGGTCTTCCATCCGTCGTGATGTGAGGTGACCGTGGTGAGGTTCGATGCTGTGGTTTGAGCAAGGTTTGGAATGGTGGAGACGGTTGGAATCCGTCAGGTGATGTGGTTTGTCATGCTCGAATCTGCTAAAAACCGAGTCATGAGAGTAGACACCCCAGGACAACAGGTGCCGCTGCATGCCTGGTATGAAATGGCTTGCTTACTAATTAGGGGTGTTGTGGGAAGTGTGTCTTGCTCAGAAGAGTGGGGATTGGCATGGTAATTCATCTGGGCCCACATGGTGCAAGAGGGGTCGTGGTATTGCTGTTTGCATAGTTACTCATCCAGGCTTGCCACTGGAAACCTTAGCATTGCTATGGTATCGCGACTAACTTAGCTAAGCCTGGCATACGACACAGAGTAAACCTTTGTAACGACATGTAGTGATCTTTGGACCATACAC
>JBNKSV010000076.1:0-792 GCA_050297535.1 Sedimenticolaceae bacterium
GGCCTCGGGCCGGAATCAGCCCAGCATTGTTCATCAGTATTCAATTTTGAATTCCTTTATTTATTCCTTTTAAACTTTCAAAATTCATATAAATTTGTAGACAAATCAAAAAAATACAAAATAAACTTCTCTAGAATCCTCAAGAGTAAATCTGGTCAATAAGCTTGACCTTATCATATTTTTCTCAATATTGTATTGTACAAAATTACATGAAGTCAAATCTTAAAGTATGTTTCTATAAATATATGTACATGTTTATACTCTGAATTTTTACATTAATGTTCATATCATGGTCAGTAGTTCATAAAAATACTCATAATTATTTTATGCTCAGAATATTTTCTAGGATTTAATTTCTATTCCTACAACCAATAAATTGTAATAAATAGAATATGCATGGGAAAATGTTCATTATTGGTAGGAAGCTTCCTTGTACTGTGTTGGGCCTTCATATAATCTGGTAGCATAATTAGATTCGTAAATTGCATGTTATTAAATTTCTAATGCTTAGTTAAGTTGTTAATAAATAGAAAAACTAGGGGTAAAGTAGTAAAATCACTTTTATGAGTTAATCTGAGTAGGATGCTTTTTATCATGAATCCTATTGCACTTTGCACCCCATGTATTGCATTTATGTTGGTGTCTCATATGTGCATATTTGCGATATGCCACACGGAGCAAAGACCCGAGGAAATGCCGGAGCCAGCACAAGTCGAGGGTGTTAACCCCAAGGAAGACCAAGGCAAGACCTGGTGCATCTAACCATCATTACTTAAGTTTATTGTACCCACT
>JBNKSV010000077.1:0-785 GCA_050297535.1 Sedimenticolaceae bacterium
AGAAGCATGAGAGTAAAAGCGAGGCGGAACATGAGAATAAGAATGAGGCAGAAAATCGATAAACTCATCACGATATGAGTCTCTAGCATACTCAACACGCATCCTCTCAATTCTCTTTCACCAGAAGCAAAACTCATCCAAGTGACCAGCACGGCCACAAAATATACAAATAAAAGCTTCCTCTCTCGGCTTAGGGATTTCCTTACTTGCTTCTCTCTTTGGGTTGAAGGATGGCTTTGGGTTGGATGGGTAGTGGGCTTTGGTTGATTTGAGTGGCTCCTCTTCTTTATGGTAGCTGGAGCTAGTAATGAACTTAGAAGCACTCTTCTCACTCTTATCCTCACATCTCTCAAACCCAATACTCAATCTGTGTGTGGATTTGGTTGCACTCTCCTCAACCTGATTCAGATCATATTCAATCATCTTCTCACTCAAACCAGTTTTCTCAAGACGTACAGTCAAATAAGCAACCTCCTGCTTAAGCTCACTGTTCTCTTTGGTAGCATGGAAAAGCTTACCCTTGAGAGAAACACATGCTTCACAAGGAGGGGACAAGATAGTGTAGCTAGAAGAATGATCAAGTTTGTGCTTAAGATCCTTAATCTCAATGGCAGCCATCTCCAAATCAGATCTAAGCAATGGGCAATTAGTGCAAGCACCCAAAAGTGTGGAACGAGTCTTGAGCTCCTTGAGTTCCAACCTGGCACTATGAAGCAAACCAGCAACATGCGAGTGAATGAGCCATAGATCCGCATAGTTAACCATGATCATAGTACATCTGTCAC
>JBNKSV010000078.1:0-725 GCA_050297535.1 Sedimenticolaceae bacterium
TGATTAGCACCTTGTTGCTAGCTTCAGTCTGACCATTAGCTTGCGCATAATATGGAGAAGAGTTCATCAACTTGATCTTCATGGACTCCATGAACTCCCTAAATTGGTGTGACATGAACGAATGCCCCTGATCGGTTTTCAAGCTTTGAGGCACTCCAAACCGATAGATAATGTGTTCCTACACAAAACCTATTACCTCCTGATGTGTCATGTTCCTCAACGGTACTGCCTTAGTCCACTTGGTGAAAAAATCAGTAGCAACCAAGATAAACCGATGCCCCTTAGATGATCTAGGATGTATTTCTTCGATGAAGTCCAATCCCCATTCTTTAATCGGCCATGGCTTCACAATGGGCTTCATAACGCTAGCAGGATCTAATTGTATGTTCCCAAATTTTTTACATGCTTCACATCCCTTTTGGTACTTGATGCAATCATCCATCATGGTCGGCCAATAAAATCCTCCTCTCCGTAGTAACCAATTCATCTTATAGGCTAACTGATGTGCTCCACAAATTCCGTCATGGACCTCCCGTGCTGCCACCTTAGTGTGCTCCTCGCCTAAGCACTTTAGTAATATGTCATCAATAGTTTTTGGATAAAGATCTCCATCTAACGACATATACTTCAAAACTTGCCGCTTAACCTTCTTATCCATATTTTTTCTGTGATTTCTAAGGCACTCCAAAAGCGGCAACCTCCAATCTGTCCAAATCGTGTCACCC
>JBNKSV010000079.1:0-719 GCA_050297535.1 Sedimenticolaceae bacterium
CATTTGATAGTTTGGTATATACTGATTATAATAAATATGACCTAACATTCTAAAGAGTTGTGTTATGCTTTAATGTGCACCAGATCCATAAACATAAGCCAAATAAGAATAATGACTGCTAGGATAGACTATTACCCTCCCCATCATATAACCTTATTCTCATTTTTCAATAAATGGAAATTGAAAAAATTATCTTACCACTCGTAGGAAGGACATCCAGAAACTTGGTGGTGATGCAGGAGGGCCATGCGAATTTGGATCTGGATTACCGTAAGGACCCATGCCCATACCACCCATTCCGCCCATGCCACCCATTCCACCCATACCATAACCACCATATCCTCCCATCCCACCATGCATGCCTCCACCGTACATGCTAGAACTCCCGTAAAGGCCACCACCATAACCACCTCCATAACCTGAGCCATACATGCTATTTCCATAGAGCCCGCCGCCACCGTAATTGCTGCCAAATCCCCCAGATGAACTATACATATTTGATCCACCGTATCCTGCACCTGAAACAGGAAACATCAAAGTCTGAGGAAAAACATTGTAATCTATAAGAGTCCGCCAAGACAACCGCACAGATTAAGTGACTTTGAAAATCACGAAGTACCTCCATAAGTGTTTCCATAGCCTGTCTGCTGCCACGGTCGTTGAGGCATAGTCCTCGGGACGGTGCCATTTACGTTGGGAGAGACGTTCCTCTCTGTTGC
>JBNKSV010000080.1:0-701 GCA_050297535.1 Sedimenticolaceae bacterium
ATTGCATGTCTAGTGGTAGTCTATTGATCACCTTGGATAAGTCTTGCTGAGCGTAGTCGCTCAAGCTTTGCTCTTGTTGTCTTCTGTGTGCAGGTGAGGAACTGCTTCCTCTTTTTGGCAATGCTGACGAGGGTTGTCAGTGGGAAGTCCAAACCGATGAGGGTTGGACTCCGTACTGGGATCCTCAGGCTTAGAGCGTTGATGGATGTCATTCTCTTTATGGGAAAGAATGTCCTGATCGTTGAGGGAAACTACTTTCGCAAACTCTGATTTATCTCCTGAAGCGTGATTTTGGCTTCAAATCTTTTTGTATAACTAATATGTGAAACTAAGTTGTAATAACTTCTAGTTAAATTTTAATATATGGTATTGTACTTATGTGTGTTGATTGTGTTCTCGCTTCACCGAGAACCGATCAAGCTGATCCTGGTCGATGAACCCCTCCCCGAGGTGGTTCTGTCACAACAATCAAGGCTGAAGCTCTAAGCAACTTCGTGGCTGAGTGGTCAGAGACTCAAACACCTCCCAGAGAAAGAGAGCTGGAATATTGGATCATCAATTTCGATGGCTCCCTACAACTTCAAGGTGCGGGAGCAGGAATTTTGGTAACATCTCCTAAAGGGGAAAATTTCAAGTATGTCATGCAAATGTATTTTCCAGCATCTAACAATGCAGCTGAGTATGAAGCATTGCTTCATGGC
>JBNKSV010000081.1:0-649 GCA_050297535.1 Sedimenticolaceae bacterium
ATAATTGGTAAAATTCCCAAAAAATGTAGAAAATTTGGGAAGGCAAGAATGTGAATTCGAGTGAATTTTGGAGCACAAGAATTTGGAGAGGGAATTTCTAGAATTCAAGGAATTTTAGAAAATGTCAATATGCCATGCCATGACATGCAACCTAATGCACTTCTAATTTGGCCAAAATTTATTACTGCAAAAAGTGGGTGTTACAACTTCATTGCTAATTATCCTTTGAGCGTAGGGATGATGATGATGACAAGAAAGAGAACGATACAAAATTAGAGGGAGAAATCAAGAAAGTGAAAAGGCAAGCCAAGGAAAATGCAAATCTCATTGATGCTGATGACAGTGACGAGTTAAGAAGCATATGCTCTGAGAGTGATGAAGACGATATGACTCTCTGGAGTGGCAGTGAAGATGATGATGACGATGACATTGAAGAAGACTCTGAGTGAAGACATCGCTTTTCCTTCTCTCTTTTTGGTGCTTTGATGCCAAAGGGGGAGAAGAATATCTATCTCTATCCTAGATGTCATTTTATTTGGACTTGGCTTGTAAAACCTTTAATTGTGTTTGTGTTGGTCATGTGGACATGGTCTTTAAAACTATTGTGGTGTGCTTGTAAGAATTTTTTTATGGCTTGTATGAACATTAT
>JBNKSV010000082.1:0-639 GCA_050297535.1 Sedimenticolaceae bacterium
CAAAGAGTGAAGCGAGAAAACCACCTCAGAAATGAGGGGTTCATCTCCCAAGATCATATCGGAGGATTCTCAATGAAGTGAGAATGAGCAAACACAACACATAAGCATACAATACAGTGATATTTAAGTTATAAAGTAGTTATTATAATTTGAGTGCCATGTATTAAGTTCACAGAAGTTGAAGACAAAAGAGCTCTTCAAAAGATAGAACAGAGTTTTGGTGGAAGAGATAATCTCTCACGTCAAGCACACACCCTTCACCCTAGAAGGGAGTGAGCTCTATCTAATGACCTACACTTGTGAGTCCCAGTAGGCAATCCATCCCTCATCGGCCTGGACCACTCACTGACAGCCATTGTCAGCATTGCCAAAAGAACGAGGAACATCTGCACCTGCACACAAACAAATAAAAACAATAAGACCAAAAGCTTGAGCGACTATGCTCAACAAGACTTATCCGACGTGACCCAAAGGCCACGAATTCTAGACATGCAAGGCTTCAAGTGAATCAACGGACTCAAGCCTACTAGCACCTACTACTAATTACTTTTAAACAAGTTATTAGCCAAATTAAGTTGATTAGTAATGATAATAAAAGATTAGCAACCTATGCTAAACATGCATGGTAAATCAATCAAC
>JBNKSV010000084.1:0-231 GCA_050297535.1 Sedimenticolaceae bacterium
ATGGGCCCGACCTCACCGACCCCCGCCTTCAATCTGGGCGAGAAGAGCGACGATCCGGTCGCCATGTATCTGGCCGACATCTACACCATCGCAGTTAACCTCGCCGGATTGCCCGGTATGTCGGTGCCCTGTGGTTTTATCGGTAAGCGTCCGGTGGGCATGCAGATCATCGGCAACTATTTCGACGAGGCACGCCTGCTGAACGTGGCGCACAAGTATCAGCAGTCGACC
>JBNKSV010000084.1:241-634 GCA_050297535.1 Sedimenticolaceae bacterium
CGATGGAATGGGAAGTTGTCATCGGTTGTGAGATCCACACCCAGCTCGCCACTAACTCAAAGATATTTTCCGGTGCCGCGACTGCCTACGGTGCGGAACCCAATACTCAGGCCTGCGCCGTCGACCTTGGTCTACCCGGCGTCCTGCCGGTATTGAATAAAGAGGCAGTGCGCATGGCGGTGATGTTCGGTCTGGCGGTCGACGCAGAGATCGGCAAGCGTTCTGTGTTTGCACGAAAAAACTATTTCTATCCCGACCTGCCCAAGGGCTATCAGATATCCCAGTTCGAACTGCCAATCGTCGGTAAGGGCAAACTGGAGATCGAACTGGAAGACGGCGTGACCAAAACAATTGGCATCACCCGCGCCCACCTGGAAGAGGATGCAGGCAAAT
>JBNKSV010000085.1:0-627 GCA_050297535.1 Sedimenticolaceae bacterium
GAGAACATACCAGCGAGGACCTGCTCGCCCTCCAGAACATCTTCCAGGGTAGTGTAGTTGATGCGGCCAGTCTTCACAATAGCCACCTTCGAAGGACCACGTGGTGGAGCGGTGACGTGGCCCTGCGTGATAGTCTTCTTTGGCGTGGTGCACTCTCGAGTGAAGTGGCCGGAGCGACCACAGTTGAAGCAGGTGGGACTGGAGGTGGCTCCAGCGGTCGGTGGTGCCGGCAGGCGCGTCCTTGGCGGAGGTGGAGGTAGAGCTCTTGGTGCTGCCTGCTGGTGTTGGTGCTGAGGTGGGCGTGGAGCCCACTGCTGCTGTGGACGCTGATGCTGACGCTGGGGTCGAGGTGGATAGGTGGGGCCGTAGTGGTACACCGTCCGATACTTCGGAGGAGCACTACTGGATGGAGCGGCCACAACCTTCCTCTTCTTGGTTTCCTTGTGGGCGCGGATTGCATCGTCCGTGATCATCACATTGCTGATGAACTCCGGAAATGTCCCTCCGGTGTTGAGCGCCATGCGCTCCTGTAGCTTGGTGGAGAGACCGATCATGAAACGGTCCTTCTTCTCATCCGTGTCCACTTGGTCCGGCACATACTGCGCCAGATGGTTGAATTGCTTAGAG
>JBNKSV010000086.1:0-614 GCA_050297535.1 Sedimenticolaceae bacterium
AGTGAATCCTTACAAGGAGACCATTACAAGATAACAAGCAAGTAGCCATGAGCTAAGATATGAAATGAAGTGAATAAGCAAGTTAAGCAAGTCACCACAAGCATAAAGACTCATATCTCAACCAAAACAAGCATATATAAACTCGCTAGGCATCATCTCAAATAGAGCAATAGAGATTCGAGACACGTGCTTTGCCAAATGCTCACATATGCAACTAAGAACTCAGTTTGTACAAGTGAGTAAACAAGCAAGTGAATAAGCAATTAAGTTCACAATTTACTCATTTTAGGTCCTCACGTAATCTCTAGACCGCGCGGAGGGTCGCACGACTGGTTACGGCAAACACCCCGGAGCTTCGAGACCACGGTATCGGACATCCTCAAATGACCTCTAGACCACGCGGAGGGTCGCACGACTGGGTACGGCAAACACCCCGGAGCTTCGAGATCACTATATTGGAATATCATTAAGCACACCATACAAACTGAATTTTAGACAAGTTATAGCACGAGACAAAAGAGTGTGCCTTTGCGGCACAAGAGGCACACACCTCTCCAAAGTCCCATCATGAGCTAAACATTTGGTAAAGGATTTCACCACTCAAATTGAGGGTG
>JBNKSV010000087.1:0-612 GCA_050297535.1 Sedimenticolaceae bacterium
GGTCACCAATTTTTCTCTGCTTTTTAGCACAACTCTATTTCTTCCCCTGCATCATAGTGTTAGTGAAGATTTTCTCACTTGGTGCTCAAAAGCACACCAAGTGAGATATAGATATTTGCTTCCAACTTTTAATTTTGAAGAATAAAGAAAGAGAGCAATTTTTATTAATTTTTGATAAAAAGGAAAAAATTACACTACTAAGGCATGATCTAATCCTAATGCCTTTAAAATTATTTATTTTTGAAATTTTGAAAAAGGGAAATCCTAATCTAGGGATAACTACGTTATTTAGGTCGCGCAAACCTATGAAGGTGGTTTTGCTCTGGTCATCCGGATGGATCGGGATCTGATGATAACCAGAGTAACCATCCAGGTAGCAGAAGAAGGAGTGGTTAGCCAGCCTCTCTTACATTTCATCGATGAAGGGTAAGGGGAAATGATCCTTCCTGGTGGCCTTGTTGAGTTTCTGATAATCAATACACATACACCAACCAGTGACCATCTGTTGAGGAATGAGATCATTCTTCTTGTTACGGACGACAGTTATTCCACCTTTCTTTGGCACCACTTGTACTGGACTGACCCATTCAATATCGAAAACAGGGTAGATGA
>JBNKSV010000088.1:0-611 GCA_050297535.1 Sedimenticolaceae bacterium
GAAAAGAAGCAAGAGCTAGTGAAGTTTGGAAAGTGGTTGAAAGAGACCCAGCTTGGAGTTGCCTCTTGATGGGCAACTCAAGCTACCTCAACGGAGAAGTAGGGATCACGTGTGGTGATTTTGAACTTCGGTAAATAAATCCTCGTGTCAATCCTTTGGTTTGCATTCTTGTGTTCTTGCTATTCGAATTGCTTGAGTGACTAATTGTCTCTATTAATTATATAGGTTGCATGCATAGATTGTTGTATCTTTGATCAATTCCTTGCAATTAATCCTATATGCAATCTTGAGTAGCTCTAAGTTAGTGTCGAACTCATCGTAGATTTCTACAAGTTTCTATCCCGAGAAACCGGAGTGTTCAATTTGCCAAACCAGACTGTTCAGTTTTGGAGTATGAGTTCTTGAGTAGATTCTTTGTGAATCTAGTTCAAGAGGTTCTCCAGGTTATAGTTATAGCTTGCTTTTATTTATAAAGTGTCTGGAAGTTAATTGAATAGGTTTTATGTTTAACTCTCTGACAAAACCGAAGTGTCCAGTTTGTCAAATCGGACTGTCCGGTTTTGACCGTTCTAATTCCGCTGTAAGCTTTGTTAAATTTCAGAATCACCTTT
>JBNKSV010000089.1:0-606 GCA_050297535.1 Sedimenticolaceae bacterium
GTCGAAGTCGGCGTCGGGCTCGGCATAGGCGGCATAGACCTCATCAAGACGCTTCAATGCGTCTTTTACCTCGCCAACGGCTAGTTCGATATTGCCACGAACATCGAGAGATTCCTCTAATTGCGGTTCTTGTGGCAAATAGCCAATCTTGATCCCTGATTGTGGACGGGCTTCACCTTCGATCTCGGTATCGACGCCTGCCATGATGCGTAGCAGGGTTGATTTACCTGCACCGTTAAGGCCGAGCACGCCGATCTTGGCGCCGGGAAAGAAGGAGAGGGAAATGTCTTTAAGAATTTCGCGTTTCGGCGGTACGATCTTGGAAACGCGGTTCATGGTATAGATGTATTGTGCCATAGGCTCCACACGGTTTTTTTAGCAGGACTGTGCCTGCCATTATAGGGGCAACAGGCATTGTCGGACAAAGGGCGTACGATAACGATTTTAACCTATCCGATCGTATGCTTGTCTCGGGAGTCTTCCCGGAATAGGATGGTGATCGGCGACAGCCAGGGACCCGAAAAGTCACCGCCATGTAAGGATGGATTGCTATGAGTGACACGCTACGCATACTCCTGCTGGAGGGTTCGGATACCGACGCGCGAC
>JBNKSV010000090.1:0-605 GCA_050297535.1 Sedimenticolaceae bacterium
ACCGCCAGGGATGTATAATGCGCCGCACTTCGGTTGAGACCGGAGTTGGATTTCTTCTGAAAGCGGTTGAAAAAAAGTTTTTGGAAGGGGTTGACGAGGCGAGAATGAGCTGTATAATTCGCGCCTCTTTCGCAGCAAGGGGCTGAAGATTTTGAGTCTTGAAGCTGCGAGTCAACACTAAAAAATAAAGTGTTGACAACGACTTAGAGGTCTGTATAATGCGCACCTCTTCTTCGGCAGAAAGCCGAAACGCTCTTTAAAAAATTGATAGAACAAAGCAATTTGTGTGGGTGCTTGTGTTGGAAGACTTGTCTTAGGATAAAGAATCGACATAAGTAACCAACCCAAAAATTCTAAGCGAAACGTTTTAAATTTTTGAGGCTTGGATCTACTTTAGTCAAAAAGATTTGCTGCCATAAGCAGCTTTTAAGATTGAACTGAAGAGTTTGATCCTGGCTCAGATTGAACGCTAGCGGCATGCTTAACACATGCAAGTCGAACGGAAACGATGGTAGCTTGCTACCAGGCGTCGAGTGGCGGACGGGTGAGTAATGCATGAGAATCTGCCCAGTAGCGGGGGACAACGTGTGGAAACGCACGCTAAT
>JBNKSV010000091.1:0-596 GCA_050297535.1 Sedimenticolaceae bacterium
GGATTCTCTACCTTGTAGCATCAGGTGATTCAGTGCCCCAACAACCTCCAGACTCCTGCTGCTGGGAATCAGAGTGTTCAGAGAACCCAAGCTACCCAAGACCCACAACAAGCTGACCATAGGTGTTATAGCTGTGGTGAACAGGGACATTACACCAATTGATGCCCCAATCCACGCACTCGTGTTAATCAGCCTGCTATAGCTACACCTGCCCCTACCCGTGGAGCCAACTCTGTTCCTGTTGCTGCCAAGCAGAACTACGCCCGTGGGAGAGTCAATCATGTGGTTGTGGAAGAAGTGCAAGAAGCTCCTGATGTTGTCATTGGTATGTTTCTCATCAATGACACTTCTGCAGTTGTGATGTTTGATTCTGGAGCATCACATTCTTTCATATCTACTGCATATGTTGAGAAGCATAATCTGCCCATAGCCCTGCTAAGATGTCAAATGATAGTTAGTTCTCTAGGAGGAGATATGCCCACAAGGCAGCTATACCCAAAGGTGAATCTTAATATAAGGGAGGTAGACTTTGTCGGCAACCTTATAGTCTTGGAATTGAAGGGCATTGATGTCATACTTGGTATGGATTGGCTGAG
>JBNKSV010000092.1:0-588 GCA_050297535.1 Sedimenticolaceae bacterium
CAACATTTCACAACACGAGCTGACGACAGCCATGCAGCACCTGTCTCAGAGTTCCCGAAGGCACCAATCCATCTCTGGAAAGTTCTCTGGATGTCAAGAGTAGGTAAGGTTCTTCGCGTTGCATCGAATTAAACCACATGCTCCACCGCTTGTGCGGGCCCCCGTCAATTCATTTGAGTTTTAACCTTGCGGCCGTACTCCCCAGGCGGTCAACTTATCGCGTTAGCTGCGCCACTAAACCCTTATAATGAGTCCAACGGCTAGTTGACATCGTTTACGGCGTGGACTACCAGGGTATCTAATCCTGTTTGCTACCCACGCTTTCGCACCTCAGTGTCAGTATTGGTCCAGGAAGCCGCCTTCGCCACTGATGTTCCTCCGGATATCTACGCATTTCACCGCTACACCCGGAATTCCACTTCCCTCTACCATACTCTAGTCAGGCAGTATCAAATGCAATTCCCAGGTTGAGCCCGGGGCTTTCACATCTGACTTACCAAACCACCTACGCGCGCTTTACGCCCAGTAATTCCGATTAACGCTTGCACCCTCCGTATTACCGCGGCTGCTGGCACGGAGTTAGCCGGT
>JBNKSV010000093.1:0-587 GCA_050297535.1 Sedimenticolaceae bacterium
CAGCCTTCATTATCTTCTTTATCCTTGCAAGTGGCAAGTTGTGGTTCTTGAAGTCAGTTGTCTGCTCGATCTCATCCATCTGGGTAGCCCAGAACTCCCTGAGCTGTTGCTGTTGCTGTTGTTGTGGGCGATTGCCCCAGAACTGCGGCGGAGGGCGGCGCGGCTGTCCTTCGGGCGGGGTGTAGATCATGCGGTACTTCGGGGGAGCACTGCTAGAATCGCCTCTAGAGGATCCTGACACTATCATCTTCCTTTTCTTCTCTTCGGCCGCTTCACAGGCCTTCATGGTGCCCTCTTGGTCAATAGCAGCACTTGCCAGCTCATTGTATGACAGGTTCTGGGAGAGAATCAGACGATCCTGCAACTGAATAGTGAGCCCCTTGCGAAAAAGCTCAGCCTTCTTCGCATCAGTATCAACATGGTGAATCCCGTACTGCACCAGATTGTTGAATTCCTGAATATACTCATAGACAGAGCGGTTTCCCTGGCGCAGATCCAGAAACTCTGCAAGCTTGCGGCGCATAGTGCCCGCTGACAGGTGGTGGCCACGGAAAGCGGTACGGAACTCGCCCCATGGCACATGATGG
>JBNKSV010000094.1:0-585 GCA_050297535.1 Sedimenticolaceae bacterium
TTTTCTTTATCCTTTTGGTTTTTATGCTTCATTATGTTATCTACATGTCGGGCTTGCCTAGACCCTAATCTCAAGCTTACCTATACACTACCCAGAGTTAAATATTTAGAATATGTATGCTTTTACCATGCTTATATTTTTGTTGGGTTTTTACAAATGTTAATTCTCTAGAGTTTGTGGCAAAACCCTGGTTGATTATTCCTTCATTAAACTTTGTTTTCTGGCCTGCATACACTCATGCTTGGTAATGCCTTATTCTAATCGAAGAAGGCATAATCCGCCAAGCATTCCACAAACTCCATATCAAACACTTATCATTCCTTGTCTCAACTTTGATCCTATCATCAAGTGATTCTCCCAAGCAAATTCTAGCAAGAAGAGTCTCTCTCCTGCAAAAGAAGGATCTTCAAAAGAGAGAGAGAGAGAGAAGGGAGGGAGCAAGGATCAAAAGCAAAAAAAATCATCATCCACCAAGACAAGGGCATGAAAAGCTCAATGAAAAAGAAGAGGATGAAAAATACAAGAGAAGTGGGAGAGACCTTCTGAAAAGAAAAGTAAAAATGGAGATCACATTTTCTCGTGGTG
>JBNKSV010000095.1:0-585 GCA_050297535.1 Sedimenticolaceae bacterium
TTTTACTTGGCCATAAGGATGTCGAAGGTGGCCTTTGGGCACTGTTGTGGCTTGCTCCCGTCGTTCTTTTGCCATTGGCCATCCTACGGACTTTTTGGCTTGATCATCCTCGGCGGCTGTTCTTCTCCTATGATGACATCCTTGCCCTTGGTTGACTCTAACTGAGATGGCCAAACCAGGACCTTCTTCCCATCGAGCTCGACCATGTTCATGTTTGCCGGGAACGGGTCTTTGTCAAGCTTCATTTGGGGACTTTCTGCAAATTTCAATCATCCTTCATTTATGGCCGATTGAACCTGTCAATGGAAAACATTGCAATCGTTGGTAACATGAGAATAAGAATTATGGCATTTACAATATGCATGCTTTTTAAGTTGTTCCGATGATGGTATGACATGACCACTTGGCAATTTAATTTATTTTTCTTGCAACAAGTAATCAAATATCCTATCACACTTACCAACATCAAAAGTGTAGCATATTTTGTCTTGTCGGCCTTAGAACCCGTCTTCAAGCTAGAGCATATGAATGGTTTAGATTTAGATCCCCAACTCCATTCAGCTACACATATGTGGGCCTCTTCAT
>JBNKSV010000096.1:0-270 GCA_050297535.1 Sedimenticolaceae bacterium
CTTGCGATAGAAATCTTCAAAACGATCGATTGAACGAATATCGATGTAGTAGATGGTGCCTTTAGCATCTTCATCCTCGACACCATACTGTTCGGTGATGTAGGTACTTTGCTTGAGCGATGCCATGCAGCAGATGCGTGAACAATGCTTCAGATAGTTACGATCTCGTGAACCGGCACACTGGATAAAAGCAATATTTTTGGCTTCCTTATTATCTGAAGGACGTAGAATCTTGCCACCGGTAGGACCGAACTTATCCATCATACGTTC
>JBNKSV010000096.1:280-542 GCA_050297535.1 Sedimenticolaceae bacterium
CGCTGGTGATAACGTTCTTAAAGCGGTCATAGCCATAGGGCTGAATCTTGTTTGCATCATAAGGCTGCCAACCGGTAGCCCAGATGATAGCGCCAGCCTGGAATTCTACTGTCTCTTCCTGCATCTCCAGATCAATGGCATCGAATTTACAGGCTGCTTTTGCCTTATCAGCATCTTCAGTACCGATGATACGGGGATCGATCACATAACGCGCAGGCTTCGCCATCGCATAAGGAAGGTAAGCACCTTTACGCTTATTCAT
>JBNKSV010000097.1:0-542 GCA_050297535.1 Sedimenticolaceae bacterium
CATAGTAAGGGGGAAGTCCCAATATGAAGCACTTTTCAAGCCAGTGGCTACGTGTCATGCCGATTTTGGTCTGGTTGGCCTCGTTTGTCCTGTTATGTGTCACGGTGCCGGCGTTTGCCTCCACTGCGGATCACAGCAAGTTCAAGGAGCTGGACCGGGAGTTTAGCACCGGCCCGGAGGTTACCAAGGCCTGTCTCTCCTGCCACACGGAGGCGGCCAAACAGCTCCATAAGACCAAGCACTGGACCTGGGACTATGTGAATCCGGAAACGGGACAGCACCTGGGAAAGAAGAATATTCTGAATAACTTCTGCATCGCTCCACGCACCAACATGGCGTTTTGTGCCGCCTGCCACATTGGCTACGGCATGGAGGACGAAAATTTCGATTTTACGGCGGAGGAGAACGTCGACTGTCTGGTGTGCCACGACACCACGGGTGGCTATAGTAAACCGCCCGGAAAGGCGGGCCACCCGGCGGATTACGTCAAGCTGAAGCAGGTGGCGCAGAAGGTCGGTAAGACCAGCCGCGACACCTGTGGC
>JBNKSV010000098.1:0-542 GCA_050297535.1 Sedimenticolaceae bacterium
GCTGTGCGTCATCTCCCCTTCCTCGGTGCTGATCCACCACTCCCTATTCAATGAGATCGGCTGGTTCGATGAGACCCTGCCGGCCTGTGAAGACTATGACCTCTGGTTACGGATATGCGCCCATTATTCGGTAGCTTTTGTGGAGGAGCCGCAGATCATCAAATACGGCGGCCATGAGGATCAGCTCTCCCAACGCCACTGGGGCATGGACCGTTTCCGCATCCAGGCCCTGCGGAAACTACTAGACACCACGAAGCTGCCTGACCACTACCGCAAGGCGGCCATTCAAACACTGACAAAAAAAGTGGAAATCCTGGCCAACGGCGCCCGCAAAAGGGGAAAACAGGAAGAGGCGGAGCAATATCTGGCATTACGGGATCAATACGGCGTATAACCAACATTTAGTCTCAAGAAATATCTAAACAGGCCGACGAAACTAAAAGTGGATTTGAAAGCGGATTTTATTTCGGAGAACCGCCATGAAAGCAAGAACCGGCACCTTTACCGTGCGGCTTAAAATGGGATTATCCATCGCTGGCATT
>JBNKSV010000099.1:0-539 GCA_050297535.1 Sedimenticolaceae bacterium
GGCGCAAGCCTGATGCAGCCATGCCGCGTGTATGAAGAAGGCCTTCGGGTTGTAAAGTACTTTCAGCAGTGAGGAAGGATGTAGCTTTAATAGAGTTACATTTTGACGTTAGCTGCAGAAGAAGCACCGGCTAACTCCGTGCCAGCAGCCGCGGTAATACGGAGGGTGCGAGCGTTAATCGGAATTACTGGGCGTAAAGCGCATGCAGGTGGTTTTTTAAGTCAGATGTGAAAGCCCGGGGCTTAACCCCGGAGTTGCATTTGAAACTGGGAGGCTAGAGTACTGTAGAGGGGGGTAGAATTTCAGGTGTAGCGGTGAAATGCGTAGAGATCTGAAGGAATACCGGTGGCGAAGGCGGCCCCCTGGACAGATACTGACACTCAGATGCGAAAGCGTGGGGAGCAAACAGGATTAGATACCCTGGTAGTCCACGCCGTAAACGATGTCTACTTGGAGGTTGTGGCCTTGAGCCGTGGCTTTCGGAGCTAACGCGTTAAGTAGACCGCCTGGGGAGTACGGTCGCAAGATTAAAACTCAAA
>JBNKSV010000100.1:0-536 GCA_050297535.1 Sedimenticolaceae bacterium
GAGAAGGAGATTGTAGTGCTTGTATGTAACATGGAAACCGTATTCCCTTCTGGATGGTAATATGCGATGCAACATTTGCTAGTGCATTTACCTTGGGAAGCTAGGGTTGGAGGACCTGTGCAGTTCAAGTGAATGTATAGTTAAGAAAGAGAATTGGAAAAACTAAGATATACGGTTCGCAACAAGGCCAAGGTTGAGGGGTGTATTGCGGAGGCATTTGCGTATAAAGAGATTACAAACTTCTCAAGCATGTATTTCTCATATGCCAACAATGTAAATGCTCATACAACGCGGTACCACATAGTAGAAGAAGTTTTGTTGAGTGAGCTATCAATTTTTCAATGGAAGGGTAAAGGTGTTGGAGCTCCTAGTGCACATTATGTCACCGACAAGGAGTAGAACTATTCCATGCTTTATATGTACACAGATATAGAGGAAGTCCAATGTTATCGACTATTATGGCCTTCTTCAAAATACTGTTGAGTACATGTTTGATGGCACTAAAGAGTTGAGGGTTGTGTTTTTCAATGTGATTG
>JBNKSV010000101.1:0-534 GCA_050297535.1 Sedimenticolaceae bacterium
AAGCTATCCACCTCAGCAACCTAATCATCGACACATCACCACTAAATAATACAAAACTTTAAAATAATTAATCTAACTTGTATGATATCCATTTTAAATTATATTTTCACTGTTGTGTTCTACACGACGAGATGAACATAACAAGATCCCACTTGCATAAGTTTTTAAGAATTTTTAAATCAACTTAATTTGCTCTATATTTGAAAATATTTATATTTACAAGAAATCAAGATTTATGGGCATACAAGCTATTGAGTTGCATTATGAGTTGTGACTACTCTCTAAGCAAGTATATACTTAAATTTATTTTATTATTCTATTTGAGTGCGATAATGTTATAATTAACTTTAAATTTGATTATCTTTTGTTTGAATTAAAATCAACATGTGAATTCACATGGATAATAAAGTATTTTAAAATCGCACAGCATCACGTGAGGTTATCAACTAGTAGTAATATATAACTCTGCTCACCAGCCAACTACACATCTACATGAAACATTTACTGAGTATATTACCAAATCAAGGAAAATCC
>JBNKSV010000102.1:0-529 GCA_050297535.1 Sedimenticolaceae bacterium
AGGCTGGCCATCAGCACCCGGCGCGCGCCCCAGCGTTCCAGGAAATGGTGCATAAACAGAAAGACGATCACCTCGGCGATGACCCCCAGGGCCCAGAGCTGGCCGATCAGGGTCTTGGAATAGCCCTCGCCCTCCATATAGATGGAGTAGAAGGTGTAGTAGGCGCCGTGCCCCGCCTGCAGCAGGAAACAGACCGCGAAGAAACCGATCACCGCGGGCCGTTTCAGTACCGACAGGAGGGAGGGCTGATCGCTGACGTGGGGTTGCTGGTCTGGGTCACGGACCAGCAGGCTGGAGATCCAGATGGCGGTATAGATACCGAGCAGGATCGGCAGTATGGCCGCCGGGCCTTGCCGGTCCACCGCCAGTCCCAGGACCACCACCGCCACGATAAAGCCCACGGAACCCCACACCCGGATGCGGGCGTACATGGGTGCGCGCTCCCCGAGGTAGCGCAGGGTGACCACCTCGAACTGGGGCAGCACCGCATTCCAGAAGAAGCTGAACAGGGCCATGGCCAGACCCAGTT
>JBNKSV010000103.1:0-522 GCA_050297535.1 Sedimenticolaceae bacterium
CCTACACTTTGTCTCAAAGGTGTGGTGGTTGAGATAAAGAGGGAGATAGTGGAGGGGAAAGGAGGAAAGGAGGGAGAAGGTGGTAGGCCCGTCGCCAATCTTTGGCAGACCGGCCATGCTCAGCCTTCACTCAGTCCCTACTTTCATCCTCCACTCCATCTTGCTCCTATCACGCTCACTCCACTGATCAAAAGCATCAAAAGTAAAGCAAATTCCTTTCATTGTTTTCCAAAGTTCCTTTTACTTTTTTTGAAATTTTTAGATTTTATATTATGCAATGATGAAGTAAACATACTGTGGAAAAGGAGTAAATAAAAATGGTGGATGAAAGGGGAGAGAAAATGCAAATGGTGGAAGAAGGGTGGAAAAGGAAACATGAGACAACTACCGGCTTATTCTCTCGATGAGAGCGCCACATTTTAGGTCTGTGAGCAAGACCGTCTCCATACCTGAAGATTTATGTCGCCGGTGTGACTTGAGAACTTGTCGCAGTAGACGTGGCATTCTTGACGCTGGGTTTCT
>JBNKSV010000104.1:0-518 GCA_050297535.1 Sedimenticolaceae bacterium
GGATGATTTGATGGCGATCTACACGTTGTTTTCTAGCAACCCGGGTCACATTTGAGGCGCAGTCGGACTCTCGTGATGTAAAATTTGACCTATCATTGGCCACGTCGGGTACCGGACCCAACAGAGGCTTCTTCAGACTTGGCGGGCCACTACTTTAATCATAGTATGTGTATACTTGTTATATTTTCTTAAATTCGCTTCAGTGGTCTTCACACAAGTTATTCTGCATCCAACGGAAGAAACAGCCCTCGATTCGGAGTTTGCACGAAGGAGTTATGACCATCTCACGCCTGGGGGATCAATTCTAACTTGATAGCCATCACAGGAGTTTTGGCTCAGAATTGGTTCAAAACTGCTCGACTTCTCCGCACGGATGATTTGGTGGCGATCTACACCTTGTCTTCTAGCAACCTGGGTCACATTTGAGGCGCAGTCGGACTCTCGTGATGTAAAACGAGACCTATCATTGGCCACGTCGGGTACCGGACCCAACGGAGGCTTCTTCTGACTTGTGGGCC
>JBNKSV010000105.1:0-518 GCA_050297535.1 Sedimenticolaceae bacterium
AGAAGAGGCTCTTTGACTACGCTAGAAACTCATATCGTGATGAGTTCATTGATTTTTCGCCTCGTTCCTACTCTCGTGCCTTGCCTTTGTTCTCTCATGGACCCAACCATCACTCATATGGCTTTGATTCACGAGAGAACCGCTTTGTGCCTAGACGCTTTGGTTACGGCCCACGTTCTCATCGTGGTGATCGTTTCCCGCATAGGCCTGGTTTTCCTGCAGGAGGGTTTCACACCTGTTTTGAGCTAAGACATTGGGATGGTCCACATTTTCTCTGTCATGGTTCTCGTCTCACTTGTTCAAATGGTGATGTACAAAAGATTGTGAAGACTTCTTCTGGTCGCATGGTTAAGTGCCGGATTCCTAAGATTTATCTCACAAACCCAAGCACTGAGCCAGCGATCTCTTCTCGTCCTATGTAGGTGTTGGTCGGAGGCTTGGAGAACACATGGCTCATGGATTCCTCTTGCTCACGTCACAAGACCAGAGTCGCTAAATGATCCTCCAACCTCACTCAC
>JBNKSV010000106.1:0-518 GCA_050297535.1 Sedimenticolaceae bacterium
CCTAAAAACTTATTCTTAATCATAAACTTAAAGACTTAGACTCGACAAATCAATCTCGATCATTACTCCCATCTTCGGGAAACCACTCATCCATGTTAGAGCGGCCTTCATTTGGGTCATCATCTAGATCATCCATGTCATCCAAATCATCCAGCTCATGTGGACCATTCTCCATCCTTAGTGGGCTCTCCTCATAGTCCCTCATGAGTGCACGGTAGAGACGGAGTTGTGGTATCTCGGGCTCAGCCTCTGGCATGACGACCTCGTGTGGCATCGGAACTTCTTGCTCTGGGATTGCCTCCATAGGGCCTCTTCGTTGATCTCTTCAGGCACGGTAGCAGGGGGCACCGGAGGTGGTGGTGGAGTGGCAGGGGGTGCGGCGGCATCTCCTCCATCGTCAACATCCTCTTCTTCTTCTTCTTCATCCTCACCCATGCGGTCTAGTCCCGTCTCCCTAGTGATCTCCATTAGCAGCTCATCGCGAGACTCGACCATTTCTTCAAGGGTGGCCTTCTCCT
>JBNKSV010000107.1:0-257 GCA_050297535.1 Sedimenticolaceae bacterium
ATACGGAGTTCCCTAACTCCGTCACCGACTGGCTTGCAGTCACCGAAGGCTCCGGCGGAGACCCGGTTCACGCGTGTGGTAATGCGAGCTTTTGCTATCCTATCCCGCAGACTGTCAAGCCATTCCTGATACAGGTCCTTACCTTCAGGTGTCAGATAATGGACGATCTCGTTCATCCGTTACTGTTGCTTATAAGCTACATATTGGCAAGATGCTGGCTTCAGCGATCAATCGAGATGGCTACAATTTGAGCGCAG
>JBNKSV010000107.1:267-511 GCA_050297535.1 Sedimenticolaceae bacterium
GCAGGTAAGTGAAATAAGTGCCTCATGGTGTGTGATGGGGTGATATCTTTTTGATATATGTTAATTAACTTGGATATTGTGGCTTGGTGAGGTGGTAAGGACAGGACCTGAAAATCCCCGTGTCGGCAGTTCGATTCTGTCCCTGGTCACCATCTCCATCAAAGATCCTTGACCCAGCTGTATCTGTGCTTGGGTGCCCGAAGTGCGCTTGAGTCTGCGCTGTCGCGCCTTGGCTTCAACGCCG
>JBNKSV010000108.1:0-509 GCA_050297535.1 Sedimenticolaceae bacterium
GCGCCAGTGACTCTAATTTCATCTCTCTCTCGCTTTGGTTGTTTTAATTACAGCAACTACTAGATAACACTATAGCTCGTCATCCCGCGACTTGATCGCGGGATTCAGGGCAGAATAGTACCTTACTATGAAAAAAACCACGTCATCCCGCGACTCGATCGCGGGATCCAGGTGCGGACGATGGTTTTTGGCTTGGTTTATGTCTTATGGAATCCATCTCCCAGGGGGCTGGGTTCCTACCGCAGAGGAGGGTTTCGATTTTGTTTGTAGGAGCCAGCTCTTGCAGGCGCAAGCAGTCGCCCCCTGTAGAGCAGTAACCAACGGAGAAAAAGCTGGCCAGAGAGTAATGTCTCAAATATTAGCGGAAATGCCTCTCAGTCCCTGTTGTATTCTGATTCGGGCATAATTCAGGACGTTGGGTGCAGACCTTTTCATATTCCTTCCAATCTTGTTCAATTTGCAACTGATTCTGGATGTAGATAAGGCATAACGAGAGAACCATTGCAACC
>JBNKSV010000109.1:0-504 GCA_050297535.1 Sedimenticolaceae bacterium
GATCCACCACCAGCAACAGGCGCATGGGCCTTTCTTCTGTTTGTATTGAGTGGTGTGTGCTGGGATTGTTTGGCATATATAAACTGATTATTACGATGAGATACCTTTGCAAATAAAATCCATCCCCTCTCCCATGATTGGGAGAGGGTCAGGGTTAGGGTTGAATTCCAATCCTATCCCCCTCATCCCCGGCCCTTCTCCCCAATGGGGAGAAGTGAGCCAAGCACCACCGGCTATATCTTGGGAATTCTTGATCCCCCTAATTCGAGACTTTACCACGAAAGCCGTCCGCCTCTCAGCATCCAAGTTCAGCACGTATCTCCGCCAATCTGAGGCGTTGCAATTCAGCGCCAAGTTCCTTGCCACCCAACCCCTTTTGCTTCAGATCAGCGGCAGACACCGAGCCGATCGCATCCAGCGCCCGTACCAGGTTCGGGCCGGCCAGTTCCATCAGATCTGGCCAGAGCGCGGCAGCGGCCTGGAGAAACTCGGCGAATCTACCCG
>JBNKSV010000110.1:0-502 GCA_050297535.1 Sedimenticolaceae bacterium
GTAATAATCTCTTTGCGACATAACTGATGGTTTGAATATTCCAGGTTTTAAAAAATAAATGCGGGCGAGTGTAAACACTCGCCCGCAGTCGATTATATTGACAATTTAAATCCGTAAGGATTATTTTTTGTCGTCGTCTTTGACTTCTTCAAATTCGGCATCGACAACATCGTCATCCTGGTTAGCTGAAGCACCTGCATCGCTAGTAGTACCTTCGGCCGACCCAGCAGCATCACCTGAATGCGAGGCATAGGCTTTTTCAGCCAGTTTACCCGAAGCTTCAGCAAGCGCCTGTGTTTTTGCCTGAATCGCTTCCTTATCACTGCCTTCCAGAGCTTTTTTCAGTTCTTCAGTTGCATCTTCAATGGCTTTCTTATCCGTCTCGTCAACCTGATCGCCCAGATCTTTCAGTGACTTTTCAGTCGCATGAATCATCGCATCAGCCTGGTTACGTACGTCAACCAGTTCACGAACCTTACGGTCTTCATCAGCATGCGCTTCT